>NZ_QGKM01000078.1 GCF_003172875.1 Leucothrix pacifica | reverse complement strand
AATAACAAACCAGATACGCCGCTTTTTAGCAAATTCTTTAGACACTACTTTCAATCATAACTCATCAAACCATGATTGCCCTGAAACGCCATAGTATTGATCTATACCGCGAGTTAGCCAAAGACGATGATTTCCCATTCTACTATCACATCACGGGTGGTATGCGCACGGCCTATACGCAGGATCAGGTTGATATCTACAAATACCATATCGGCATGGCCAAAGGCATGGGCGTGGAGATGGAATTCATTGACGCTCAGGAAGTGCACAAACGACATCCGCTCATGATGCCTGACGGTATGCTGGGGGCGTGGTGGGATCCACTCGATGGTTATATCGACCCATCAGGCATTACCATGGCGTTAGCACGTGCTGCGAAAAAAGCCGGTGCCGATATCTATCGCTTCAATCCCGTTGAGAACATTACCCGCAAAGCCAATGGCGAGTTTATCGTGCATACCAAAAACGGTGACATCACCTGTGAAAAGGTGGTGAATGCAACGGGTTATCGGGTGAATGAAGTCGGCAATATGTTGGGTGTCACACACCCAGTGACGTCAATGGAGCATATGTATTTCCTCACCGATACTATGCCGGAGCTGGAAGCATTGGACTATCAGGTGCCGGTGGTGCGTGATCCGTTTGATGATTTTTACAGTCGTCAGGAAAAGAACGGTTTATTAGTCGGTGTGTATGAACAGGCCTGCAAAACCTTCGGTATGGATGGCATTGATCCAAACTTCACTAAGGATTTATGTCCATCGGATCTGGATCGCTGTTTGCCCAATATGGAAGGCATATTTGAACGCATGCCTGCGCTGCAAAATGCCGGTATTCACACCGTGGTCAATGGGCCGATTACTTACACCATTGATGGTTTACCGCTGGTGGGCCAGATTCCTGGTATTGAAAATGCTTATTGTAATATCGGTTTACGAGCGGGTATCGGCGAAGGTGGCGGCCACGGTAAAGTATTGGCTGAGATCATTGTTCACGGCGAATCAGAGTGGGATGCCTGGTGTCTGGATCCGCGTCGTTTCACGCAATACGCCAATACCGAACATACCTGTGTCAAAGCAATTGAAGACTACCGAAACGAGTTTCATTACCACATGCCGCATGAACATCGCCCCGGCTCACGTTTAGCACGTACTACACCGCTGTATCCGGTGTTGGATCAGGCGAATGCCATCTGGGGCGTAGTGAATGGTTGGGAGCGTGTCTTGTGCTTTAAGCCGGATGACCAACCTGATTTTGTGGATGAGCACAGTTTCCGCTTTACTCCTACCAAAGATATTGTTGCCAATGAAATCAAGACATTAACAACGAATGTTGGTTTGATGGAAGTTTCTGGATTTAACCGTTATGAGATTCGTGGCGAAGGTGCTGGAGCGTTCTTGGATTATCTCGTCTGCGGTAAGATTCCGACGGTGATTGGTCGTGTAAGTTTGTGTTATTTACTCAATGAAAAAGGGCATGTGTTAGCGGAAGCGACCATTGCTAAGCTGGGTGATGATCACTATTGGTATGGTTCGGCGGCAGCTGCCGAGTGGCATGATTTAGATTGGCTGAATCGCTATAAGCCGGAGTCGGTCAGCATCACTGAAATGGCGGCTAGTCATACGATTCTGGTTGTGGCGGGGCCGAAGGCACGGGCTTTATTGCAATCATTGTCACCGCGTAGCGATTGGTCAAAAGAAGCGTTTCCGTGGATGCGAGTAAAACAAATGATGCTGGCTCATGCTGAAGTCACGGCGATGAGTGTGAGCTTTTCCGGTGAACATGCTTATGAGTTACACGTACCCAATGAGCAGCTCTATCTGACGTGGAAGCTACTCAATGAAGCCGGTGAGCAATTCAACTTATCACACTTTGGTTTGTACGCCACAGAGTCTATGCGTTTGGAAAAAGGCTATCGTCACTGGAAGGCTGATTTGATTTATGAGCACAACCCAATGGAGTCGACGATTGATCGCTTTGTGAATTTGGACAAGCCTGATTTCGTGGGTAAAGCCGCTTTATTAAAAGAGATTGAACGTGGCCCAAAAAAGCTATTTGTCTCAATGATTGTGGATTGTGATATTGCACCGGCACATGCGGGGGACTCACTGTACAGCGGTGATGACCTCATTGGCACGGTTACATCGGGTGGGTATGGACATCGTGTTGAGAAGAATATCGCGATGGGCTTTGTGAATCCTGAGTTTGCTGACATAGGCACTAAGCTTGAAGTGGAAATTTTGGGTGAGCGCTATGCGGTCGAGGTATGTGAGCCTGGATTGTATGATCCGACTATGGCTCTGGTGAGAGCTTAGAAGGTATTCCGTATAAGTTGCAGGATAGATTGTAAATAATAGTAGTTGGAGATTGGCATGTCATCAAAACCAAGACGCAGACGTAAAATGAGTCCTCGCGAGGCGATGCATGCTAAACGTGCCAAAGCACCTGAGATTAATCCCTGTCCTCCGGGGCCATCCGGTGGTCAGTACAAAGCGTTGAGTGATGATGAGGTCCGGCAAATTTACGATAATGCCTTGCGGATTTTGTCGGAGATTGGCATGGGTGACGTGCCGGATGCTTTGATGGAAAAAGCGCTGGAATGTGGTGCACATCAAAACGAGCAGGGTCGACTGTGTTATTCCAAAGAGATGATCGAGGATATCTTGGCGGGTGCTTGCCGTAAGTTCGTCTACTACGGCCGTGACCCCAAACATGATTTTGAAGTGGGTGGTGATAAAGTCCATTTTGGTACGGGCGGTGCAGCGGTTCAGACATTGGATGTGGACACCCATCACTATCGTTCTGCAACCTTACGTGATTTGTATGATTTCACGCGTCTTGCTGACTCACTGACTAATGTAAGTTGGTTTACCCGTTGCTGCGTAGCAACCGATGTTGAGGACCTCAAAGACTTAGATATCAACACGGCCTACGCCTTACTTAAGGGAACCACTAAGCCTGTCGGCACCAGCTTTACCCTTGCTGAAACGGTCGACCCCATTATCGATATGTTCGATATTGCTATGGGCGTCGAGGGTAAGTTTCGTGAGCGTCCGTTCTGTAAAGCGCATATCAGCCCGGTGATTTCACCGCTGCGTTATGGTGGGGTTGGAAAAAGCCATGACGTCACTGGGTGTGGGACTGGCTGGCTGTAATATGGTGTATGAATCCTCGGGAATGATGGCGAGTTTGCTGGGTGCGTCTTTCGAAGCGATGCTGATTGATGACGAGATGTTATCGCAGGTGTATCGTACTCTTCGCGGTATTGAAGTTACCGAGGAAACATTGGGCTTTGAAGCGATTAAAGAAGCAGTATATGGAGAAGGGCACTTTCTAGGCGGGCAGCACACTATGGACGCCATGCAGCGGGACTATTTCTGGCCAAGTAAACTGACAGACCGACAGCAACCTTCAGTGTGGGAAGAGCAGGGTTCATTGGATATGTGGCAGCGTGCCAACACTCGGGTTAAAGAGATTCTGGCAGAGCACCAACCTGTGTATATACGTCCTGAGACAGATGCGGAGATACGCAGGAAGTATAAGATTTTACTGGAGGCTTGATGCTGCGGTACGACTGGGTTTGACCTTCTTTACCTCGTACATTTTTTGGTCCGCAATATTGATCAAGCCTTCAATATCATCGCCATGGTGTGGGTAAATAGCAAAACCAATGCTGGCGCCCACTCTTAACGTTTTGCCTTCAATATTTATTGGCTGAGCGATGATTTTTGCATATTTATCAGCGATCTTATTGACTTTGGGCAAGTCATCCTTATCCAGTATGAGCCCCATAAGATATTCATCACCACCTAGGCGCGACAAATGATCGCCCCTGCGCATGGCTAGTTCAAGGCGTTTTGCAATGATGGATAGGGTTTCGTCACCTGCAACATGACCGTGCACATCATTGATTTGTTTAAAACCATTTAGGTCTACAAACAAAATCACTAAGATTTTGTCTTTTAATCGCGCCTTCTCCAGCGACTCATTCAGTAGCTTCATCATGTAGCGGCGGTTCGGCAGATTGGTTAATGCATCATGATTCGCTAAGTACTGATTATCGTTGGCTTCCGCAGCCTTTTTCTCATAGGCACGTTTAAGCGATTGCTGAAGCAAAAAGTTTTCTTTGAGATATTGGTCACGCACGTACTGAGTGACCAAACCAATAATAGATGCACTTACCAGAAAAAAGCAGTTGGGTATAATAGTGGCATACAGAGCGTCATGATCTGTGCTTTTGTGTATTTCGACATAAACGTACAGTCCAATAATACCCAGTGTGCTGATGGTTACCGATGGCAAGTTTAGATAATTCCACGAAAATATCGCCATCAGTACCAATACCAATCCTGCGAAATATATCTCCGATGCTTTGTCTTCAGGGGTGGCTATCAGGATCATCAGATTGATCGCGACACCCGCCAAAAAATAAGGGATAACCAGTACAAGATGATAATATTTGGAAAACTTGCGGGTGAAGGAGAACACGACGGAAAAACACAAGCTGGCTATTACTACCAGCCTTATCACGAATGCCTCGTACACTGCTGACGGTAACGCAAAGAAGTCGACCAGAATAAAAGACGAAAATAAGATCAGCGCCAATATCGAGATCACTCGCGTAGATCTTATCCTCTCAGGGGCAAGGTACGACTGGTAATCCTTTTCCATCGAACTGGGGATATGGGTAGTCTTTAGGAACATTGTGATTTTATTATTAGGGTTTACTAAATTATAAACCCACAATGTAGACCCTTAAGTGATTTCTGACAGAAGGTGCTATGCAGTCATCACTCAAACTCCATTAATCGATACAAACGTCCTGCATTCTGCAATGCTAACTCGTTGAACGTATCCAAGTGAGAGTAAGCGGACTGATCAATGCCATATGCCGCTTGTTCCCCAGCGTCATCATCCAATAATTTCTCAACCTCGCTGCGCATATAGACCAGATAATCACGGGTATACTTTCTGAGTTCTCCAATGTCTTGAGTTGCTGCGCCATGTCCGGGGATAATGTGCGTAGCATTTAACGCTTCAATCTTATCCCATGTATCAATCCAACCTGCAGTGTCTGTATGTTCAAAGATCGGCATCAGACGTTGATGGAAACTAAGGTCACCAGTGATCAACGTTTTCTGCTTTGGTATCCACAAGGCAATGTCTCCCGGACTATGACCGGGACCAAGATAAAGCACTTCAAAGGTTTCACCGCCCATTTCAATCACCAACTTATCTTCAAACGTTTGATCAGGCTCAACAAGTTGTGTCCATTGCGCTTTATCCCGGCGACCACGTTTCATGCGTTCAAGCACTTCCTCGCCATACTCTTGAAGTTCAGCATGAGAATCGACGTGCATAATGATGTTTGCGCCTTGCTCTTTCCAGTAGTTAGAGCCCAGCATCGCGTGACCCTGTGCATTTTCCAGCACAACATATTTGACGGGTTGATCGGTGAGTTTTTTGATTTCGTGATGCAGCGCTTTGGCCAGCAAATAATTATCACCTGCATTAAATACCAAGACGCCTTCATCTGTAATGACGAAGGATAAATTGTTATTGTGGCCAGAGTTAGCATAAGTACCGGGGGCAGTCGCCCCAATCGCGGAGTAGATATTAGCGGTGACCTGCTCTGGCAGGCTAAACAGTAAAGATTCCGGTGCTTTGTCGGTCAATTTTATTGGCTTACCTAGCTCTCTCCATTTTTCAAAACCATCGGCAAGGTTTTTAACATTGGTATAACCAAGATCCATCAGTTTCTTAGCGGCAAGTGGGCTACGTTGATTAGTACCGCAATAGACTACAATTGGTGCATCCTTGTTTTTTACATAGGCGGCCAAGTTGAACTCTAACCAACCGCGCGTAATATTGACGTGTTCATCCGCATCAATATAACCACCCATGAAGTCAACTTCATTGGCACTTCTGACATCGACTAATTCGGTCTTTGGGTTATCTTTAAGAATTTTTTCAAGCTGATCAGAGTTGATATTGGTAATGACTTTATTGGCTTCAGCTATAGCGCGAATACCATCACTTGCTTCATCATCTGCAGCATAGAGGGGGTGTGAGCCTAATGAAGCGGTAAGCATTAAGAAGCATAGCATTCGTATCGGTCTTGTCATTTCCATCCTCACTATAAAATCAGCCTGAAGCCACAAGTACCAATGCCTGTGACGTCGTGTTCATTCAATCAACCTAGTTTACAGTGTAGGGTGGTAATTGATAATTAGCCAAATGGGGGAGTGTGAGCTAAGGCGAATAGGCGTGATTTGCCTTGATTACATTAGCGGCAAGGTTTTGATAAGGTCTTTGACTTCCTGAGTTTTAGCGTCATCTTCGCCATAGGTGAGTTTGCTGGCCTCAAGAGCGCGTTCGTAGTAATTTTTCGCGCTTGTGTAATCTTTTTTAGCCACATGCAGTGCTGCAAGCCGGTTAAATATCGCTATCGTGCCAGCATTGTTGAGCCGTTTATAGCGCTGCTGATTGTTTTGCAGGCCTTCAAATATCCCTTCATCATCAGCAGACCTTGGTTTACCTAATCTGGTGCTCAGTGCCTGCTCATAGTAGCTTTGCGCCTGATCAATGTGTTTGTCGCGCTCTGCAATAGTACCCAGATCAAAATACGTTTTACTGACGCTGTAAGTATTGACGGGGTTTAGGCGTTTTTTTGTCTCCAGTGCTTTGAGATAGTGCGCTTTCGCCTCTGCAGTATCGTCTGCTTTAGCATGTAGCTGGGCCATCTCTTCATATATTTCGGCGGTGTCAGTGGTTGTTTCTTTGTCGGTACCGAGCCGTTTTAATAACAACCCACGATAAAGGCTGAGCGCTTGCGTATGGTCGCCCTGAGCAACAGCTTCTTTGATCGACAGTTCTTCTTTGCTCTTTCCTAAGTCTTCAAAGAAATCAGGATAAAAATGATTAACGATTAATCCGTAAGCGATTAGGGCGATGACGCCATAAAAGATAATATTCGACTGACGATTTGTCATTGATTCCTTGTTACTTTATTTGCCTTGTGCTGTTCAGTTTATCAGTCATTACAGCTGTGCGTTGCGTTCTTTCACCGCGTTTACCGCGTCAACTAAACCACTCGGTACCGCATCCGGTACAGCCTCATCCAAATTCTTTTCCTCAAACACAGCTTTTCCCTGGGTGATGGTACGTTCGTAGGTGTTGATATAATTTCGGCAGTCACGACATACTTTCACATGTCGGTCGAACAGCCGTGACTCGCTTTTGTCTAGTTTACCCGTAATATACTTATCGATGTATTGTTCGAACTCAAGGCAAGTCAACATACCCGGCGTATGTTTTAGCATTTTGCCTTTCATAAAACTCATGATTGGAGAGCCAAAGATATTCATTGCTCACCCCAACTGCTTGCATTACCCGTTTTTATTAGTGCCATTCTTCTTAGTATCAACAATTGTTGCATTTTTATCTCCTAGTTGTGTATCACAAAAGGGCTTCCCTACTGGGATTACGAAGCAACTTATTAGGTGGATTCAATTATATTCTAAGTGACTTAGGCTGTAATGTTTAGCTCTTGCATGTTGTTTGATTGCTCCAACTTATCCACTTTGTCCACACGAATTGGGGATAACGTTGTTGATAGCTAATATATTAAGTAATTATGACGCTATAAAACAGTAGCTTAATCGAATTGATTAATAATTAATCAGTATTGGGTGTGCTGATTTAGACTGATGAAATGAGTCTAAATCGCACTGTAAGATGGCTGATTTACCGCTTACCGTTTTTACAAAGAAAGTGGGGATTGTTTAAAACGGACTACTATTAACAGCAATCAGTTGATCTTTCAGTTGCCAGCGTAATAATCCGGCTCGTTGTTTTTCGAAGTGCTGAAGGTATTGTGCTTCTAGCTCCATCTGTGCACCACGCGGATCGATTACTTCTTCTACCTCACTGGCAGAAGCATAACGACTCGGCGGGATCTGAGGCGTTGTGTCATCTCCTAGTTCACCTTTCCATAGCACTGGATAGGTTTCATCAGGCATGATTATTTCTTCTTTAGGGCTTGTTGGGACTGGGTCCCAGGCTATCATTGCTGGTGCTGGTGCTGGTGCTGGTGCTGGTGCTGGTGCTGGTGCTGGTGCTGGTGCTGGTGCGATAGCAACCTTAGTACCGAGATAGGTGATTTTTTGTTTTTTGATCAGCTTAAAGCGGCTACCAAAGAAGCCAATCATGTACTGGTCATCTGGTGTGAGTACATCCGGCCCACACTCGGAAGCCGTTCTCATCAGCGAAATGGTTTCCGTTAACTCATCCTCTAAGCGCTGGCATTCATCCAGCACATTACACACAGCATACTGCTTCATACGTGCTTTGGTAGACTGAAAGGTTTCGCCCAATGAGCCATGTGTCCACTGACAATTAGCAAATGCGGTAGATGTCACAGGCACAGTTAAAATAGTGGCGAGTAGCGTGAAGGTTTTGATGGTTTTTTTCATTATTATTTTCCCCGTCAGCGAGTGCTTACTGATTCATATTATCACTTTACCGAGGGTCGGTATGTTACGGCAGATAAGCGGTCGTACTTGAAGTCAGCTCAGTTATAGCTCTTCCAGATAGCTTTCTAACACCAGATTGGGACGGGCGTTTTTTCGGGTAATGGCTGTGTAATGGGTCGAATAACTGAACTGTTTTGGAAGTAATGCACGAAGACTACCTTTGAGCAACCAACGCTCAGCAAAATGTGTGGGTAAATAACCGATGTACTGTCCGGTCAGAATCAGAAATGCAATCCCTTCGCGATCCGTTGCCGTGGCGGTGCTTTTCATACTCTGGTAAAGCGCTTTCACCTCAGGTGACTGCGCATAAGCGGGCAATACCGCATCACTTGCGTGAATATCCTCCAGACTAAGATCACTTTCATCACGCATAAATAGTTGATGCGTATTACTACAATAGAGCTGTGATTCTTCATCATATAAGGGGAGGTAGGAAAGCCCTGATAGTGGTTTAAGCGTCGGCACCACGCCGATATGTAAGCGACCATCAAGCACCGCCATTTCAATTTCACTGGGCGGAGTCATGCGGATATTAACAGTGACATCCGGCCCTTTTTCTTTGAGTGCTTTAATCGCGCGGGTGATACGCATGCGTGGCATGGTGACCAGATTATCCGTGATGCCAATATTCAGTTCACCCTTAAGCTGCGTGTGGATGCCGTTGACTTGGGTGCGAAAGTCCTCCAGTGCCGACAACAATTGCAGAATCGCCTGATATACTTGCTGCCCCTGATCGGTCAGCGAAAAGCCGCCACGACCTCGCTGACAAAGCCGCAGTGATAGCCGCTGTTCAAGGTCACTCATGGCGATGCTAATGGCCGCACGGCTAATATTCAATGTGACTTCCGCAGCTGCAAAGCCACCACACTCCACCACAGCTTTGTAGATTCTTAGTAAGCGAATATCGGTGTCAGCGATACGACCGGAGAACTCATTTTTCATTAGCGGGATACGTTATAGCGATCACCACGGGCGTTTTCTACGACGAAGTAATCAGGGTAGCTCGTGATAATTTTACCTCCACCGATTTGTATAGAATGGCGGGTGCTGGTATCACGAATGGAGCGACTTAGGCTGTCACCAAAGGCGCGGTATGATTGCATAGCATTGTTAAAGTGCAGTTGATTAAGCTTAAGCTGCTGTATCAATGCACCGGCAAGGATTTGTTCTTCGATGGCGCTGGGTTGCTTATTCTGTTTCATTTCTGTCAGTAGGCGATGGTTGTATTTATTCACAATATCCATCAAATCACTGTTTGAGCGTTGCGCGAGCGGGTCATTTTTAAAACCCTGATAAAAGCGTCGGTAAGTATTGGCACGATATTGCGCGCGCGTCTTAGCGTTACTCGGGTTCATGGCGAATGGCACCATCTCATCCAAAAATAGCGCGTATGCCATCATCGCTTGCTGCGGCTTTGCTTTGAAATCCTGCAAGCTCCATTGGTGCATTGCTTGTGAGTCTTGATGTGAAATGGGTTTGCCAGCCAGTAACACTGCAACCGTATTTAACGCACTCCACATCGGGCGCGAATAAAAATAATTCCCGCTACGCAGCAACACGATGTCATTTTTAGTCAGGATCATGCGCTCTTTATTGAGTCGTTTCACAATCGGGTTGTAGCGCTGAATCACGTCATACAGCGTTGCCTGAGAAGGGCGGTATTTGGGAAAGCGCCAGTTGAATGTCATATGGCGGTAAAAATGATGCCAGATCATCGCTTTCATATCGCGCTGCTGGTGTTTATGACTCAGGTTGAGGTATTTGCTATACAGCGTAAATGCTTTTGTCACACCCTGAATCTGAGGCTCTTTGTTGAATAGTTCGATGGCCCATTGTTTTAGTCTGAGCTTTTCCTGAGCCGTAAAATTATGCCCTGCAATTTGCTCACCTGCGCGAATCATATTGTTCACGTCAGCTTGCTGTAGTTTGTTTTGGCCACGCGTTGCCAGCGGTGCTGCCTGTAATAAGCTACTGAACAGCAACGTCAGTACTGCGACTTTCCAAAATAGCGCCATGATTTTCATAAATCGTATTGTCCTTGTTACATCATTTTTTTAGTTTGTTGAGGACAGTATAGTAATTTCCAAAATAGTTCTGACCGAAACTTACTGATGATATGTCTTTAAATAAGGATGAACTGTGACCTCTTAGCAGTGATGGGCGGTATTGTCGCAACGAGAAATGTGAGTGTTTAAAGTTAACTAAATACTTACCTAAGTGTAAATAAAAATATATTTTAAAAACATTATGGACGACAGAGAATGCTTGTAAACCCTAGTCACTACAGAGCGTCACTATGTCTGAATTTAACACCGCTAAAGCCGCAGGCATGAGCCGCGAGCAATTAGAATCCTACTGGATGCCATACACGGCTAACCGCCAATTTAAAGATGATCCACGCATTATTGTCTCGGGAAAAGGCTCTTACTTTACTGATGCAGAAGGTCGCCAGATTTATGATGGTCTATCAGGATTATGGACGTGCGGAGCAGGGCATTGCCGTCCTGAAATTGCTGAGGCAGTTGCTAAGCAATTGAGCACACTGGATTATTCACCGGGTTTTCAATTCGGTCACCCCAGCGCTTTTAAGTTGGCAAACCGCATTAAAGACTTTATGCCGAACGGTTTGAACTACGTCTTTTTCACCGATTCCGGTTCTGAAAGTGCGGATACTTCCTTAAAAATTGCCCGCGCTTACTGGCGTAAAAAAGGCATGCCAACTAAGACCAAATTGATCGGACGGGTAAAGGGTTATCATGGTGTGAACTTTGGTGGCATTAGTGTCGGTGGTATCGGTGCCAATCGAGTGTTGTATGGTAATGCGGTGGATGCTGACCACTTGCCACATACCTTACTTAAAGAAAATGCATTTACCCGTGGCATGCCAGAGACTGGCGCACATACTGCCGAGGAGTTGATTGAGCTGATCGGCCTGCATGATGCGTCGAATATCGCAGCTGTGATCGTTGAACCCATGGCAGGATCAGCGGGCGTCATTCCACCTCCGGTTGGCTACTTGCAACGTCTGCGTGAGATCTGTGATCAGCACAATATTTTGTTGATATTTGATGAGGTGATTACCGGTTTTGGCCGAGTAGGGTCAAATACGGGTGCAGAAGAGTTTGGTGTGACGCCGGATATCCTGAATGTAGCGAAGCAGTTAACCAACGGCGCAGTACCTATGGGTGCGGTGATTGTGACAGACGATATTTACCAAACTTTTATGGACAATGGCGGGCCGGATTATTTGCCGGAAATGCCGCACGGTTACACCTACTCAGGCCATCCGGTGGCTTGTGCAGCCGGTTTAGCCGCGTTGGATGTGCTGGAAAAAGACAATTTGGTACCGCGGGTTAAAGAGATGTCGCCGGTATTCGAAGAAGCGCTGCACAGTCTAAAAGGCATTCAATACATCACCGACATTCGCAATTATGGTTTGGCAGGTGCATTACAAATCGAAGCTTATCCTGGCGAACCGGCAAGACGACCTTATGAAATCGCCATGAAATGTTGGGAAAAAGGCTTTTATGTGCGTTATGGCGGGGATACTATCCAGCTAGGTTTACCGTTTATCGTGGAACGCGAAGAAATTGATAATCTGATTAATGCCATCGGCGAGTCAATTAACGAATTAGCATAATCACACCTATTTTGAGGAAGAAATAATGAGCACAGTTGGACACCTAATTAACGGCGAAAGCATCACCACTGCAGAACGCACTCAGGATGTATTTAACCCATCCACCGGTGAAGTCAACAAGCAAGTTGCGTTGGCCAGTAAGGAAACAGTCGAAGAAGCTATCGCTGCAGCACAGGCTGCTTTCCCGGAGTGGCGCAATACACCGGCGGCAAAACGTGCCCGCATTATGTTCCGTTTCAAACAATTACTTGAAGAAAATGCGGATAAAATCTGCGCCATGATTGGTGAAGAGCACGGTAAGATTTCACATGACGCAGCGGGTGAGCTAACGCGTGGTATCGAGAATGTGGAATACGCATGCTACGCGCCAGAGTTGCTGAAGGGTGAATACAGCAAAAACGTTGGTCCTGAGATTGACTCCTGGAGTGAGATGCAGCCACTAGGTGTGGTTGCCGGAATTACGCCGTTTAACTTCCCGGCGATGGTGCCATTATGGATGTATCCTGCAGCGATTGTTTGCGGTAACTGCTTTGTGCTCAAGCCTTCTGAGCGCGACCCTTCCTCTACCTTATTTATCGCAGAATTACTGCACGAAGCCGGTTTGCCAGCAGGTGTAATGAATGTGGTCAATGGTGACAAAGAAGCGGTTGATACACTACTTGAAGACACCCGTGTGAAAGCGGTGAGCTTTGTTGGCTCTACACCGATTGCTGAATACATTTACACCACAGCAACGTCGAATGGTAAGCGTTGTCAGGCATTGGGTGGCGCTAAAAACCACGCGATTATCATGCCGGATGCGGATATGGATAACGCGGTCAATCAACTACTGGGCGCAGCCTTTGGTTCATCGGGGGAGCGTTGCATGGCGCTGTCTGTTGCCGTTGCCGTGGGTGATGCTGCTGCCGATGCCTTGGTGAGCAAAATGAAAGAAGCGATGCAGCCGCTAAAAGTGGGCGCATTTAGTGACAGCAGCAATGACTTTGGCCCTGTGATTACAGAAGCCGCGCAGCATAAAGTGAATGGTTGCATTGACAGTGCAGAAGCTCAGGGCGCAACAGTTGTGGTTGATGGTCGTAATCCTGATGTCGCTGGATTTGCCGGTGGTTTCTTTGTTGGTGCCACGCTGATCGATAATGTCACGCCTGAAATGGACAGCTACAAAGAAGAGATCTTTGGCCCTGTGCTGCAAGTGGTGCGTGTTGACACCATGCAAGAAGCGATGGATCTGATCGATGCGCATGAATATGGAAATGGTACCTGTATCTTCACCCGTGATGGTGAAGCGGCTCGTTACTTTACCGACAATATTCAAGTGGGCATGGTTGGGGTGAATGTGCCGTTACCAGTGCCGGTGTCTTACCATAGCTTTGGTGGCTGGAAGCGTTCATTGTTTGGTGATCTGCATGCTTATGGGCCGGATGCGATTAAGTTCTACACGAGACGTAAGACAATTACTCAGCGTTGGCCTTCGGCGGGTGTTCGGGAAGGGGTTTCGTTCTCGTTTCCTTCTTGAGTGAGGGGGAAGCTACCATAATAGCTTGGTTATGCTTGGGCTAAACACCGTTCGCGGTGATTTAGCCACAGGCGAGAATGGCTTGGCAGCGCTTTGGGGCAAGATAATGCCCTTGATTGGTCATACCAAATTGCGTCAGTGCCTGATCGGGCTGAACCGGATCATGGTGAGTTGGATTATGCGCATGTTTTTCAAGTGCTGCGTGAGTTGGGCTATGACAAACCATTGGGAGCGGAGTACAAGCCTGCTGGTAGTGTTGAGGCGGGGTTTGGGGTGGATGATATCTGATTTAGTTTTTAACTAGCACTCAGGCGTTGTTGGACGAGCAGGGGTATTACATTTTCTACAGCTAAAAATATCTGAGTTAAGTGCAGCTAATATTTAGTTCGAAGACTTCGAAGATTACTTGGTCAAGTGCATACATAGTTTTGTGTAGTTACTAGGAACAACACCCGGTATACGGCATAATCCTGTGCATATTCATAACAGGAAGTACGCTGCAAATGGCCCAATACATTTACACAATGAATGGGGTGGGAAAAGTTGTCCCACCTAATAAGCACATACTCAAAGACATCTACCTCAACTTTTTCCCCGGTGCCAAAATCGGCGTACTCGGTTATAACGGTGCGGGTAAGTCTACTTTGCTACGTATTATGGCTGGGCTGGATACCGATATCATCGGTGAAGCGCGTCCACAACCCGGTATCAATATTGGCTATCTGGCACAGGAGCCACAGCTGAATCCTGACAAAGATGTGCGCGGTAATGTCGAAGAAGGCTTAGCAGTTATTTTGGAAGCGCAGGAAAAGCTGGATGCTGTTTACGCGGCTTATGCGGAACCTGATGCAGACTTTGATGCGCTGGCTGCTGAGCAGGGCCGATTGGAAAATATCCTACAGGCATCTGATGTGCAAAATCTTGAGCATACGCTTGAAGTGGCTGCAGATGCGTTGCGCCTGCCACCTTGGGATGCGGATGTGACAAAACTATCCGGTGGTGAGAAGCGCCGTGTGGCACTGTGCCGCCTGTTATTGTCATCTCCCGATATGTTGATTCTCGATGAGCCAACCAACCACCTTGATGCAGAGTCTGTGGCTTGGTTGGAGCGCTTCCTACAGGACTTCGCAGGTACAGTGGTTGCGGTAACCCATGATCGTTACTTCTTAGATAATGTCGCTGGCTGGATTCTGGAATTGGATCGCGGACAAGGTATTCCATGGGAAGGCAACTATTCTTCTTGGCTTGAGCAAAAAGAAAATCGCCTTATGCAAGAAAAGAGGTCTGAGCAAGGCCGCTTAAAAGCGATGAAAGAAGAATTGGAATGGGTGCGCTCAAACCCTAAGGGACGTCAGGCAAAAAGCAAAGCGCGTATGCAGCGTTTTGAAGAGTTATCCTCTAGTGATTATCAGGCGCGTTCAGAAACCAATGAGATCTATATTGCGCCCGGCCCACGCTTGGGTGATTTGGTAATTGAAGCTAAAGGCATTAGTAAATCGTTTGGTGAGCGGGTGCTGTATGAAGACCTAAACTTCAATCTACCGAGAGGTGGTATCGTCGGTATTATCGGGCCTAATGGTGCAGGTAAAACCACGCTTTTTCGCATGATTACGGGCGAAGAAACACCGGATAAAGGTGAGTTTACTGTCGGTGAAAGCGTACAAATTGGTTATGTTGATCAGTCACGTGACTCACTTGATGATAATAGATCGGTTTGGGAAGAAATTGCCGATGGCCAAGAGATCATTACCGTCGGTGGTTATCAGATACCGTCGCGTGCTTATTGCGGGCGTTTCAACTTTAAGGGTGATTCCCAGCAAAAGCGTGTTGGCGACTTGTCTGGTGGTGAACGTAACCGTGTGCATTTGGCGAAATTGCTTAAATCCGGCGGCAACTTAATGCTGCTCGATGAGCCAACCAATGACCTTGATGTGGAAACCTTGCGTGCATTGGAAGAAGCATTGCTTAACTTCCCAGGTTGTGCGGTGGTTATCTCGCATGATCGTTGGTTCCTGGATCGAATTGCTACCCATATTCTGGCGTTTGAAGGCGACTCACAAGCGGTGTGGTTTGAGGGTAATTACAGTGACTATGAGGAAGACTATAAGCGCCGTCATGGTAATAAAGAGCTGAACCCTGAGCGTATTAAGTATAAGAAGCTTAAGACTGCTTGATGCACCTTACAGGACACGTTTTTGAACCGTCTTACCCAACTCAAACCTCACCAAGTCACCAAGGCACTCATCATTTTCGGCTTAATGATTAGTGCCTTGGTACTGTGGCAAACAGCCTATTGGACAAAGCAGGTCGCCAGCGATGAAATCCGCAATCGCAGCAGCAATACCCTGAAACTAGTAGTATCAAACCTCAATGCTGAATTACAACGATTCCGCGCTCTACCAGAGCTGATCTCTGCAGACAAACGCCTCATTCCTGTTCTCAACAATACTGCCGACGCCCAACAACTCAGAGCTTTAAATTTGGAGCTGGCGCGTATTAATAGAGTGTCTGGTGCCAGTGATGTCTATCTAATGAAGCCCGATGGCTGGACGGTTGCCGCCAGTAACTGGGATAAGAATCCTACCTTCATCGATCGTAACTTCAGTTTTCGTCCGTATTTTAAAATTGCTTTGCAAGGTGAGTTAGGGACGTATTTTGCATTAGGTACAACCTCGGGTGAGCGTGGTTATTTCTTTGCTTATCCGGTAGTACAAGCGAATAAAGTACAGGGCGTGGTTGTCGTTAAAATCACTGTGGAGGGTCTTGAGAACAAATGGCGTCAAGCCAAAGACAAGATCATGGTCTTAGACTCTCATGGTATTGTGTTTTTGGCGAGTAATACCGACTGGCATTTAAAATTGGTCAATGATTTGACGGATAAAGAGATGGCAGGGATTGTGGATAGTCGGCGTTATGGTGATCATAAATTTGAGAAATTACCCATTGAATCAGCGAGCTGGGATGATGAGGTACTGCGTGAGTTGCAGCTTGCTGATGATGCTGGTCAGATGCAGCGCTACTTCGTTGAGCAAGAAAATATGCCTGCAGAGGGTTGGCGAGTGATGTTATTGGTCGGCGCTGATGAGATTACCGGTCGGGTCAATGCGGCGCTCGCAGTCGCTGCATTGATGTTGGCCAGTTTGCTTCTGGCTATCGCCAATATTGTGCAACGTCGTCGACGCTTAGCTGAGCGTATGGCGATGAAAGATGCGACGAGTCGTGAGTTGGAGCGGCGGGTTGAAGAGCGTACCTTGGCTCTGAGTGAGACTAATGAAAAGCTGCGCAATGAAGTGCGTGAGCGTGAACATGCTGAGTCAGAACTGCGCGATACACAAGCCGGTTTAGTTCAGGCAACTAAGCTTGCTGCACTGGGACAAATGTCAGCGGGTGTTAGTCATGAACTGAACCAGCCATTGGCAGCAATTCGCTCCTATGCCGATAACGCCAAAACCTTTATTGAGCGTGGTAATACAGCGACGGCCAGTGAAAACCTACAATCTATTGGCGAGCTTGCGGATCGCATGGATCGTATTATTAAGAATCTGCGCACCTATGCTCGCGATGAATCGATTTCCATGCGCCCTGTATCAATCATTTTGCCGCTTAATGAGTCGTTGAGCTTGCTGGCGAATCGCATTAGTGACGATGGGGTTGAAGTGAATCTATCTATTCCGGATGAGTCACCGGTGGTGATGGCGGGAGATGTACGTTTACAGCAGGTGTTTGTGAATATCCTGTCCAATGCTTTGGATTCCATGCGTAGCGTGAGTGTGAAAATGCTGGATATCTCAGTGACTGAGCAAGCGGATAAGGTCTATGTGAGCATTGCTGATAGTGGTTCTGGTGTGCCTGAAGCGCTTCGCGAGCATGTGTTTGATCCGTTTTACTCAACCAAGTCAGTAGGGGAAGGAATGGGCTTAGGCTTGTCGATTACCTACGGCATCGTTGATCAGTTTGGTGGTAAGATTGAGATCGATAATCGACCGCAAGGTGGTGCGATTTTTACGGTTATTTTGAAGAAGGCAGATTTAAGTGCCACGCAGGCTTTGTCCGCTGGCACGAGGTAAAGAGAGTAAATGGCTACGGCAGAACCGCAACAATCTATTATTCTAGTGGATGATGAAAAACACCTGCGTCAGGCCTGTACTCAGGCGTTGGAGCTGGCTGGTTTGCCGGTGCAAAGTTTTCCTTCTGCGGTTGGTGTACTGGATGAGTTGAGTCATGACTTTCCGGGCATTGTGGTGACTGATATCCGTATGCCGGGAATTGATGGTCTGGAGTTGATGTCAGAAATTCTCAAGCTGGATGAGACCATTCCGGTGATTCTGATTAGTGGTCACGGTGATGTGCCAATGGCGGTTCAGGCGATGCGCGACGGGGCTTATGACTTTATTGAAAAACCATTCCCGTCGGATATGCTGGTTGATGCGGTACGTCGGGCCATGGAAAAGCGTCGCTTGGTGTTGGAGAACCGTCGCCTAAGAGCAGAGTTGGAGGGTGGTAGCAATCTACAGAGTAAATTGCTCGGCACTAATCCGGCTATTGAACAGCTACGACAACAAATTCTCGATTTAGCCAGTATCGATGTGGATGTATTGGTTAATGGTGAAACGGGTGTAGGAAAAGACCTGGTTGCGCGTAGTCTGCATGAGCAGGGCACACGCGCTACCTCTCGTTTTGTGGCAATCAACTGCGGTAGCCTGCCAGAAAGTGTCATTGAGAGTGAGTTATTCGGGCATGAAGCCGGTGCATTTACCGGTGCAACTGAGCGACGTATCGGCAAATTCGAACACGCCTCAGGTGGCACCTTATTCCTTGATGAAATCGAAAACATGCCGGTGGAATTGCAGATTAAATTGCTGCGTGTGTTACAGGATAGGGTGGTTGTTCGTCTGGGCTCCAATCAGGAGATTCCGGTTGATGTGCGGGTGATTGCGGCGACCAAAGTGGATTTGCTGACGGAGTGCGCTGAAGGGCGTTTTCGGGAAGATCTGTATTACCGTTTGAATGTATTGAATTTACAAGTGCCAGCCTTACGTGATCGCCGTGATGATATTCCCCTGTTGTTTCAGGCCTTTGTGAATCAAAACTCTGTACGTCATCATAAAGAACCGATGCAGGTGTCATCCGATACTATCGCCTCATTGGTGGCGCATGATTGGCCGGGTAATGTGCGTGAACTGCAAAACGTGGCGACGCGTTATGCCATCGGCTTGCAGGTCAACGTGGGTGCTGGCACTGAAACCTTAATGCCACAACATGGCACGCTAGCGGATAAGGTGAATGCCTTTGAAAAACAAGTCATTGAGTCCAGTATTCGCGAGCATGAGGGAAGTTTGAAAGCGACTTACGAAGCCTTGGGTGTGTCACGAAAAACACTCTACGATAAAATTCAAAAGCACGGCATTCAGTCGGCGGGGTAATCTTCTACCCACGAAAATTTGGTGGATGGGTAAGGGTCTATACATCAGTGCGTTGTCTATGCTTTTTTAAACGGGTAGTAGGTTTATAAAAAATATTAAATATCAATAATTTAGGCTGTTATCTGGTTTATTTTGCCGATTCACTTTCTGATCTGATTACGAGTTGTTAATATAATGTGAGTCCCCAAATACATAGGGGGCGTAATTATATCTATTCTTTTTTGAGGAGAGAATCAATGCGTAAATTAATGTTATCAGTCATGGTTAGTGGCGCTCTAATGGCTGGCGCAACGTCTGCATATGCGGCAGATGCTTGTCAGGACGGCGAAGTAAAAATCAAATTCAGTCACGTAACTAACACTGATAAACATCCTAAAGGTATTGCTGCTTCTTTATTAGAAAAGCGTATCAACGAAGAGATGGATGGCAAAGCGTGTATCGAAGTTTTCCCTAACTCAACACTGTATAACGATGATCAGGTTCTGGAGGCAATGCTTCAGGGCGATGTTCAGTTAGCAGCGCCTAGTCTGTCTAAGTTTGAAAAATTCACTAAGAAATACCGTATTTTTGACCTTCCGTTCATGTTTAACAACGTGGATGCGGTCAATGCATTCCAGCAGTCTGAAGCAGGTCAGTTTCTTAAGAACAGCATGCAGCGTCGTGGTCTGCAGGGCTTGGCGTTCTGGCATAACGGTATGAAGCAGATGTCTGCTAAGAAGCCATTATTGGTTCCTACTGATGCGAAGGGCATGAAGTTCCGTGTTCAGTCTTCTGATGTACTAAAAGCACAGATGTCAGCAATGGGTGCAAGCCCACAGCCAATGGCTTTCTCTGAAGTATACGGCGCGCTACAAACAGGTGTTGTGGATGGTCAGGAAAACACTTGGTCAAACATCTTTGGTAAGAAGTTCTTCGAAGTACAGGACGGAACCACTGAAACCAACCACGGTATTCTTGACTACATGTTGGTAACGTCAACTGAATTCCTTGATTCTTTGAAGCCTGAAGTTCGTGAGCAACTGTTGACGATCATTGCTGAAGTGACTGAGACACGTAATGCTGAGTCTTACAATGTGAATCAGGCGGCTAAAGCTGCGGTTATCAAAGCAGGTGGTGTTGTTCGTACTTTGAACGAAGCACAGCGTGCTGAGTGGGTTGCTGCAATGAAGCCGGTATGGGCACAGTTTGAAGGTGATGTTGGTAAAGAGAACATCGAAGCGGCTCAAAAAATCAATGGCGTAATGGATCAGATTGCAGGCTTGCAGGCTCAGATTCAGGAACTACGCGATTCACTGAAGTAAGCATTAGACCTGTCAGTGGCTAATACGCACTGATATCACAAGGTTTAAACTCGATTGAAAGACAGCTCTGGTGGCTTTGTTGCCGGAGCTGTGTTTTTTAAGCAACGCTGAAAAGAGAGGGAGTCATGAGTACTACTACTCAAGCTGCACCCCAGGGTTTAATTGGTCGTTGGGTCAATTCACTAGAAGAGAACCTGATTGCCTTGATTCTTGGTCTGATGACCATCATCACATTTGTTAACGTTGTGCTTCGCTATGGTTTTGATAGCGGTCTGATCTGGGGCTTAGAAGCAACAGCAATTCTATTCGCATGGTTGGTGCTGTTTGGCATGAGCTATTGCGTAAAAATCACCGCGCATCTCGGGGTTGACGCATTAATTACTTATTTTTCACCGCCGCTACGTCGCACTATTGCACTAGTTGTAGCTGTGATTTGTATTGCTTACGCCTCTTTATTGATGAAAGGTGCGTGGGATTACTGGGCGAATTTCGCCAATTTACCGGGCACGGAGGGGCGTTGGTTCCCGTTGGGCTTTGAAGAAAAGTTTCTGGCAAAGGCTTGGTATGAAGTTGAAGATATTCCACTGCCGGAGTTTCTGCGCTTTTTAGAACCGATGATGAATGAAGGCGAAGCGTATGAAAAATTACCGCGCTTTATTCCTTACGCTATCTTGCCGATTGGAGTTGCGCTGTTCTTATTCCGTTTAGTGCAGGCAACGGTACGTGTATTCAAAGGCACTTCTGAAGGCTTTATTGCCAGCCATGAAGTTGAAGATGAACTGGAAGAGTTGGCACGCGAGCGAGGTGACAAATAATGGAAGTTGCAATTTTATTTGGACTGATTATTGGTCTGTTGCTCCTTGGTGTTCCGATTGCGATTGCATTGGGTTTTAGCTCTATCATCTTTTTATTGGTTCTGTCTGATACCTCGCTGGCATCAGTCGCTCAAACGCTGTATCAGGCGATGGCAGGGCATTACACCTTGCTGGCGATTCCGTTCTTCATACTAGCCTCCAGCTTTATGTCGACCGGCGGTGTGGCGAAGCGAATTATTCGTTTCTCGATTGCTTGTGTAGGGCATTTACACGGTGGATTGGCGATTGCCGGTGTTTTTGCTTGTATGTTGTTCGCGGCTTTATCCGGTTCTTCACCAGCGACGGTGGTGGCGATTGGTGGCATCGTAATCGCAGGTATGCGTCAGGTCGGCTATACCAAAGAATTCGCAGCAGGTGTTATCTGTAATGCGGGTACGCTGGGTATTTTGATTCCGCCATCTATTGTTATGGTTGTGTATGCAGCATCCGTTGAAGTCTCAGTCGGGCGTATGTTCCTTGCAGGTGTCATTCCTGGATTGCTGGCGGGCTTTATGCTGATGCTGGCGATTTATATTATTGCGCGTATTCGTAATATGCCTAAGGGCGAGTGGGCCGGTTGGTCTGAGGTCTTTAGCGCAGGTAGTGAAGCAGGTTGGGGATTGTTCCTGATCGTGATTATTCTGGGCGGTATTTACGGTGGTATCTTTACACCGACAGAAGCAGCTGCAGTGGCGGCGGTTTATGCTTTCCTGATTTCTAGCTTTATCTATCGTGATATGGGGCCGCTGGCTTCTGGTACGGAAGAGGGTGAGCGTACCAGTTTGCTGAAAAAGCCGTATGCATTGGTGACAGCGTTTTGGCACGTCGATACACGTAAAACATTATTTGAAGCGGGTAAGCTAACCGTTACACTGATGTTTATTATCGCCAATGCATTGATCCTGAAGCATGTACTAACGGATGAGCAGATTCCTCAGCAGATTACTCAAGCCATGTTAGCAGCAGGTCTTGGGCCGGTTATGTTCCTGATTGTTGTGAATGTGATCCTGCTGATTGGTGGTCAGTTTATGGAGCCATCAGGTTTGTTGGTCATCGTTGCGCCATTGGTGTTCCCGATTGCGATGGAGCTTGGGATTGATCCTATTCATCTGGGTATTATCATGGTGGTAAATATGGAAATTGGTATGATTACGCCGCCGGTTGGTTTGAATCTGTTTGTGACCAGTGGGGTGGCTGGTATGCCGATGATGGCGGTGGTTCGTGCAGCTCTGCCATTCCTGGCGATTCTGTTTATCTTCCTGATTATGGTGACTTACATTCCTTGGTTATCCACGTTCCTGCCTAATCACTTTATGGGACCGGAGATTATCACTAACTAGCTTTGGAGGCACAGTAGCAGGATTATCTTCACTACGCCGACTCGCGGGTTCGTAAGGACTTCGTGAATTTAATCCTGCTACTGCTAAAACTCAGCAAGTGTGTTGGTATACATCAAAAATAAAAGAGCGCTATCTGCATGCACAGATAGCGCTCTTTTTACTTCAGGTTCCGGATTAACCGGTTTTTAGTTTCTCACAAACGATTAGTGTCCAGGGTATGGACAGATCTCGTAGGTATGACCATGGTGTGTGTGAGATTTTGAACTGCCTTTACCATAGGTGTGGACATGGTGATTCAAACCATTAGGGTGGTTGTGTATCAAGTCATTAGTGTAAGGATTGGCAGGGTGTTGGTGCCAGTTGTCAGCTGGTTTAACATACACCGGTTTCACATAAACGTGATGTGAGTGTGTACCATGATAGTGTTTACCATGGTGATGGCCTTTCCAGGCATAGGCTTGGCTGCCGATTAACGATGCGCCAAGTAAGGCGACTATTGTCAGGCTTTTGAGTTTCATAACATATCATCCTTGATTATGTTGTTGATAAATTTATTATTATTTTCGTAAGCCCTGTGGTTGCCTCTTGCTATGGCAACTAATGGTATAGACCTTAATGTGCTGTAAAGTGCAATTTAAATTGTTGAGTATCCGCCATAAGATTTATAGTGATCAGTGTTTATGCCTGACAGATAAGCCGCAATTGGCCTTAGAATGACCGAGGGTTTACCGGAATAGTTGTTAATCCAAATACAAACCCTATAATAACGTATCAAATACCAACAAAATAAGAGAGGAGACGCCAGATGCTCAATCCTGCCATTGCTCAATCGGTGATAGATCACGCCCTTTCCCTCGGTGCAAATTTTGCCGAATTATTCATTGAAAAACATCGTACATCCTCTATTGATACCTTAAGCGATAAAGTGAAGTCGGTAGACTCGGGTATCGACTTTGGTATCGGCTTACGCATCGTGTTTGGAAGTAAGGTTTTATATGGTTATACCAATCAAACGGATGCTGACAGTCTAAAAAAGATAGCCTCAAATCTGTCCTCACGTGATTTGCGTGAGCGTGTTAATGAGTTCATTAGTTTTGATTACCGCAAAATGAGTGATCATCACCCTGCGAAAATCGTGCTGAGTAAAAATGCGGCTATCGACAGTAAAGTGGAGTATTTGTTAAAAGCTGATGCTGCGGCGCGGGCAGTGAGTGAAAGCATCAGCCAGACTCGCGGATATTGTATGCAGCGTGAGCAAGAGATCGAGATCTTCAACTCTGAAGGTTTACACACTGGTGACACACGAAACTATATTCGCTCTGGTTTGACCTCGATTGCCAGTGATGGCACCGAGCAGGCGACCGGTGGCTGGAATGATGGTGGCTTATTGGGCTGGGAGCTCAGTGATTCAATGGACCCTGTGTATACCGGTGAGGAAGCGTCGCGTCAGGCTTTGGTGAATTTAAGTGCCAAGCCTTGTCCGTCAGGCAAAATGCCAGTAGTGATTGGTAATGGCTTTGGTGGCGTTATTTTCCACGAAGCCTGTGGTCATTTGCTGGAAACGACGTCAGTCGCTAAGAAGGCGTCTGTTTTCCATGACCAGATGGGTGAAATGATTGCCAGTGAAGTAGTGAATGCGGTTGATGACGGCACCATGAATAATGAGTGGGGCTCAATCAATATCGATGATGAAGGCATGGAAACGCAGCGCACGCAGTTGATTACCAATGGCAAGCTAACTAGTTTCCTGGTGGATCGTATGGGGAGCGAAAAAACGGGCTATGAGCGTACTGGCTCTGGTCGTCGTCAGTCTTATCGTTATGCGCCAGCCTCTCGCATGCGTAATACCTTTATCGAAGCCGGCGATAGTGAGATTGATGACATGATCTCGTCGATTGATAAAGGAATTTATGCTTCACATATGGGCGGTGGTTCGGTGCAGCCGGGCACGGGCGAGTTTAACTTTGCGGTGACAGAGGGTTATTACGTTGAGGATGGCAAGATTCAATATCCGGTGAAGTCTGCAACCTTGATCAGTACTGGCCCTGAGGTACTAAAAGAGATCAGTATGGTCGGTAAAGACTTTGCCTTGGCTTGTGGAATGTGTGGCTCTGTGAGTGGGTCGATACCAACAACAGTGGGGCAACCCGCGCTCAAAGTGGATACCATTCTGGTCGGAGGTAATGCCTGATGACACAGCAAATTAGTGAGACATTATCGACTGCGAGTGAGCAGGTTTTTTCACGTGCGAAAGCAGCAGGTGCGGAGGCTGATCTTATCGTGCTGGAGGGTGAGTCTTTATCCCTGAAAGCCAATGAGGGTGAGCTGGAAGAACACACAGTGAGTAACACGCAAACGTTTGGTGTGCGTGTGATTAAAGATGACAAGGTAGGGATAGCCTACAGTGAAGCCAGTGATGCCGAATCGCTGCAATGGATGGTTGATCAGGCTTTGCAAAATGCCACTTACTCAGCGGTTGAGCCTGATGAAAAGATTCTGGAATATCAGCAATCTCTGCGCAGTGATGATGCGATCTTCTATCCTGAAGACACCGGCACAGTTGATGAAAAAATTGAAATGGTATTGGAGCTTGAGAAAGGCTTAGTTAGTAAAGACCGTATCAAAAGCTCTCCGTACAATGGCGTAGCAGAGTCGTCTAGTAGTCGTTATATCTTCTCCAGTGCCGGATTAAATGCAGCGAGTCGTAGCCGTATGGTTTATGCCTACGCTTATGCGCTAGCTGAAGAGGGTGAAAAGAACGCAATGGAAGGGACGGGCCAAATGTTCCGCCTGACTAAAGAGCTAAGCATTCCGACATTGATCGATGAGGTTGCAGATCTCAGTTTAAATATGCTGGATGGTAAGCCTGTGCCTTCAAAGCACTATGATGTGATCTTTGATCGGGAATGTCAGGTAGAGCTGTTTTCAGTGTTTTCAATGGTGTTATCGGGCAAAGCCGCTAAAGATGGTATCAATCCATGGCGCGAGAAAATCGGTGAGCAGGTTGCTGATAGCCGTTTGCAATACTGGGATAAGCCATTATTGATGGATGGTTTTGGCTACAGCCTTTTTGATGATGAAGGTACAGCCGCTGCAGATACACCTTTTGTGGTGGATGGTGTGTTCCAGAACATGATGCACAACAGTGTGACAGCGAAACATTTCGGTGTGAAAACCAGTGGTCATGCATCGCGTGGTGCGCGCTCTACCCTTGGTGTGGGCTACCACCAGTTAGTCATAGGTGAGGGCACAGCCGCTGCTGCAGAGTTAAATGCTGGTGAATATATTGAAGTGACCAGCATGGCAGGATTGCATTCCGGTGCGAATCCAATCTCGGGCGATTTTAGTCTGGGTGTGTCAGGTTTTCTGTGCCGTGATGGTCAGCGCGTTCAACCTGTTCGTGGTATCACGGTTGCCGGAAACTTCTACAAAATGCTAAACCAGATTCAGTGCATTGGCGATGAGCAGTTCTGGAACTGGGAGCGCTCTGCATTGATGCCATCCATTCGTTTCGCGGATATAGCCATTTCAGGCGAATAATATGTTCTATTTAGTCGATTCTCTGAAGCGCCTTAGGGCGCTCAGGATACTGCGGGAAAACAAGTATCTGTTGTTGTTTTTCCTAGGTATCTCCGTTTTATTCGCCTTGTACATGTGGACGGTTGAAGGCTTATCGCTACTCGACACTTATTACTTCTTAGTCACTACTGCCACCACGGTGGGGTATGGCGATATTTCACCAAAAACCGGTTTCGGCAAGGTGTTTGTTACCGTGTACATGGTAGTGGGTATCGCACTGCTTGGATTGTTCTTAGGTAAGGTAACAGAGGTGATGGTGGACATCAGTTCACGTCGCAAACGAGGTTTAATACGCATGAAAGACAAGATTGATTTGATCATTACCGGTTACCCAAGTGATGACAAGGTTGAGAACATCGTTGCGGAGTTGCGCAATGATGACCGGTATAAAGATTTAGGCATCGTCTGTGTTAATAATCAGTTAGAAGAAAAGCCGGCATGGATGACAGCGTTGAATGTACACTTCGTCAAAGGGGTGCCTTCCGATGGGAGTGTATTGGAGCGGGCAGGTATCCAGACGGCCAGCACCTTGTTAATTTTGGCTAATGACTCCCGACGTATTGAGTCAGATGATTTGTCGACCTCAGTGTGCGCGGTAGTAGAAAAACTGCGGCCTGAAGTCAGAACAATTATCGAGAAAGTACGCAAAGATGGATTACTGTTTGAAGTGGTAAATGCTGATACGGTAGTTGATGTCGCGGCACCTAGTGTACTAGCTCAGGAGATATTGGATCCTGGTGCGATTGAATTGCAGAATGCTATTTTCTCTACGCATACCGATGGCACTCAATACAATTTAGTGTTCAGTGGTGAGGATGCGAAGTGGTCTGATATTGCGATGGCAGTATTAAAAACGGACTCTATACCAGAAGGCTACCAAAACCCGGGTGAGCGGAGTTTTCGTTTATTACCAAAGCAAGGTGAGCAGGTAAAAACAGGCGCATTAGTGAAATATCGTGGAACTAAAGTGTTGGGTAATTTATCACTTTAATTGTGCAATATTATGTTTTTGAAATAAATTGAGAGAAGGCTTGCGCATTCATTGAAGCCTACCTATAATGCGCTCTCTCTGGTGCGGGGTGGAGCAGCCAGGCAGCTCGTCGGGCTCATAACCCGAAGGTCGTAGGTTCGAATCCTACCCCCGCTACCAATTTGACTGAGGATTGCCTGTCCTCTTTTACGTTCGGTTTATCGCTAAGATAAGATCGTCACAATCTAGCTAAATCGCACACACTGGTGCGGGGTGGAGCAGCCAGGCAGCTCGTCGGGCTCATAACCCGAAGGTCGTAGGTTCGAATCCTACCCCCGCTACCAATTTTCTGATATCTCCATTCTTGCTGCGTAATACTTGTTCCGTTGGTCTCGTCAATACTGGCTTTCATACCGTATGGTAATTAGCGATTTTACAAAATCACTCTATACTGCGATTACCGTTTGGGTTATGTTTGCTATAACATCAAAATAAATCGCGATTGTTTCACGAACCAAACATTCAGTCTTGGGTCATAATTTTTACAGTCTCCGGGTCTAAAATTAACCCCTGCTGAAAGAACAACAGAGTAAGGCCGTTGGTCAGGTTTTGTTTGTTTATTGAACGTTAAGCGCGCTATATAGACTATAAACCTCGTCCAAAATCTGTGTACTAAGTCATTACTCTGACACCGTTTTAATTACGAACTATTTAAGTTACACAGAGGTATAAAGCACTATCGAGGTCATGCCCTCGTGGCATCAAGACCATACATAATAAAAACTTCAGTCTACAATTAGGTGGTATAAAAATGAGCATATTTGATCATTATCAGTCAAGATACGAGTCTTTAAAGGAAGAAGAGTACTCGCTTAATGAGTATCTCGACCTATGCAAGAACGACCCCTTAACTTATGCCACAGCGGCCGAGCGCATGTTGAGTGCGATTGGTGAGCCTGAGATTGTAGATACTGCAAAAGACCCACGCCTGAGCCGAATTTTTATGAATAAGGTGATTCAGCGTTATCCGGCGTTTGCTGATTTTTATGGCATGGAAGACAGCATAGAGCAAATCGTTTCATTCTTTCGCCATGCCGCGCAGGGACTTGAAGAGAATAAGCAGGTTCTGTATCTGCTAGGTCCGGTGGGTGGTGGTAAATCATCTCTGGCTGAAGCATTAAAAGCATTGATGCAAAAGCAGCCGATTTACTGCATTAAAGGCTCTCCTATTAATGAATCACCATTGGGCTTATTCGGTGACGAGGATGCGGTGATTCTCGAAGAAGATTACGGTATTCCAAAGCGTTATCTCGACACCATTATGTCACCTTGGGCTGCTAAGCGCCTGAAAGAATTCGGTGGTGATATCAGTCAATTCCGTGTCGTTAAGCGCTTTCCATCAATTCTGAATCAAATCGCTATTTCTAAAACTGAGCCTGGTGATGAGAACAATCAGGACATCTCATCGTTGGTTGGTAAGGTTGATATTCGTAAGCTGGAAGACTTTCCTCAGCATGATACAGACGCTTATAGCTACTCAGGTGGCTTGTCGATGGCCAATCAGGGCTTAATGGAGTTTGTGGAGATGTTTAAGGCGCCAATTAAGGTGTTACATCCTCTGCTAACTGCAACACAAGAAGGTAATTACAATGGTACCGAAAGTATTGGTGCGATTCCTTTTAATGGTGTGATTCTTGCTCACTCGAATGAGTCGGAATGGCAGACCTTTAAGAATGATCGCAATAATGAGGCGTTTATTGACCGTGTTTCTATCGTCAAAGTGCCTTATTGCCTGCGCCTGAGTGAAGAAATTAAGATCTACGAAAAACTGATGCAACATAGTTCATTGTCTGAAGCGCCTTGTGCGCCAGACACGCTGAAAATGTTGGCTGAGTTCTCTGTGTTATCACGCCTGAAAGAGCCAGAAAACTCCAGTGTTTACTCCAAGATGCGCATTTATGATGGCGAGACATTAAAGGACATCGACCCAAAAGCGAAAACGATGCAGGAGTATCGTGACGCAGCAGGCGTTGATGAGGGTATGAGCGGTATTTCAACCCGTTTTGCCTTCAAGATTCTGTCTAAAGTATTCAATTTTGATTCTACTGAAATTGCGGCTAATCCCGTGCACCTCATGTATGTGCTGGAGCGTCAGATTGAGCGTGAGCAGTTCTCTGAAGAAATTCAGGATCGTTATATGGGTTACATCAAAGAGTATCTCAGTCCACGTTATGTGCAGTTTATTGGTAAAGAAATTCAAACGGCTTATCTGGAGTCTTACTCAGAGTATGGTCAGAACTTATTTGATCGCTATGTCACCTATGCTGATTTCTGGATACAGGATCAGGAATATCGTGACCCTGAGACGGGTGAGTTACTAGACCGCAATGCCTTGAATGCTGATCTTGAAAAGATCGAAAAATCCGCGGGTATTAGTAACCCTAAGGACTTCCGAAATGAGGTTGTGAACTTTGTGTTACGTGCACGTGCGAATCACGGTGGTAAGAATCCAGACTGGACAAGCTACGAAAAGCTGCGTCGCGTAATTGAGAAGAAGATGTTCTCAAGTACTGAAGAGCTGTTACCGGTGATTTCATTTAGTGCCAAGTCTTCGACGGAAGAGCAACGCAAGCACGATAACTTCGTAAACCGCATGGTTGAGCGTGGTTATACAGAGAAGCAGGTTCGTTTATTAGCGGAGTGGTATTTACGCGTACGTAAGTCACAGTAAGTCATTGCTGATGACTCGCTGTATCCGATAACTTCGTATGAGGGGCTTATGCCATACATAATTGATCGACGTCTTAATAGTAAAAATAAGAATACGGTAAATCGCCAGCGTTTTTTGCGCCGTTATCGCAAGCAGATAAAGAAGGCTGTGTCTGAGGCGATAGGCAAGCGTAGCATTACCGATATGGATCGCGGTGAAGATGTGAGTATTCCGCGTGAAGATGTTAATGAACCAGTGTTTGGCCATGGCCCCGGCGGCCGTCGTGATTTCGTTCTGACAGGTAATAAGGAATTTGTTACCGGAGACCGCATTCAACGTCCACCACCGCAAGGTGGCGGCGGTGCAGGTGAGGGCGAGGCGTCGGACTCTGGCGAGGGTGATGATGACTTTGTATTCCAGATCTCCCAAGAGGAGTTTTTGGAGTTCATGTTTGAAGACCTTGCCTTACCGAATATGGTGAAACGGCAGCTTGCTGATAGTAGTGAATTCAAATTAGCACGCGCTGGCTTTAGTGAGGTAGGTAGTCCTAGTCAGTTAAACGTGGTGCGTTCATTACGTAGCGCACATGCCCGTAAGATTGCCCTAGGTGGGAAGAAGCGACGTCGACGTAAAGAGTTACGCTTGGAGTTAGAGGGGTTTGTTGAGCCTTTGACTGAAGCAGAAGAGTCTCGCAAGAAAGTGATTCTTGATGAGATCGATGTATTAAGTCGCAAAATCAATGCCATTCCGTACATTGATGAATTTGACCTTAAATACAATTTGACTGTAAAGCTTCCTCAGCCTTCACCAAAGGCGGTGATGTTTTGTTTGATGGATGTGTCGGGTTCAATGACAGAAGAGATCAAAGATACCGCTAAACGATTCTTTTTTCTGCTGTATTTATTCCTCAAACGCAATTACGAGAAGATTGAATTGGTGTTCATACGTCATCACAACACGGCATCTGAGGTGAATGAACATGACTTTTTCTATTCACGAGAGACTGGTGGAACGGTGGTTTCCAGTGCGTTGACGCTGATGGATGAAATTATTCAGGAGCGTTATTCGCCCTCACAATGGAATATCTATGCGGCTCAAGCTTCAGATGGTGACAACTGGCAGGGTGATACTGAAAAATGTGTCGAGTTACTGACTGAGAAGGTTTTACCGTGTGTGCAACACTATTCATATATTGAAATTGGTAAGCGCCCACCACAGGAGCTGTGGTATAGCTACAAAGAAATCCAGGGTGGGATTTTTAAAGATCGCTTTGATTTAAAAGCCGTGCAGGATAATACACAGATCTATCCGGTGTTCCGTCAACTATTTGAGCGAGGTGTGTCATGAGCAGACGTGAGCCTATTTCGACTGGGCCGGATTGGACCTTTGAGCTACTGGAACAATACGACCAGGAAATTGCGCGTATTGCGAAGGAGAAGTTCAAGCTTGATACCTATGCAAACCAGATAGAAGTTATTCGTTCTGACCAGATGATGGATGCTTATGCATCTGTGGGAATGCCTGTTAGTTATAATCACTGGACCTATGGAAAGAAGTTTGTTTCTACGGAGAAAAATTATTCCCGTGGACGAATGGGGTTGGCGTATGAGATTGTTATCAACTCAGATCCTTGCATTGCCTATCTAATGGAAGAGAACTCCATGACGATGCAGGCGCTGGTGATTGCTCACGCCTGTTATGGTCATAATTCTTTCTTTAAAGGTAACTATTTATTCCGTACCTGGACGGATGCAGAAGCGATTATTGATTATTTGGTGTTTGCCAAGAAATACATCGCTGACTGCGAAGAACGTCATGGGGTTGATGCTGTTGAGTCTCTTTTGGATTCTTGCCATGCCTTAATGAATTATGGAGTGGATCGTTATAAGCGTCCGTTGCCGATTTCAGCGGAAGCTGAGCGTGCGCGTCAGAAGGAGCGTGAACATTACATTCAAACGCACCTGAACGACTTGTGGCGCACGATTCCGGATACCGCTAAACAAATTGATGAGCCTCAGCGTAAGACTTTCCCGGAAGATCCTCAGGAGAATATTCTTTATTTCGTTGAAAAAAATGCGCCACATTTAGAGTCTTGGCAGCGTGAGGTGGTGAGGATTGTCCGTAAAATGGCGCAGTATTTTTATCCTCAGCGACAAACTCAGGTCATGAATGAGGGCTGGGCTACGTTCTGGCATTACACCATTCTAAATGAGATGTATGACGAAGGTTTGGTCAATGATGCTTTCATGCTTGAGTTCCTGACTTCGCATACTAATGTGGTGGCTCAGCCTGAGTATGACAGCCCGTATTATTCCGGCATTAATCCGTATGCCTTAGGCTTTGCGATGATGACGGATATTCGTCGCATTTGTGAGAACCCAACCGATGAAGATAAGCGCTGGTTTCCTGATATTGCGGGGTCGGATTGGTTGGAGACGCTTCATTATGCGATGAAGAACTATCGTGATGAGAGTTTTATAGAGCAATATTTATCGCCGACAGTTATTCGCCAGTTCCGCTTCTTTGCGCTGGAAGATAATGAATATAAGTCGACCATTGATGTTACGGCAATTCATGATGACGAGGGCTATCGTCGTGTTCGGGAAGTGCTGTCACAACAGTATAACCTCAGTAGTAATGAGCCTGATATTCAGGTTTACAATGTGAATATCAGGGGTGATCGCTCACTGACTCTGCGTCATTATCAACATAACGACAGGCCTTTGAATGAAGAAACAGATGAGGTGCTGAAGCATATGCGACGTCTGTGGGGTTATGATGTCAGGTTGGAGTCTTTTGGTGATAATCATCAGGCGAAGGTATTTGAGGCCTAGTGCCTGTTAATCCAATCAAGAGTATTCTTTCGCTGCATCTCTATCGATGAGTATTAGATATGTCATATACATATGTGTTGAAGTTGGTTTATTTTTTAGTTGCTTTGAATGCAATAACCGGTTGTATCGGCGATAATAAGCAGTTTGCAAATCAACCTCAATCGTCTGTCGAGCAGCTTAACAATATAAGTACAGCTATAAAAAAAGTGAAAAAGTTAGCACCTAATTACGTGACAGAGGTTAGCTACCCGTTCGTTATTACAGGCGACTTGGCACTAAAGCAGATGAAGTTTTGGAGGAGAAAAATACAAAGATCTCAACGAGCTCTTAAGAAACAATTCTTCAGATCCGATCCTTCGCAAGTTATTATTATTTGGTTGTTCAAAAGTGAAGCGAGCTATACAGAAAATAACCAGAGGTTGTGGGGATTTATTCCAGATACCCCTTATGGTTACTTTGACCCCTCAAACAAACGGATGGTGATGAATATTGCTTCTGGAGGCGGGACACTCACTCACGAACTGGTTCATCCTTATATCACTCAAAACTTCCCTGAGAGTCCACTATGGTTTCATGAAGGACTTGCTTCACTTTATGAGCGATCCCGTTACTCAGGTGGTTACATTTATGGAATGAATAATTGGCGTTTGGCTTCATTGACGGCACTCACAAAGGCAAAGGCATCACCGAATTTATCGACTATGATGAGCTCCGGAGATGGTTTTTATGGTAAAGATCGCGAGACTAGCTATGCAAAAGCTAGGTACTTAATGTTTTACCTTCAAAGCAGAAGATTGCTAAAGAGATATTACAGAACATACCGTGATAGCGTAGCTAATGACCCGTCAGGAATCAAAGCATTATTAGAGGTGACTAATGAAAGCAATATATCATCACTTGAGTCTAAGTGGGTTAAGTTTGTCTCTCGACAACACTTGTAAATCTATTACTATCCGATATACATATTGCCACTAGGTATGTGATCCGGCACTATCTATCAAAATACATTTTTGAGGAAAGCATTGTGCCAGGATTACTACCTAATATTGACCCCGATGGGCTGCTGGAATACTCGGTCGTTTACACTGATCGCTCCCTTAATCACATGTCACAATCGTTTCAGGGTGTGATGAATGATATCTCGTCTACATTAAAATCTGTTTATAACGCTCATTCGGTAGCTGTTGTGCCAGGAAGTGGGACCTTTGGTATGGAAGCTGTTGCGAGACAATTCGCGACTGATAAGAAGGTACTGGTTGTTCGCAATGGCTGGTTTAGTTACCGTTGGACTCAGATTTTTGAAATGGGAAACATTCCGTCATCTGAAACGGTTCTCAAGGCACGTCGCCAATCAGAAGAATCACAGTCTCCTTTTGCACCAGCTCCGATCGAAGAGGTGGTGTCTACAATTCGTGAGCAACAACCTGATGTCGTTTTTGCACCGCATGTGGAGACATCTGCAGGCATTATCCTTCCAGATGATTACATCGCAGCAATGGCGGAAGCGGTTCATGAAGTCGGTGGCTTAATGGTTTTGGATTGTATCGCCTCAGGAACTGTTTGGGTTGATATGAAAGCATTAGGCGTTGATTTACTGGTTAGTGCTCCGCAAAAAGGCTGGAGTGCATCCCCTTGTTGTGGTCTGGTCATGATGAGTGAGTTAGCCAGAGAGCGAATTGAAGAGACAACTAGCACTAGTTTTGCTTGTGACCTTAAGAAATGGCTTCAGATAATGGAAGCTTATGAAGGTGGTGGGCATGCTTATCATGCGACGATGCCGACAGATGCGTTAACTCGTTTCCGCGATATCATGAATGAAACCCAAGAGTATGGCTTCGATAAGGTGCGTGACGAGCAGCTTGAGCTCGGTAAGCGGGTGCGTGAGTTGTTTGCAAGTCGTGGCATTAAGAGCGTTGCTGCTGAGGGTTTTGGGGCACCGGGTGTAGTTGTGAGCTACACAGAGGATGCAGGATTCCATACCGGTAAGAAATTTGCTGAGGTTGGTCTGCAGATTGCCGCTGGCGTTCCACTGCAGTGTGATGAGCCGGATGATTACCAGACATTCAGAATCGGTTTGTTTGGTTTGGATAAACTCCACAATGTAGATGAGTCTGTCTCTCGTTTAGAAGCTGCCTTAGATAAAATTAGCTAGATAATTCACAAGCCTGTCATTAATACTGCTATGTAAGCTTTTGTTAACCTAGCTTAGATTATATTAAGCCCGTCAGTTATTTAACAATAATTGATGGGCTTTTTTATGCTATTTCTGACGAGATACGTCACGATTATTTTAATTATCTTGTGTGATAAAGCATCTATGAGATCATAAAGCACGTAAAGTAGCTTAATTAAATTACGAATATAATCATACCAGAGACTCTCTATGAATAAAAAAATTACAATCATTGGAATTATTGTACTCCTGATTGCAGGCTTTTTTCTGTTTGATCTACAGCAATATTTTTCTCTTGATTTTATAAAGGCTAAACAGGAAGCATTCAATGCCTACTATCAGGAGAATACATTCCTGACGTTGCTCATATTCTTTGTTGTTTATGTTGCGATGGCCGCTTTATCGCTACCAGGCGCTGCCATTATGACGCTGTTGTCTGGCGCATTGTTTGGCCTGTTGGTTGGTGTGATTATGGTGTCAATTGCCAGCACCTTGGGCGCTACATTAGCATTTCTGGTGTCGCGCTATCTGTTTCGTGACACGCTGCAGACACGTTATGCAGACAAGCTGAAGACCATTAACGAAGGTGTCGAAAAAGAAGGTCCTTTGTATTTGTTTGCAATGCGTTTAGTACCGTTATTTCCATTCTTTTTAGTGAATATCCTAATGGGATTCACATCGATTCGCACCACAACATTTGCCTGGGTTAGTCAGCTCGGTATGTTAGCGGGAACTGCTGTATTTGTATATGCAGGTACTCAGCTCGCTCAAATTGATTCACTGTCCAGTATTCTCTCGCCTGGATTAATTATTGCCTTTGTTTTACTTGGAATATTCCCAATGATTGCTAAAAAAGTAATGGATAAGATTCGTGCTAATAAAGTGTTGGCAGCCTACGACAAACCAGAAAGCTTTGACTACAACCTATTGGTGATTGGTGCAGGCTCTGGCGGTTTGGTATCAGCTTATATTGCTGCTGCTGTGAAAGCTAAAGTCGGCCTAATTGAGAAACACAAGATGGGCGGGGATTGCCTGAATACGGGCTGCGTACCGAGTAAAGCGCTCATTCGTACTGCTAAGGCAATCCATGAAGCTGAAAATGCAGAGAAGTACGGTTTGGAGAACATGAAGCCAAGCTTTGATTTCAAAACAGTGATGAATCGGGTACAGAGTGTCATTAAGGCGATTGAGCCACATGATTCCATTGAACGATATACAGAACTGGGTGTTGAGGTGATTACTGGTGAAGCAAAAATTGTTGATCCATACCGCATTGAAGTAAATGGTAAAGTACTGACCACCAAAAACATCATCATAGCGACAGGTGCCAGACCGATGGTTCCACCGATTCCGGGTTTGGATAAGGTGGATTACCTGACCAGTGATAACTTATGGGAATTGGAAGACCAGCCTGAACGCTTACTCGTGCTAGGTGGTGGTCCCATTGGTAGTGAGTTGGCACAGGCATTTAATAGACTTGGTTCTAAAGTTAGCATGGTCGAGCGAGCACCACTTATTATGGGACGTGAGGATGATGAGGTTGCAGAGTTTATGCAATCGCGCTTTACGAAAGAGGGCATTGATGTTCTGTCCTCACATACCGCCAATGAGTTTGTTGTTGAGAATGGTCAGAATGTGTTGATTTGTGAACATGACGGACAAGAGACGCGGGTTCCATTTGACCGTGTATTGTTAGCACTCGGGCGTAAAGCAAATATCGAAGGATTTGGTCTTGAAGAGCTGGGTGTTGAGATAAACCCAAGGGGTACTATCGAAACTGATGGCTTCTTGACAACTAACTTCCCGAATATTTTTGCAGTGGGTGATGTTGCAGGTCCTTACCAGTTCACTCACACTGCGGCACATCAGGCTTGGTACGCAAGCGTTAATGCTCTGTTTGGCAGCTTCAAACGCTTCAAGGTTGATTATCGTGTTATCCCATGGGCTACCTTCACCGATCCGGAAGTTGCACGTGTTGGTATCAACGAGAAAGAGGCGAAAGAGAAAGATATCGCTTATGAAATCACTACATACGGCATTGATGACCTTGATCGCGCTATCGCAGATAGCAGTGACGAGGGAGTTGTGAAGGTGCTCACCGTTCCGGGTAAAGACAAGATCTTAGGAGTGACCATACTTGGTAAAGGTGCAGGTGATCTGATCCCTGAGTTTATTCTTGCGATGAAATATAATCTGGGAATGAATAAAATTCTCGGTACTATTCATATTTATCCGACGATGTCTGAGTCAAATAAGTTTGCTGCTGGTAACTGGAAAAGAGCGCATGCTCCTGAAAAGTTGCTGACTTACGTTGAGAAGTTCCATAGTTGGAGACGTGGTTAATTTCTATCGTTATTTAAATTAACCTTGAAGCTGACAGCTAACGCTATGATTAATCAAAATAGTGTTGGCTGTCACCGCTATAATTAACTTTCACAGTTTGGAATCAATCATACTTTCAGCGCTTATCAAAAGTGATGCTGAAGTATTCTATTAGTCCTCAGTCACAGAGGTGTCATTGCTAATATCCTCGCTATTGCTAGTTCCGGAATATGCCTTGCAGTCTCTGTTGATTATGTCTTGAATTCGTATCTTACGGTCGGCTTGAGCCGGTTCCGATAAGCCATCCAAACTTTTTTGCCAGTACGTGCAGGCAGTTTCTGCCTTATTCCAGGCGGTGTAGAGAAAGCCAAGATTCGTGTACTGCGTCACAATAGCTTGAGTAGCGTTTACTTTTTCATAAAGCTCGATGGATTTTAGATGCAGGCTCTCACTGTTTTCAAACTGTTTTTTGTTACGCGCCAGAATCGCTAGATTACTGTATTGATCAGCAGTGCCTTGGTCTTGTTGCAATGCTTGGTAAAGCACTAAAGCTTGATTGAAGTAGGACTCTGCCTTTTCCAGATCGTTACTTTGCTGAGATAAAATGCCCATATTGGCATACAGTCCGGCGCTAAAACGCTTATTGGGGTTTTCCTGTGTTAGCGATAAGGCTTTCTCATATTCAAGCAAAGCAAGCTCTGTTTGTTTTCTGGTTTGATACAAGCTTCCCAGTGCGGAATGCAGTTCAATCAATTTCGCCTGTTGATTCTCTTGTCGGTAGATCTCAAATGCCGCTTTGTAATGCGATTCTGCGGAATCATAATTCTTTAATGTGCGCTGCAAACTAGCAAGGTTTTCATTGTTTGAGGCAATCCCCGACGTGTTATTCAGCTGAGTATTTATCTTAAGTGCCTGCGTGAATGACTCGATGGCTTCCTGGTATTTCTTCTGTGATTGGTGAAGTAAGCCAAAGTTAGCGAATGAGAGTGCTTGGGTATGAGTCATATCCCCAGACAGGCGCGTAACATTCTTATACGCAATCTCAGCACGGTCAAAGTTTTTATTGGCTCGCTCAAGATGCCCGATACGATTCCATGCATTAATATTATCAGGGTCTAGTGTTACCGATTTCTGATAGGCATCGATAGCAGCTTGTCTGGTACTCAGATTGCTAATATTACCAATATCAACCCACAACTTAGCTGCATCCCGTTTGGACTTAGTATCAAGTGCGAGTGCTTTTAACGTATCAGTAGCTTCGTCGAGTTTATCTTGTTTGAGGAGGAGGAGGGTTTGTGCAGCGGCTTCACTAGTGTTGTTTTTTAAATTGTGCAGAGTGTTGCTAAGTGCCTGAATATCTTCATCCTGAGCACTTTGTTTACCGCCCAAATGCTTTTTAACTAGTGCTTGCGCTATACCTTGAAGTTCCGAGTCACTGATTTTGGGCGCGGACTGTATCGCATTAATGTTTGTTGTTTCTTGTTTGATTTTTTCTGACTGAATTACGGTATAGGCTACAGTGCCAATCGCACCGATCAGAATCAGAACAGCGAAACTAACGAGCAGTCCTTGCCCTTGTTGCGCTGTTATTGTATCCCTTTGCATTGTTTATTCCTTATTTGGAAGTCACTAAGCGTCAGTGCCTGGATCTTCCTTTAGTAGGGTTCGCTTCTTGTCCTTATAGCGTATAACAACACGTTTTTCTTTGCTGGATTTATTTTCTGCAACAGCTTTGTCCCAGTCAGTATTTGACATTGGGGCAGGCTGGTTGCTTTGAGTGCCTTTGGTGCTCACTCCGAAGTCAGTACGCTTTCTTTGTGCGCCGCCATTCAAACGACCATAAGGACCTTTACGCTGACGCCTTGGTTCTTTATCGTCGCTGGCAGATGTGCCACCACGCGTATTTTTCCTTACCGTCGTTGGCTTGCCGCGTTTGTTCTCAGCAGCTTTTCCTTTACTGGCAGGAGAGGATTTACGGTTGGTAGCTGTCCTGCCTTTCGCGTTTTTACTATTACTACCAGTGTTTCGTTTTTGAGCAGGCTTACCAGAATTAGTTTTAGCACGACTTTTTGTTTGTTTCTTAGGGTTGTGTGTCTGTGTGCTAATGAACGGATTCAGTGGTTCCAGTCCGGGAGCAGTACGTTGCTCAATTGGTGAGCCAATCGCCTTTTCAATACGCCTTAAGGCATCATAATCACTTCCGTCTGCAAGTATAATCATGGCAGAGTCACGCTCCAGAGCATGACTATTCAAACGCTTCTTGTAATTATCGATTTTATAGGGCAAATCAAAATGTATGACGTGTTGATCGGTACCTGCTGGTAGATTCACAGCATTTTGATCGGCGACAATTAATGTGGGTGTATCTCCGGGAGAAATCTCACTGGTCTTTAGCTGGTGTGCCAACTCTGCAACGTGTCCGTGATTAGCTAAGTTGTCCTGCAGAGCAGTGGCTGCTTTAGTGGTTGATGTATGAATAACGGTTGTTTCACCGGCAAACTCATCCAAAAAGTGATCCATTAAAGCAATTTTATGTGTGTAGTCATCAGCAACGTAAGCATGTTGCTCGTGTTCCGGCAGCGAGCTCTCTTTTTCCGGCTTACTGTGAACAGGTCTATCTATAATTGAAATATTATTATCCAGATTATCTGGCAGCTCTTCGTTCTCCTCCTCAATGCCTTCTATCTCTACAGCATCCGGGAATAATTCTCGTGCGAGCGCTGTAACCGCCTCATCATGCCTGATAAAGGCAATGACTGGACATTCTTGCTTAACCTGCTTGAGAATTTTAGAGATCAGCTCGTGCATGTTTTTCTGATGTATGGTGGTCATATCATCAATGATTAACATCTCGAGCTGTGAAAAATCTGCTTTGTTGTTATCGACAAGGTCATTCAACCTTCCCGGAGTAGCGACCATCATATCAAGAGGGCGACGCATCAGGCGCATTTGCGGCTGGTATGGTCTACCACTAACAATAAAACCGAAGCGCATGTTATGGTCTCGGGTTAGTCTTTTTAACGTGTAATTTATTTGACTAACTCGATCACGTCTGGAAGTCAGTATTAATATACGAGCGCCACGCTTTTCTTCGAGCGGATTAGCTAATATATAGTTAACTGCCGGAATCAGGAAGGCTCCCGTTTTGCCGGCTGCTGACTGACTCCATACCAGAACACTTTTGCGTTCACCAACTAATGGTATGAGTTGGCTTTGTAATTGTGTTGGCGCTAAATAGCCTGCCCCCTCAATGGAGGTAACAAAGCTGTCTTGTAAATTTAAGTTTGAAAATGACAAATTAAAACCTAGCAAAGTGCGAAAAGCACGGGGCTATCCCCAGTCAATGTTTAGAAGAAAGAAGTTAATAGCGGCACTTAATAGAAAATTCGATGCCATCCCCCCCTAATTTATAATTTGGTCTGCTGGCATCAGATGGCGCCTTTATTTGACGCTCGCGGTAACTGTTTGAAACATAATTACTCTTTAAGTGAACTTATAGTAATCATGGGGGGGAGTCAAGCATTTGAAGAGCAGCGGTGTGTTTAATTTACAACAGTTTTGCTAGGAGTGTATCGAAATTAAGACAATTAATTAGAATCAGTTGTTGTTTCTTTGCCAGGTGATTGTTTTAATTGATTAATTTCTTGCATGACTGCTTGGGCTGCAGATTGCATCTCCGACATGAGGATATTCAGGTTGTTTTGTGGCACATTGGCTAGTGCAGTGTTAATGCTGGCAGTACTGCTTATTACTTTCTGCCCGATAGGGGAATCATAAAACGAGATGAGTTGTTTTAATTCACTCTCAGTGTAGTTATCGGTATAAATACGCGCGTATTCCGGCTTCAGAGTTTCCCAGCTCAACATGGAATCGATCAGGACGTACATCTTGACCCGGAAGTTATCAAAAAGCTTTTGCTGCTGCTCTGTCAAGTCCTCACCAACGGGCATATCACTGAGCAGTTGTTTCATTTCAGTGACCATGCCGTCAGTTAGTGACTGACTATTCGTCACCTCAAGCAACTTAAACGCTGCTTGAGTGTGATTATCACGGGCTATGACGGTTGTTGTGTTTATGCTAAAGAGTAGCAAGCTGGCAAAAGCCAGTGAAATCAGCTTCATGGAAGTAGTGATTTCCAGTCTTTTTCTTCATCACGCAGGGTGAGAATTTCGTAACCACTACCCGTTACTAATATAGTGTGCTCCCATTGTGCAGACAAAGAGCGATCTTTGGTCACCACAGTCCATTTGTCTCCTAACAACTTAGTGTGTCGTTTACCTAAGTTAATCATCGGTTCGATGGTGAATGTCATGCCTTCTTTTATTTCAACACCGGTTCCTGGCTTTCCATAATGAAGTACCTGAGGTTCTTCATGAAACTGAGCGCCAATGCCATGACCACAGTATTCGCGAACTACAGAAGTGTGATTTGCTTCAGCATAGGTTTGAATAGCATGGCCGATATCGCCGAGCTTAACGCCTGGCTTCACCATATCGATACCTATATACATGGCAATTTGAGCAATATTACTCAGACGTGCGGCTGGTGCCGATACATCACCGACATGATACATACGGCTGGTATCGCCGTGGTAACCATCTTTAATAACCGTTACATCTATATTCACGGTATCGCCTTTCTTAAGCTTCTTGTCACTTGGAATCCCATGGCATATCTGTGTGTTGACTGATGTACAGATAGACTTTGGAAACGGGGGATTACCATAGTTAAGAGGGGCAGGAATTGCGCCTTGCTCATTAACAATGTAATCATGGCAGATTGTATTGAGTTCATCGGTTGTTACGCCGGGGACTACATGCGGCTTAATCATGTCCAGCACTTGCGATGCAAGTTTGCCGGCGATGCGCATTTTTTCTATCTCTTCAGCGGTTTTTATAGTGACAGGCATAAGGTTTATGTTACCGATTGTTGTATTTAGCAAATCAAACATGGTATAAAGCGCGCGCGTTCAACGCAAATTTATTTTTTGGACATTTTTTGTCCCTAATACTCACACAAATCGTCACGTCTGGCAGGGTGCTAAAAACGATGTTTTTGGTTGGCAGATGGGGTTTGTGGAGGCCTAACCCTATAAAGGAATTTATAATGGCTAAAGTTACAATGCGCCAAATGCTAGAAGCAGGCGTTCACTTCGGACACCAAACCCGTTACTGGAACCCAAAAATGGGTCCTTACATCTTTGGTGATCGCAACAAGATTCACATTATCAACCTAGAAAAGACATTACCAATGTTCAACGATGCGTTGAACTTCACGGGTAAGCTGGCTGCTAAAGGTGGCAAGATTCTTTTTGTTGGTACTAAGCGCGCTGCACAGAACACGGTTCGTGAAGAAGCAACTCGTGCAAAGATGCCTTACGTAAACCACCGTTGGTTGGGTGGCATGCTGACTAACTTCAAAACGGTTAAGCAGTCAATTCGTCGTCTACATGAGTTAGATAAGATGATTGCTGATGGTTCTATGCAGAGCCGTGGTAAGAAAGAAGTGCTGACACTTACTCGTGAGCTTGAGAAGCTAGAAAAAGGTTTGGGCGGTATCAAAGATATGCGTTCTCTACCTGATGCACTTTTCATCATCGACGTAGGTCACGAAGATATCGCTGTTAAAGAAGCGGTTACGCTGGGTATTCCTGTCATCGGTGTTGTTGATACTAATAATGGCCTTGAGGGTGTTGATTACCCAATCCCTGGTAACGATGACGCTATTCGTGCAATTCAGCTATATGCAACAGCAGTTGCTGACAGCATTGTTGAAGGTCACGTAAGTGCAGCAAAGACTTCTGAAGATATGGCAGCAGCAGTTGATGCGGCTGAGCCTCAAACTGATGCAGCTGAGCCTGCAGCGGCTGAAGCTCCTGCAGCAGAAGCGACTCCAGCTGAGTAATATCATTTAGCGAACACGTTTTAATTACAGTAATCAAATTTTAGGATTAATGTTATGGCTATTTCAGCCGCTCAAGTAAAAGAGCTACGCGAGCGCACAGGCGCTGGCATGATGGACTGCAAAAAAATGCTGACCGAAACTAACGGTGACATGGATGCAGCGATTGACCTGATGCGTAAATCAGGTGCAGCAAAAGCCGACAAGAAAGCAGGTCGTACTGCTGCAGAAGGTCGTGTTGTGATCGTATTGAGCGATGACAAGAAAGAAGGCGCAATGGTTGAAGTGAACTCTGAGACTGACTTTGTTGCTAAAGACGATAATTTCGCATCATTCGCACAAGCTGTTGCGGCGCAGACGTTGGCCGATAAGCCAGCTGATGTTGCGGCACTATCTGAGTTGCCACTTGATTCTGGTGAGTCTGTTGGGGAAGCACGTGCAAACTTAGTTGCAAAAATTGGTGAGAACATTCAGGTTCGTCGTTTTGAGTTACTGTCTGCTGCTGATGATTCAGAGATTTGCTACTACCAGCATGGTGAGAAGATCGGTGTTGCGGTTATCCTGAAGGGTGGCGATGACGCGCTGGGTAAAGACATTGCAATGCACATCGCTGCAAGTCGTCCTATCTGTGTTTCTGAAAACGAAGTACCTGCTGAAGTGCTAGAGAAGGAAAAAGAAATCCTGATCGCTCAGGCACAGGACAGCGGCAAGCCGATGGAAATCATCGAGAAGATGATCCAGGGTCGTTTACGTAAGTATCTTGCTGAAGTGACTCTATTAGGCCAGAGCTTCGTTAAGAACCCTGACCAGACTGTTGCTGATCTGCTGAAAGAAGCTGGTGCTGAAGTGACTAGCTTTATCCGTTATGAAGTTGGTGAAGGTATCGAGAAGGTACAGGAAGATTTCGCTGCTGAAGTAATGGCAGAGGTTAATAAATCTAAGTAATCGAATTCAGCATTTTTTGTGAATTTGGAAAAAGGGACGTAGTAACGTCCCTTTTTTTTATGTAGTCTAAGCGGGTTTGAGCTAAACGGGCTTCGATGATGGTCACGTCTGGTATCAAACTTTTTTCACTTATCAGGTTTGGTAAAAATGTCAGATAATACGGGGCAGCGCCCAAAAAGGATTTTATTAAAACTCAGCGGTGAAGCCTTGATGGGCGACTTTGATTTTGGCTTTGATGCGGACGTGTTGCAGTCAACCGCACAGCAAATCGCAGAACAACAAAAGCAAGGGGTGCAGATGGCGTTGGTCATCGGTGGCGGAAATATCTTCCGCGGTGCTGGCCTTGCTAAAAGTGGGATTAATCGCGTCAGTGGTGATCAAATGGGCATGCTTGCAACAGTGATGAATGCACTGGCGATGCAAGATGCGCTACATAAGCAGGGCGTGAGTTGCCGTGTCATGACATCGATGAATATTGATGGCGTTGGTGAAGGCTTTTCAGCCGAACAAGCACAACGGTATCTTGATCAGGGTGAGATTGTAATCTTTGCTGCGGGCACAGGTAACCCATGTTTCACGACTGATAGCGCAGCAAGTCTGCGAGCAATCGAAATTCAAGCGGATTTGCTGTTGAAGGCCACAAAAGTCGACGGTATTTACGATTCAGATCCTGTTAAAAACCCTACTGCCAAAAGATACGAGCAGATCAGTTATGATGACGCGATTGAGCAGCGTTTAGGTGTAATGGATTTGACAGCAATGGTATTATGTAACGAGAACAACATGCCGATGCGCGTGTTTAATATGTTTGAATCTGGCGCTTTGGCTTCCATTGTGAATGGCGAAAGCGTTGGAACATTAGTAGAGGTAGCGAAATGATTGACGAAATTCAGCAAGATGCTGAGGAAAGAATGAATAAGACCATTGAAGCACTGAAAGATCAGCTTGCTAAGGTTCGCACAGGTCGTGCACATCCTTCATTGTTGGATCAGGTTAGTGTTGATTACTATGGCAGCATGGTACCTCTGAGTCAGGTAGCGAATATCGGTATCGAAGATTCCCGTACACTGAGCATCACTCCTTGGGAGCGTACGATGGTGCAGGCTATCGAGAAAGCGATCATGACGTCAGATTTGGGATTGAATCCTAACTCTGCAGGCACGGTAATTCGTGTTCCAATGCCAGCGCTTACAGAAGAGCGACGTAAGGATTTAGTAAAAGTAGTACGTGGCGAAGCAGAAGGCTCGCGTGTTGCAGTACGTAATATTCGTCGTGATGCCAATAGTAGCTTCAAGGCACTGCAAAAAGACAAAGAAATCTCCGAAGATGATGAGCGTCGTGCTCAGGATTCTATCCAGAAGTTAACGGATCAGTATGTCAAAGTTATCGACGAGGTATTGGTCAAGAAAGAACAGGACTTGATGGAGATTTAGTATCAAGTTTTTTGTCACAAAGTTTGCCGTGAAAGAATAATAAAATATGATAAATCAATCGGTTATACCACGTCATATTGCCATCGTCATGGATGGCAATGGGCGCTGGGCTCAACAGCGTCGCCGGCCACGATTGTACGGTCATCACCGTGGTGCAGAGGCGGTAAGGTCTACCGTTAAAACCTGTGGCAGGTTGTCGGTTGAATGCCTGACCTTGTTTGCGTTTAGTAGTGAGAACTGGAAACGCCCTGAAGATGAAGTCAAAGGATTGATGACTTTGTTGTCAAAGGCTCTGGATCGTGAAGCAAAAGGCTTAATCAAGCACGGTGTGAGACTCAGGTTTATCGGTGATACCTCTGCATTTTCTCAAAAATTGCAAGAAAAAATCGCTCATGTAGAAGCGCTGACTGCTGAAGGTGACGGTTTGTTATTACAAATTGCTGCGAATTATGGGGGGCGCTGGGACATTGTTCAGGCAACACAGAAAATCATCGCTGAAAACCCTGATGCTGTGATTACAGAAGAGTCGATCTCATCGTATGTATCTACCAGTGATGTTCCCGACCCTGATTTATTTATAAGAACCGGTGGTGAACGCCGTATTAGTAATTTCCTGTTATGGCAGCTAGCCTATTCCGAACTCTATTTTACCGACTTGTTGTGGCCTGACTTTGATGAGCAAGCACTTATCGAAGCCATTAAAGACTTCTCGGGTAGACAGCGGCGTTTTGGCATGACAGGCGAGCAAGTTAAGGAAGGTGGACATGCTTAAGCAACGCGTTATTACAGGGATCATTATGGCATTGGTTGTATTTGCAGCCGTGTTACTTTTGCCTGCAACGTACTTCTCCATTGCTGCGCTTGTGGTCATCATGAGTGTAGGTGGTTGGGAGTGGGGGCGTTTGATTGGTTTAGATGAAACGTCACGTGGCTGGGCCGTCGTTGCTTTGCTTGTGCTGGCGACCCTCATTCATGTAACTGGGCTTGCGTGGTACGCAATCGCGGTTGGCGTAGTTTGGTGGGTTACCATTCTTGGCTTATTGACGATATACCGCCAAGGCAGCACATTTTATTCAAGCAGGCCCTGGCTGTTGAGCTTGTCTGCTGTGCTGATTCTGATTCCGGCATGGTTAGCGATTAGCCGATTACAAAGCCATGATCCACGGATGGTGTTGTATTTGGTGTTCTTGGTAGCAGCGATGGATACCGGTGCCTACTTTGTGGGTAAGGCTATCGGTAAAACAAAGCTGGCGGTGCACTTGAGTCCCGGTAAAACACTGGAAGGTGTGAAAGGTGGCTTAGCAGCAGCACTGTTATTTGCGGTGTTAGGCGCTTCCTTCTTTGGGTTTAGGGGTACGGCTTGGGTCTACTTCTTGTTGTTATCACTGTTAGTGGCTGCATTGTCTGTTGCTGGTGACTTATTTGAAAGTCTGGTCAAGCGCGAAGCAGGGATGAAAGATAGTGGTTCCATACTCCCCGGACACGGCGGAGTGCTCGATCGAATTGATGGATTGTTAGCGGCGCTTCCTGTCTTCGTACTTGGGTTGTCAGTGAGTATTGTTGAGCTCGGTATTTGAGTATGGTGAGTTCGACATCGTCTTCAGCTGGCAGTAAAGGCATTACTATTCTGGGTGCTACGGGTTCTATTGGACTTAGTACACTTGATGTAATCGCCCGACATCCTGACAAATATCATGTAGTGGCAATGACGGCCAACACACAAACAGACTTATTATTCGAACAGTGTCAGTTATTTCGCCCAAAATACGCGGTCATGGTCGATCACAATTGTGCTGAACAGTTGGATGCTAAGCTGCGCTCAGCAGGTATAGAGACAACGGTCTTATCTGGTTCAGATGCACTCGAAGAGGTTGCAACATTAACAGAAGTTGATTATGTCATGGCTGCCATTGTTGGAGCAGCCGGCCTGTTGCCTTCGCTGGCAGCGGCTAATTCGGGCAAGCGTGTCATGCTTGCCAATAAAGAAGCTCTGGTAATGTCCGGTAAGCTATTTATGGATGCCGTTAAAAATAACGGTGCTGAGCTTTTACCAATCGACAGTGAGCACAATGCTATTTTCCAAAGTATGCCCGCGAGCGGCCAGCATGGCGTCAAGCGAATATTACTGACTGGCTCAGGCGGCCCATTTCGGACGCGTGATATCAATACATTGAAAGATGTCACCCCGGAACAGGCTGTTGCACACCCTAACTGGTCGATGGGTCAAAAAATATCAGTTGACTCTGCCACCATGATGAATAAAGGTTTGGAGGTCATTGAGGCGTGTTGGTTATTTGACACCCCTAGTGCTAAAGTTCAGGTTGTCATACATCCTCAAAGTACGATTCACTCAATGGTTTCATACGTGGATGGCTCGGTGATTGCTCAATTAGGCAATCCCGATATGCGAACCCCGATAGCCTACGCCTTAGCATGGCCTGAGCGCATTGATGCCGGTGTTGATGAGCTGGATTTATTTGATGTTGCCAGATTGGATTTTGAAGCCCCGAACTTTGAGCGTTTCCCGTGTCTAAAGTTTGCTTATGAGGCCCATGAAATCGGTGGATATGCAAGTATTGCGCTGAATGCGGCCAATGAAGTCGCAGTAGCCAGCTTTCTGAATAAACAAATTAACTTTACTGAGATACCGCAACTTATTGAAAATGTCCTTGAGCAAGCGCCTACCGGAACGCCACTCGTCTTGAATGAGATACTTGTTCAGGATGCAGACAGCCGTGAACGGGCACGCTTATGGTTAAAAAACAATAAGAAGCAGTCAACTGCATTATGAATATCTTTATTACTATCGTCGCTTTTTTTGCCACGATTGGATTATTAGTCGCTGTACATGAATTTGGTCATTACTGGGTTGCGCGTAAACTCGGTGTCAAAGTGCTGCGCTTTTCAATCGGCTTCGGCAAGGTTATCTGGAAAAAGAAAGGGAAAGATGAGGATGAAGTCGAGTACGCTCTGTCCCTGATTCCGCTTGGTGGCTATGTAAAAATGCTGGATGAGCGAGAAGGGGATGTTGATCCTGCTGAGCGCCACCGTGCATTTAATCTGCAGCCCGTCTGGAAACGCTTCCTGATAGTTCTGGCTGGCCCTGTATTCAACTTCATTTTTGCTATCTTTGCTTTTGCCGTTACTTATATGGCGGGCATTGATTCTGTCCGGCCGTATCTGGCCACACCTGCCGCCAATTCTCCGGCAGCCATTAGTGGTGTGGTTGCTGGCGACAGAGTGCTCAGTATCAATAATCAACCGATTGAAACTGTCAATCAGCTGCGTTTGACTGTGTTAGGTGAGTACCTTGGCGATAGCAGCGTCAGTTTACAAGTTGAACAAGCCAATGGCAGTAGAGCTGAGCGTGTGTTGGACTTGAGTCAGGTCGCATTGCTTAAAGATGAAGGTGATTACTTCAAGAAAATCGGACTTAATCTGGAAAGACCAGAAAATTATCCGGTTGTTACAAAGGTATTACCCGATTCAGCAGCAGCTTCCGCGGGACTACAAGCTGATGATCATATTCAGTTCCTGAACGGTGAGGCGATCAAATCCACCAGAGAGTTTTCAGAATTCATTAGTTCGCATCCCGATCAAGTGGTCAACCTTGGCATCTTACGTGATGGTAAGGCTATGGATGTTAGTCTGACGCCCAAGCTGACTGAGTTCGAAGGACGAAAAGTCGGTATGATTGGTATTGGTATGGCGTACCTCAAAACTGCCGAGTCTGTGAATAAACTGGAATTCAAACGCAAAGCGTCCTTACTGGAATCTATTAAACTCGGCGCGATAGAAACGTGGGATATGTCTTTAATGACGCTGAGAGTCATGGGTCGTCTGGTGACCGGACAGGCGTCGATAAAAAATATTAGCGGCCCGCTAACGATTGCGGACTACGCTGGGAAAAGTGCAGTGATTGGTTTCTCTGTATTTATGAGTTTTTTAGCCATCATTAGTCTAAGCTTGGGAGTACTAAATTTACTTCCTGTCCCGATGCTGGATGGCGGCCACTTGATGTATTACATCATTGAAATAGTGAAAGGTAGCCCCGTTTCAGAGAAATTTGAAGCGATGGGAATGCGAGTGGGTATGGCGATGGTTGGCGTGCTTATGGTGCTGGCAATTTATAACGATATAACACGATTAGTGAGTTAATTATGAGAAAACAGACGCTTCGGCTTTCTTTTGCAAGCTGCTTATTTGCCATAAGTCAGGGTGTGTGGGCTGACAACTTTATTCTTCAGGATATTCAGGTTAGCGGACTTAAGCGTATTAACGCTGGTACTGTGCTCAGTAATGTCCCTGTCAGAGTTGGCCAAAACTTTGATGACCGTATGACGGGTGAGGTCGTTAATTCACTATACCGCACTGGCCTATTTGATGATGTCGCATTGAGTCGTCGTGGAAATGTTCTGATCGTAAAGGTAACTGAGCGTTCTGCTATTGGTGATATCAAGATTGACGGCAACAAGACGATTACTGATAAAGTTTTGTTGGATGCAATGCGCGGTGGTGGTCTTGCACTAGGACGACCACTAGATCGTGCGGCACTGGCACAATTTGAAAAAGAACTTCAGCAGCAATACGTTTCACGCGGTAATTACTCAGCACGTGTATCATCTACGGTCACTCCGATGGATGGTGGAAGATCTGCTGTAAAGATCAATGTTCAGGAAGGTGGTGTTGCGAAAATCCGCAACGTAAAGATCACTGGTAATAAAGCATTTCCTGAAGCTACATTGAAGAAACTGTTAGAGTCAGGCCCTAAAAGTCGATTAGCAATTCTGAGCACAAAGGACCAATATTCTAAAGGGAAGTTGGTTGGTGATCTGGATAACTTAACAGCTTTCTATCGTGATCGAGGCTTCCTGCGCTTTGAAGTATTATCGTCTCAGGTTTCATTATCCGATGACAAGCGTGCGGTTAATATCAATATCGATATCCGTGAAGGTGATCAGTATCGGGTTGGAAAGGTTGATGTAACGGGTACTCAGTCTGCGGCCATCCAGAAGATGGTTACCATGAAACAAGGGCAGGTTTTCTCCCAGCGTAAAATGCGCGAAACCCAAAAGAATTTTAGTTCTGAAATGGGTAAGTATGGGTATGCATTTGCTAAGGTGGACGTCGTACCACGCGTCAATGAAATTAATAAAACGGTTGATCTGACCTTTGATCTGAAACAAGGACAGCGCACATACGTACGACGTATCAATGTCAGAGGCAACTTCCGTACAAATGATGAAGTGTTCCGACGTGAGATGCGTCAGCTTGAAAGCTCTTTCTATTCAAAAGAGTCCGTAGAGAAGTCGCGTCGTCGCATTCAGCGTTTGCCATTCGTATCCGCGGTTAAAATTGAAACCTCTCCGGTTGCAGGTACCAATGACCAGGTTGATTTGGATGTGACTGTTACAGAGCAATCGTCAAATCAGTTCACTGCTGGTGTTGGTTACTCACAAAGTGCAGGTATTCTGTTTAACGTTGGTCTGACTCAGAACAACTTCATGGGAACAGGTAAGAGTTTATCTATTGCTGGTGCAAACAGTGAGTCTGAGCGTAAATTCAACCTAAGTTATAACAATCCATATCACACCATCGATGGTATCGGTCGTGGCTTTAAGCTTTATTACGACAAGACAGATGCTACTGATGATGATACTTCTGATTACCTAAGTGATAAGTACGGTGCTAGTGTGAATTACACCTTCCCGCTGGGTGAAGATGATTCATTACGCTTCAGCCTGGGTGCTGAACAACGCAAAATTACAACAACGGCTTCAAGTCCGGATCATGTTACTGATTTCATTGATGGTAATGCGGCCGAAGGCATCGAAGCTCATGGGGATGAGTATACTCAGTTTATCGGCTCAATGAGCTATGTAAACGATACTCGTGACCGCACCATATTCCCGACCTCTGGCAGACGACACAGTCTAGTGCTTGAAGCTGGCTTGCCGGGCAGTGATCTAGAATATTACAAACTGAAGTACAGTGGTTCTGCTTACTACCCTGTGACTGACAATATCACAGCGGTCATGAAAGGTGGCATCGCCTATGGTGATGGTTATGGGAATACCAGCGAGCTGCCATTCTTTGAAAACTTCTACTCTGGTGGTATCCGTACAGTGCGTGGTTTCGAGCATAACTCCCTAGGTCCTGATGACTCATCCGGTGATGCAAAAGGTGGTAATTTATCACTCAATGCAACGGCTGAACTTCGCTTCCCTGTGCCATTACTATCAGATGTCAAAGGTCTGAAAGGGAGTGTGTTTGTTGATGCAGGTAATGTCTTTGAAGATGACTTCGATCAAGACGAAATTCGTTACTCAGCAGGTGTTGGTGTGACATGGGTTTCTCCGTTGGGCCCACTAACATTAAGTTATGCGAAACCGCTTAATGCTGAAGATGACGATGAAGTACAGGAGCTGCAGTTCTCTGTGGGCGCAAACTTCTAATCGTTATTCCGCTTATGAATTAAAAGCCTTGTTTTCTAGCAAGGCTTTTTTCGTTGTCCCAATTGAAGAATTTCAATGAATCAGCACAACTCTATTTGTTTCAGTGGGTTCCTGCGAGTAAACTGTCCGGATAATTAATGTCCCAATAATAGTCTTGTTCTCTATGAAGTATTTTGTTTCTGCTCTGTGTATTGCTTGCTTCGGCTTGATTGACTCTGTTGCATCAGCTGATGATTCACCTATTAGTATTGCTGTAGTCAATGTTGCTTATCTTCTGAAAAATGCACCAGAGGCGGAGCTGGCAAGTCAGGCGCTCAAAGCTGAGTTCTCACCACGGGAACAGGCATTGCAGGAAAGACTAGAAGAAATTAATACACTGGAAGAAGCGCTGGATGAAAACCGCTCGAAATGGTCTGAGGAAGAAGTTCGTCAGGCTGACCGTAATATACGCTCCATGAAGCGTGAGCGTACCCGTACTTTGGAGGACTTCCGTGAAGAACTACGGTTTGCGCGTGATACGGCACTGGATGATGTTCAAAAAAGCGTTTTTCAGGCCATCGAAGAGGTTCGTAAAAAGCAGAATATTGATATTGTGATTCAAGAATATGTTGCTGCTAGCCAGCGTGTCGACATGACTCTATCCGTCCTTGAATACCTACAACAGCAATTAGACAAGCAGCAGCCTGAGAACTCGGCTGATACTCAAACAGAAAAGGTTAATTAATATGGCTGCAACCAGCCTCGAAGCAATTGCGGCATTTACCGGCTCCACGCTCAATGGTGATGCTGCGCAAACAGTTGATGCCGTTGCGCCACTCACTCAAGCGAAGCAGGGTGATATTACCTTTATTAGTAATCATAAATTCCTGTCGCAAGTAGCTCAGTGCAGTGCTTCTGCCATTATTGCCTCACCGAAAATTGATCTGAGTGATTTCAACGGAGCGGTATTGTTGCATAATAATCCTTATCTGGCTTATGCAAAAACCGTCCAGTTGATGTATCCGGAAGCCCGGTTGATATCCGGAATTCACGCCTCTGCAGTCGTTCAGGAAGACCTTAGGACAGGAGAAGGTGTTTGTATCGGGGCTAATGCAGTGATTGATGAAGGTGTCACACTCGGCGACCGTGTCCAGATCGGTGCGGGTTGCGTGATTGGTGCTGGCTGCGTGATAGCTGATGATGTGTGCTTAAAAGCCAATGTCACTATCTATGATGGTGTCAGTATCGGAGAACGCACCCGTATCCATTCTGGCTCTGTGATTGGCGCAGATGGTTTTGGCTACGCACCAGATACCGGCGAATGGCATAAAATCCCACAAATTGGGGGTGTGCAAATTGGTCGTGATGTGGAAATCGGAGCGAATACCACAATAGATCGTGGCGCATTAAGCGATACAGTCATCGGTAATGGGGTTATAATCGATAACCAAATTCAGATTGGCCATAATGTTGTGATCGGGGATCATACAGCCTTAGCAGGTGCCGTAGCGGTCGCGGGTAGCACGATAATTGGTAAATATTGTCAAATTGGTGGTGCTTCAGCGATAGCAGGGCATATCACGATTGCTGATGAGGTCATCATCACAGGTATGAGCATGGTCACCGGCTCAATAAAAGAAAAGGGTGTCTATTCCTCAGGGGTTCCTGCGACAGAATCAAAACGCTGGCGTCGTAATGCGGTTCGTTTTACACAACTAGATGAAATGGCCAGGTCAGTACGCGAGCTACAGAAACAAATTCAAATACAAGACAAATAGGATCGACCGAATGAAAGTAATGGACGTTGTAGAAATCAGAAAATTTCTAGCTCATCGTTATCCGTTTTTATTAGTAGACCGTGTACTGGACTACGAAGAAGGCAAACACCTGACCGCTATTAAAAACGTCACGGTGAACGAGCCGTATTTCAATGGACACTTTCCTGACCAGCCTATTATGCCGGGAGTGTTACTGATCGAAGCCATGGCTCAGGCGACAGGCTTACTAGGTTTCTTAACCATGGGCACAGAGCCTCAGGAAAATACACTTTACATTCTGGTTGGTGTGAACAAAGTAAAATTCCGCAAGCAAGTCGTACCGGGAGATCAGGTCGAATTATATGCGGAGTTGGTTAAGCGCAAAGGCAATATGTGGATTTTTAATACTGTTGCAAAAGTTGACGGTAAAATGGTGACGTCTGCAGAGCTAATGTGCGCTGCTGTTAAGGAGGATGCTTGATACATCCAACTGCCATTATCGACCCGTCGGCAAACATCGCCGTAGATGTCACGGTTGGCGCCTACAGCGTTATTGGCGCCGATGTGACGATCGGCGCCGGTTGTAAAATCGGCCCCCATGTAGTGATTGAAGGCCCAACGATTATCGGCGAGGAGAATGAGATCTATCAATTTTCCTCCATTGGTGCTGCCCCACAAGATAAAAAGTATGCGGGTGAGCCGACGGAGCTGATTATCGGCGACCGAAATCTGATTCGTGAGAATGTCACGATCAATCGTGGAACGACACAGGATATCGGCAAAACTATCGTGGGGAACGATAACTGGATCATGGCGTATGTGCATATCGCCCATGATTGTGTGGTTGGTAATAATACGATTTTTGCCAACAATGCCACATTGGCGGGTCACGTGCGTGTTCATGATTTTGCGATACTCGGTGGCTTTACACTAGTGCATCAATTCTGCCGAGTCGGTAAGTATTCATTCACTGGAATGGGAACGTCTTTAGGTAAAGATCTGCCGCCATATATTACTGCACACGGCGCACCTGCTTTGCCTCGTGGGATTAACAGTGAAGGGTTAAAACGCAACGGTTTTGACGCGACGAGTATTTCACGTATAAAACAGTGCTATCGCATGCTGTATCGTCAGGATTTACAATTCCAGCAAGCATTACTGAAAATGGAAGAGACATATCCAGGCAGTGAAGAAGTTGAGCTTCTGAATAAGTTTTGTAAGCGTAGCGAACGCGGCATCATTCGCTAATAATGAAAATAGCGATTGTTGCAGGGGAGGTATCCGGCGATATACTCGGTGCCCGTTTGATTCAGGCACTCAAAGCCTATTATCCGGATGCACAGTTTGAGGGGATAGCAGGCCCTGAAATGCAGGCACAAGGCTGTGATTCTCTGTTTGAAATGGATCGCTTGTCGGTGATGGGGTTTACCGAAGTCATCGGTCGTTTACGCGAGCTAATGTCTATCCGTAAAAGTTTGCTGCAACGTTGGACGCAAGACCCGCCCGATGTATTTATTGGTGTTGATGCACCTGACTTTAATATCTGGTTAGAGCAGCGTTTACACGCACAAGCAACACCAAGCGTTCATTATGTTAGTCCATCAATCTGGGCATGGCGACAAAGCCGTGTGAAGAAATTTGTTGGTAATCTGGATTTGATGCTGGCATTGTTTCCCTTTGAAATGGATTTTTACAAGCAACATCAGGTGCCCGTTGCTTTTGTCGGTCACCCCTTAGCCGATGAAATTCCATTAGAGAATGATAAACACCAAGCCCGACAAGCACTTGACTTGGCGTCAGAGCCATTCACCTTGGCAGTGCTGCCGGGTAGCCGTAGTGGTGAGATCCAGCGAATAGGTCCGGACTTTTTACTGGGATTAAAAACAATTCATCAAAACCATCCGGAGTGGCAGTTAGTGTGCCCTTTGGTGAATGACAAGATAGCAGTACAGTTCAAAGCCTTGCACCAGGAGTTAGCTCCTGAAGTCCCTATGACATGGGTATCCGGGCAATCCCGTACCGTCATGAAAGCAGCGGATCAGATTCTGATGGCATCAGGAACTGCCGTGTTAGAAGGCATGTTAGTGGGCAGACCAATGGTCGCAGCCTATCGGGTAGCGGCACTCACAGGCTGGATCATTCAGCGCTTAGGTATGATTAAATCACCGTTTTATACCTTACCAAACAACCTGGCTAACCAACGATTAGTGCCTGAATTAATCCAGCAAGAATTGACAGTTGAGGCGGTCATTACGGAAGTTGAAATACAGTTTTCACAAACTTCAGAACAAAAAGCGCAAGTGCTCCGGCGCTTCTCAGAGATACATAAAATATTAAAGCAGGGAGCCAGCCAGCAGGCAGCCGCTGCAATTCACGAATTACTGAGTAAGAGGTCTTAATGTGACATCATTGATCGCGGGTGTTGATGAAGTTGGTCGGGGGCCACTGGCAGGGGCTGTAGTGGCTGCCGCTGTTATTTTAGACCCTGCCAATCCTATCGAGGGTTTAACCGATTCAAAAAAGCTCACCGAGAAAAAGCGAGATGCGCTGGCGATCGAGATTCGTGAAAAAGCCTTATCATGGTCGCTAGGGCGTGCTGAAGTTGAAGAAATCGACGAGATCAATATTTTGTGGGCGAGTATGTTGGCGATGAAACGTGCTGTTGAAGGGCTGCATATAGAACCCAACTTTGTAAAAATTGATGGTAACCGTTGCCCGGATTTGCCATACCGAATGGAAGCCATCGTTAAAGGGGATCTGACCGAAGCGGAAATTAGTGCCGCCTCCATACTGGCCAAAGTATCACGCGACCATGAAATGGTGGAAATGGATGAAAAATATCCCGGTTATGGCTTTGCCAAACACAAAGGCTACCCCACTAAACAGCATCAACAAGCTTTACAGGAGCAGGGGGCTTGCCCGATACACCGCCTTAGCTTCAAACCTGTACAACGCATAATAAGGACAATGGGATGAGTTTCGTACACCTCAGACTACACACAGAATTCTCACTGGTCGACAGCACCTTAAGAATTAAAAAAATGATGCCAGCGGTGGAAGAAGGCGGCATGCCAGCCATCGCAATGACTGATCAAAATAACCTGTTTGCCATGGTGAAGTTTTACCGAGCAGCAATGGGGCAAGGTCTCAAGCCTATTTTTGGTGTGGATGTACTGCTGCAGGATGAGAACGACCAAAACCTGCTGTACCACATGATTCTGTTATGCCAGAACAATCAGGGTTATCTCAATGTTTCAAAACTGATTTCCAAAGCTTATCAGGAAGGTCAGGTACTCGGAGTTCCACGGGTTAAACGTGAGTGGGTCAAAGAGCTTAATGAAGGAATCATAGCCTTATCGGGCGGTAAAAGTGGTGATATAGGTTACTCACTGCTGGCGGATAATAAAGAGGAAGCAGAGCGCCGCTTAAAAGAATGGAAGGAGGTTTTCCCCGACCGTTATTACCTCGAATTGCAGCGAACTGGCAGAACGGGAGATGAGCGTTATTTACAATCCGCTGTTGAATTAGCTGTTGCCAATGATGTACCGGTAGTGGCAACCAATGATGTCAGATTCCTGACTGAAGATGATTTCTCTTCACACGAAGCGCGGGTATGTATCCATGATGGTTTTACATTAGCGGATAAGCGACGCGAGAAAAAATACAGCAACCAACAATATTTGCGCTCAGCCGATGAGATGAAGGAGCTGTTTAAAGATATTCCATCAGCGATTGAGAACACTTTAGAGATCGCCAAACGCTGTACCGTCGAGCTGACCTTAGGCAAAAACTATCTGCCAGCCTTCCCGATACCTGAGGGTATGACTGAGGCGGAATACTTCTGTCAGGTTTCTCGCGAGGGTATGGAAGAACGCTTCAAAGTGATGTTTGACGTAGATTCTGAGGAGTTTAAAGAGCAACGTAAAGAATATGACGAGCGTCTGCAGGTGGAGCTGGACGTTATCAATGGCATGGGATTCCCCGGTTACTTCCTGATCGTGGCCGACTTTATCCAGTGGGGTAAAGATAACGATGTACCAGTAGGGCCGGGTCGTGGTTCTGGTGCGGGTTCCTTGGTGGCCTATGCCCTAAAAATTACTGATATTGATCCGCTACTTTATGACTTGCTATTTGAACGATTCCTGAATCCGGAACGCGTCTCCATGCCCGATTTCGATATCGATTTCTGTATGGATAAGCGTGAAATGGTGATCGACTATGTCGCGGAGACCTACGGCCGCGACAAAGTATCGCAAATCATCACCTATGGTTCGATGGCGGCAAAAGCGGTCGTGCGTGATGTGGGGCGTATTCTTGGTCATCCCTACGGCTTTGTAGACAGAATCGCTAAGCTCATTCCGTTCGAGATCAAAATGACGTTGACCAAAGCGTTGATCGATTCACCGGATTTAAAAGCACTGTATGACGAAGATGAAGAAGTCAAAAGTCTGATTGATCTGGCATTGTCGCTGGAAGGTTTGACCCGAAATGTCGGTAAACATGCCGGTGGTGTATTAATTTCACCATCCGCCTTAGTAGACTTTACACCGCTCTACTGTGAAGAAGGCGGTGGTAGTCTCGTTTCACAGTTTGATAAGGACGATGTTGAAGCGGTTGGCTTGGTTAAATTCGACTTCCTGGGTCTACGTAACCTGACCATTATCGACTGGGCTGTCAAAATCATTAATGATTTGCGAACAGAGAAGGGCGAAGAATTGCTCGATATCTCGCAAATTGATTTGGCTGATGAAAAGTCATTCGAGCTATTGCGTTCTGCTAAAACTACCGCCGTATTCCAGCTGGAATCGCGCGGGATGAAAGAACTGATCGGGCGCTTACAGCCTGATGTGTTTGAAGATATCGTAGCACTGGTAGCCTTGTATCGTCCGGGGCCGCTGCAGTCAGGCATGGTAGACGACTTCGTTAACCGTAAAAAAGGGATTGCGAAAGTTGAATATCCACACCCTGATCTTGAGCCGGTACTCAACACCACATACGGTGTAATCGTTTATCAGGAACAGGTCATGCAGATCGCACAGATTCTGGCAGGGTATTCGCTGGGTGGTGCGGACATGTTGCGTCGTGCGATGGGTAAGAAAAAGCCCGAAGAAATGGCCAAGCAACGTGAGATCTTCATGGAGGGCTCGGGTGGGCGAAACATTGATCCGGCACAAGCCACGGCGATTTTCGATTTGATGGAAAAGTTTGCGGAGTACGGATTTAATAAATCTCACTCGGCTGCTTACGCCTTGGTTTCCTTCCAGACTATTTGGTTAAAAGCGCATTATCCTGCGGCCTTTATGGCTGCTGTATTGTCCTCGGATATGGATAACACCGAGAAGGTGGTGACCTTTGTCGACGAATGTCGTCAGTTGGGACTAGAGGTGATTCCACCGGATGTAAACCGTTCAGGTTATCGCTTTAGTACTGAAAACGAAGGTAATGTAATCTTTGGGCTAGGCGCGATTAAAGGGGCAGGTGAAAGCGCCATCGGCGTTATTCTGGCAGAGCGTGAGGCAAATGGACCGTTTGTGTCTATGGCTGATGTATGTAAACGCGTTAACTCTAATAAACTCAGCAAGCGGACGCTAGAAACACTAATCAATGCCGGTGTGTTTGATAGTCTCGGTAAAAACAGAAACTCCATGCAGGCGCACTTGCCCGAAGTGATCCGGATGGCTAGTCAGTTACACCGCGACGAAGCGATTGGGCAGACTGACCTGTTCGGTGGCTCGATGGTGGTTGAGCAAGACGAAAAGCTTGCGCCGGACTTACCGGAATGGCCTGAGCGTGATCGTTTGCGGATGGAGAAAGATGCATTAGGCTTATACCTGACAGGTCACCCGATCAATGAGTACGAAGAAGAAATTGCGCAGATGCGGTCGATGAAACTTTCTGATCTGGCTGAAGAAGATAGTACTCAGAAGTATCAAAAGCATCCTGTGGTGTTGGCCGGTTTGGTGTCAGCTATTCGCACGCAAAATACTGAAAAGGGTAAACGTGCCTTTGTGCAGTTGGATGACAAAACCGCTTATTATGAGATCTTCATTTTTAGTAATGTATTCGAAGAGTACGAGCACTTAATTGTAAAAGAAGAGGTGCTGGTTATCAGCGGTACATTGAATACAGAGTACCACACAGGCAACACACGCCTGCGTATTGAGGCTTTGTATGATGTAGCAACAGCGCGCTCCATGTTTGCACGTAGCCTGAACCTGACCGTGTCAGAGGCGCAGTCACAAAACGGCTTTATCGATCACCTCGCTTCACTGATCCCACCAGAGGGTGAGAGTGAATGTCCTATCTTTGTTAATTATGAAAACCAACAAGCAACGGCGCAAGTGCGTTTAGGGGCCGCATATAAAGCACCTTTGGATAATGCATCATTAGAATCCTTACGAGGGTACTTGGGGCAGGACAAGGTTAAAATCAATTATTAAGCACACACTGTAAACCTGAAAAAGTGTATTACAATGAAGGCAACTAAGGAAAGGTATCTATCGATATGGGTTTATTATCAAGTTTAAAATCAATATTTTCGGGTGGTTCGGAAAACTCAGAAAACTCAGGGGCAATGCCAGTGGAACATTACCTTGATTATGAGATTATTCCGATGCCAGAAAAAGAGGGTGGCCAGTACCGCTTAAACGGTATCATTCGTAAGGGCGATAAAGAGCATCGCATTATTCGTGCAGATTTATTCACAAATAAGGAAGATTGTGCAAAAGAAGTAGTGCGTAAATCGACCTTATTGATCGATCAAATGGGAGATAAGCTGTTTGGCTAAGACAGCAGAGGATGCTGAGTTACTGACTCAGCGTATTCTTCAGGAAATACCACTGGCCGATGCAATGCATTTCAGCATTGAACAACTCAATGACCATGCTATTCAGGCACGGGCTCCAGTGGCTGATAATGTGAATGTCCACGGTACTGGTTTTGCCGGAAGTTTATACTCAGTGGGAGCGCTGACCGCATGGGCATTGACCACCTATATGTTGGAACAAACCGGGCATGATGCCGATGTCGTCATGGCTAAAGCAGAGATTCGCTATAAAAAGCCTGTGATTACTGACATTGTCTGTCAGTGTGAACTGGAAGCCGAGTCACGAGAAGTGTTTCTAAAGCATCTGGAGAACCGGGGACGAGCACGTTTGTCACTGCTGGTTGACATTGGTGAAGCCTCAGAGGCAATGCTCAGTACAACCATGATGGCAATTATCAAGTAATTCGGAGGGACCTCATGAATATTGAAAAACTGTTTGAGTTACAAGGTGACTTCTTTGCCAGGCATCCGGATGGGTTTGAGGATGAAGAACTCGTTAAAATCCGTAAGAAGCACAATATCGATAAGTTATCTGCACAAACTCAGGGTTTTTTCTCTGAATCACAGTTTGGTAAGGTTGAGTCCATTATCCAAAACATGATTCTCGTGATGTCCCGTTCATCTATGGTCTCAATGTTCGATAAGCCAAAATTCCGTGATGGTATCGGCACTCTGTCACCTGCAGAGCGAGAGCATCTGGCTGATGCAATGTTTGATTTGCTACATGGTGATACTGAAAAGGGCTTTAATCAATTTCTGGAGCAACTGGTGACCCTGAAACTGGCTCGATGGTCAGCCATCAGTACGATTCCATTTTATTTCGACCCAAAAAACAACTGGTTCATCAAACCAAATACCACCAAAATGATTTTGAACTATTTTGAGATGGATAAAGAGTTGGTCTACAAACCGCGACCATCTTATGCGTTTTACCGGGATTACAGTACGTTTTTGGATGAAATGAAGGATCAGTGCGACCCAAAACTCAGTATCAATAATGCTGCATTTACGGGTTTTTTGATGATGACCATAAACTAGCCGTCACGGTGAAAGTGCTGGACTATGTGCTAACACGTGTTACTGTAGTTGTTTAAGATGATGATTTTCCAATCCAAAGTGTCTGTGTATTGTCATCTTTCACAGGGCTAATAGTCGGAAGTAGGGCCGATTTGCTTATTCTTTGGATTAAAGTGCGAAATCCAAATCATCTTTGTTGTCTTCAATCGAAATAATTCGCCGGCACATTATTGTTTAAATGCTGTACAGCTCTATCTATAAATATTGCATACAATAGAGTATTCATTAGCAATATTTATATCAATAGAAGTGACCAGTTAGCCAATGGAGTAGGAATTGAAGCGGCTTTAGTACTAAACCTATACAGGTGTAAGTGAGGCTCTGTGTGGAGATAAACGAAAAACAATACAGTCTGAAGCGTACTAGCATAGGCGCGTTTTTGTCCGTGTCCTTTTTGATTTTAGTGTGTTCAACGCTCGTCGGTTATAACCTTCAGTTACAAAAAAGCATGTTAGAGGCATCAAGTGTTTCTTACGAACTACGTATACTGTTAGACCGGAGCAGTAATCAGGCAAACCTGATGTTTAAGTCTGAAAATGTTGCACAGCTCAGTGATCGAATCCTTTGGGAAGTACGAGATGACTTCGTCAGAACAGCAGATGACATTACCGAAAATATCAACCATTTGAGGCTTTTATTATTACATGAGAGTAATAACTTCGGTTCACTGTTACGTGCTGAAGACCTAAATAATATTTCTCTGGAGCTACAACGTATCGATCAGATCTGGGGTCGCTTCCAAAGCCGTATTGATGAAATAGCAAGTTACAATACAGCGGTGTTACGTGCCGGAAATAAGTACTGGCGTCCCACCGATGCGCTCATTGCTTATGACAGTACACTATTCAAAAGTATTTCCAATTTAAATCACTTAGTCCTCTGTACACGACAAAAAA
>NZ_QGKM01000077.1 GCF_003172875.1 Leucothrix pacifica | reverse complement strand
AACTGGGATGCGTTCATATAGTAAGAAATGTCAAAACCTGTTATCGGCTTTATCGGTCTGGGCCTTATGGGCAACAACATGGTCGAAAACCTGCAAAACAAAGGCTACGAGCTACAAGTAATGGATCTTAACAAAGATGCTGTTGCTGCAGTTATTGCTCGTGGCGGCGCTACTGAAGCAAGCTCACCTGCAGAATTAGCAGCAGCCAGTGACATCGTCATGCTGTGTCTGACAACGTCTGAAGTAGTAGAAAAAATCGTCTATGCAGACAACGGTATTTTGGCAGGTATTGAAGAAGGTTCGGTATTAATCGACTTCGGTACATCAATTCCAGCATCTACTCGCAAGATCGGTGCAGCACTGGCAGAGAAAGGCGCTGGCATGATCGACGCACCTCTAGGACGTACTCCGGCACATGCTAAAGACGGACTGCTAAACATTATGGCATCTGGTGATCAGGCTACTTTTGACAAGGTTAAGCCGGTACTGGAAGAGCAAGGCGAAAACGTTTTCTATCTGGGTGCATTAGGTGCAGGTCACACGACTAAGCTGATCAATAACTTCATGGGTATGACAACAGTCTGTGCCATGTCTCAGGCATTCGCAGTTGCGGATCTTGCTGGTGTTGACCGTCAACAGTTGTTTGAAATCATGTCAACTGGCCCATCAAATTCACCGTTTATGGGTTTCTGCAAAAACTACGCCGTTGATGGTGTAAGCGACCTTGGTTTCTCAATCGCCAATGCTAATAAAGACCTGGGCTACTTCCTTGAAATGGCGAAGGATCTCGATACGCGTACGTTAATTGGTGAAGGCACATCAGCCAACTTACAAGCTGCATTCGACGCAGGCATGGGCGATGGCAATGTACCGGAAATCTTTGATTACTTCCTGAAGCTTAAGAAGTAATTTAATTTTCTAACGCTGCCCCACACCTCAGTTGATAAATTGACTCACGAGGGGTAGCGGTTTATAAAATTTAGTTAATTGATGTTTATCACTAAATCACACGGAGAAAGAACATGTTTGTACATAATGAAAATGTAGAGCTGGAAGACTTGGGCGATGGTGTTAGCCGCAAGGTTTTAGCACATTCTGACAATATGATGTCTGTGGAAGTACACTTTGAAGAGGGTGCAATTGGGGCGATGCATAAGCATCCACACGAGCAGCTGACTTATGTGCTGTCTGGTGAATTTGAATTCACTATTGGTGATGAAACTAAGCTCGTTAAAGCGGGTGACACCATGTACAAAGTACCGAACATTATGCACGGCTGTCGCTGTGTAAAAGCAGGTGTACTGATCGACACATTCACACCGATGCGTCAGGATTTTGTTTAATTAACCTTCAGCGCAATTAAACCTGCCCAAAGACTAAGAGGGTGATTTAGCTCTCTTTGGTCTGTCTCTATATGAGTTAGCTCTAAATTAAGAATGCACAAGTTGCAGGTGCACTCGAAAATGACTACTGGCTTATTTTGCGTTTCATCTGGCCACATCCCCCCCCCTCAGTGAGTCAATGTTTACCCCAAATCAATCCCTCGCTCTTCCAAAGGCTTAGCTAAATCAATGACATGCAAAATCTCTACACTTCGGTACTCATCATCGACTATATAAAAGGCAGTGTGCTTTTTATAAGTGAGTTTCCTGATTTGTTTTAAATAGAGCTTTCCTGAGTGTGGGAACTGACCAAGCACGTTTTCAAAGTGGTCAATGATATCACCAACAAACATCTCGGCTTTTTCAGGGGCAAAGGACTCAATGTAATGAGCGACCTCTCTCAAATCTTCGAAAGCATCCTCTGACAGCGTTACTGTGTAGCTCACGACTGACTCTGTCTTGATGCCTGCAAGCTTTCAAAGATGCGTTTTTTTGCATCCGTGGTAGATACTGTATTTCCACCAGCTTTAGATAAGCGGTGAATCAACAACTCATCGAGTCGTGCTTTACGCTCTCGTTTTTGCTCTTTTTCTTGCAACAAACGCAATGCTTCGCGAATCACTTCACTTGCAGAATTATACAAGCCGCTTTCCACTTTTTGGTTAACGTATTTTTCCAGAGGGGTTGATAACGATACATTCATGACGCTGCTTCCTAATAACCATAAATAACGATTATTGTTATCCTAGCAAGCTAGGGCAATTTTGCAAAGTTTGAATATCGAACAATGAGAGTTATGATCAGATTGATAATCATTGCGCCAAAACTACAGGCACCTAAAGACTCCAAGTAGGACTTACATAACCATGTACTCAGTAGAAGGATTCTATACACGCAATAACAAACTCAGCCATTGGGAGCCAATCTGCGAGGAGTGGATACTTCTTGGTAAACGCTATAGCCGCATGACAGATGATGGAGAAAATGCTTTTGGTTATGGCGAACTCCCTAACGTCAGCATGCTAGCAGGTGCTGCTTGGCGCTGTGGTTATATCGCCCTACAGGAGTTCGCTTGGGATAAAAATAAGGAAAACGGGCGTTCTGGTCGCGCAGATCTTTATCTGTGCAGCAGTGATTATACTCAGGAATACATCGAAGCTAAATTTGATTGGCTATCATTACAATCCCGAAATCCCAAAAGTGTCATTGAGAAAACAACAAGAAAGGCTCTGAATGATGCTATAAAAACCAAACAAAAACGGCGCCACATTAAAACAGTAGCTGTTTCATTTATCGCTATTTATACCAAGCTAACAAAATATGGTGAGATCTATGAGACGCTTGAAGAGCAAATAAATACTATCTGGCAAATGCCAATAAATGGTCGCAAACCAGACCTACTGACGTGGAATTTTCCTGAAAAGTTATGGCAGGAAGATAACCGAGACCCTGACACTAAAGATCTGACTCTAGGTGTTCTCATGCTAGCACAACACACCAAAGAAACTGATACCGAAACTGAAATCTGACCTGAGCTACTTCAACTCAATTTCGCCCTACCTTTCAATAGCCATAATGATGCAACCAAGAACCACGAAAGTAATCATGATTGGCCATAGCCAAGCCATTTAACTTCCTGAGGAGTTCCTCTTTGACACAGATGAGGTTTATCTGAAACAGCAAGGAGACGACCTTATCATCTCCACTGAGAAGCTAATCTGGAACGATTTTTTCAACCAACCCAGCGCTTTTGGTGATGACTTTTTAGAAGACCGCGAAGGTGAATTAAAATGACAACAGTAACCTTTTTAATCGACGAAGACGACTTAAGGCAAGCACGCTTAACGACGTTATTTGTAAGTTTGTCAAACCAAACTAAGCGATAACAACTAGTGACTGACCGTATATTACACCAAGAAAGACTATGAATGCTGCTTATAACTCTCCGCCTGCTCAAACACTTCCTGATACACTTCATTAATATCTACTGGCGGATAGCCATGATCCGCCAGTAGCATAATCAAATCCATTTTCAGCTCGGCTTTAATGTCGTCCCGCTGAAACCAATCCGTGTACTTTGCCTTGTCATCCACCAGCACTTAACCGCTTTAGACAGCGTCAACAGCTTCTCTTCGGCATACTCAAAGTTATACTTATGCGCTAAGGTTTTAAGAATGTCGTAAAACGCCTTCTCCTCAAAGCTGATATCCAGCTCATCCCCCGCTGCCATTTCATTTTTTAAGTCGCTAGTCAGCGTAAAGACTTCGTCCGTAATCTCATCGTACAAACCGTCTTCATCCACATCCCGCTCATAATCACAAAACAGAATGGTTGTGGTGGTGAAACATTTTTCAGTCAGCCCTTATTCAGTGCTAATGCATTATAAGTACTTGGTTACAAAATAAAATATGCACCTGCTTTACCTTGTCTAATAGGCGTAGACATTGAAATCAGGCATGCAAAAAATAAACTCATGATCTCGCTGGGGGCAGCGAATAATGAAAAAAATAATAAAGCAATTTTTAGTCGCTTGTGCATTGAGCTTCCTTAGTGTGACTGCTTTTGCGGGCACTTCTGACTCGGATGCCAATATGTCATTTGAGATAAAAACACTGGCAACCGGTACCGTGCCCTTCGAGTCGGATAATGGGCCGGGTAACGATGCCAATGACACCAATGACTATCTCAGAACCCTTGATATTGTTGCGATGGAAGTCCAGTTCACAACCTTTGGTGAATTAGATAACACAACCGTGACCTTGGATATCCCGAAAGAGCTTGAATTAGAAGACTTACCCGCATTTTGTAACACCGGCTCAAGCTTGACGGTAGACGCCGCAACGGGCGTGCAAACAATGGTGTGTTTGATCGCTGGAAACAATCCGGCCAGTGACCCGAGCAGTTCGATTAGACAGTCGTCGATTATTGCATTGCCCATACAGCTAACCGCACTCACGCGTGACCGCTTAGGCGGGGATGTTGCCAATGGCACCGAACCACCGCGTGTCATGGCAAATGTGACCGCCACCAACGCCAATACAGGCGTTGCCTCAGACTTAAACTCAACCGCAGATCGTCTCATCATTTCTGCACGACCGAAGTTTGACCTCGATATTAAAACCTTCGATAACCCGATTTATCGCATCGTGACGGATGATGATACGGGTGAAGGTGGTGTCATTTATCAAGTCCCTATCTTGGTGAAAGTGGATAACGGTAAGGGTACGGAAGTCTTAGCGGAAGACATTGAGTTTGATATGTCGGTTGCCAATGCCAACAACCCCGCTGACCCTGTGCCCTACCGCTTGGTCAATTGGGCAGGTGCACCGACATCGTACAACCCGGGTTGTTTTGAAAACCGCTACGGTGGTAAACAAGGGCGTGTTACGTTGCCTTACGGCTCTTATGATACGACGTACCCGGAGCGCTCAGTTGCAGGCATACCGACATACACCTGTGATCAAGCTAACCCCGGCGATCCTATTTCGATAAAAATTGAAGGGGCAGACTCATCGGCAGCCCATACACCCGACTTCAACTACGCTGGTGGTGCGATTGCGGCTGATGAAAAATATATCGTTGCAGGACTACTCAGTTATTGGATACCACTGTCGTATGTCGATGCAAATGGTGGTGAAGTCACGCTGAGAAACACCTATACGCCGCTTACAACGGAAGGTGTGAGTGGTTTAAATAATGCGGAAACTAACTTAAGTAATAACACGACCAATAACTATACCGTTATTACGACGCGGGGTTCTTTTACGAGTTATTACTCAAGGAATTATGCGGGGGGGCGGGGCCAAATTTTAGCGCCAATGACCAATCAAAACTCGGGTAATGGTGTGGTTATGCCGACGCAAGTCTATGGTTATCGCATGTACGGCATCAATAACGGTGCATTGGCATGGAACGGTGGCCTTGTTGATGACGGCGCAGGTGGCTATACCGGTGAAGGATTTAGCATGTGTTCACGCATTGATAACCGAACTTATAACTTTGAACCCCTCGCCAACAATGGCGCCATTGCGCACTCGATCTACCAAACATCGACACCCGTTGCGGTCAAAATTGAGTACGGCTCAGGGGGAAGTGTCTCTAGTGGCGGGATTAATTATTACGATACCGATGGTGACGGCAATCCTTTAACCAATGGTCAAACGACCTTTGAAGAGATGCGTTTGGATACCTGTGGTGCGTCGGATACGAACAGCGGTTGGTATAGCGACATTCGGGATGTACCCGGTGGAATTGGCGCGGTGAACAAAATCAGGGTGGTGGCGCTAGAGCCTTTAGCGCCCGGTGCGCGTTTTGACCTTGGTTTAAACTTGGTGGCCTTGGGCGTTGACCCTGTGAGTAACGTGAGTCTGCCGGAAGGTATTTTGATGCCAGCTTACACGACTCGTACCAACTACAATAACAGCTCATGGGTAAACAGCTCCTATCAGCCAGCAGGGCATACTGGTACGAAGGCTTATGGTGATCGCTTACGACTCACGCGAGCATTGGTGCGTGTAGAAAAGACAACCACACCAAATGACAATACAAACTCAGTACTTGCGGGGCAAAATGTTGAGTTTCAGCTTGCACCGACGCACACGTCAATTTTGAAGCCTGCACCTGCTCAGGCATATGACGTTGTGGTCACCGACACGTTGCCAGAAAGACTGACTTATGTGGTGAACTCGTCAAACCGAGTACCCGACAGTGTCACCGTCAATCCCGATGGCACAACGACCATTGTGTGGACGATACCAAATGTATTACTCGACAGTGCCATCACACCGATTACATTTTCTGCCAATGCTAAATTTGATACACCGAACGGGGTTAGCGCGACAAATACCGTGCTCGTGGAGAGCTTGGGTGACGGTTCGGATGAGTCTGTTCGAACGGATAGCAGAACGGTTGTGATTGGTAACTCCGGTGCGTTTAATGTGGCGAAGACCTCGTTAACCCCATTGGTAGCGCCCGGTGATAATATTGAGTATGAGTTGTCATTTGCGAACATTGGCTCCACAGACCTTTCAACCGGTGACTTCATTGATATCTTGCCGTTTAGTGGTGATGGTGTAATCAAAATCAATGATGACCCATCGGTCTTAGATATTCCGGGAGCGACGCAAGCACGAAACCCAATAACTAATTTTACACCGACACCGAGTGGGGTTGTGAATCTTTTAGCGGTCACGCCGTCTTATGCCAACGAGAGCTTTCTCTATACCAATGCGGCACCCAGTAGTATTTTTATTGATCCCACACACAGTAGTAACCAGCCGGGAGGGAGCACACAGTGGTGTACAGAAGCTGAGATCTCATCCGGTACTAGCGGTTGTCCGGCAGCCTTAAGCGCTGTAACGGCGATTCGTATCTTGACGCCAACTTTCCCTAAAAATACGGCCACGCGAAACATTGGCATTGAGCTTGAGCACAATGGTGAGCCGTCGCAGTTGCAAACCAACTCATTCGGTGGTCGTGTGGATGGCATTATTGGTTTGGTGTATAGCGATGCAACAACGGAAATGGAATTGCCAGCCATTGGTGTAGCCAAAAATGCTACGGTGTCAGATGGGCCATTACCCCTCAAATATACGGTGGTGTATGACTTCAACTTAGAAAACCTGAGTCCGTTATCGACACTGCGTAACATTAGCTTGCCAGAAAACTTAAGTAGCATTTTTGGTGTGAAAACGGAGGATTGGGATTTTGTGTCATTAAGCAAAGTGTCTGGCCCGAACACGATCAATGTGAATACGGCCTACAATGGCGCAACCGTCACCGAGTTGGTTCAGGCGAATTCATCACTCGCAAAAGGTGAAACCGCGCATTTCCAGTTAGTGATGGAGGTGTATAAATCACCAGAGACTTACGTTAACCAAGTCACGGTCACGGCAGAAGATGCCGTGGGGAATGTCTATACCGACTTATCCAATAACGGTGATCTCAACGCGATTGACCCAGACGGTGATGGCAATGCCAATGAAATGGATACGGGCAGTGAAGACGACGAAAACAGTGATGAGAATATCCCGACCAGTATTATCTTATACGGCTCTGACTATGGTGATGCACCGATTAGCTTCGGTGACGCCATGCACCTGTTTACCGGCTCACCGAGTGTTTACCTAGGCTTGTTCTCTCCAGACCTTGAGTCAGAGAGTCAGCAAGGAAGTGACGCGGGTGTGAGTGCCACGGGTGATGACTTAGATACGCTCATGAACGATGAAGATGCAGTGAGCAGCTTCCCTGTATTGCTAGCGGGTCGCACTGACTACAGTGTGACTGTATCGTGTGCAGGTGGTGGTGTCGTGTCTGCGTGGATTGACTTTGATTTATCCGGGGATTTCGCAACGACTGAGCAAAACAGTAATCACCCCGTGACGTGCTCGGGTGGCTCTGCAACATTGAATTGGACTGGGCTTAGTGATGTTGGCCCGGGGGACAGCTTTATCCGTATCCGTACGGCGTCTGATGCCGCTGAGCTTGCCACTGCCATTGGCAATGCAACGGATGGTGAAGTGGAGGACTACGCGATTAAAATAGATACCACGACCGTCAGTGGCCGCGTGTTTGTCGATAGTAATGTGAATACATCGAATGAAAGCAGCGAAGCCGGTATTAGTCGTGTGGCAATTGTTTTGTATCGACAAGACTCTGATACCTGCATGAGTACCTACACCAATGGCGGTGGCTACTACCAGTTTGAGAATGTGTTCGCAGGCACGTATCAAGTGTATGAAGCGTTTGGTGAAAGCGTACCTGTGCCACGCAATTGTGGTGTTGGTTTTGATAGAGATCCTGCGGGTTATATATCCACCACCAGCAGCATTCGAGCGCCATTTACGTTGGTGGATACCAGTGTAGCGGGTCAAGACTTTGGCGATATTCAACAGCCGAGATTGGAGCCAAACCATGTCGGGCAGATTTTGCCGGGCAATGTCGTCTTTTATAATCACAAGTTCACCACGCCAGTGAATGGCACTGTGGCTTTCACAAATGTGGGTGGCGGCAATGCGACGGCGGGTTGGGCATCACTCATTTACAGGGATGCTAACTGCGACGGCACATTGAATGGGAGTGAGGCAGCGTCTTCTATCCAGTCCGTTGCTATGCCTGTGACCGCGGGTACCGAGATTTGTTTGATTAATAAGGTTTATGCGCCAGCAAATGTCGCCGCGAATGACCAATACATTCAGACGATTACGGCGGATTTTGATTACAACAATGCCATAGCGGGCAGTGTGTCGTTGAAGGTGCGAGATGTCACGACAGCAGGTCAGGTTCTAGCGCCAACAACATCCTCAAGTACTGCTGAGCTGGGGCCTTCAAACCTGGAATTGCGCAAAACGGTTCGCAATGTGAGTCAAGGTGGCGCGGAAACAGACACCGCGAATCAGGCGAAGCCCGGGGACACTTTAGAGTACCGCATTTACTATCGTAATACGGGGACAGGGCCTTTGACGGACTTAGTGATTAATGATGCGGTACCGGCTTATACGCAGTTACAAGGCGGCCTAAACTGTGGCACTGCGCCCGGTGGTATGAGTTGTACGAGCAGTGCTGGTGTAGGAGATGGCTTATCGTGGGTATTCAGCGGTGCGCTGGTGGGCGGTGAAGGTAGCTTTGTGAGCTACCGGGTGACCGTGGATCAATAACCCTCCTTTGGCGGGTTTGCATTGTCCCGCTAGACCCATTTTTTCTTTGAAGTCTGAAACCAAAATTGTAAGTAATAATGACAGAGCGATCCCGAAAGGCGTAGTCCAATTATGCTTTAAAGCCTTGAGCCTTTCGTAGTTATGCAAAGCTAGCTTTAACTTAGAGAAATCTATCAATATTACATCAGGAATAACTCGTTCTCTTTTTCTACTCATCAATGAAATCTATCCATTTAAACATCGAAAAATACATCAAAGAGCATTATATTTAATCACTCTTTCACAATCTATCAAGCCTTGACAACTAGATAGGATACATCAAAATTGGTAAAATATCAGCCAACACACACAAAGCCTCAGTGTACTTAAAATTCAAATATGACCCTGTCTTCTAATCACAATCGAAGGCATATTAGTAACCCCTAAGTATCGCCTTCCCCAATCATTTGATATATACTTTTTGATATATATCAACTTTAACTGGAGGCACGCCAATGCAACCACAGACCGCCAAAGTATTTATGAATGGCCGCAGTCAAGCCATTCGACTGCCTAAAGAGTTCCGCTTCGATACAGATGAGGTTTATCTGATACGCCAAGGGGACAACATTATCATCTCTGCTAAAAAACCAACGTGGGACAGTTTTTTCGCCCAACCCAGCGCATTTGATGATGACTTTTTAGCAGACCGTGAGGATGAACTGCCGCAAGAGCGGGACTTTTTCTAATGGTGATGCTCGATACCAACATCTGCATTTATGTTCTAAAAAAGCGAACTGCAGAGCTACAACGACGTTTTACGCAAACACCTGATTTATGTATTTCCAGCATCGTGTGTGCTGAGCTTTGGTATGGCGTAGAAAATAGCGAACCCTCTACTCATGCAGCTCGCAAATCACAACTTGAGTTATTCTTACAAAATTTAACGGTACTACCATGGCCTGAAGAAGCGGGACGATACTATGGGCACATACGCTCAACATTACGCCGCAACGGTACGCCTATTGGAAGCAATGACTTACTCATCGCTGCTCATGCACGCTATTTAGATGTATTACTAGTGACTAATAATACTAAGGAATTTGAGCGTGTTGATGGATTAAGGCTTGAGAACTGGATTGTGTCTTAAGTCCCCAAAGCAGCCAACGTTAACCCCATCACAATGGAAGGCTCCTTATATCAATCAACCACCATAAGGCGTCTTCCCCTTATCAAACCGACTGGCATATTCCGTCACATTCCCCCTTGCAAGATCACGCGCCTGCGCAATCCAGTCTTCACGCTGCACTCTGCCGGGAAAGCCGATTTGGTGCTCAAGCCATCGAACATTATTAAACGTCAGTGTCGCCAGCTGGTAATAATGATAAATACCTAACTCGTGCAATGCTTGCTCAAGCACCAGCCCAATTCCTTTGATGCGTTTGAAGTCATCCGCTTCACCATCAGGCCCACTCAGCAAATTAGGCTTCATATCATCAGACACTTCACCGCCCAAATTTTTAACCTCTTGCTCCTTGGCAAGCTGTTTGGCTTGCTCAACCCAGTTTTCGTGTTGCACGCGGCTTGAGTAGCCGAGGTAATGATTGACCCAGTTGATATTAGCCTCAGTAAAACGCCCAATCTGACGGTAATGAATGATGCCCACTTCATTTAACAACTTTTCTACCGCCGCGCTCACTCCTTTAATAGCCTTCAGGTTATCCGCTTGTTGCGTTTGCGCTTTTCTGGCCGCCGTTGGCTTTGTACGTTTAAGTTCAACTGGCGCTGACTGCTCATCGCTGTGTTGCTCTTGTTGATTATTAGCGGTAGATGAAGGTTTTTTATTCGATAACATAACGGCTTCCTTTCTGCGGCAGGTTGTAGTTCTTATTGTTTTACTTCACATCGATTTACTAAAAATGGCCGCAGACAATAGCCGACCTCGGCTCTCCCGACAAGGCCAATTTTAGCCACCTTTAACTCAGTGATGTTACTTAGCTTCTAAAGCTGCTGGTACGCACAATTTAAGCATCCTCCAACACCAAATCGGCCCCCTTCTCCCCCACCATAATAGAAGGCGCATTGGTATTACCTGATGTAATGGATGGGAACACTGATGCATCAATCACTCGCAGGCCACTCACCCCATGCACGCGCAAGCGCTCATCCACAACCGAGTCAGCGCTATTCTGCCCCATGCGACATGTACCCACCGCGTGGTAAATCGTTCCTGCCCGCTCCCGAAAGTCAGCCAGTAAAGCCTCGTCCGTTTGTACCTCAGCTCCGGGTAGCGTTTCGGATTCGATCAACTTAGCCATAGGCGCACTAGCCGCTAAATCACGCAATATTCTGCAGCCCTCAATCGCTTCCTGAATATCTTTATCCGTATCCAGATAATTCGGATGAATCGAAGGTTTATCCATGGGATCAGCAGAACGAATTTCCAAATGCCCACGACTTTCAGGGCGACAGGCATTAAATGACATGGAGAACGCCGCATAGGGGTCTGGATTCATCAATTTACTGTCGCCAGGTTTGAGTGTGTAGGTCAGCGGATTAAAATATAGCTGTAAATTCGGCTGCGACTCCTCAGGGTTTGAACGAATAAATCCACCTGCCTGATTGACACTCAGAGACAATAAACCTTTGCGACCCAGCACATATTGAATGCCTGCTTTGAGTTTTCCCAGCACCGGATATAACTCATTATTGAGTGTCGGTTTGCGGCTTTTGTAGTAATGCGTCATCGCCAGATGATCCTGTATATGCCGCCCCACCGACGAGTTCGCAGACACCAGTGGAATATCAAAGCGTGCCAATAACGCCGGATCACCTATACCTGACAACTGCAACAATTGCGGCGAATTGATGGCACCTCCGGATAAAATCACTTCTTTTTTCGCGATTACCCGATGGGTCTGTTTATTTTTAATGTATTCAACACCAGTAGCTCGCGGTGTTTTCTGTGCTGAGTTAGCACCATCAATTTGAAACGGATTAGCGCCAGCAGTCGATTCAGCACCCACTTCTGTCACCAAAGCATCACTATCAAACAGCACCCGACTAGCCTGTGCATGTGTGATGACGGTGAGATTATTGCGCTTCATTGCAGGTCTTAGAAAGGCATTAGAGCTTGAGGCGCGCCAGCCTTTTCGGGTGTTGATATGAAAGGTACCAACGCCTTCCATTTGCGGGCCATTAAAGTCATCCGTTTGCGGATAGCCACAAGCCTCAGCCCCTTGTAAAAAGTCATGGCACAGTGGATGAACATGCTGACGGATATCTGTCACATGCAGCTCACCGCCCGCTCCATGATAATCACTCTCACCCCATTCGTGATCTTCCGAGCGCCTGAAATATGGCAGCACATCATTCCAGCCCCAGCCGTTATTTCCCTCACCTTTCCAGCTGTCGAAATCTGAGGCTAAACCACGGATATACACCATGGCGTTAATTGAGCTGGAGCCGCCCAATACTTTACCGCGCGGCCAGTAAGCACTACGCCCGTTGAGGCCCGGATCGTCCTCTGTGTTATACATCCAGTTCACTGCAGGATCAAAAAAGGTGCGTCCGTAACCCAGCGGCATTTGCACCCATATATTCCGGTCAGAGCCACCCGCTTCGAGCAACAGCACGCGATGTTTGCCGCTGGCGGTCAGTCGATTTGCCAGTACACAACCGGCTGATCCGGCACCAACGATAATGTAATCATACTCATCCATTATTCATAAACCGGCGTTTCGACCATTTCCAAGTGCAGTGCTTTGCCCGTGTAAGGATGCGCGCGCAATACCGCTTCATTCAACTCCACACCCAAACCTGGTTCAGTAGGTGGAATCACATAACCATCCTGCCACTGAATCGGCTTTTTCAGAATGTCGGAATGGAAGCCTTTCCACTGTTCAATACTTTCCAAAATCAGGAAATTAGGCGTACAGGTACTGAGTTGAATATTGGCCGCACCGACGATTGGCCCGCAGTATAAATGCGGTGCAATCTGCGTGTGGTAGACCTCAGCCATACCTGCAATTTTCTTCGCTTCCAGCAAGCCACCGACACGCCCCAGATTCATTTGCAGAATCGATGCGCCGCCGGCTTTTAGTAATCGTCCAAAGTCATATTTGGTTGCCAAACGCTCTCCCGTCGCCACCGGAATACTGGTGGCATGAGCAACCTTCGCCATCTCATCCGGACTGTCTGGTGGGATTGGCTCTTCAAACCATAGGGGGTCATAAGGCTCTAAACGCTTGGCTAAACGGATTGCACCGGCGGCGGTCATTTGGCCATGTGTACCAAATAACAGATCCGCTTTAGTGCCCACGGCTTCACGAATTAGTTTGGCGAATCGTTCACTACGATCCAGTGCTTCCAGCGACAACTGACGGCCATCAAAAGCTGTGTAAGGCCCGGCAGGATCAAATTTTATAGCAGTGAAACCCTGCTCCACATACTCCAGCGCGCGCTCAGCAGCCAGTACCGGATCAGCATAGACATCTGTCTTATCGCCCTCTTTTGGGTAGATATAGGTATAAGATCGCAGCTTTTCGTGAACTTTACCGCCAAGTAGATTATAAACCGGTTGATTCGCTTCTTTACCGACGATATCCCAACTAGCCATTTCTAAGGCACTCAACACGCCCATCAACGATAAGTCAGGGTTCTGGGTAAATCCGCTGGAATAGACGCGTCGCCACATCGCTTCGATATGATGCGGATCATGTCCGGCCACGCAGCGCTCAAACACGTCCTCAATCATTTTCACCACAACATCCGGATGAAACGGCAGGCAATACGCCTCACCAACGCCACTCACACCGGTATCGGTCGTTATCTTCACAAATACGAAATAACGTCCTCCAAAGTGAGGTGGCGGATTACCCACAACAAATGTTTCAATATCAGTCAGGCGCATGATAATTCCTCTGAGTATTTGTCTCTGAAATTGGTGCATTGAAGCGGCATAATGTCATAGCGTGGAATCGATTGATATCGATAAGTCGTAACTCAAGCCAGCAGTTTTTCTTCAAAAGGATAGCGGGTTAAGTTTTCAAAACCATCCTCCGTAATGATCACCTGATCTTCCAGTTTCACCCCTTCATGTCCGCCAACAGCACCGATATAAGCTTCCACACATAATGCGACACCCGGCTCCAGCACACCGTCATAACCATAATCTTCTACGTCCTCAGGATAGCGAATCGATGGGTATTCATCACACAAACCAACGCCGTGCATCATCACCCCATAGCGTTGCGGACGGAACTCTTCAGGCAGACGTAACCCTTTTTCAGAGACTTCACGAAAGCGCATACCCGGCTTGAGCATGTCAATATTGTACATAATATGATCGTAGGCAATCCGGTATAAACGTCGCTGCTCTGCGGTGGGTTCGACATCCCCAATGACCCAGGTTCTGGATAAGTCAGCACAGATTCCGTATGGCCCTATCAAATCGGTATCCAATGCTAATAGCTCACCATTACTGACAATACGCGGGCCACTTTCCTGAAACCAGGGATTCGTTCTGGGACCGGTAGACATAATGCGACATTCAATCCACTCGCCACCCCGACGAATATTTTCTGCATGTAATACTGACCAGATATCGTTTTCACTCGCGCCTTCCACCGAGGCGTCCTGCATCAGGCGCATGGCAATTTCCGTGGAGGCAATCGAGCAGCGCATGGCATTGATCTCGTCATCACCTTTAATCACGCGGGCGTGCTCCATCACCGCCTGACCATCACCAACGTCAATGCCCAATTTATCTAATTCACGTAAACCGGCTATCTCGATTTTATCCACCGCGATGCGTTTGTTAGTGCCGCAATGTTCTGCCAATAGCGATTCGATCTCTCCGGCAAAACGCGCGGCATGCTGATTGGTTAAGTCGCCGGTTTCAAAATAAAAGAAGGATGCACCGTGGCGCAGCTCTTTGACCAAGGGCAGGTGGGCGGACAGATGATCGCCGCCATGAAAATCCCACAGAACCATATAGCCAGACGCGGTTACAAAACAAGCGCGTGCGTGATTATGCATAATCCACACCTGCATATTGGTGGAGTCGGTGGCGTAGCGAATATTCAGCGGATCAAACAATAAAACACCCGCAAGGTCGCGCTTTTGTAGTTGATCAACAATTCGCTGCAATCGAAATTCACGCATTCGGGCAAGATTCGGCGTGGTTAGCCCCAACGCTTCCCATTCATCAAACGCCAATTTTGTCGGGCCAATTTCAACCCGATCATTATCATCCGGAGAACCATCCGCTTTAAGTGCGCGGCGTCGACTCGGATCTATCTTGCGGTTAGAGCTTTGCATAATGGAGACCTCCTTTTTTTTTGATTGTAACTATTTCACCGATATATAAATGACAACTTTTCTATGGGCTTAGCGAGTAATATTTTTATCATATGAAAAGTGATAAATTAGCCAGACCTCATTAGCAGTCCTCTCACCTATGAATCCCATCGATATTCACAAATTACGCATTTTGGTTACTCTGGCAGATGCCCAGTCAATCACCGAAACAGGAACTGATTGAACATTTAGTACAGGGTGATCTGGATATCGCTGCTGCCATCGGCACCATCACAGAGCCTGGTATTAGTACATTTGCCACGATAGCATTGCGGGTTGTGTGTGTGATTCCACCGGATTGTGCTTTGGCAAAACAAGATATTGTGACTGAAAATGACCTGCAAGCTTATCGGCAAATTCGTCTCACCGAAGGCAGCCCATTGCGCTCAGCACTGGAAGCCAGCGGAATCGCCGCGTCCAATAGTCATGGCTGGGGCACTTTGGAAGCAGGCACACAGCGCACCATGGTCATTATGGTGGAAGCAGGCGCTGGTGTGGCACTGGTTGACCCCTTAGTATTATCGCCCGACGATAAGGTCGAAGTCAGAGCATTCTCACCGCCGGTTTATGTCAATTTATCCTTATTTGCGCGCGATGACTGGGCCAGACGTCCCTATGTAAAAGGTATGGCTTTAGCTTTATATGAAGCACTCGCGCCACTCTCTAGTCTGCGGACTTTGCATCACGAATAGAGCCATCAAATAAAATTGGCGTAGATATTGCATTTACATTTACTACACTTAGAAAACCCCGACAATAAAATCATTGAGTAGGTATGTAATGAAATCAAACGCTTACGCCGACCTTGCCCAACTACTACATGAATTAAGTGTTCCTTTGGCGGCTAAACACTCCGGAACTTTCTTTATCGCCACTGAGGACAATACTTCCTGTCGCTTTGCGATTAAGGATGGTGAAATCACTCATTGTTGTTATAAGCGTTTTCATGGATCAGAGGCAATACAAGCAATTCAAGCCGGACTCCGAGGACGAGCAGCATTTTCTGAAAATAATAACTCCTTATTCAGAGAGTCTGACAAAGTCAACCACCAAGATGTCGTACACCAACTCGGTCTTACATTTCCACAAACTGCAGCAACAGACGAGCCCTCTGTCGAAAAAAAACCTGCACCTGAAGAGCCGACTTATCTGAAAAAAACGTATCGGGGACAGGAGATTCTTACCGAGAGACCGAAGCCTGACACAAAAAATGCAGTGAAAAAGCCACCTCGTATGTATCGCGGACAGATAGTAAACGACTAAGGATGCGACCAATTACTATACAGACATCGCCCTATGCTGAAACCGCATGCTCTGATATTGTGCAATACACCCTTAACTGAGTTATTCCCATGAGCGACCTGACTGCATTAGCTGAAGAACTGGATAAAATCACAGAAACCGGGCATCCACCGGTGCATCTTTGGAACCCTGATCGCAAAGATGATATTGATATCGTCATCAAGCACGACTGTAGCTGGATACATGAAGGTGGGGAAATCAAACGCGAGAAGTTGGTTAATTTATTTTCCAGCGTATTGTGGATGGAAAACGGCGAGCATTATTTAAAAACGCCTGCCGAGCAGTTAAAAATCACGGTTGAAACTACACCTTTTTTAATCACTCAAATGACTGTCAGCCAGCAAGGTACAGCAGAGCAAGAAATTGCCTTTACCAGCAGTTATGGTGACACTATTATCTTGGGTGCGGATCACCCTTTAACGCTTAATAATACATTGATTGCTGATCAGGAAATCCCTTTGGTTGAAGTGCGTTACGGCATGCAAGGGCGATTAAGTCGTAGTGTATTTACGGAGTTGGTAGCGCTTGGTGTACATGAGACGACACCGGATGGAGATGTGTTAAATATCCTAAGTAATGGCATTAATCACCCACTTCGTTTTAGTTAAGCAAACGGACTAGTCTTTCTGATTTATCAATTTGGAATGACGCTGCACTTCAACGGATCTGAAAGTATCTTCACCTCCAACCATAGAAAAAGGCTTTCCGAAGAAAGCCTTTCCTGTGCCCACCCCTAATCTATTGTTAGATTAACGACATGTTCTGTAACGGAAGTTATACTTATATACGGTCTTTGCTGTCAGGTCCGCTGAATCAACCATCATCAGAGCTTCGTTACCGCGACGTGTTCTTACTGTCGCTGAAGTCTTAGAACGTAAAATGACATCTGCACCACAGGCTGACCAAACATTCGCAAATACACCCATGCGATCTTTAATGTGGAAGTCATTACTACGCGAGCCATACCAGTTCTTAGTTAAACTTGCCCCACGTGTGCCTGCAAAGAAGTAATCACGCTTAAAACTAGCCCGTGCGCCACGTGGCAGGTCGTTAAAGCCACGGTAGTCAGCATCAACGAATGATACACTGATACCTGCAGGAACTCTCAGACCGAATGCGATATCACATTTTTTACGGTCAAAGGTACGTTGGCCGTGGCCACCTGCTTCTGCGATATACTCATCAAATAATACTGATACGCTTTTCTTGTCAGATGCCAGTACAACAGATGCTGACCCTGCTGGACAACCGTTCCCGGCATAACCCACTTTTTCGATCTGAATACCACTAAGGTTTGGACCTGCGACTGCTGCTTGTGAAGCTGCCATTAAAAGAGCTGAAGTTGCTAATACTGTTTTAGTTTGCTTTAACATGATGTGTGCCTCTATTACCCGATTTGAATGAAGTTGAGGAGCCAATAAATTATTAAGTAATCCATTTAAATAATTGCTGCTCTTATTTATTAAAGCGTAAACTATTAAATAAAAGGCTCATTTAATTTAAATTATTTTTATATTTATTTATTAATAATAAAAACTAAAAAAGCCGCAGCTATTTCCCAATAGCTGCGGCCAACAAGACCCCTGTTAATGTATCTTGTTATCGAATTAACGACATGTTCTGTAACGGAAGTTGTACTTGTAAACTGTCTTTGCTGACAAGTCAGCTGAGTCAACCATCATCAGTGCTTCATTACCGCGGCGTGTACGTACTGTTGCTGATGTCTTAGAGCGAAGGATGACATCGGCACCACAAGCTGACCATACGTTAGCAAACACACCCATGCGATCTTTAATGTGGAAGTCGTCACTACGTGAACCTCTCCAGTTCTTAGTCAAGCTTGCACCGCGAGTCCCTGCGAAGAAGTAATCACGTTTAAAGCTGGCTCGTGCACCGCGTGGTAAGTCGTTGAATCCGCGGTAGTCTGCATCAATGAAAGATACGCTGATACCTGAAGGAATTTTTAAACCGAAAGCGATATCACACTTCTTACGATCAAAAGTACGTTGACCGTGGCCACCTGCTTCAGCGATATACTCATCAAACAATACTGAAACACTTTTCTTATCTGAAGCCAGTACTACTGAAGCGGAACCTGCCGGGCAACCGTTACCTGCATAACCTACTTTTTCAACTGTAACACCTGATAAGTTTGGACCAGCTACTGCAGCTTGTGAAGCACCGATTAATAATGCAGAAGTAGCAAGAATTGTTTTAATTTGCTTAGCCATAATAAAACTCCCAGTATCCTAAATAATATAAATGTGATTTAAAATTAAATCGTATTTTTTAATAAACCTTTTTTGAGTGACTTAATTAATCTGTTATTGCCGCTCTTGTCTTGTAAAGCGCAAACAGAAATAAAAAAGGCTCAGAAAAATTTATCAATATTTAGAATTTATCAGGAAATTTTACAGATAGGCTTTTAACTCCGGTATGCAGGAACCGCAATTTGTCCCTGCTTTCAAACACTTGCCGATTGCTTCAATAGTAGTCAAACCGTTAGTCTGGACAGCCTGCTGAATCGTTTTTTCGCCGATATTGAAGCAGGAGCACACAACCTTACCGGTATCCTCGACTACCACAGCGGGCTTACCCGACAATAAGCTCTGGCGATCTGACTTCGTCAGCTGATCTTGCGTGAATAATTGCTTCAGCCAGGTCGTCTCCGGTAGTTGTGCTGCAGATGGCCCAACAAACACACAGCTTTCTAAGGATTCACCAATAAAGCGCGCACCACGATACGTCTGACGGGCAGAATCAAAGTATTCAACCCAATTGGCTTTACCTTCGCCACATAAGACCTTACGACTCATACCCGCCCAATCTTCCGGTAACTGATCGCCTGCTAAGGCGTAATACCAAGCATCATCCACTTTCTGACAGTGCCAGTAGCTAGTATTAGACAGCGTGAGCTGACGTCGTGAAATAATAAAACCATGCCAAATAGTATTCAGCGGTTCAATTTCAACCACAGCATGTTTTGATTCAGGCTGACCTGAGAATGGATCAACCGCAGATGGAATCACATTACCTACCGTGGCAGAGTGGCCAAACTGCTGATTCCAGTGCATCGGGACAAAGACATTGCCCTGTTGTAAACCTTGATCGATTTTTGCAGGCAGACGTAATTCACCGAGTTGGTTATGCACCCGCAGTAAATCACCATCCTTCAAACCCCGGCTACTGGCATCCTGCGGACTAATCTCCACTGTAGGTTCACTCACATGCAGTGATAGACGCGAGGAAATACCGGTACGGGTAAGCGTGTGCCAATGATCTCTCACACGCCCCGTATTCATAACTAATGGGTATTCGTGACTCGCTTCGGATTGTGGCAGCGTTGGCGTCACACTAATAAAGCGCGCTTTGCGGCTAGGTGTGAAAAACAATCCATCTTCAAACAAACGTGTGGTTTCCATATAATCCTCCGGACTACCATCACTTGTTTCAATCGCCGAGGCATCCGCTGCTTTCAAAGGCCATTGCATCGGCTGTAATGCGTCGAAGGCTTCGCGCGACAAACCAGACAACACAGAAATATCAAAACAACGTTGCCCGTCATTCTTATATCCACTGAGCGTGGCATGCTCTTTAAACACATCTAGTGATGTCTGATACGGGAAGTCTTTGGCATAACCCATTTTATGAGCAACTTCCGTGACTATCTGCCAATCGGCTTTTGATTCGCCCTGTGCTGGCACAAAAGGACGCTGTCTTGAAATCGTGCGATCACTATTCGTCACCGTACCGTTACGCTCGCCCCAAGTCAGTGCAGGTAAACGAATATCAGCGTATTTCATGGTATCCGTATTGGCGATGCAATCCGATACAATGACACACTCACATTTTTCTAAGGCTTCACGAACGCGGTTGGTATCCGGCAGACTCACGGCTGGATTGGTAGCCATAATCCACACGGCTTTGACCTTGCCTTCATGAATGGCTTCAAACAGATCAACCGCTTTTAAACCTTGTTGCTGAGGAATTCTCGGGGATTGCCAAAATTCCTGCACTAACTCACGGTGCTCAGGATTTTCAATGTCCATATGTGCGGCCAGCTGATTCGCCAGACCACCCACTTCCCGTCCACCCATGGCATTAGGCTGTCCGGTGAATGAAAACGGTCCCATCCCAGGTTTACCAATTCTGCCCGTCAGTAGGTGGCAATTGATCAATGCATTGCCTTTGTCTGCACCGCTGGAGGATTGATTTACGCCCTGGGAAAAGACCGAAACGACTTTCTCGGTCGAGGCAAAGAGAGTGAAAAAGGCACTCACTGCCTCAACCGATAAGCCGCATTGCTCAGCGACTGCCACAACATCATTCGCGCTTATTTTTGCCTGTTCGATTGCGCCTTCCGAATTTTCGGTGTGTTGCGCGACAAAAGCAGCCGCTGTATGCCCATTGTCTGCCAGATACGCCAGCAAACCATTGTACAAATATGCATCTGAACCCGGCTTTACGGCCAAGTGCAGATCAGCTAAGTCCGCTGTCTGGGTGCGTCGCGGATCAATCAACACCACCTTTAACGATGGATTGTCTTTCTTAGCTTTTACCATCCGCTGATATAACACCGGATGGCACCATGCGGTATTCGTCCCGACCAATACAATTAATTCGCACTGTTCGAGGTCTTCATAGCTACACGGCACCAAATCTTCACCAAATGCCCGCTTGTGCGCGACAACAGCTGATGACATGCACAGCCGCGAGTTGGTGTCGATGTTGGCCGAACCAATGAATCCCTTCATCAGCTTATTGGCAACATAATAGTCTTCAGTCAGTAGCTGACCTGATACATAAAATGCCACCGAATCCGGCCCATGTTTGGCCGTGATGTCTTTCAGCTTTTGTGCCACCTCAGTGCTTGCCTCATCCCAAGACACCGCCCTACCGGCAATCTCGGGATGTAGCAAACGCATCGGATGATCCAGTGTTTCTGCCAGCGCCATGCCTTTAGAACACAATCTTCCCTGGTTAGCCGGATGCAATTTATCCGGCTTTACCGTAAACGATCCATCCGTTTCGGGTTGTACATTCACGCCACACCCCACCCCACAATAAGGACAGGTTGTGCGTACTGGACTTACACTTGCTTCAGACATCAGGCATTACTCAGCGATTACATTACACAATGGGCGGCGCGATCTGTGTCACGCAACCTTCTCTGTAGCCGGTTCTAGCTGAAGCAGCACTTTGCCCTGCTCAACTTTGACCGGAAACACATTGGTGCAGCCTTCATCGGGGGCAAAGGCAGAACCACTGGCAAGGTCGATTTTCCAATTGTGCAACGGACAAGTCACTGACGTGCCATGCATAATGCCTTGCGACAGTGGACCTTGCTTATGAGGGCAAGCATCACGTATTGCAAAAACAGCATCATCCGTTGATCTAAACAACGCAATGTCTGTGCCAGAGTCGACACTTACCACGCGTGAACCTAACACCGGGATGTTTTCCAGCGCTACAATCTCTATCCACTGACTCATACTAACTCTCCTAATGCGCTCACTTTAATCGGTGCAAACTCAAGTGCTTCTGTGCCTTGTGCACGCTCTTTCCACGGGTCTATCTGGGCTTTCTTCTGCGATATCGCAAAGCGCTCTGCCAAGGCCTTACGCTGCTCTGGTTCTTCCAGTGCTTTTTGTACTTTGGCCAAACCCACACGCTCAATCCAAGGTGCAGTTCGCTCCAGATAGTGTGCATCTTCACGATAGAACTGAGTGAACGCCGCACAGTATTCGAGCACGTCCTCTTCCGTTTGCACCTTACATAACAGGTCTGTCACACGTACTTTGATCCCGCCATTACCGGCAACGTGTAATTCATAGCCAGAATCCACACAGACCACACCGAAATCTTTGATAGTGGCTTCCGCACAGTTACGTGGGCAACCTGATACCGCGATCTTAAATTTATGCGGCATCCATGAACCCCAGGTCAGCTCTTCCAGCTTGACCCCCAAACCGGTGGAGTTCTGCGTACCAAAACGGCACCACTTCTCACCCACACAAGTTTTCACCGTGCGCAGACCTTTTGCATAAGCATGTCCGGAAACAAAACCAGCATTACTTAAGTCATTCCACATCGGCGGTAAATCTTCTTTCTTGATACCGAACATATCGATACGCTGACCACCTGTAACCTTCATTTCAGGAACCTTGTATTTATCCGCAATATCCGCGATGTCGCGTAGTTGTTGTGCCGTACACAGACCACCGAACATACGAGGCACAACCGAGTAAGTACCATCTTTCTGGATATTTCCGTGAGCACGCTCATTGATGAAGCGTGACTGAGGATCATCGACGTAAGTTTCAGGGAATGCACACAGTAAATAGTAGTTCAGTGCCGGACGACAGCTGGCACAACCATCCGCGTTACGCCATTGGAATTCTTCGCGTACTGCTTTCATGGTGGTCAGCTGCATATTGATAATGCCTTCGCGCACTTCATCATGCGTCGCATCGGTGCAACCACACACAGGTTTAGTGCTTGGCGTGGCAGAATAATCGCCACCCACTGTGTGAGAAAGCAATGACTCAACCAGTCCTGTACAAGAGCCACAAGAAGCAGAGGCTTTGGTATGCGCACGTACTTCATCCAAGGTGAAGATTTTGTGCTCATTAATGGCATTCACAATGTCGCCTTTGCACACACCATTACAGCCACAGATCTCAGCATCATCCGGTAGACCAGCTACCCGCGTTTCCGGATTATGACCAGAGTCGCCCAAGTGAGCCTGACCGAATAACAAAGTATCGCGGAATGCCGACACATCCGTGCCATCCTTCATCATCTGGAAATACCAACTACCATCAACGGTGTCGCCGTACATTACAGCACCTTTGATTTTGTCATCTTCCAGAACAATCTTCTTATAAGTACCTGTCGCAGCATCTTTGAAAACGATTTCTTCAGTATTCTCATTACCGATAAAATCACCTGCTGAAAATAGCTCGATACCGGTCACTTTTAACTTGGTTGATGTCACAGTACCTTCATAACGAGCGATACCGAAATTCGCCAAGTGATTCGCGCAAACCTTAGCCTGATCCCATAATGGTGCAACCAGTCCGTAAGCGATGCCGCGATGCTGTACACACTCACCTACTGCATAGATTTTTGGATCGTAGGATTGCATGGTGTCATTCACCACAATACCGCGCTCGCAGTACAGGCCAGCAGACTTAGCCAACGCAAAGTTTGGCTTGATGCCCACCGCCATGACTAACAGATCAGCTTCAACTTCTGTGCCATCATTAAAGCGCAGACCAGTTACACGCTCATCACCCAGTACTTCAGAACTGCTGTGTTTCATTAAGAACTTCATGCCGCGCTCTTCCAGCGATTGACGTAGCATTTCACTGGCAGGCTCATCTAATTGACGATCCATCAGTGAGCCACCCAGATGCACAACCGTGACATCCATGCCTTGCTTCATCAAACCATTTGCAGCTTCCAGTCCTAACAAACCACCACCAATCACAACGGCCTTCTTATAGTTCTCAGTGGCGCTCATCATGGTGTTGACGTCTTTGATATCACGGAAGCCAATCACGCCTTCTTTATCTGCACCCGGTAGTGGCAACATAAACGGTGTAGAACCTGTCGCAATAATCAAACGATCATACGGTACGGTAATACCGTCATCAGTCACGACCTGCTGGCGACCACGCTGGATTTCTGTGACCTTTTTGCCTTTGTGCAATGTGATGTTGTTATCGATATACCACTGCTCATCATTCAGCATGATCTCATCGATGGTCTTTTCACTGGCCAGCACTGGCGACAACATGATGCGATTGTAGTTACCATAAGGTTCTTCACCAAATACTGTGATGTTGTACAGGTCGGAATCCAGCTTTAGCAATTCTTCCAGTGTTCGCACGCCGGCCATGCCGTTTCCGATCAAGACTAAATTTTGTTTAAGCATTACGCTCTCCTAAAAAACAAAAAGCCCTGAGACACACGGTTGTCTAACCGATAGGCTCAGGGCTTCGTTACCCGAATTTATGTATGCGTGGCGACACGCCAATTGTGGTTTGCTTTGTCATCGCCGTTGATGACTGCAAGGTCTATAGAGTTAACCAAGCAATTACAGTGCCAAGAAAAACAAAATCAGGCGATAATTTAAATTCCCTTTTTAAAAACAGTCATATAGAAAATCGGGCAGTATTTTCTAGTTGGCTGATAAGTGACCGGCCTGGTACGCACCGCTCCACATTGGTGCAAAACGATTAAAATAATGCTTCACGGCGAACAACTGAACCGAAATGAGTCATCTAACTCCACTGGAAGCAGTAAGGTACTGAAGGAAAGTGCTCTTGCCTGATCGCAAATGGCCTTTTTGTTACCCTCATTCTGAAGATACTCTTCTTTGTACTCGGTATGAAACACCGCTTTTCCGGCTTTGATAAAAGGCGTCAGGGTGTCGCACTCCTCATATTCAAAGCACTGTTCATTCACTGCGAAGTCATAATAGTCGATCAAGTCTGACACCTGATCCAAGTCGTTTTTTAAGCCTACAGACAAACCTCTGGCATGTGCGGCATTGGCAATGTTTCGGTTAAAGGCCAACTGATCTTTCGCGCTTAGTTTGAAACCAGGATTATTGGTATAGCCATCCATATTATCCGGCTCGACGCCATCACAGCCCTTTTCAACAGCCAGATCCATTCTTCGAGTCATAATCGACAACACATTACTTGAGCGAATATCTAACCAACGCTCATTCTCATAACCGTCCAGTGCATTACCCAGTTCCGCCGCTTTAAAATCCTTCGCGTCATCTCGCCAACCCTCATAAGAACCCGCGGAGAAATAACAAATCACCTTGCTACCGCTTGATTGAATGTCGTAGATTAAGTCTGCAGAGCTATCAAACAGGTCAATATCATAGATATCAACCTGATACTGCTGATTGACCTTTCCGGATAACTGCCATTGCCAGGTTGCACCAACCGCGGGACGATACCAATCACCGTCGGTGACAGGCTCAATATCATTTCCTGAAACGCAGGCTGACAGCGCCATGATTGAGACTAAAATGATCTGCCAAAACGATCGCGTCATTCGTTTTTTCATTAGAAATCTCGCTGCAAGCGGATAAGAAGCTCCACCGCTGTTTAAGCCTTTAAAGCCTCCGGTACCACAAGGTTCGGGCATGGCTTACCTGCCTCTACCAAACTGATATTCGTCAGTGTCGTATCTGAAATATTTTGTAGTGCATTCGAGGTAAAGAAAGCCTGATGACCCGTGATAATCACATTCGGGAATGACAACAATCTTGCGAATACATCATCCTGAATGACTTTTCCGGAGAGGTCCTCAAAGAACAAATCGGCTTCTTCCTCATAAACATCCAATCCAACGTTACCAATCTTGCCTGTCTTAAGACCTGCAATCAGCTCCGCAGCATCAATCAAGCCGCCACGGCTGGTATTGATGATCATGACGCCTTTTTTCATTCGCTCAATAGCTACTTCGTCGATCATATGGTGAGTGTCTGGATTGAGAGGACAATGTAGGCTAATGATATCTGATGTTTCAAACAGTGTCGGTAAATCAACGTACTTCGCTCCAACTGCTTCACATGCTGGGTTTACAGCAATATCGTATGCATGCACATGGCAGCCAAAGCCTTTCATGATTCTGATAAACACCTCACCGATCTTACCGGTACCGACCACGCCTACGGTCTTACCATGTAAGTCAAAACCAAGTAATCCATCAAGCGCAAAATTTCCGTCATGCACACGGTTGTGAGCACGATGGATTTTGCGGTTCATCGCCAACATCAATGCTACCGTATGCTCAGCAACCGCATAAGGCGAGTAAGCAGGCACTCGGACCACCAACATCCCCAAACGTTGGGCTGCCTGTAAATCTACATTATTAAAACCGGCACAACGTAAAGCAATGACACTTGTACCACCCTGCTTTAGGATTTCTAGCGTCGACTCATCCAACGTATCGTTTACAAACACACAAACCGCGTCATAGCCTTTGGCCAGCGGCGCAGAAGCCACTCTCATGTGCGCTTCGAAATAGTCTATTTCGTGATTATGTTTTTCGTTCTCTTCATCGAGAAAACGGCGGTCATAAGCTTTGGTACTGAATACGGCTATTTTCATGATTATATGCTTCGCTTAGTGATTTCAGGTGGTGCAACTCAACATAGCATAGTTTTTATTTGCTTTGATGACACCTTTCACACCCCTACTATCCAACCTACTGTAAGCACTATGCTATAAATACCCTTTAATCGTTTATTCAGGCCACCACATGCACGCACTATTACAACAATACTTTGGCTTTAATGAGTTCAGGCCGGGTCAAGAGCAAGTCATCCAAGCCTTAGTTGATGGCCATAGCGCAGCGGCTATTTTCCCTACCGGCTCAGGTAAATCACTTTGTTATCAACTGCCCGCCCTACAGCTCCCAAACCTCACTTTAGTGGTGTCTCCTTTATTAGCATTGATACAAGACCAGCTCGACTTTCTACAAAGCAAAGGTATTGCCGCGTCGAGTATTCAATCGATGCAAAGTCATGCTGAAGCGGCGCAGGTCTACAAACAAGTGGCTGCTGGCGAGATTAAGATATTATTTATCTCTGTAGAACGTTTGAATAACGAGCGATTCAGAACCTTTTTGAAGAAAGTACCCATTTCACTGCTCGTGGTGGATGAAGCACATTGCATTAGTGAATGGGGGCATAATTTCCGCCCTGACTATCTAAAACTCGCCAGTTACCGTGAAGAATTTGCGATTGAGCAAGTACTGTTATTGACCGCAACCGCGACGCAAAAAGTCATTGAGGATATGGCCGCGAAGTTCCGTATAGACCTCAACAATATTGCCTTAACTGGCTCCTACCGCAGCAACCTAAATTTATCGGTAGTGGGTGTAAATGAAACTGAGAAACTATCAATATTAGTACCGTGGTTAACTGATCGTCAGCAGGAATCCGGCATTATCTATGTGACCTTGCAACACACGGCAGAACAAGTCGCAGATGCATTAACCCAGCAAGGCATCCCTGCGACGGCTTACCACGCCGGTTTAGGCAACGAATTACGACAAGACATTCAACAGCAATTCATGAGCGGACAGCTGCCTTTAATTGTAGCAACAATTGCCTTTGGTATGGGCATTGATAAAAGTGATATTCGTTTTGTCGTGCATTACGACCTCCCTAAATCTATTGAAAACTATGCGCAGGAAATTGGCCGTGCAGGTCGGGATGGTAAAGCATCTAACTGCCTTGTGCTTGCTAATCACAACAACCTGAATGTACTAGAGAACTTTGTTTATGCGGATACACCAGAAGGTTCCGCCATTGATTTTATTATTAATGAAATAAGCCAGTCGGCAGGTGATTGGGAGGTTCTAATGAACAGCCTGTCGAGCCAATCCAATATCCGTTTATTAGCGTTAAAAACATTACTCGTTTACTTGGAGCTAGAGCGAGTGATTCGACCCGCTTATAGCTATTACGCAGAATATAAATACAAGTTTTTAGTGCCAGAAAGTGAAGTGGTAGCTCGCTTTAAAGGCGAGCGTGCGCAGTTTGTGCAAGCGATATTTGACACATCCAGCAAAGCCCGGACATGGTCAACTTTAAACTTTGAGAAAATGCAGCAGACCTATCAGAGTGAACGAGGACGGGTGGTCACTGCGGTTGATTACTTGGATCAGCAAGGTTTGATTGAGTTACAAACAAAGCAAATGACCCAAGTTTATAAGGTCGATAAAACACAAATAAACGCACATCTGCATGATGAATTGGTGCAACGATTTGTGCAAAAAGAAGAGAGTGAAATCAAGCGTATTCACCATTTGTTGGAGTTCTTTGGGAGCACTGAGTGTTTGAGTTTACAGTTAGCGCAGTATTTTTCAGATGCTAATTTACAAGGCCCTTGTGGGCATTGCTCTGTGTGTTCAGGACATCCGGCACAGATGCCTGTGGTGGCAAGTTTAAAACCTTTGTCGCAGTATAATGCGGATGAATTGAGTGCTGAGATATCCGAAAAATTAGGCGTTAATGACAGCACGCTGTTAAGGGCTCGATTTTTCTGTGGGTTGACGACACCCATTTTTACACGCTTGAAAGTGCGTCAAGTATCGGGCTTTGCTTTGCTGGAGAAGTATCGGTTTTCGGATGTGTTGGCTTGGTTGGAGGGGTAATTACTTCACAATAATACCCTTAGTCTGTATCTATATACTTACTTATTAACCCTTACTTTGTGTTATTTTATATTACAAACAACCCTTACTTTAGGAAATAATGTTCCAGAGATACATACTAAACGGACTGACAGAGTGGTCTGAAAGACCCTACCGCAAGCCGCTAATACTACGTGGCGCAAGGCAAGTGGGCAAAACTACTGCCGTCTCAATGCTGGCTGAAGACTTCGACCAGTACATCTACCTCAACCTGGAACTCAAAGAAGATCGCCAATTATTCGAACAGGGTTACGCAGTCTCTGAGCTATTCGAAGCCATTTGCTTTGTCAAAAACAAAGACCCACAGAAAAACCGGACGCTGCTCTTCATTGATGAAATTCAAAGCTCACCAGAAGCAGTCGCTAGCTTACGATACTTTTTCGAAGAGTTAGCTCACCTCTATGTCATTGCGGCAGGCTCACTTCTGGAGAGCTTGCTGGGTAGACACATCAGCTTTCCGGTTGGGCGTGTTGAATATTTACGGATGCATCCGCTGACTTTCGAGGAATTTCTGGGTGCAACGGGTGAAACTCAGGCTGTAGCAACGCTACACCGCACTCCTCTGCCTGACTTTGCCCACGACAAACTACTCAAACTATTCCATCGTTACACACTTATCGGAGGCATGCCGGAAATTGTTCAGCGTTATGCTGAATCCAAAAATCTGGCGCAACTAAAGACCATCTACGAAAGCCTGATCACCGCCTACCTCGACGATGTAGAAAAATACGCTGACAAAGATTCAAAAGCAGAAGTCATTCGGCACGTCATACAAAGCGCCTTTCACGAAGCAGGCAGTCGCATCAAAATGGCAGGCTTCGGGCAGTCCAATTATGGTTCTAAAGAGATTTCTGAAGCCATAGCGATACTGGAAAAAGCACTATTGTTACGCCGTGTTTACCCGACCACTTCAATGCAATTACCACTGATCCCAAACTTTAAAAAATCACCCAAGCTGCAACTATTAGACACAGGCTTAGTTAACTTCTTTTCAGGCATACAAACGGAGGTGTTTGGAAGTACTGATTTGAACGCTCTGTATGGTGGCAGAATTATCGAGCACTTGGTTGGTCAGGAGCTACTTGCCAGCCATGACTCTATGCAATTTACACCGCATTTTTGGGTACGTAAAAAGGCTCAATCAAATGCCGAGGTGGATTTTGTGCTGGCTCATGGGAATAAAATTATCCCTATTGAAGTAAAGTCTGGCGCAACCGGACGATTGCGTTCCCTGCATTTATTTATGGATCAGGTTGAACATGGCTATGCAGTGCGTTTGTATGCTGGGAAATTGAGTGTTGAGGATGTGACAACGCTGGAAGGGAAGGCTTATAAGCTGCTGAATCTACCTTATTTTTTGGCTGGCAGGCTTGAGGATTATTTGGAGTGGTTTGTTAAATAACCAGTAACTATAAATACCCCTCCAACTACTAGAACCCTTTTGTAGCTGCTGAGTTTTACAGCTCTATGAAATGACTGAATTTTTATTTTATCCCAAAACTCTGGAATAGCTTCTTTGTGTAGGCCACTATCTAATTTACCTACACCTGCCTGAAGCTCTGCTAGTAGATCGAATGTTTCTGCTCCGTCACTTCCACCAGTGTATATTCTTCATCAGAATCATCCCATGCCGCTTTCAAATAATTATTTGGCTCAGGGGGAGTCTCTAGAACACTCATAAAGAACTGCCATTCAGTCTCACTTAGCTCAAAGTGTTGATGTGCCTGTAATACATCTCGCGCCTTTTCCACCGCAGCACTCATCAAGAATGCACTTAATGTGCTTCCATTAATTTCCGCAGCTTTTGACAACACTTGCTTCACATCACTAGGAATTTGAATTTCAATGCGCTCCAAAGAAATAGTGTTCATAATGTCAGCCCTTTAATAATTCACATAACAACATGGCTTCCCACTCTCGCTTGTAGGCTTGTCTAAACAAGAGTTAAGGGTTAACTCAATTAGCTTACACAGATACTAAAGAAAGGCCTAACTTGAGAGACTCATTTACCCTCTTCTCTAACTGCAGCACTTCAGCTACGATATTTTCATCAAAAATCGACTTGTTTACCTCCCGAAGAACCTGCGTCCCTAGCTTTTCAGCTTCGATGAACCCCCTCAGATTAAAAACAAAGGTGGAATCGGAAATTCTGTAGTTTTCATATTCCGAAATAGGACAGAATCCCAAATAATCCGCTATTGCCTTATTGTTTGCTCTCAAAAAAGCTTCAATATTTGCCTTAACAGCCCCACTAAATTTAACGAAATCAGAAGTAGCCACCTATCATCCCAGTATATGCCAAGAAACTCACCCTCCTCTGTGGCTTTTACCCTAGTATCTTGTCCAATTACAGCTACCATATCCGCATAACCAACATCGGCGACCTCCCCTTCAGTAAGCCCCAGAAGACGCTTTTTAGTGGGTAGGAGGTAAAATCTCAAATACGAGGTCTGATCGATAGTGGACAGAAAAAATAGGGTATTCCTCCATTTGGCAAACTTTTCGTCATTTCCTATCAATGACTCATAATAAACCTTCTTCGAATCCTCAGGCAGACGAGAAACAAAGGATGCTGAAAAGAACTCTTGTATCGATTTATGAGAAAAGCTATATGATTCAAAACCATCAGATACAAGAAGTCCCGTAATTTTAAGATAATCCGATAATAGTGACTCGGGCACTACACTCGTTATTCCTTCAAACTTAACGGCTTCCTCAATCACACCTAGCAGTTTGTACCTATCAGACCGTAAAACATCTATTTTTTGGGTCAGGAAACAAAATGTTTCAAACAACTTTTGGATTATAAAGTCTGACAATCCTGATTCACGATCTCGCTTAAAGCCAACCTTCATCCTGTCATGCCGATAGAGCATCGTCGGAAAAATTAAAGAATAAAACTCTGCAACGGTATCAGGCTTAAATTGACGTGCCTTAAAGGTAATGACGAACAGAGTCAACATCAACGGTGTAGCAGTGACCTCAGGTAGAATATCGCTACAAAAGATCACATCCAGAATCATTTCACGATCCTGCTTGTTTTCCGTCAGCTTAATTATGAACTCCTTCTTTGTCTCCTCAGATAATGGAAGTATTGGAAAAGTATGAAAATAAACTGACCCTCCTAGCCCAGAGTTTGGCCTCGAAGATACAACCACTGTGGTATCAGGATAAGCTCTAGCTAAGCTCTCTAGCTCCCTTGCCATTCTGCTTCTTTCTGAGGATTTGATTTCATCAAACCCGTCGAGCAGCAGTACAAGTCTATTACTTTTCATTAGTACAGCGAATATCTCGGGATCAGCTTCTATGCCGAGCTCGTCAAGGTGAGCCAATATTGCTTCATCTAAACCACTCTTCGAATCCAAGTTCCTAAACTCAATAAAAAGAGGAATATACTGCTCACGATCTCGCTCTTTCATGCAAAGGTGCCTCATCAAAAGAGACTTTCCAGAACCTGCGACCGCTTCGATCAGAACCTTCTTTTTACCAAAAAAGTCTACATTATCAACTGAGTCCACTCCACGAAAAACAGCGGCGCTGGGAACATAAACCTCGTACAAGTCACATATTTTTTCAGGATTAATAACTGTGCGTACTTGCTCAACAGGTGCTAGTAGTGCATCATTTTT
>NZ_QGKM01000076.1 GCF_003172875.1 Leucothrix pacifica | reverse complement strand
AATGATGCGAGTTTTTTACTCTAGTGCCAATGGCTGTTTACTAAACGGCAACAGGCCCTAGATTTACAGGCTCTGAAATAAAGCTCAATCTGCATCAAATACAAAAATGGCCGGTAAGTTATTACCAGCCATCCCGACCTTAAAGATGCAATCAGGGGAGGAGTTGCTTAAAAAAGTCTGTACTGCAGCTTGTCTAATGATTAGAACTTAACTTGCATACCTGCCAGGTAACCTAAATCAGTATTGTCTACATCATTGTCACCAATCTCAGCGAATAAGTTAACATTGCTGTGTAGCTTGTGTGTAGCGTTCAGGTACCACTGTGTAACGTCATCCTGACCATCTTCATCAATTAGCGTCGCACCAACTGCACCTGTTGTTTTGCCACGAATTGGGAATGACACAGCAGCGTTTGTGTAGTCAGCGTCGTCATTAGTACTGTAGTCAAAACCAACGTTAGTTGGACCTACGTCGAATGATGCCATGATACCTGAGGTCTCAAGACGCTCCGCACCCGCTTGCGCTTGTAAAGTCTGGTATGCAATGCCTACTTCAGCAGGGCCAAATTTAGTCGTCAGCATTAGGTCGGTAGCTTCTTCATCCCCACTGTCCTGAAACTCATGTGACAGTGTTGCGCCAAAGCGTGCGCCTTCGTAGCCAAGCTTAAGTGTGTCATTACCACCTGTTGTGCCGAATGCAGTACCGCCATTCATTTCGTAGGCTTTCTCTACACCGAAGTTATCACTTCCCCAGTATTGACGACCCAGAGAGGTAGTGAACGCGCCTTTAGACAAACCAACGTATGCTTCGTCGATGATTTCATCACCGTCTTCACTGAGGCCATCGCCTTGACCGTTCCAATCCAGATCAAGCTGACCGAATGCAGTCATACCATTACCAAGGTTGTACTTAGCACCAAATTTTAGTTCCAGATCATCATAATCAACGTCGTGATCTGCATCATCACCGATTGCTTGATAAATCTGTACCTGATAATCACCTTCGACTGATAGCGTCAGATCATCTTTTTCATAAACGTTTGCTGCTGTGGCAACAGATGAAGCTGTCAGACCTGCAATTGCTGTAGCTAGAATAAGTTTTTCATTTTTTTACACTCGCACTAATTTAAGAATATCGACTACCAAACTTCATCATCTAAAGTCTGATAACTTTTTAAAAAACAGCTTGGGCGAGGAGGAGGAAAACGCCCAAACTGTAAAACAATCGTGCTGTCGAGAGAGAACTAGCCTTTGTTGTAAAATGGCTACAAACAACACATGGCTGAAGTATAGGAAGATATGCCTTGCAGGTATCTGACGTCTCCATGACATTGCTGTCAGAATATGTGAATGTATATATTACGCAGGAATCTAAATAAAAAAGCCCGGTTAGTGCTCTCGCAAACCGGGCTTTCAGATCAGCTTAAGATGTGCTGTTCGGGGGCGGGAAAAGTATTTCAAAAGTAGTTAGTCCGTCCTTAGATGTGACAGAGATAACACCGTGATATGTTTCAATGATTGACTTGGTAATGGCCAATCCAAGTCCGGCACCTGTCGTACTATCATTCTCGCGAGAGCAGTCACCACGGTAGAAACGGTCGAAAATAAAGGGCAATGTGGACTCGGAAATAGTATCGCCAATATTTGAAATTGAGATGCCCAATGACTTATTCGGATGCGTTATCTTGACACAAATCTGCGTGTTCTCATGAGCGTGGCGGATTGCATTTGACAGCAAATTGTTCATGGCTCGTTGGAACATATGTTTGTCAATATATAGCTCACCTTCGCCTGTAAACTCGATGACGATCTCTTTGTCTTCAGCAATGATATTGTGGTACTCAATTAGCTGAGACATTTCCTTGGCAAGGTCCAAAGTTTCGTTGTTTTTATACAATAATGAGTTCTCGGCTTTGGCTAAATACAGCGTGTCATTAATCGTTTTGGTGATGCGTTCCAGCTCTTCAAGATTTGATCCCAGAATGTCACGATATTCATCAGGACTTCTGTCATTAGCCAGACTCACTTGCATCTGCGTTGTCATGTTAGTTAACGGTGTACGCAACTCATGGGCAATATCTGTCGAAAAGTCACTGAGCCGTTGAAAGCCGAGATCCAGTCTATCCAGCATTGAGTTTTGTACTTCGGCTAAGTTCTCAAGTTCTTCAGGCAACTCATCCTTTGGTACCCGGATGTCGAGACGCCCGGGTCTGATGCGTGCTAAATAGCCTTCCAGTTTCTTAAGTGGCTTGAGTCCGTTGTTTACAATGACGGCACTGTAAATACCCGCCAAAAGACTGACAATAGTTGTGAACCAGAACATGAGTGTACCAACCGCTTCGAAGAACTCGATGTGGTGGTTAACGTTCAGTCCAAGAACCAAAGTGTTTTCTTTGTTAACAAAAAAGGACGATGACAAGTAGTGATTGCCTTCAAGCTCCCACATGCTTGTGTACTCATCCCCGTCATTCTTCAGGAAGAAGTTATTCGACTCGATGGGTAAAAGGATAGGCGAGTTTTGGTAAGTCACTTTATTGTCAGTGAGATTCCATATATTTATTAACGCCTTCCCAAAGTGCTTAACCGCTTTTGGATCAGTGTAATCAAGTGACGACTTTTCATTTAAGCCATTGAATTTATTTTCGATGTGCGCAGACTCTGAGTCATAAAAGTAAGACTTAGTCATTTTTTGTGCAACGGCACTCAGAATCAAGTGAACAGCCACAGTGGTACCAAGGAACATAAGTACCAACTTTCGTCGCATTGAGGGCTTTCGGCTAAATATCATGAGTCACTTGCTTCAAATTTGTATCCCATACCTCTGACAGTATGTATGAGTGCTTGGTTATAAGGCTTATCGACTTTACTGCGTAATCGTTTTACTGCAACGTCAATCACATTCGTATCGCTGTCAAAGTTCATGTCCCAGACTAGTGAGGCGATAGTGGTACGTGAGAGCACTTGTCCTGCTTTTCGCATAAATAACTCAAGTAACAGAAATTCTTTAGCCGTTAAGGGAATAGACTTACCTTGTCTGGTTGCTGTGCGCTTTAGCAGATCAAGTTCAAGGTCGGCAATGACAATCGTGTTAGCGTTGCTACCAACAGACTGAGCAGTGCTAGGTACCCGAAGGGCGTTGTGAACGCGTGCCAATAACTCCGCAAAGGCATAAGGCTTAACTAAATAATCATTTGCGCCAAGTTCAAGGCCCTTTACACGATCCTCGATCTGATCTTTAGCCGTTAACATGATAATCGGCGTGCTGATTTCGCTACTTCTTAGCGTTTGTAAAACCTGCCAGCCGTTGAGCTTGGGAAGCATAATGTCGAGTACAATCAGGTCATATTCTTCACTGGTTGCATGGTACAAACCATCCACACCGTCTTGACAAAGGTCGACAGTGTAGCCGGATTCAGTCAGGCCTTTCTTCAGGTATTCGCCTGCTTTGACCTCGTCTTCTATGACCAGTAATTTCATAGTATTTGTACCATCCCAAGAGCTCATGTTGAGCGTATGTTACATCAAAATTTGATATAGATTTAATAGTTTAATGACCAAGCGATTACGACTAATGCACGCCTAATCAATCATCGTATTCATGAGGAACGAAGGAGACATCCACTTTAACAACGCCAACATAGCTAAGTTCTCTGTCGATGCCCATTCTTTCCTGTATTGACACTGAACCTTCATCGATAATGTGCAGCGTATTGGCTTCAACCACACCGACCTCGTCGATCAGCATTTGTTCCAGTTCAGAGGTTGTACTGTCATGCAGCTTAGCCAGCCTGGTTTTTCCTAGCTGATAAGCTTGTTCAACCGTCGGTGCTGCTTCGGTAGTAATTGATCTCGTCACTGTTTGCTGGAATGAATAAAATGCAGATACGCTGACATCCAATAGAAGCACCAATAGGATTATGATTGTCTGTAAAGTCTTCATCATCGTATTCTCTATTCATTGCCTATCATATGCCCTAGTATGTAATTTACACGCTGACACCAGACTTTCAGTTAAATGACATTTTTGCAATGTTTCATGAGGTTTTATTTCTTATTGTTTTTAAAGCGGTTTTTTAGCGCGCCAATGATAATCTGGCCGCATTAATAGAGATTGGTTAACGAGTGAACTCAGATAATCTAAAGGTAGGAAAAACGGATGAATAATCAAGAACAACCCAGCCTGAAGACGACCGGTTACTATTTACGTCCTTTTAGAGCAGATGATGCTGATACCGTGCAGTTGTTGGCAGCGGACAAGCGAATTTCTGAGATGGTTTCCAATATTCCACATCCTTATCCAGAAGGGGCAGCTTTAGCGTGGATAAATAGTCATCGTCCGGCATGGGACGAAAGGTCACAGGCGAGTTTTGCGATTGTTGATAAGGCTAACCATCAGTTGCTTGGGGCTATTGGCTTGAGCATTAAGCCTGCAGACAATGGCCTCACAGAAGCTGAGGTAGGGTATTGGTTGGGAGTGGAATACTGGGGCAGGGGGATTGTTTCAGAAGCTTGTCAGCGCATCGTTAAGTTTGGCTTAGATGAGCTTGCTTTGGATAGGATTTGTGCGCGAAGACTGAGTGCCAATCCTGCTTCTGGCCGTGTGCTTGAAAAAGCAGGCTTTCGTCATACTGGCACCGCTGAAGGAAGCTGTGGCGATAAGTTTACAAGCCTGGATTATTACGAGATTTTAAAATCCTAGCTCTGGCACTGTTGCTTGTGCTCTGTTGACGATATGGTCTTGAGCAAGCTCAGTCTGCAAATGTTTGATTTAGCCATGCCGATAAATCTTCATTTGGTTTCACCAAAATAGCGCCATCCGGACAGTGTTCAACCAATTCTTCCGTTTCAGGATGAAACACTGTAGTTATTCCCGCAGCTAGACCGGCTTTTGCACCGGTGACGCTATCTTCAATGACCAGACAGTCAGAGGGATCTACCGATAAAGCCTTGGCCGCAGCCAGATAACCATCAGGTGCAGGTTTGCCATTGGTCACGTCATTACGACTTACCGTAACGTCGAAGAAGTTTGCTAACTGCGTTACATCAAGGTTTAACGTCACCTCATCTCGCGTCGAGTTAGACACGAGAGCCATCGGAATGCCTTTATCGGCAAATGTCTCAAGGATCTTCTGACTATTTTTGAGCGGCGTAATGCCAGAAGCACTTTGCTGGTAGTGCTTCCACTTCACATCCCGCCACTCATCCAGTGTCAACGGCAACCCGGTCACTTCAACGACTTTCTGATGTACTTCAACAAAGCTAGACCCCAGTAAGGAGTCATGTGTGCCATGGGGGATACTCACGCCGAGTGACTCGATGGCATCATGAAATGCTTGTTCATGGGCAGGTTCACTGTCAATCAGTGTTCCATCCATGTCCCATAAAATAGCGTTGTATGTCATAAGGTTACCGAAATAGTATTAAGTGAATGTCTTAAAGCACTGCGGCTAGATTTAATTGTCCGTCTTTGACCGGAGGACACCAAAAGTAACTACCGGAAATGGGGCGGGTAAAGCTAAATAGCCCGTCAATAATGCCGTCATCGGCACCAATCATGCGATTAAGGAGGGCTTCAAAGGCATCGAATGATTTACCGAAAGCAACAAAAACCAAGCCTTCTTTAGATTCATTGGCCCATGGCATAGAGCGGCGAACTACAAACGCCTCCGGTTCAAAATCTTCTTGGGCAGTGCGTTTTACATGGGCAGATTCAGGGGCATCATCCAATTCTTCATTACTTTCCTGATCACGTCCAAACGTATGGTTTTGCTCGGTGTGAGACATTGCCTGAAACTTATCCAGGTCATGTACCCACGTTTGTACAGCGACAAAACTTGATCCATCTAATTCATCCTGATCCGACGCAAGCAGAGCAGCAGCCAGGCCGTCATCACCTTGCGGGTTTTCAGTGCCGTCTTCGTAGCCGGTTAAATCACGGCATTTATCGTACTTGAAAGCGTCGGTAGTGTGGTCGATATCAAATGCATCTGCCAGTAACTGTCGGACGGTGCGTGCTTTGTGTAACAGATCCCCACGATCTGTTCCGCGAATCCAGCACCATAGCGCATGCGGTGTGGTTGGGATTTCGATGCCTTTGCCCATAAACTCAGGCATTTTATGCATGCCATCAATATTTGCATTAAGTGCCATTAATAACGACTGTCCAAGCCCAACCACAATGTCATTATCGACCGCAATTTCTGCCAGTGCAGAGAGTGATGCACGAGGGTCAGCGCCCGGCTTCAGACGAAAATATTGATAACGTGCTAATACCGGGATCTCATCGATAATGCCGAACTGATGCTTCATAGGTGATGCCTCAATGTTTTTAATGAATGTGGCTAGGGTATCAAACAAGATTGGCTAGAGTCGTTTTTTTTGATCGATTATGAGATTTTTTTGTCAGGCGTTGTTGCAGAAATGATTGAGCAGCGTTTGTATACTTTTTTCCTTGCCCTTTATCCCTAACATTTGCGCGTATTTTATTAGATTTGAATGCGCTGCTGAGTCTGGTGTGGCATCACTGAAATCGACTTGAAGCGATTCGAGGAGGCTTTGCTGGAGCTTCTCAGCCTCTAGTTCAGTTGCCATGAGTTGTGTCTTAAAAGAGTTGACAGCATCACCATCTGGGTGCATCTCAGTTTTTTTTAAATTAGTGCGCGCTGCCCTAATGGGCTTGATGACATTGTCTCGCCAAGGACTCACTGTTTGAATGATGCGGTGTATTTCATTGTCGCTAATGCGCTGGCGTTGACTGGCAAGGTATAGCATATACAAAACAATATTCACGTCAGCATCGACGGTGTTTTGTAGATTCAGGCAGGCGTTCCTGACATCAGTCTGTTGATAAAAGGATAAAGAAAACGCCCAAAAACCGGAGGGTATATCATTCATAAACTGTCATGAAAACCTAAAGAAATGATGTGCGGCTATGAAAATGCCTGCAATACCATGAGAGTACTACAGGCACTGTGGTGAGTCAGATTATTCTAGCGAAACAGCGCTAAAATTTCTGATCTCAGGTTTCTGCGTATCGGTTGCAGCGCCCGGTTGGAGTGAATATAAGTCGCGGCGAAACGTCTGCCTAACTCAAGTTGACCCTGTGCACTGTAGTGGATGTTGTCGATGTTTTTATGTAGTCCGTGCGTGGTGATTAACAGTGTGTTATTCACTTGCGTGTCAACGACGCGTTGATTCAACTGTACTTCTTGCACCATTGGATAACCACTGCCTTGTGGATTGATCTGACCCATAATAAACAGGCTGGATGGGGAACGAAGATCTCTCCTGAGGCTATGGATGAAGCGACTCAGACGGTTTGCATAACGAGTTGCCCGGTAGCTGTTTCTGGCATCACTTTCTCCCTGCATCCAAAACACGGCATCGATTCTGGGCGTGCGGTCAAAAGAGATGTTAATTTGCCGCAGCATGGCACGGTAATAATGTTCGCCGGGTAGCCATTGCCGGATATGACTGCCAGTGGCGGCGAATTTAATAATGATGTGTTCATCATCAGGAAAGGCGCGTGAGACGAGATGGGCAAAGCTCACCTCAGGCCCGAAGCGACTGTCACGGGCAAGAGGGCGCTGTCGCCCTTGGTAGATAAAGGTCACATTTGCCGGGGTATGGCGGTAACCAGCAGGAAGTTGACTCGTATTGGCGAGCCCCATCATGTTGGATTGTCCCGCCATCAGGTAGACACGTTGTCCAGCCCAGCCAGCGCTGAAAGAAATGCTAGCAAGCAGTAGCAGTAGCAGAGAGAGGTATTTTTTTATTGTCATGGCTTAAATCCTTTTTAGCTATGAAGGTTTTAAAAGCCGTGCGTCAGTTTTTTGTACTATTTTTTCTAGTGATATTATCTGACGGTGCTTTAACGGGGGTACTATCAAAAGCTCAGACCGTTAAAGAATATTTTAATTCAAATCAATATCTTACTGGGTAGTCATTGCCCTGTTTTATGACTAGCGGGCACGTTTGATATAAGCTTCAGCAAAGCGCTTGCCCAGCTCCATTTGCCCCTGTGCACTGTAGTGAATATGGTCATAAATTTTACCCAGGCCTTTAGCGGGGGTCAGCACCGTATTAGTGACTTGTGACTGCACTTGCTTTTGTTTTTGTTGTACCACCTTGACCAGTGGGAAGTCTTTACCTTTGGGATTTATCTCCCCCATTACAAATAGACTATGCGGAGACTTCAGATCGCGCCGAAGGCTATGAATAAATTGACTCAGACGCTGGGCATATTTGCTGGCGCGACCTGAGTTTAGTGCGTCACTTTCACCTTGCATCCATATGATGGCGTTGATCTTTGGATTCGGCTGCTTAATAGAGAAGCCCACTTGTCTTAGCATACCTTTATACAGATCTTGTCCTGGCATCCATTGTTGGATGTGACTACCTGTTGCGGCAAACTTCACAATGATGTGTTTATCATGAGGAAAGGCCCGTGCCACATGGTGCGCAAAACTCACTTCCGGACCAAACTTGGAGTACTGTGCCAATTTGCGTGGTCGTCCCTGATAGTAGAAGGTGACGTTTGACGGTGTTTTTTTGTAAGCCGGAGGTAGGTAGTAACTTTTAGCTAATCCCATCATATTGGACTGTCCGGCCAGTAGGTAAATGCGCTCACCAGCATTCACGGCATTGGTTGTCATTATTAAAATAAGCACGCCAATCAGTTGGTAGGCAATTTTCATAATCATTCCTTAAAATTTTAAACGCAGAGTAACGGTTGGCCGAATCTAGTACAAGCCTGTTTATTAGACAAAAAAGTGATGGAGAAGTGTGCAGGTATTTCAGCTGTTAGCTTCTAAGACATCTTGATGTGGTGTTGATTGCAATACTGTCTTAAATTAATTGATCTGAAATCCCTGACTAAACGTAGATTACTTAAAATCTTAAGAGGGTAGCTAATAATGTATTTGACTCAATTATTACGTAGTTTATGGGTACTGGTGTTCTCACTAGTGCTTGGTGTGACAAGTCTGGCGCAGGCGAATGAAGACAAGGTAAATCAGGTCTTAGCCATGGAGAACGCTCCTGAGGGTGTTGTTTTTGAGGTAGTGTCAGGTAATAAAGATTATCTCAAGTCTGCTTTGGATCGTTTTGAAGTCTATCAGAAACAATTGAAGGAAAAGTTTCCGGAGATAGAACTGGCGATTGTTTCTCATGGCAGAGAGCAGTTTTCATTAACCAAACAAAATCAGATGACATTTAAAGGTACACACGAACAAGTTCAGCGAATTACTGATAGTGATGTGCCGGTACATATCTGTGAGACTCATGCGAGTTGGTACGATATCTCTGCGGAAGATTTTCCGGACTACGTGAGTGTCTCGGCACAGGCGCCACAGCAGATTCGTGATTATCAGGAGCTGGGCTTTCTATTGATTGTTCTGTATGACAGGTTCGTACTCAAGATTGACACGATGCTTGTGTAAATACGCTATGCTTAAGACTCTGCAATAGCGAGTATGTCTAATGAAACAATTGCTTCTGAGTTGTCTGCTTCTACTCCCATTATTAGCGAATGCGAATCCATCCGCTAATGGTGTGCTCGATATTGCCCACAGGGGCTATGCGGCGATGAATCCGGAATCCACACTGCAAGCATTTCAATATGCCATTGACAGTGGGGCTGACGGGCTAGAGTTGGACATTCGTCAGAGTGCAGACAATGTGTTGCTGGTGACGCACGAGCCTGTGATCGCTGAAATCGGTAGTCAGCGCGTTGAAAATACCCAGTCGAAGCAAGCGTTTCTTAAGAGTAATATACCTTCTCTGGAAGAGGTCATCATTCTGGCCAAACAGTACCGCATACCTCTGTGGATTGAGATCAAACAGAGTCATTTGTATCCCGGTATTACGCAACGCCTGATTGCATTATTGAATCAATACGATTATCTGAACAATGTGGTGATTCAGAGTTTTAATCATCAGGATTTGCTGGCGGTATATCAGATGAATCCGAATATTCCATTGCTGGCCTTGTTCACAAATAACTTCGATATGTCCCGGCTACCTACGTTTGTGGAGTTAGTCGGCTTGCCGATTACCCCTCGCTATGCAGATCCTGCCCTGATTGCGGCACTTCACTCTGTTGGCAAAGGGGTGATTTTCTGGCGACAGAATGCAGCATCGGAAAGAGGGGATATCATCAGGCGATTTATTGAGATCGGAGCGGATGGCTTTATGTTGGACAGGCCGTTAGACGAAGTCCTCAGCTCACCTTAGGCGGCAACAGCTAACTCAGTTCCAGCGTTGCTCGCGACACACACCTTATTGCGACCACTGCGCTTTGCTTCATAAAGAGCATCATCAGCTGACTTTAGCCATGCATCTGCTGAGAGGTTATGTTTTAGTTCGGCCACGCCAAGTGAAATGGTGATGCTGCGTTTCTCAAAAATGTTGCCCATTTCCACGCGCTCACGAATGCCCTCTGCAAGTGTTTTGGCTTCCTGAAGGTTGGCATTATCAACCAGAATAACAAACTCCTCTCCACCATAACGGAATAAGCTATCTGACAAGCGAATATTTGACCGGATAAGTCTGGCAATTCGTATCAGTATTTCATCGCCCGTACTGTGTCCATAGGTATCGTTGATGTCTTTAAAATGATCCAGATCCAGAATAATTAATGACTTATTAAACGAGTGATTACGTTTCAGTTTATTGATCGCAATCAGCATGTTTTCATCAAGTGCGCGTCGATTGAGTGCGCCTGTTAGTGCATCTCGCTCTGCAAGCTGAGATAACTGCTGGTTATGATTTAAGTTAGCGACTGTAAATATGTAAGCGAAAAATGACTGTATTGTAAATGCACTGTAAAACACCAAAACCTGATGTAAGTCTGCCCTGGGATATATGGCGGGGAATGCAAAGAATACCGCTAACAAATTAAGCACTGACGCCGAGCGATGATCAACGATGCTGTAACAAGCCAGACTGATGGGGAACAGCCAATACGCAACCGCCGGATTTTTGACATGGAGAATGACAACGATGGTAGTCAAAGAGAATAGGGATACTAAAAAACCGGGCACTAAGGTTTTTCCGGTATGCCAGACATAGACGGACACTGAACCAACACCAATGGCAAGTAGTGTCTCGAGTGCAGCGATCAGGTAATCACCACTTAAAAAACGGTACACTGTAATAGGAACTAGTGCCAGGAGTCCAAGTAATGAACCGTAGAGCAAAATTTTCTCTTTATAGCTGCGATTTTCCAACGTCATTAGCCTTTTTATTTAATCTTATGATTGGGTTGCTGAACCTTATCTTTATTTAAAAAGCACTTGCCGATTATCCGATATGTGGTATCAATATGGCCTCGCTGACTTCCAAAGAATCGCCCATGTCCCAATTTGAGCTCCAGCCATTGCCGTTTGATGCTTTTAACACTGAGCTTGAGACGGGCATAAACCTGATCGAGGCCAGCGCGGGAACCGGAAAAACCTTTTCGATTGCCATGTTGGTGTTGCGCTTTGTGGTGGAGCAGCAATTGCCCATTGAGAAAGTGCTGGTCGTGACGTTTACCAAGGCGGCGACTCAGGAATTGCGTACGCGTATTCGTATGCGATTGCAGGACTTAAAGCGATTTATCACAGACCCGGATAACCCGCTAAATAAAGAGCAAGACCCAGCCTTTACAGCGTGGGCGAATCAGTTGGAGGATAAGCAGCAGGTAGCAGAACGTGTCGCAACCGCCTTAGCGTCTATTGATAACGCATCCATCTTCACGATTCACAGCTTTTGTCAGCGTATGCTTCGTCAATATGCCTTAGAGAGCGGGCAATTGTTTGATGCTGAGTTGAGCAGTAGTGTGGATCACTTAAAGTTATCGCTGGCGGAGGATTATTGGCGACGACAGTTGTATGTGGCCGATGCACAGAAAGTATCTATCTGTACTGCACAATACAAAACACCGGCGGCGTTGCTAAGCAGCATTCGGTCCATTAAAGAGGGGATGCAAACATATCCGTCTGATTTGGATTTAGATAAGTTATTTGTTGGTATTCGCTCAGATATCGAAGCCTTACGTGGCTTTGAGCAGTCTGTGATTCAGCCATTGATGGAATTGGTAACTTCGTTTGCGGACATTTTTAAAGCCGGGGTTGCTGAGCGATTGGCTATGGCAAGCGATGACGTCGTGACATGGCTTAGCAATCCAGAAGGGGCGGCGCCAACCACTAGTCTTCAGATTTTTTCATACGACTCATTAGTGGCGTCACTACACGGTAATAAATTCAGAAAAAAAGGCGGCCTCACGTCAGAGGAAAGAAAACAGGCGTTTTTTGCCGACATTGGTATCACACAAACTAATGATTTAGACGCTTTGTTAGAAAAACTGGATCAGGTTGGTTTAGCGTTTCGCTTAGGGTTGCTGGCTTATCTTGAGGAGCACTTGCAATCCAGTCAGTCCACGCAAAAAGTATTGTCGTTTAACGACTTAATTATTCGTCTGGCACGGGTGTTAGAGGCGGATGGTGGCGAGTTATTACAGGCTGCGTTAAGAAGACAGTTCGCGGTTGCTTTAATTGATGAGTTTCAGGATACGGATCAACAACAGTGGAATATTTTTTCAACTGTCTACGCCACACCTCAGCACTATCTGTACCTTATTGGTGATCCCAAGCAGGCGATCTATAAATTCCGCGGTGCCGATATTTACTCTTACCTCTCCGCAAAGCACGCAGCGCAACGTGCCTATACACTGGAAACAAACTTTCGCTCTCACCCGAAGCTGGTTAACTCGGTCAATCAATTGTTTGCTGGCATCGACAAGCCTTTTTTGCTGGAGGATATTCCCTATTATCCGGTAAAAGCAGGCAACACTACCGACAAGTTGTGGTGGCATGGTGAGACTGCACATACCATGGTGCTGTGGATGCTGGAAGACTTTCCGGGTAAGCCTGACGGCTATTGGACTTCCGGTTTTGCTAAAGAAGCAATTCGTATACAAGTGGTCAATGAGATTGTGCGCTTGTTGGATGAGAACAACGGTGCGGGCAAGGGGGATTCCGCCAGCGATACGGTGCCATTGGAGCCACAAGATATTGCTATTTTAGTGCGCGGCAATGAAGAGGCAGCCACTTATCAACGCTATTTACAAGCAGTAGGTATTCCCGCAGTACTTAACAGCAAGCACTCAGTGTTTGAGAGTGAGGAGGCGGTCAATCTACTCCACTTATTACATGCCTTATTACAACCCGCAAACTTACAACGCGTGCGACAGGCACTGACATTACCTTGGTTTGGCTTAGATGGGCAGGCTTATGATGCTGTGTGTCGGGATGATATGAAGCTGCAAGAATATGTGAGTGATTTTCAGCTTTTTCAGCAGCAATGGCAGCAAAAAGGTTTGATGGCCATGATGCGGGCTTTAATGTCCAGGCATCAAGTATTGCAGAATCTAAGTAGGTTGGAACAACCGGAACGTCGCATTACCAACCTCAATCATATGCTGGAGCTGTTACAGCAGGCGGCAAGCGATGAACGATTGGATATGCACAAAACAGTGCAATGGCTCAATCTGGCACTACAAGGCGAACAAACCAGTGATGGTCAGGAGCTTCGTCTGGAGCAGGATGAAGCTGCTGTTAGTATCGTTACGATTCACAGTGCTAAGGGCTTGGAATATCCCGTCGTTTTTTGCCCTGAGTTATGGGGTGAGAAGGATGCCGGACAAAAACCGACTGGCGACAAGGTAGTGATCTGTCATGAGGGTGATCAGCTCATTGCTGATTTGGGTACGACCAAGCAAATGGAGCGTTTTGAGCAGGCTAAATTTGAACAGCGAGCGGAAGATTTGCGTTTGTTATACGTCTCAGTGACCCGCGCTGCGGCACGTTGCTATATGCCATGGGCGACTGTGAGATCCGCTAAGAGGGACAATAATTCTGCTTTTGCCTACTTGCTAAAACCGCATAGTCCTGAGGAAAATTGGCTGGATAAGCTAAAAGGCTTGAGTGAATCAGCTGATTGTTTTGAATTCGCCATAATCCCGGCAGAGGATGAATTATTACGTGCTGATGTAAAGGGCGCTGAGGCAGGAAGCTTATTAGCGCGGCAGCAAGAAAAAGAAATAAAACAACGCTGGCAAATGAGTAGTTACTCAGCCTTAGCTTACCTCAGTCATCACACGCAAAATCACGAACTACCGATCGATAAATCTCAGGAACCGGTGGATGTCGAGGACGTTGGCGATCTGGTTGTGGAGCAACCGGAGGAAGCTACCGAAGAGGAAGTCGTTTATCAGCTACCCAAAGGCGCACATACCGGAAACGTGCTGCATGACTTACTGGAACATAACAGTTTTAGCTTTCTGAAGGATCTGGGGAAGCAGAAACCGAAAGATTACGAAAACTACGCCAAGCAACGTGAGCGTAGTTGCTTACGGTATGGATTGTCACTGGATGAAACAGGTGAACAGGCACTGGATGACTTGCTGATCAAATCAGTTACTGCACCATTAGATGCGCACAACTCTCAGTTTACCCTTGCCAGTCTTGAAGACAGCGCATGCCTCAAAGAAATGCCTTTTTATTTTGCGATTAATGACTTGCAGACTCAGGGCTTAAATCGCTTGTTAGCAGAGCAACCAGCCTGCCAGTCTCTGTCGCATCGTGAGCTAAGTGGTCAACTGACAGGCTTTATCGATCTGATTTGTGAGTATGACGGTCGGTATTACGTGATGGATTACAAGTCCAATGCCTTGGATCAGTACGACCACAGCAATATTGAGAAGGCGATGCAGGCACATAATTACGGACTGCAATACTTTTTGTATTCGGTGGTATTACATCATTATCTGGAACAGCGTTTGCCGGACTATCAATATGAGCAACACTTTGGCGGTGTGAAGTATTTATTCTTGCGTGGTATGGATCAAACTCTGCCAATGCAAGGCGTATTTGTTGACCGTCCCTCTTTAGATGTTATTCAGGGGATCAGCGATGTGTTGTCGGGGGTGAATTCATGAGTGCGCCTAATGTTGTGTATTCAAGGTTGGATCAGGCTCTGGCAGAGTTTTTAACAGGGCGCTCTGGTGTATCTGCTGAGCAGCAAACTGACTTTAGACAAATGGTATTGGATTTATCCGCTGCGCAAAGTGCAGGGCACAGTTGTATAACCGTGAATGAATCTCAGCAATCATTGCTATTGAGTTCATCGCTGGTGTCGGCATCTGATAACACGCCACTGATTTTAGAAGGTGATCATCTGTATCTACAACGTTACTGGCGATACGAGTCTCGTCTTGTTGCGAGCATTAGCAAACGCATTGAACGTCAGATCGATAAGCCAGCCGACTTAGATGCGTTGCTGGATAAGTACTTTGGTTCTCAGAATGAGGCAGAGGAAACGGATTGGCAGCGTGAAGCCGCTGCCTGCAGTGCTCAGCAGTCTTTCAGTATAATTACCGGTGGCCCTGGTACCGGGAAAACCACGACCGTGCTCAAGATTCTTGCATTATTGCAGGAGATTCATAATGGTGAGTTATCTATCGCACTGGCAGCACCAACTGGTAAAGCAGCGATGCGCTTGCAGCAGTCATTAATGGAAGGAAAGCAGGGGATGACTGACTTGGGTGATGTCTTACTTGAGTCTATTCCGGATAAGGTCAGTACGTTGCATCGCTTATTGGGGCCTATTAATCAATCCACACAATTCAGACATCACGCCAAAAAGCCTTTGAGCTGCGATATGTTGGTGGTTGATGAGGCGTCCATGATTGATTTGGCGATGATGAGTAAAGTCATTGATGCCTTGCACCCTGATGCCAGATTGATATTGCTGGGTGATCAGGATCAGCTTGCCTCCGTGGAGTCTGGTGCAGCGCTTAGTGACTTGTGTGCCAGCTTACCTCAACACACCTTGCAGCTTAAAAAGACCTGGCGCTTCAGCGGGCCGATTAAGGATATGGCATTGGCGGTGAATCATTGTCAGGCAAAACAAGCGTGGCAGATCCTGCAAGATCCGGCGCAGGATGTGGTGAGCGAGGTGGTAGCCGATCCAGTGGAGCATATGCAGGCACATTATCAAGCGTATATTCAACAAATAAAGCGCAGTGCTGATCCGGAAGCAGCGTTTGCGGAGTTTTCAAAGTTTCAGGTGTTAGCCGCTCTTCGGCAAGGGGCTCATGGCGTTGAAGGATTAAATCAGGCTTTAGAAAAAGGCTTGCAGGGGCAAGGCATTGCGACACATCTGACTTGGTATCATGGCCGGCCGGTGATGATCAACCGTAATGATCCGGCTCTAGGCTTATTCAACGGTGATATCGGTCTGTGCTTGTATGATGCAGAGCGAGATCAAATGCGTGTATGGTTTGAACAAAGTGATGGCTCGTTGAGGCCCGTAATGCCGGGGCGATTGCCAGAACATCAAACGGTCTACGCTATGACAATACATAAAAGTCAGGGCTCAGAATTTACCCATGTGATGATTGTGTTACCGGCTAATAATAATCCATTGTTATCCCGTGAATTACTATACACCGCCATAACACGCGCCAAGCAGAAGGTCGATATCGTGGCTTCACCAGCGATATTTGCTTACACAGTGAATCAGCAGGTACAGCGCCAAAGTGGCTTACAGACTAAAATGCGTTTGATGACGCATCGGTAACATGATGTTAAGTTTGCAATCCGCAGCTCAGCGGGTATATTGTCACGCCTATAAATCCGAGATCTGAAATGGAATACAGAAAACTAGGTACTGCTCACAACTTTATTGGCATGGCGTAAGGAATACATGGCAAACCCTACCTTTTTAGGCATGCTTGCTGGCTTCTTCACGAACGCCAGAACCACGCCCGTGGTCTTAATCATATTACTATCCGTCATCTCGTTTTATACCAGCTATGATGGATTGGTTCGTTTCTCTTTTGCAACGCCAGAGGATGCTTCTTGGATCAGCATCGTTGTGCTGGGGCTGGTGGTGTTTTGCATCCAGTTAGTATTGGTTTACTCACTGCGCAAAATGGCACTGTCGCGCAGGCTCTTGGTTAAGTTTCGCTGGTTGCCGCTGTACGTGCTGATGATGTGTATTAGTGTGTTTTTCAGTTACGGATTCTACTACAAGTTGTTGCGTGCAGAGGGGTACGCACAAGAGAACTTTACGGCACAGCTAAACAATGTGCGTGATGGTGCACAAGATTACTTATTGTCATTTGAAGCGGTGGAGCGAGGGAGTAAACAGCTAAAGCTCTACTCTGAAAGACGCGCCCGCGAAGAAGAAAATTTCGGTGGGAGTTGTGGTGATGGCTCAGTGCCGGGTAAAGGACCTCGCCGTACTTTCCGAAATAATGAAGCATTGGTGTTTTCAGCAATTGCCAGCAGCATCGAACCACTGGGCGCTAAAGTAAAACAAGACATTACCCAGCTGCAAACCATTATCGAAAATTATCGCCCTGACACTCAGGACGTTGCCTCCCTGCAAAGTGAGATTAATGGCATCGTGCATGAGATTAATACCAGTCGTAATGCACCAGTACTGGTGGAGTCATCACGGGTGATTGCGCAACGGGTAGGTGAAAAACGTCAGCGTATCGTCCCAACAGCGGCTGGTAATATTCCATGTCCGGATAACACCATTACGCTGAACGGTAACGCCATGTTGGCCAGTATTGAAAACTTGCCGTTTATGGAAGATGTCCAGCTGTTCAACCCTTATGATCAGCGTAACGTTCTGAATCGTGCGATGGATGTAATTCGCTCTATTCCGGGACTGATCGGTGCCTGGTGGAGAGGAGAAAACCTTCAGCCCTTGATGGAGCAGGGTAAGGATTCAACACGTCGGGATGATTATATTCCTTTGTTGCTAGGTGCTCTGGTTGACTTTGTGTTGTTAATTGTTGGTCTGGCAGACGGCTATATATCAAGACGTCGTAATTGGATGAGTGATTCTTTCGAGGGTGAGTACTTCAGTGCAGAAGATGCTTCAAAACTTCGCGGTATTACAGATATGAAGCATCTGGCCAGCAATGTGCAACCTTATCTGCACGATAGCCTGGGTCAGCATTTCTTCATTATTCCAAGCTCACCCGTGCACGGTAATCGTATGGCCAGTGAGCTGCTGGAGTTATTTGAAGTCTTAGCCAGTGAGCGCATCAGACCGGCTATGTTGCGGCAAGTGCCTTATAGCTGGATACCACGAGGTGTTCGTAATGAGGTGTACTCCATTTTGGGAGACGATGCGGAGCATTTGACCTTCAATGTGTACCGCATGAGTGCGACGCAGTGGGATGAGCTGAAACAGGCATTGAGTGTGGCGGTTCAGCAGCATGATCAAGCAGAAGAAAGTGATGAATCGTGTACCTGGCCTTATTAAAACTATTTTGGTTAGTTCGTGAGAGCGTAGACTGGGTACGGATTCATGCGCTGCGCTACTTTGGACACGACATCGTACAGAGTGGTTATGGGAATAAAGGCGAGCGTGCTGGCAAGTTACCGCTGAGTGACTGGCGCTATGCGGTTAGCGTAGTCTTTGCGCTCATTGAAGCTGTGGTCAGAATGTTCTGGCAAGTGTTTCGGTGGCTGTTCTTTTTCAATACCCGAAGTATTGCTGAGTTTTTCCTGAGCGGTGTGAAGTTTGTGCTGGTTTTGGCCGTGCTAAGCGTCGCAGGCTTATATGGTTATTTATCCGGTGATCCTGATCCGCAGATGTTGGCTCGCTACCAACAATTACACCAACAACATACTGCAACTGCGCTGCTGGACAGCCAGGGGCGTTTGGTTGGTGCAATGCCAAACCCTCAGCGACAAGATTCCTCGGTAGGAAGCCTATCGATTGAATTAGTGCCACCGGTGTATTGGGATGTATTGGATCACCAAACCGGACGTCAGTTGAGATGGGATTATCAGAATACCGGCATTAGTGATTTGTTGTTTTGGCGACAACGCCATTACAAGGGGATCGCCACTACAGATGTTGTTGCGTCACTCAATCCATTTAGTCAACCTAACAATAGTCTGATCAAACAGCTCAGTAATGCCTTGCAAGTCCAAGGTAATGCGGATGAGCGTTGTTTTGGATGGTTCAGTGACTTTTGTAATACCTTGTCAGCGGTTCGCTTAGCCAAGCATGCGTTCCCGTATCTGGCGCGTAATAATGGTTCTGAGTTTAAGCGATGGACCGCTATGCATAATGCCTTGAGAGGTGAAGCTGATGACGTTTATGGTTTGAGAGCGGTTGCAGAAACCGTCTTTAATAAGCGCCCGGAACAACTATCAAATGCTGAGCAAGCCCTTCTGGCAATGGCGCAGTTAGAGCGGCATGCGGTTTTGGATCTGGAAAATTGGGATGACCTGAAAGCTAACGCGGATGAGGTCAGTCTGACCCTGTACGCACGTGATCAGAATAATTTAGCAATAGAAATCAGCAAAGACCTGCAGCGTATTCGCGAGCCGCAAAGTGCTCGCTTAGAAAGTAATTCTCCCCAGTCTCCTACTGAAATTCTTAAACGAAGGAATTTGCGAAAGCGCTCAGAGCTGGCACTCGGTGACTTCGAAAGTTTGATTTACTCACGCTTATCGGATGAATATGCAGAGTCAAATGGAACCAAGCTAATCAGTGATGCACAGATCAGTCTGCCAGTTGCTGATAATCTGCAGTTTCAGGCGCGTTTACTCAGCCGGTTAAAAGAGTTTCAGCGTCGTTGTACCAGCTGTGGTATCAGAAAAACGTTGGGTGAGCAGCCTGAAAATTCTGGCGCGCATATTCAGGTTATTGTTGCTGATCAGGCTGGCCAGTTAGTTCGCTACTTTAAGCGTGGTGATGTGCAGGACCGTGCAATCGGCGTGTTATCGACAATCCCGGCCTCGGTGTTGTTAGCTTCCAAGGGCAACAAGCCTGAGTCATTATTCTGTAATCAAACCTATCGGAATCTGCCAAGCTCTGTCGAAGGCTTTCCCCGTGGCCTCATAAACTGTGACACCCCTAATGAGTCGGGCCATACAGCAAGTTTCTTAGATTCAACCGAATTACGAGCCTCATTGCCCTTGTTCAATGCGGTACGTAAACAAGCTAGCCCCGAAGAATTACAATCGTTATACCGAAATTTTTCATTGAAGGATCTTCGTAGCCGTGAGGGCAAAGCCAGTCATGCAGAGCAATTGGCTTATGAGATGAGTTATGGCGTGGTGCAGTCTAATCCGATGCAGATGCTTGAGTTGATTCATCAGCTCAGTGAGGTACTACATGGGGTAGGTGATCCAAAAGCACTGCAGAGTATTTCTCAGTTCCTGGTGACGGATATGGAGCAAAGTCGTCGCTATCTGGAGTTCAGTGAAACGCCGTCAACGATTCGTTTGAATGGCAATTATCTGCGGACGCAGGCTGCTAAAGAAACCATGAAACAGTTGCTCACACATGAGCTAAATAACAGGGATGGTAGTCTGAAAGAATTACTGAGGTTAAGGAATATCAGATTTTTATCAACCAAATCCGGTCAAAGTTACACTAAGCAGCAGGCCTTAAGAGATCAGTGGCTGATCGCGAGCGTGGTGATACGGGGTAAGCGTTACAGTATCAGCGCGTTTGTGGGAAGTGCGGTTGATGACCAAGCGGGTCTTGCTGACAGACTAAAAGCTGCAGAAATGTTCTTCCCGATCATGGCCGAAATCATAGATAGCCTTGACTGATTAACAGGTGTTGAATTACATTAAGCGCCTATATTCAGTAAGATAGTGAAATATTATCAAGTTGATTGTCACCTATACATTGACTGATATAACGAATAAAAGGACTTAACATCTGATGAAAAAACTATTGATCTTCATTTTGGCGTTGATTGCAATAGCCGTATTAGGCTGGTTTGCAATTTACCAGCTCAAAGCGCCTGCCATTCAGTCCGATATCCAAAAACGTTCAACAGAAGCATTAGCCTCCAACAGTTTGGACTGGGTTAATGTGGCAGTTGATGGCCGGGATGTAACGCTGTCTGGTTCAGCGCCGAGTGAGCAACTGAAGCAACATGCTTTGGAGACCGCAAATGTCTATGGTGTTCGCCAGTTGACTGACAATATTCAACTCGCGAGCGTTGCTGCATCAGATATTAAAGAGCCTGAGGTTGAAGCAGAGCCAACACAAGCGCCTGAGACCGGGCAAGTCGCTGAAAAAGTGGAAGAGCCCACTCAGGAAGTGGCAGAGCAGTCTGACAATGAGTCAAAGTCAGCTGAGCCGGTAGCAGCTGATGTGGCGGTTGCTAAGGTCGATATCAATGCCAATGCGATTCCGTATCGAATGAATATCAGTAAAGATGATATCGGCGTTTATGTGTTTGAAGGCGTTGTGCCTAATCCTGAGTACAAGCAGGCAGTTGATGCACACATGCAATCAGTGGGTGCTGATCCGGTGAGAGCACGTTGGCAGGTTGATGTCAGTTCCGAAGCACCTCCCGCAAACTGGCAGGACAATACACTTAAGAGTATCAGTGCATTGCAGTTGCTGCAGGAGGGAAGTGTGAACCTTGATGGTGATCAGGCCTTAGTCAAAGGTGTTGCAGTCTCACAGGATGTTAGTGATCAAGCAGAGTCTTTAGTGCAATCTTTGTCGAGTGATTTTGCAAGCACGGATGTAGCATTTGACATTGCTAGTCCTAAGCAGGTGGTGCAAAACAATGAAGCGGTTCCGATGGTTGGTTCGTCTAAGTACGCTGAAAAGTTTTGTCAGACTGAATTTGATGCGCTACTGAAGCAAGAGAAAATCCAGTTTCAAAGTGGCTCAACCGAGGTTGAGAAAAGTAGTTTAGTCTTGTTGGAAAAAGTTGCGCAGGTAGCGAGCCGTTGTCCTGATCACCAGATTCAGGTTCATGGATATACGGATTCAAATGGTGCAGCAGCGGCCAATAAGAAGTTAAGTAAAAGTCGGGCTGAGGCTGTAAGCAGTTTGCTTGCGGGTCTGGGATTGGCTGAAAAGCGTTTGTTGGCAGTGGGTCATGGGGAAGCAAAACCAATTGCCAGTAATAAAACGGAGAAAGGGCGTGCTCAAAACCGCCGAATTGAATTGATTGTTAAAGGACTAAAATAATGAGCTATCTGGTTCTACAAATTTGGATATTCCTGCTGATTGCTGCATTGATTGGTTTAATCGCAGGATGGCTAATGCGTGGCGGCTCGCGTCGTGAATTGAATAAAGTCAATCAGGAGTGGTCACAGCGCGTGGCAAATCTTGAAGCGGAACGTGATGAGTACAGTGCAAAGGTTGAAGAGTTAAATACTGCTAGCGTACGTCAGGGCGATATGTACCTCAAACTGACGGAAGAGCGCGACATTTTATCCAAGCGTTTACTGGAAAGTGAGAAGGGTAATACTGCTGGTAGCAAAGAGGTAGCGACCTATAAGCAACAGCTTAAACAGCGTGAAGTTGAAGTGGAGCAATTGCAGTCGCAGTTCAAAGAAACTGCTCAGCAGTTGTCTGATACTCAAAACAAACTACAGTTAACTCAGGCGCAAATGGATGGCGAATCTAAAGAGTTGAGAAGTGGCGCCGCTCAGGTTGAAGCGTATTCAGCTAAGCTGAAAGATGCGGAGCAATCAATTAAAGCGCGTGATGAAAAGCTTGATCAGATGCACCAGAAGCTTGCTGCAAACCTAACTACTCTTGAGGAAACAAAGTCCTCTCTAACGACTGAGCTTGAAGCTGAGCGCCAAAAAGCTAGTGCTGCGGCAACAGAACTGCAGGAAGCTAAACGCAAGCTGGGTGAGTACGATGAGCAGCTTAAAGTCAGTGAAAACACTTTGGGCGAAGTATCAAAAGAGCTAAAGCAGAAGCAAGAGTTCTTTGAAGTCGCCCGTCGTGAAATGGATAGCAAACTGCATCAGGGCGATGAGCACGTTTCAGAGCTTAATAAAGCCGTTAAAGCTAAAGAAAGTGAGCTGAATGAAGTCAAAGGAAAGCTTGAGGAGCGAGAGCTTGAGTTTGTTGAGTTGCAAAAGAAAACACAAGCACAAACTCAGCAGCTAAGTTTGGCAGAGCAAAAGCTTGATGAAACTCAAAAAGCACTGACTGAAAGCAGCCGCCGTCAGCAGCAGTTAGACAATGAGTTACGTGCTAGTCAGCTGAAAGTGACTGCGTTACAAAATCAGCCGGAAGTCCCTCAGGCTCCTAAAGACTACTCAGGTGTTGCATCGGGTATGTTGGCGGGTGGTGCTGCAACTGCTGCGATGTCAGCATCCGGAAGCGGCCGTAGCTCAGGCTGGTCAAAACTCAGTGAAATGGCGCGTGGTGGCTTTGAGAAAGTGAAAGAGAAAGTTGAAGACACAACATCGGATGTTGTGACTGCGACTGCCAAAGCATCCCCTAATGATGAGAATTACCGTATCGAAGTGATTCGTTCGATTGGTAGTGATAATCGCCGTCACTTGCATGACATGGGCATCACAACCACTCAGAACCTCCTTGATAAGTGTGCTGATGATGACGGGACAAAGTTGATCTCTAAAGCATTGGGTCGTGAGCCATGGGTAGTGTCTTCTTGGGTATCAATAGCTGATTTACTTCGGGTTAAAGGTATCGATGGGCCAATGGCTGAAGTGCTTGAGTTAAGTGGTGTATATTCATCTAAAGCACTTGCAGATGCTAACCCTGAGAAACTGATTCAGCTGATCAGCTCAGTTAATCAGCGTGTTGAAAAGGTTAATCAGTCACCTGATATTGCAACGGTAGCAGGATGGATTCGCCATGCAGAGACCTTGAAAAGCTACATCTAGTTTATCGGGTCTGTACGATTCGGTTGGAATAAAAAAGGCTCGCTTAGCGAGCCTTTTTTATATTTATATTTGGGTCAAACGTCACGATCACTGAATGAGATAATGACGTTAGGAGATAAATTAATCTCTGAAGTTTGTGAACTGTAGTGGTAGTCCCAGCTCCTGCTCACGAAGTAGTGCAATCGCCTGTTGCAAATCATCACGCTTTTTACCGGTTACACGGACCTGCTCGCCTTGAATTTGTGACTGTACCTTGAGTTTAGCGGCTTTAATCGCTTTGACGACTTTCTTACCATTGTCAGAGTCGAGACCCTGTTTCAGAAGTACTTTCTGGCTGGCACTGTTGATACCTGTTTCACTAGGGTCCTGAGGGTCAAGCGCACCGGAATCAACATTTCGCTTGGCAAACTTGGCGCGCAGAATATCCATCATCTGCTTTAACTGGAATGTGTTTTCAGCTTTCAGAGTGATAATGTCATCTTTCAGCTCGAAACTGGCATCACTGCCTTTAAAGTCAAAGCGGGTGGTCACTTCTTTATTAGCCTGATCCGTGGCATTACGAACTTCGTGAAGATCAACTTCAGAAACGACATCAAATGATGGCATGATAACTTCTCCAGTAAAACAAAGTGGCTATGATACTGGATTCTGATGGGTGATTACACCAATGCACCCGTGAAATGGTTGGCAAATAACTGACGAATCTATCAAAAATCTATCTACGGCCTAATATGATCATGTATCATAGCCATCCCAACGAACTAGCTAGCCTGAATTATGGAATTAAATCCGACTTATACTCATATCAAAGACCTGAAGTCGCGCCTTGAAGCGCTTAGGGGGTATCTTTGACTATGCTGAGAAAAAAGAGCAATTAGAAGAAGTTGTTCGCGAATTAGAAGATCCCAGTGTCTGGAATGATCAGGAGCGTGCCTTGCAACTCGGCAAGGAACGTACACGTCTGGAAGATGTAGTACTGACCGTTGAGCGTCTGGATGAAGGCCTGAACGATGCTCAGGAACTTCTGGAAATGTCTGAAGCCGATGGTGATGAAGAAGCGGTCGCGGATGTTATCGAAGAGATTAATGGCTTTGAAAAAGACCTTGCCGGTTTGGAATTCAAACGTATGTTTTCCGGCGAAATGGATCCTTGTAATGCCTTCTTAGACATTCAGTCGGGTTCTGGCGGTACAGAGGCGCAGGACTGGGGTGAAATGGTCTTACGTATGTACTTGCGCTGGGGTGAGGCCAAGGGCTTTAAAGTAGAATTAATGGAAGCCTCCCCGGGTGATGTAGCGGGTATCAAGTCAGCCACGATCAAATTTGAAGGTGATTATGCATTCGGTTGGTTGCGCACCGAAATTGGTGTGCACCGTTTAGTACGTAAATCACCATTTGATTCGGGTGGTCGTCGTCATACCTCATTCTGCTCGGTGTTTGTATCGCCTGAGATTGATGATGATATTGAGATTGATATCGATCCCTCTGATTTACGAATCGACGTATACCGCGCCTCAGGAGCGGGTGGTCAGCACGTAAACAAAACGGAGTCTGCAGTTCGTATTACGCACGTACCGACCAATACGGTGGTGCAATGTCAGAACGGTCGCTCTCAGCATCAGAATAAAGCCACTGCAATGAAGCAATTGCGGGCGCGTCTTTATGAGCAAGAAATTCAAAAGCGTAATGCTGAAAACCAGGAGATGGAAGACAACAAGTCGGATATCGGTTGGGGTAGTCAGATTCGTTCTTATGTACTGGACGCATCAAGAATTAAGGATCACAGAACCGGCGTTGAAACAGGCAGCACACAAGCAGTGCTTGATGGTTCCCTTGATCAATTTATAGAAGCAAGCCTGAAAAACGGTCTGTAAGAGAGTAGAGCAATGAGTGAACAGGATTCAATACAAGAACAGGATGAAAACCAGTTAATTACCTTACGTCGTGAGAAGCTGGCAGCGATTCGTGAAGCTGGTGTGGCATTTCCTAATGACTTCAAACGTGAGCACGATGCAGCGGCATTGCAGGCTGAGTTTGAAGAAAAGGATAAGGAGTGGCTGGCAGAAAACCCTCACCGTGTCAGGGTTGCTGGTCGTATCATGCTTAAACGTGTCATGGGTAAAGCCAGTTTTATCACCATTAGTGATTCAACGGGCCGTTTACAGCTTTATGTGCAAAAAGGCATGCTGGGTGATGAGCTTTACGATGCATTCAAAGGCTGGGATATCGGTGATATCGTCGGTGCAGCCGGTACGATGTTCAAAACCAACAAGGGTGAGCTATCCGTTAAGTTGGATGAACTAAAGCTCCTGACTAAGTCTTTGCGTCCATTGCCTGAAAAATTTCACGGCCTGACGGATCACGAGCAACGCTACCGCCAGCGCTATCTTGATTTGATTATGAGTCAGGAAACGCGTGATGCTTTCAAGATGCGTTCTAAGATTGTTGCCTATATCCGTAACTACTTTACGCAGCGTGACTTCATGGAAGTTGAAACGCCCATGTTACAGGTTATTCCGGGTGGTGCGACGGCACGTCCTTTTGTTACGCACCACAACGCGCTAGATATCGATATGTATCTGCGTATTGCGCCGGAACTGTACCTGAAGCGTTTAGTTGTCGGTGGTTTTGATCGCGTCTTTGAAATCAATCGTAACTTTCGTAACGAAGGTTTATCGACACGCCATAATCCAGAATTCACTATGATCGAGTTCTATCAGGCGTATGCCACGTACAAAGACCTTATGGATACGACGGAAGAATTATTCCGTGGTCTGGCAACTGAAGTGTATGGCAATGCGGAAGTAGAGTACCAAGGCTCGACCTTTGACTTTGGCAAGCCATTCGTTCGTATGACCATGAAAGAATCGATTCTTCATTACAATAAAGATTTGGTACCTGCTGATCTGGAAACAGAGTACCGCGCCTCTAAAGTGGCGGAATCTCTGAATATCCATATTAAAGAAGGTTTTGGTCTTGGTAAAATCATCACAGAGATATTCGAGGAGACGGTAGAAGAGCAATTAAATGATCCTACCTTTATTACAGAGTATCCGGCTGAAGTATCGCCGCTGGCACGTCGTAGCGACAGTGATCCATTCGTGACGGATCGTTTTGAGTTCTTTATCGGTGGGCGTGAGATCGGGAACGGATTCTCTGAGCTTAATGATGCTGAAGATCAGGCAGAACGCTTCCGCAAGCAAGTCGAAGAGAAAGACGCAGGCGATGATGAAGCGATGCACTATGATGAAGATTATGTGCAAGCGCTTGAATACGGTATGCCACCAACAGCAGGTGAGGGGATCGGTATTGATCGCTTAGTGATGCTATTCACTGACGCGCCATCAATTCGTGATGTGATCTTGTTCCCGCATATGCGTCCGGAACACTGATGTAACAACCTGTTAAAGCTTTAGCGTCGAGGCAGAGCCACCTTTAAGGTGGCTTTTGTTTGCCTGAAACTTATTATTGAAAATAGATTGAACTTATAATGCAGTCTGACGACTAATATAACGTCTAAGCTCTGAAGGCTTAACGTCACCTGTCTGCATCGCCTTGAGTTTGCCGTTAGGTGCGTAGATCATATAGGTTGGGTAGCCTGTGATATTACGACGCGTGCTTCGCTTGATATAGCGATTAAACTCATTAGCGTTAGACACTAGGTTTTTGAAATTGACGCGAACGCGACGTAGCGCCTGATTGGCTACACGGGCATCTCCGTCAAGTGAAACACCAACAATCTCAGTGTTAGGGATTGTATCGCGGGCTGAATTGGTTTCGTGCATGGTTGACATGCAGATACCGCAGTCGGAACGCCAAACTTTTACTACCAACCATTTGCCTTTCCCTACGTGGTGGTTTAGTTCAGATGGGTTGCCATAAATATCAGACATCGCGGCTTGGCTTGCGCCAACATGGAACAGTGCAGCAACTGCGAAGAATTTCGCAACGCGCAGGCATGACTTAAGTGCCATATTTGTAATACTCCGGGAATAAAATTAAATCTTTTAAATCGCTTTAATTATTATTATTTATTATTGTTTTTATGATCACTTCCGGTGGCTTCTGGGGGCTCTTGTAAGAAGTGTTGACGATTTTTAACACAGGATAAGAATCTATGCAATAGTATGTTATCTTCACGGAAGGAAATCTTTGATGCACGGATTGCTTAAATATTGTGGAATTTGAGGCATTAAATATAATTATCAGTATCATAATTATATTTAGGTTAAATTATTCTCAATATGCCGGAGATTTTTCCTATATTATGTGTAGGTGTGGTAAGGAAAACACATTTTTGTTTTATTTTAGCCTAAAGGGATATTTTTCAGGGAGGTCCTTTGTGAAAGCCAACGGAAAGAAACAAACATTAAATTTTTATGCGATTAGCGCATTAACAGCACTTTTAGTTTCCTCAGCAAGTTATGCTGCAGATGAAGAGCTGGATGGTATTACTGATCGTGAAACACAATCTTGCCCGCTAAACAGTGGTGGACCGTCTTTATTGGGTACTAAGTGGAGAGTATCGGAGACCTACGGTAACAAGATTCCTACGCCTGTGACGTTGTCGATGACAGTAAACCTGGACACAATGACAGGTGATACAGGTTGTAATAAATATGCTGCTAAATTTAAGCAGATCGGTGCAACTGGCTTTGTTATTTCACAGATCGATCGTACGCGTGAGCCGTGTATGGTTGTTAGCCAGGGTGAAGGAAAGCCAACTATTCACTTGGGCAATATCGAAGGTTCATACCTACGTATTATGCGTCGCATGGGTAGCGTGCAGCAGACTGATGAAGGAACGCTGGTATTCTACGACCGTAATGGTAAAGAAGGTTTAGTAATGACTAAGCTGTAATGGCTTAATCAGTAATAAAACGAAAGATCTAATGCCCGGCTTGTTCGGGCATTTTTCTGTCTTCAATCAGGCCAATGGACTTAATGGTGCGTTTGAAAACGGGGAAAAAGTCTGGCAATAAAACCTGTTGAATATAATCCAGTGCCCATTTGCGGTCGCGATCTCCCAGTACCGCCGCAACATTTGTCGCGAATTCACGGCTCATAGAAAATCCTGGCTCGTCGTCATCTTCATTCCATTTAGTCTCAGCATAAGCCGGGAAGCGGTCATTGAGTTTGTGAATAAATGGTGAGCGATAATCATCAAGATCTCCAAAATCCCGGGCATTTTCATGGACATGATCAGCCATTTTCTTTGCGTAATAAGTAATGATTTCGGCGCGGTCTTCATCACTGGTAGTACCATGAATCATGCGATCAACAGACTGAATCATAAAGGCTGAAATTTCTTCGAGTACCTGAATGCGTTGCATTTGATGGTCAATGTCAAAATCTTGGTTTTCGATTTCCAGCAAGGCTTGCATGCCAATTTTCCAGCTATTAAACGCCAATACACTAATTGAATCTTCCACCGAAATTTCACGGTTTTCTTTGCTCCAGCGGGTTTTGATTCTGATGCGCATGGTTTAAGCTCCTAGATGACTATGAGTCTAATTATAAAGGATTTTTGATCCATGACAGAACTGAAACCCAATAGTTTTATCTATTCTATCCCCAATGCCCTACCGGGATTTCTTTGTGACAATATGGTTGAACGGTTTGAGTCTCACCGTGAAGAACAATACGAGGGAAGAGTGGGTTCTAATGTTGGTCAAAACCAGCAGCTAAAGAAGACCACAGACTTAGTCGTCAGTGGTAAAGCGCATTGGAAAGATGTCGATAACAATTTATTTCGTTCGCTTGGTTTGGCGATAAGAGAATTTCAACAAAGCTACCCCTTCTTTCAGGATATGCGCCGTTTTAAGGATATGGGATACAATCTACAACGTTATGAAGCCGGTGAGTATTACCATTGGCATGTTGATGCGGATAATAATGACTTAGCCTCGCGGCAGTTAGTGGCATTGTGGTATTTAAATGATGTGGCCGGGCCGGGTGGGGAAACTGAGTTTTTGCATCAGGGAGTGAAGGTGACGCCCGAAAAAGGAAAGATGATTTTGTTTCCACCGTTTTGGACACATGAGCATCGGGCTGTTGAGATGGTGAGTGGCGTAAAATATATAGCTACCACATGGATAACTTTCCGATAATCAAGTTTCTAAATCGTGCTCGGTCATATCACCGTTTTGTGTAAGATAAAGGGTCTTAGCTTGTGGCACACGCGATAAAATATAGCCAGCCATAAGTGCTGAAGTTTCACGGTTTTCGGTTTGAATTGCGGTCAGAATTTTGTCGCCAGCGATTTGACAGCGCTGGAATAAGTCAGGGTTTTCAACCCAGCTTCGGCTCATTTGGTAGCCTTGATCCATGTCTTTATCCATCATGTCAAAGTAGTCTTTCGCTTCACTCAGAATAAAGTCAGGAATATCTATATCATGTTGTTCTTCATCGATAAAAACAGTCAGTTTCATCTTATTTCCTCTTCTTCGTGGTGTGCGATTCTACTAAATACATCGGCTAAATAAAACAGTCTAAACTAAGGTTAACTATAATGATTTTAAGGATCAAAAATGTGCTGACTAACCGTGCTGTCAGGCAGGCTCAAAGCTTGCTTGATGGGGCAATATTTGTCGATGGAAGTTTGTCAGCGGGTAGTTTAGCGGCAGGTGTAAAACATAATCGGGAATTGTCTTTGCAAAGTCCGTTACATCAGCAGTTAAATCAGTTAGTGATGTCCTCTCTTGTCAATCATAGTGAGTACCAGGCAGCAGTGTTGCCATTAAAAGTCGCGACTGCATTTTACTCAAGATACCAACAGGGAATGCGTTACGGTGCTCATGTCGATGATGCTGTCATGGGCCCGATAACAGGACGATATCGCAGTGATGTGTCGACGACAATTTTCCTTAATTCTCCTGATGATTATGACGGTGGTGAGTTGCTGATTCACACTCAATACGGTGAAGAATTGGTAAAGCTGGAGGCAGGTGATGCAGTGATTTACCCATCCGGGAGTTTGCATGAGGTGAAAGCGGTAACAGCCGGTGAGCGTTTAGTGGCAGTGACTTGGGCACAAAGTATGGTTAAAGCGACGGAGCAACGAGAGATGCTATTTAATATCTCCCAAATACGCGAAAGTCTGACCTCTCAAAACGATGCTGAGAAAGCCAGACTTGATCAGGTCTATTCCAATCTACTCAGAATGTGGAGTGAAATATAATCACTCCTAATGACTCAGAGTTGGATCTGACGGACGCTTTATAAGATACTTATTTCCAGAAATTTGCTTCCTTTGAGGCAATTTCACGTACCTCACTTGCGATTTCTGTGTAGCGGTCACGGTATTCTTTCCACTCACCGACGTAATAATCTTCGGGAGAAAATTTGCCAGATTGCTCATGGGCAGTGAATTTTGCCTGCATCTCTAACATTTCTTTAATTAATTCTGCTTTACGCTCATCCATTTGGAGGCTCCTGTGCCAAGGGATTAATATCCGCCTTTACGACGACTTTCCGGTAGGCCGGCAATCTTGCCGCCTTGCTTGCTGGTCATGCCCGGGAATAGTTGATACATATCCTTACTTGAAGGCTTGCTTCCCCAAACATCTTTCATATCTTTTACGATGGTGCGCTCATTCGGCTGGTTACCATTATTGTTGATGAACTGATCACGAAGGTACTTTAGTACATCCCAGTGTTTTTCAGTTAGTTCAATACTTTCCTCAGCAGCGATTGCCTCAGCCACCGCTTCATCCCAATCGTTTACCTCTAGCAGATAGCCGTTATCGTTTGTTTCAATGGATTTACCATTAACCTCGTAAGCCATGAATGTTTCCTCATCGATACTTTCACTAGTGGTCAAATTATAGGGGTGAGTATCATGCTATCGCTATTTCCCGAAGGGGGTAGTTAATAAATAACGACAAGCTTGTTCAGAGGTCTGCTTGTGTTGACGATGCTGATTTATATGGATCGCAAGAAGTATTCATTATTCATTACTCATTACTCATTGGGCTTGAGTGATTTGATGCCTTTGTGTGCAAGGAACAGGCCACAACCGAGTTTACGATGCTCGCCTAAGCCATATTGTTGGATAGTAATGGATGGCTCACTGTCTAAGTCAGCGATCATTAAATGACGGGTGTGTAGTGCGCCACTTGGGGTTTGAATGTGATGAGACTTTCCGCACATCATTTTTTTCACTTTAACGGATGTAAGTTGAAAGATGTCATCTGACATGCGCATTAGAAAGTCATTTTCTGATTCAGTGGCATCTGAGGCGACATAACGAGAGAAAATCACACTGGCATTGATTAACGCTTTCGTTTTCATGCTGCCAATTGTTAAGCTGTGCCCATCAATACTCAGGGTTTGACCGCTCAGGGCTTCGATATCTGTCAGGCGATTTTTATGCAGACGCAATGAGAGTCTAGTGCGGCGGGAAGGGTACAGCAGTTCGCGTTCCGAATCATCCGGGCGCATCCAGCCATTAGCGCTTTCTGCGACATGAATTTGATGAATGCCTAGTTGTTCATCGTCTTTAATCCATGGGAGTTGAGTCTGGAGTGCTTCTGATAATGCCCAGGCGTGATCCAGTGGCAGCGTTTTACATTTCAATGCAAACAACACATCGACAATGTCATCCGGTGCCTGATAGGGCAGTGTTTTGTCTTCCTCTTCTTCCCAGAACATGATGATCCTTAGCGCGCTGACTCAAAAGCGAGATTGAGCTGATCATGCCATTCGTGTGGGCGATCGGAATAAGCCGGTGGTTCGATGTCTACCTCAAAATGAATTTCACCGTTTTCCACTGCAATACGCTGGATTAATGTCACCAGTTCTTCAAAGGATTTTACGTTGTGACCTTCTTTTAGAAGGACTTCACTGAGTACTAGCATAGGGTCGGGTCTCTAACCATGGGTGATTGTTTTTTCTATCATAGCACTGACTATATTGCCGAGAAATATCACCATTGAGAATGATCACTAATACAGAGTCTGGTAATCAGTCCCTATGACTGTCTGAGTAAAGTCTGAGCGTCATAATCGGCGGATTTTTCTTGCTGTGAATCTCATCGGAGTTTTTTCAAAGGCTTTTCAGATACTCAATCAGCGCCAACTTTTCCTCTTCAGTGAGCTTTGGCCCAATAATGCCAGATACTGACTCTGTTTCCTCATCATCAAATACATGTCCTGTATTGCGATTACCGGCTTGTCGTGTATCCAGAATGAAAAGACCATCCTTATAATCCGGTGTTAGTGAATGAGAAGCACTTTGTTGCGCTATCAGCTTTTTATTTAAGGATTCATCCTGCTGAATTCCTACTTTTCCGGCATCGAAGTGATGGCTGCCTAGTTGTACAAAGTCAGGTCGATCTTCCAGAGGTGATAGTAAGTCATAGAGTGTAGGGACGGAGCCATTATGGAGGAAGGGCGCGGTTGCCCAAATGCCATTTAACGGTCTGGCTTTATAGCCTTTGCCAACTTGCAAGCAATTCGGTCGATTGCCCTCGAGTCCTGCTTGCTCCGCTCGTGGTGTGTGGTTCTGCTTAAACCATTGCTGATTGGTTTGGTCAACGACTGCGCCCAGTGCCAGTCCAAAGTTTGCTGTTGCACTATCCTTAAATGGTACGTGCCTGAGCACAGTCATATCCGCCGGAATATCATCCATACCAGCAAACGCTGAGGCATAGGTAATCGTTGAGTTTACCGACTTGGCGGGTGTGCATACTTGAGTGGCTAGATTGAGTCCTGTGGTATCAACCGTGCGTTTTGCCATTACCTCAGCTTGTGCTGCATCAGTCCCAATCACTGATAAGGGAACGATATTCAGCTTTAGGTAGCTGTCAGGCGTTTGTGTGATGGTATTTAACTTACTGACATAGGTAATCTTTTGCCAGTTTTTATCTTCCCAAAACTCATCGGAATCAACGCTCGGCAGATGGCACTCTTGGCAGTGCTGCTGGTATAGCGTTTTTCCCTTTTCGGTCATTTCTTTATCAATGGCGGGGAAAGTCTCGGGCCATGTTGGCTCACTTAAGCCGTTGAATGTGTTGTCATTACGTTTAGGGTGTTTACCTGCCAGCCAATTCTGCATTTTAACTAAGTCAGATATACCGGCAGACGTTGCGAAACGCTGTTCAGCAGGGCCTTGTGTATCGAGGTAGGCTTTTGTGCCCAGAGTTTCACTCGTGTTGCGAACCAGTGGTTGCATGATAGAACCATCGTATTGCAACCAGTTGAACCAAGGGGTTGTCCAGAGGTGTGGGAAGTTTACCGGTGCATTGATCGCAGTGTGGTTTTCGCTCCGCTGCATGGCGTGACCAAAGACTTGGTTGCCAATACGGTTCATAGTGTCCAGTCGGCTAAATCCTTCGGTAACTTCGATACTGTCCTGAGCCTCGGACATAAAACGAACGGTCTTACTCAGTGCTGCGGATAATTGTTGGCGGGATAATCGGTTGTCATTATTACCCAATACACGCTCTGCGAATCGTGAGAAGCGGTCGTTATAAACAGGCACTTTCGCAGAGATAACGGTTTGAGCCAGCGCTGCTCCTAAGGTTTGGTTTAGCAGGCCAAAGTCGATATTTGCAGGGGCACCATCAACGATATAGCGAGTGTCACCATGAATGAGTTGGCCAGTGTGGCAAGCAGCACAGTTAAAGCCTGCTGCGGTGTCTTTTCTGTCTATTCCCGGAAAGTAAACATTGGGTGTTTTAGTAAGGCCGATTGGTAATCCATTAGGGTTGCTGGCTGTCTTTTTCTGTTTGATAAAGCCCAGTCGGGGCAGATATTCATCGACAAATAATGGCTCTTTTCCGGAGAGCAACCTAAGCGGGTCTTGTTTGGGGGATTCAAGCGCCAACAGCCATGAATAGGGGATTGGAATTGTCGCAGCACCCACTGAACTATGGCGGTATGCTTGCGAACTTTTATCAGGCCAACCCGTCGGGTTTAAGTGGATGGTATTGGCTTCGCTGGTAGCTTGGTAGAGCGGTAACCCGGGGGGAGTTAATATGTAACCGGTATTATCGATCGTGGTTTTTATAGTGAGAGCGACATAGCCAGCAATGATGAGCAGCAGTAACAACCATGACCAAACCGATGTAATGAAACGTTTGATCATACCGGGTGGCTTGCTAGCGTTGCTCATAGTGGTTCCTCATTTCCTCACAGATACGAGATAATAACGCATCGCGATGTGAAAGGTATCTTTAGAATAGAGAATGGCTCGGTTATGCTAGCTCTGTTGTTCAGACTCCGAAGTGTCAGGCTGTCGCTGTTCCATATCGTTGATACAACATTTGCAGCATTGTTATCTCATCAGCTTCAGGCTCACCAGAAAATACGTGGTAGTAGACAGTATTGCGATTAAAACTAAGCCAAGCAATGAGTGACCCCATGCATCTCCGAGCAAGTGCTTGTAGATAAGCGTGTCGTAATGAGGCTTTATAGTGCGTGTTCATCTCAGATTGGTGCACAAACAGGAATAGGCAATTATTACCCCTCCCAATAAACCCGCCTGCGAAATTCACTTTGAATCTTCTCTACCCAGGTTTCAACCTCATCAGCGTTGATCACACCATTTTCAGTACCTTGTTTGACCAGCGGTACAAAACTAGCCGTCAAACTTGCAATCAGATTTTCAGGTTCAAAACCAAAATACTCACAAGTCTTCGCCAGATTTAGGTCATGGTCTTCCATCAAAACATGCATTTCTTCATGGCTGATGCCTAGGAACGCCTTTAATACCTCTTCAATGGGGGCGTGGCCACGGTGAAGTCCTAACCAACCATCGCCCCAGGCAAGCTTCACAAGACCATCCAAGTCAGATTTATTGTCTACCGTGCCATCAAAAGGTGACGTGCCTCCAGTGCCGCGGGCAGTAATATTATCAACCACCTCACCACTGGCTTTACTGATAATAGCTTTGTGGGAGTCAGCAATACTTATCAACGGTATTATCAGGCATAGAAAAAAAATCGTGTGAAGCGTTTTCATCATCAAGAATCCAATAAAAGTCGTTCCTGATTATATGGTGAATCGGCACTTGTGTAAGTGCAAGTATGTCTATTTAAAGCGGGGTTTAGTCTGGAGTACTTATAGAAATGGAATCAGGAGATACCTTCGTAATACCGCCCACGAAACAGCAAGCGATTGTTTTCGGAATCATCTTCAAATGCTGTTCGGCAATGCAGGACGTTATTACAAATCACTCCCTGACCTGTTTGTAAGGTATGTTTAACAATGAAGTAGCTACCATCCTTCCAAAGTTGCTGTAAGAATTCAGTTGCTTCAGTGACTAAAGGATCATCCTTCCATTCAATATTCCGCAAGCGCGCACTGTAACGCATGTGCAGTCGCCCATTGTTTGTGATAGAGAATACGGGTCCGGTTTGAGCAGGTCGAATCACTTCACCATCAATAATATTGGCTGGAATAGTCAAGGCATCCTCAGCAAACAAAGCATTTACGTATTCCGGGTTCTCATCCCGAAGGAGTAGGTAAATCAGCTCATGATCCATTAACCACGACTCACCACCTTGAGAAGCCGGATTAGCACAATGCAATAACATGCCGTTAATTTGCCGTTCCTTAGTATTGTAATAACCATCGGTATGCCAGCTGAGTTTCTTAGGTGTATAAGGAATATAGTCGTGTTGGCCCTTGTGCTTGGTCACCGTGATGGAAGTCAGTTGGTCCTGATCCGCACAGATATTCCCGTCCAGTGAGTGTAGTCCAACTTGTTTCGCAAAGTGGTGTACGGCTGACTTTTCGTTTTGAGAGGGATCATCAAATTGATACAAGGCGAAATTATGGTGTAGACAATCGGTAATAATAGAAAGTCGTTCACTATCTCTAAGGGAGGCTGCATTCTTTAGGTGAATTAGCCTAGACTGCGCACTTCGGTTGGCTGACGTCAGTTTTTGCTCGCGCCATTTCAGATAATTTTGGTCGTTTAGTTTGGCAGGAAAAAATTCCATGAGTTCGATTGTTTTCCAGAGTTGGGAAGGCGTTAATCATGGTAAGTAAATTTGATCGAAAGGGTATCTATCCATTTTGGGGTATACGCTAAAAATAGCGCCATCCCATGAAGGGGATTCTCTGAAACCAGCAAGCAAAATACACTAGTCGGCATAGTTTAAAAGCACTAACCATATTCATACTCAGGAGGCATATCATGGCTGAAATGAAGAAGTATCCAACGCCGATGTTGGATGTTCTGGAAGACGGTCCTTGGCCTAGTTTTATTTCAGGCATAAAAGCACTGCGCGACGATCATCCAGATGAGCGTATCCGTAACGTAAACAATGGTCTTCTAGGTCAGTTAGAACATTCTTATGAAACCCGTATGGGTTACTGGAAAGGTGGAACCATCTCTGTGTTCGGTTACGGTGGTGGTATTATTCCTCGTTTCTCGGAAGTGGGTGATAAATTCCCTGAGTCAAAAGAATTCCATACGCTGCGTGTGCAGCCACCTGCGGGTAACTACTATACGACAGACATGTTACGCCAACTGGCTGATAGCTGGGAAAAATGGGGCTCAGGCCTTCAGACTTTCCACGGTCAGACAGGCAACATCATGTTCATCGGTTCCGACTCTGCCAGCTACCAGCACTTTTTTGATGAGATCAATGAGTACGGTTGGGATTTAGGTGGTGCAGGCCCATGTGTTCGTACCGGTATGTCTTGTGTGGGTGCGGCGCGTTGTGAGATGTCTAACTGTAATGAGCAGGCCATTCATCGCACATTGCTAAACAACTTTACGGATGATGTTCACCGTCCGGCACTGCCTTACAAGTTTAAGTTTAAAGTGTCTGGCTGCCCGAATGACTGCATGAATGCCATTGAGCGTTCTGACTTCGCGGTGATCGGAACATGGCGTGACCACAAGAAAATCGATCAGGAAGCCTGGAAAGCATACGTTGCGGAGAAGGGACGTGAGCATGTGATGGATAATGTGATTTCACGTTGTACGTCAAAGAGTTTGTCTTTGGGTGATGATAATTCACTGATTGCTGATGAGACCAATTGTGTTCGCTCCATGCATTGCATGAACGTAGTACCTAAAGCGATTCATCCGGGTGACGATAAAGGTGTCACTATCTTAATGGGTGGTAAGCGTACGCTGAAAATCGGTGACTTAATGGGTACGGTAATTGTTCCATTCATGAAGTTGGAAACCGAAGAAGATTATGAGCAGTTAGTAGAGATGGCGGAAGAAGTTATCGACTACTGGGCTGAAAACGGTCTGGAGCATGAGCGTTGCGGTGAGATGATCGAGCGTATCGGTCTGGTTAATTTCCTGGAAGGTGTCGGCATTGACCCAGATCCAAATATGATTAAGCAGCCGCGTAATAGCTCTTATGTCAGAACAGATGGTTGGGATGAAGCGGCGGAAGAATGGTTCAACCGTGTGCGTGAACAGAAGATGGCGAGCTAATAATTCGACAGTATAACAGTCGTTTAACAGCTATCGATACAGAATTGAGGAATCATTAAATGTCAGCTCCAGCAGCAAAAAAAGTGATGCGTGAACCGATCGAGTCAGGATGTCCGGACGGTTTTCAATATATGCACCCAACCATGCGACGTAACTACGGCCAGTGGAAATATCATGAAGATGTTCAGCCTGGTGTGTTGGTTCATGTCGCTTACTCTGGCGAGAAAATTTACACCGTTCGCTGTGGTACTCAACGTATTTTGGATGTATTCACACTGCGTAAATTAATGGATATTGGCGATCAGTATTCTGATGGATATATTCACTTCACTATTCGCTCTAACATGGAGTTCCAGACGGACGATGAATCTAAAGTGCAGCCTTTAGTTGCTGCCTTGGAAGATGCCGGTTTCCCGGTGGGTGGGACGCGTAACTCGATTACGTCGATGTCACACACTCAGGGTTGGTTGCACTGTGATATTCCTGGAACGGATGCATCAGGTGTTGTGAAGGCGATGATGGATGAGTTCTATGACGAATTCAAAAGCTGGAACATGCCTAACCGTGTACACATGACAACCTCTTGCTGCCAGATTAACTGTGGTGGTCAGGGTGATATTGCGATCAATGTACAGCACACTAAGCCACCTAAAATTGACCATAGCTTGGTTGGTAATGTCTGTGAGCGTCCATCGGTGGTTGCGCGATGCCCTGTTGCAGCGATTCGTCCTGCCATGGTTGATGGTAAGCCGTCGCTGGAAGTCGACGAGAAGAAGTGTATTTGTTGTGGTGCGTGCTATCCACCATGCCCGCCAATGCAGATCAACGATCATCAGTACACGCAATTAGCAATCTGGATCGGTGGTAATCACTCGAATGCGCGTGGTAAGCCAACATTCCAGCGTTTAGTAGCTGCAGGTATCCCAAATAACCCACCACGCTGGCCAGAAGCGACTGCGGTCGTGAAGAAAATTCTGGAGTGCTACAAAGAAGGTGGACGTGATTGGGAGCGTATGAATGAGTGGGTTGAGCGTATCGGCTGGCCTCGTTTCTTTGAGGTAACCGGGCTGCCATTTACGAAATATCACATTGATAACTGGCGCGGTGCACGAAACAATCTGAACTCTTCAACGCATATCCGTTTTTGATCGGAAGGTTTACTGATGAAATATACGTTAATGATTAATGAGGGGCCGTATCAGCACCAGTCCTCAGACACTGCTCTGCAGTTTGCACGCGCGGCTCTGGAGAAAGGGCACGAGATTTATCGTGTGTTTTTCTACCATGATGGTGTGAATAACGGAACACGTTTGAGTGCTCCTCCTCAGGATGACCGTCAGATCCAGAAGGAGTGGTCAGAGCTTGCTAAGCAGCATGATCTTGATTTGGTTATTTGTATTGCCGCGGCTCAGCGCCGTGGTCTGATGGATGCTGATGAAGCGAAACGTCAGGGGATGGATGCCGATAATATCATTGAAGGTTTCCGTATTTCGGGTCTGGGTCAGCTGATTGAAGGTGGTATCCAGGCTGACCGCACACTTGTATTTGGCGACTAAGGAGAGCGCGACATGGCAACTAAGAAATTCATGTTTGTAAATCGCAAGGCTCCTTATGGCACAGTGTATGCGCTGGAGTCTCTGGAAGTCGTGCTGATCTCAGCGGCGTTTGAGCAGGATGTATCACTGGCGTTCATCGATGATGGTGTTTACCAAATCGCTAAAGGACAGGATACAACAGGCATTGGCCAGAAGAACTTCTCAGCGACTTACAAAGCGTTGGGTGATTACGAAATCAACAAGCTTTATGTTGAGAAAGAGTCACTGGAAGAGCGTGGTCTGACCCTTGACGATCTAATGGATCTGACGTGGGAAGATGAAGATGATGACTACGAAGAGAAGCCATCTATCCACTTGGTAGATCGTGCGGATATGGCGGGCATCATGGCTCAACAAGAAGTCGTCATCAGTTTCTAGGAGAATTTGATATGGCAATGTTACATATTGTAAACAAGTCGCCGTTTGAACGCGTAGCGTTTGAGTCTTGTTTAAATCATGCATCAGCTGGTGACTCGATTCTGATGATCGAAGATGCAGCGGTAGGTGCGGTAAAAAATACACGCTTTTCAGAGAGTATTGAGGCGGCCTTAAAAGATAAGTCTGTTTATGTATTGTCTGGTGATCTAGCCGCTCGCGGCTTGAGTGAAGATCGTATAATAACAGGCGTTACAGCGGTTGATTATGCAGGATTTGTTGATCTGACTGTGGATAACGACACAACACAAAGCTGGTTATAAAAGTCAGCCTTATTTAAACAATAGAGAAGAAGGAGAGCGCTAATGGCACTCGAGATTAATGGTACAACTTACGAGCAAGATGAAGAAGGTTATCTGGTAGATCTTGGTTCATGGAACGCTGATGTGGCTACAGCACTGGCTGCTGAAGAAGACGTTGAGCTGACAGATGAGCACTGGGATATTATCAACTTCCTGCGTGAGTATTACGAAGAGTACCAGATTGCTCCGGCAGTACGTGTACTAACCAAAGCAGTAGGTAAACGTTTGGGTAAGGAAAAAGGTAACTCTAAGTATCTGTACTCATTGTTCCCATATGGTCCTGGTAAGCAAGCGTGTAAGTATGCTGGTCTGCCAAAGCCAACAGGTTGTGTTTGATCGTTAGGTCATTTAACTAATCAACCGAAAGGGGAGAATCAAGGGTGTTTCTGGGAATTGTTTACGGTTTATTGTTCTGGGCGGCAACGCTGATATTAGTGTTAGGCGTCGCTAACAAGCTTCGCTTGTACTGGAATACACCAGCACCTCTGAAGATTCCAACGATGCCGGCCCCACTCACTAAACAGGGTGTGGCCTGGCGGATGGCACGGGAAGTGTTTTTGTTTCAAAGCCTTTTCCGTGCTGACAAATTATTATGGGCGATCTCAATAGTTTTTCACTATTCCTTATTGTTGATCGTGCTACGTCACTTACGCTATTTCCTTGATCCGGTATGGGGAATCATTGGCTTCATTCAGCCGTTCGGCTTGTATGCAGGTTTTGGGTTGGTTCTCGGCTTATTAGGCCTAATGGCAAGGCGCGTAGTGATAGATCGGGTGCGTTACATCTCGGCACCTTCTGACTACTTAATGCTGGTATTACTACTGGTGATTGGTGTCAGTGGGTTGATGATGAAGTTTGTGAACCCCACCGATATTGTGATGGTGAAAGCATTCTTCCAGGGTCTTAAGTATTTTAGCTGGCAACCACTGCCTGCTGATTTTACTTTGCTGCTACATCTGACATCGGTCGTGTTGTTAATGATGATATTCCCGATTAGTAAGCTGCTGCATGCGCCGGGTGTATTTTTTAGTCCGAGTCGTAATCAGGTCGATAACTCACGTGAAGAACGTCATATTGCGCCGTGGGCCGCAGAGCTGGATAAGCAGAATGTTGACTACATCAGTGAGCTTAAAAAATGAAGATGTTCAGCAGTGGTGTAAATGTCGGATCTGTTAGTCGCAGTTATTTGTTCGGATTAGTAACGAGTCATCGTGTTTTGTGCGATGGGTCAGTATCAGGAGGGCGCAGTCATGGCTGATTATGAAACACCAGAATTGTCATCAGATGATGGCTTGGTCGATGTACCCGCGCTGGTTCCGGATACCATGGTTGGTAAAGGGCCTTATATTTCTAAGCCTGAGTTTCAGGAGGGAATGAATTTTCCTTCGGACATTGAGCAAGATGAAGACGGCAACTGGTCGCTGATTCCGAACTGGAAAGAAGAGGCACTGAATAAATTAGATGACTTGCGGGGACGTTATCGTTCGTTACAAGTGTATCTGGATATCTGCGTGAAGTGCGGAGCCTGTACGGATAAGTGCCACTATTACATCGGCACTTCTGATCCAAAGAATATGCCGGTGGCACGTCAGGATTTGCTACGAAAAGTGTACCGCCGTTACTTTACCTTTGCGGGAAAATACTTTCCAAAGCTGGTGGGTGCGGTCGATCTGACTGAAGAAGTGGTCGATGACTGGTACAACTATTACCACCAGTGTTCGCAGTGTCGTCGCTGCTCCGTGTTCTGCCCATATGGCATAGACACTGCAGAGGTCTCGATGGCTGCACGAGAGATATTGAATCATATTGGTCGCGGTCAGAAGTACTGTACCGAGATCATGGGTAAAGTCTACAAGATTGGCAACAATCTGGGATTACCCCAAGCTGCTTTAGCCGACACACTGGAAGGCCTTGAAGAAGATATCGAAGATGAAACTGGCGTTCCTGTTAAGTTGCCGCTGGATCAACATGGCGCTGATATTCTACTGATTACACCTTCAGCTGATTTCTTTGCTGAGCCTCATGTCGATGGATTGATGGGTTATGCCAAAGTCTTCCACGAGTTGGGCTTGAGTTGGACACTAAGCTCCTACGCCTCTGAAGGTGCCAACTTCGGTATGTTCATCGGTAGTTACGAAAATATGCGCAAGATATCGATGCGTATTCGTAAAGCCGCTCAGGACTTAGGAGTAAAACGAATTGTGTTTGGAGAATGTGGTCATGCATGGCGTGTGGCTTACAGCTTCTTAAACACACTCGCGGGGCCGTTTGATTTTCTGGATCAGCGTTACCCGGTTCCTCAGCATGTGCTGGAAATTACCTGGCCGGCACTACGCGATGGAAAGCTCAATATTGATAAGTCACGAAACGACGACATGACACTTACCTTCCATGACTCTTGTAATGTGGCACGTGGTTCACGTATGGGTGAGGAAGAGGGCGGCCAGTTCGATGTGCCGCGAAACGTTATTAAGGCAGTCTGCAATAACTATGTGGATATGCCGGCCGATACAACCAAGGATGCGACTTTCTGCTGCGGTGGCGGTGGCGGCATCCTGACTGATGACCTGATGGATATCCGGGTCAAAGGTGCTCAACCTCGCATGCAGGCATTAAAGCATGTTACCGATAATCACGGCGTAACTCACATGGCGGCAATCTGCGCTATTTGTAAATCGCAATTCACCAAAGTAATTCCGTATTATGGTTTTACTATGGATCAAATCGTAAGTGTTCATCAACTGGTAAGCAGCGCACTGATCTTAACCGGACAAGTTGACGAAGATGAGGATGGAGAATAACAGCATGGCTACATCACCTGATACTATGAAAGTGCATACCTTCAGACGTTATGAAGATGACGACTTTACCTGGAGCAATATGCAAGACAAAATCTTTTTAGAGGATACGTCTTACAAATGCCCGACTTATATTCAGAAGACGCCACCTTGTCAGGGTAGTTGTCCGTCCGGAGAAGATATTCGTGGATGGTTGCAGATCGTTCGCGGCATAGAAAAAGCGCCGGCTGGCATGAGCATGCAGGAATATGCATTCCGTCGCTCAACCCGTGCAAATCCATTCCCTTCGATGATGGGACGAGTGTGTCCGGCACCTTGTGAAACCGGCTGTAACCGTAATGATGTTGATGATTTTGTTGGCATTAATTCAGTCGAGCAATACATCGGTGATTCAGCGATTGAAGGTGGTTTTTCCTTTAATCCTCCTGAGGCAATGTCTGGCAAAAAGATTGCCATCATCGGTGGTGGTGTGGCTGGATTGGCTGCAGCCTTCCAATTACGCATGATGGGACACGGCTCAACGGTATTTGATGATCATGAAGAATTAGGTGGCATGGCTCGCTATGGTATTCCTAGTTATCGTGTACCACGTGACAAACTGGATGCTGAAATCGCTCGTATCACGGATATGGAAGGTGTTGAAGTACGCACTAGTACCCGTATCGGTCGTGATGTCAGCGTTGAAGAATTAGAGAAAGACTACGATGCAATCTTGTGGACTTTGGGTTGTAAGAACGGTCGTGGTTTGTTTGTTGATAACTGGAAGGATGTGCCTAACGCGGTGCCGGCGGTTAACTTCCTGGAGCAATTTAACAGCGGCAAGATGAACTACACTGCACCAAAGGTTGTGTGTGTGGGTGGTGGTGATACGTCGATTGATGTTGTATCAGTATCACGTCGTATCGGAACACTGGCGGATTATAACGAGAAGCCGGAAGAAGTGGTTTACGGTCGTGAAGTTCACACTGAAAACCCTGCAAACAAGGTTCCCGCTGAAGTCACATTAACCTCATTGTTTGCTCAGGATCAAATGACTGCAGCTGAGCATGAAGTAAATGATGCACTGATTGAAGGTGTCACTATTCTGAATGAGGTCATGCCAGTTGAAATTCTGGTTGATGAGAATGGACGCGGTGTTGCGCTCAAGGTTGTTGAGTGTGTGATGGAAGGCAGTATGCCTAAGCCAAAAGAGGGCGGAAAAGAAACCATTATCGAAGCAGACTTAATCGTGTCAGCGATCGGTCAATACGGTGACTTAGACGGTGTTGAGGACTTTGATAATGGTCGTAATCTGATTGATTCGGATCAGTTCTATCAAGTACCGGGCAAGCCAGGCCACTTTGCAGCGGGTGATATTGTTCGTCCTCACTTGCTGACAACGGCAATTGGTCAGGCATCGATTGCGGCAGAAAGTATTAATCATTACCTGAATAATGAAGATCAGGTGAAGCGTCCTAAGGTTGATAAGCACCACTTCGACTTAATGGATAAGTTGCGTGAAGCTGAGCTTGAGCCAGTGGCATATGAAGAAGCTAAAGCTGATGATTTGCGAGGCACACAGCATGCTAAATTCGCAGTACATAACTACGACGACCGTTCTGAGCATGAGATTGTCGCCTCTAGCGAGCTTTTCTTAGGTCACTTTGAAAAGGTGGACCGTCATTTAAGAACGGAAGATGTGCCGAACTCTGAACAAGTTATTGGTCACTTTATGGAGCGTGTCAACGCGCTGGCTGAAGAGCAGGTGGTTGAAGAAGCAGGTCGATGCATGAGTTGTGGTATGTGTTTTGAATGTGACAACTGTGTCATCTACTGTCCTCAGGATGCGGTATTCCGTGTGAAGAAAGCTGAGTCAACCACAGGTCGTTACGTCGATACTGATTATGACAGATGTATTGGTTGCCACATTTGTGCTGATGTTTGCCCAACGGGTTACATCGAAATGGGCTTAGGTGGTTAACACAACATGGAGTGTTCACGCCTACTAAATCGGATAACGTTGTTACCAGCATTATTGTCTACGCTAATGGTATTTTTATTGGCGGGTTGTGACAGTAAGCCGCCAGCATTGATGCCTGCTGTTAAGCAGTTCCAGACGGAAGAGCAAAAGGTGCTGCACATTGCGGATATGCGGACTAATCACATGCATCGATTGACACATAAGCGTGATGAGACGATGTACCAAGGTATTCGTACAACGAAACATAGTTTTAACGCCTGTATTGACTGTCATGTGCCAGCACCAACTGTCAGTAAGGTGGTGAAGCACACGGATGAAGAACATTTCTGTGTGACCTGCCATATTGAAGTGGCCGTTAAATTGGATTGTTTCCAGTGCCACGCTGACCGTCCGGCGCTAGAAACCGCGGAGGTGGTGAAGCCATGAGTGAGCAGAAGCAAGCTAATCTGATTGATCGCTACCGTCGCCGTTTTTTAGGTGGTTTAACCGCTGCAGCGGCAGTGACATTAGCGCCGGGGTTGATTCTGCGCGAAGTGCAGGCAAAGCCGGATGATCAACCCATCAGCGATAAAGTGCGCTGGGGTATGTTGATTGATACCAATAAATTATCTGATGGTGGCGATGGTATGATCGCTGCCTGTAAGAAAGAGCATGGTTGGGGAAATGACCCTCACTCGTCTCCTGAGCAACAAAGTCAGTGGGTGCGTAAGGTTACATTCAAAGACAAGCTGACTAAGCATGAAACCTCATTGCCGGTGATGTGTCAGCATTGTGATACTGCGCCATGTGTCGATGTTTGCCCAACGGGTGCGTCATTCAAGCGTGATGACGGCATTGTCTTGGTAGATAAGCACATTTGTATTGGTTGTCGTTATTGCATGATGGCCTGTCCGTATAAAGCGCGTAGCTTCGTCCATGAGCATCTTGAGAATCAAAAGCCTCAGTCACCTCGCGGGATTGGTACCGTTGAATCTTGCAATATGTGTGTTCATCGAGTGGATAAAGGCGAGCAGTCTGCCTGTATCGAAGCAGCACCTCAAGCGGCTGTATTTGGTGATCTGAATGATCCTGAAAGTGCTATTAGTAAAGCACTGGCAAAGTATGGCGCACAGCAGATTCGTGCGGATCTTGGTTTAAATACCGGCGTTCGGTACTGGGGGATTTAACGTGGCGACTAAACCTGTTTTTAGCGAATTAGATACAGATAACACAAGCTTCCTCGGTATTTTGGGCGTGTTAGGTGCCTTTATTGCAGCCGCTGCAATTTCGTTTTTCTATGTTGAGCACCACGGTCATTACGTGACGGGCATGAATAATCAGGTGGTGTGGGGAATGCCGCATGTATTTGCTATTTTCCTGATTGTTGCCGCCTCGGGTGCAGCGAATATTGGCTCGCTGGGTACTGTGTTCAATAAAAAGATCTACCAGCCACTAGGACGCCTGTCGTTGATTGTAGCGGTGTCATTGTTGTTGGGTGGTTTGGCAGTACTGGTATTGGACTTGGGTCATGCGGACCGTCTGATTATCGCCATGACCTACTACAACTTTAAGTCGATCTTTGCCTGGAATATCCTGCTGTATAACGGCTTTCTGGTGATTATGGGGATTTACCTCTGGTCCATGATGGATCGCCGTAAAATGGCTAAAGCGGCCTACAAGCCTGCGGGTTATGTTGGTTTTGTCTGGCGCTTTATTCTAACAACTGGTACTGGGTCGATCTTCGGATTTTTAGTGGCCAGACAGTATTATGATGCGGCGATATTGGCACCGTTATTTATCGCGGCATCCTATGTGTTCGGAACGGCCGTATTTACGTTGGTACTGATCGCACTCTATAAGCTGACAAACCGTGAACTGGGCAACGAAATACAGAACCGCTTGCGTTATACCTTGGCGATCTTTATTGCGCTGGTATTGTTCTTTGAAATAGTGCGTCACGTAAGCAATTTATATGCGACTGAGCATCACGGCGTTGAGGCTTATATTCTGACTGGTGGTGATAAAATAACGTGGTTATTCTGGCTGGGTCAGGTGATTCTGGGAAGTTTATTGCCGTTACTGTTAATTTGGTTGCCTTCGCTTAAGAATAATCAGCTCGCTTTATTAAGCGCAGCGGGCTTGGCGATATTCGGTGGCATTTCCCAGCTTTATGTGATTATCGTAGGCGGACAGCTTTATCCTTTGGTGTTGTTCCCGAACGCTGAAGTAGAGAGTAGTTATTACGATGGTAGCAGCACGTCATACTCCGCTTCGTTACCAGAGTTCGCCTTGGGTTTAGGTGGTGTTGCTCTTTCCTTAGCGTTAGTAGTTGTCGCTGTAAAAGCCTTACGTTTACTGCCTGAAACACTGGCAGATGCAGCGGTGGCCGATGAGTAAAACAAACGCAACATCTTCTTCTCGTTGTGTTTTAAGCCGGCTCTTACTGTCGGCTTTTTTGTCTGAAATAAGGTGGAGTCGCTAATGTCACACCTGTATATCTCCGCTGCACACAAGTCCTCAGGGAAAACAACTCTATCCATTGGGCTGTGCGCCGCATTCCATCAAAGTGGTTTAGTTGTACAGCCTTATAAGAAAGGTCCGGATTATATTGATCCTCTTTGGCTGTCTCAGGCAAGTCAGCGTTGTGCCTGCAATCTTGACTTTAATACCATGGCGCATGAAGAAATACTGCGGGTATTTCAGCAGCGTCGCGTCGATGCTGACATCACAGTAATAGAGGGTAATAAAGGTCTTTATGACGGCATGTCAATGGATGGTAGCGACTCCAATGCGGGCATGGCAAAATTACTGAAGTCCCCGGTTGTGTTGGTGATTGATACGCGTGGTGTATCCCGCGGTATAGCGCCATTACTGTTAGGCTACCAACAGTTTGATCCTGAGATAAACATTGCAGGAGTGATCTTCAATCTGGCAGGTGGTGCAAGACATGCCGCTAAGCTTAGAAGTGTTGCTGAAGAATACACGGATATACCCGTATTGGGCGTGGTAAACCGGCATAAAGACATGGAGCTGACTGAGCGCCACTTGGGTTTAATGCCCAGTAATGAAAACAAACAATCCGCTGCAATTATTCAGGCCATTGGCCGACAGGTTGCGGATCAAGTTGATTTAGAGGCGTGTTTGGCAATTGCAAAGCAGGGAGGTGAATTACCAACTTTTCCTGCCATGCCGGTCCCTGATGTACCGAATTGCACGGTGCGGATTGGTATTTGTCAGGACAGAGCGTTTAGCTTTTATTATCAAAGTGACCTTCATGCGTTGCAGATGGCAGGTGCAGAGTTAATTCCGGTGAATACCCTGGAAGATAGTAAATTGCCTGATATTGACGGATTATTTATCGGGGGTGGTTTCCCGGAAACGCATATGCAGGAGTTGGGAAAAAATGTGCGGATGCGTGAGTCGATCCGTCAGGCCATTGAAGCAGGCTTGCCGACATATGCGGAGTGCGGCGGCCTGATGTATCTGTCAAAACGCTTGATTTGGGGTGAGCAAATGGCAGACATGGTCGGGGTTATTCCTGCAGATGCTGTGATGCACGTCAAGCCGCAGGGGCGGGGCTATGTTAAGCTGGAAGAGACTGCTGCTATGCCTTGGCCGGGTGGAGCGGGAACGTCGATTATCGGTGCTCATGAGTTTCACTACTCCTGTCTTGAAGAGTTAAAACAGCAGGGTAAATTTGCTTATAAAGTACGGCGGGGAAAGGGTATTACCGGAGAGGAAGACGGCTGGGTTTACAAGAATTTACTGGCCTCCTATTCTCATCTCAGAGACACCGAACAGCACCATTGGGCCAGGCGATTTGTGGCCTTTGTTAAACAGCATAGAAAGCCGGATCATCAACCCGGTGGAGGGATTTTATGATTACAGTAAGTAAAGCTGCTGCGCAACAAGTGATGCGCTCGATTGAAGAGTCGGGCGCGATGGGGTTGCCACTACGCATTGCTGTTCACCCGAATGGACCGGGTGGTTCATTTCATTACCAAATGGGCTTTGATGACAAGGTAGACCCCACTGATGAGCAATTGCAGAGTCAAGGTGTATTGTTGATTGTTGATCAAAATAGTGCACCTCTGGCAAAAGGTATGACGCTGGATTACGTTGAAATTGAGGGTACATTAGAGTTTATCTTTATCAATCCTAACGACCCCAATTACCGACCACCTGCGCAATCCAGCAACGATTGATGAGGTAGTTATGTCAACCATCGAATCGGATACAGACAATAGTTTGGCGAGTGGCCTAAAGCTCACCAAGCCGAGTATCAAAGTGCCAAAAAGGGCAGTCGTAGTATTGCTGATGCTATTGCTGTTATTCGTGACGATGGGGGTGATTTACTTTTGGATCATGGCGTCCGGTAAACATCCCGTGTGGTTACCTGCAGTAATGAGTGTGTTATGGCTGGCGGCAGGTGCGGGCATGTTTTTAATGCTGTACTGGATGTGGCAGGAGTTTAACCGGCTTTCCAACGATTTATCTGACTGGGCGACGAGTCTGTTGAATGGCGATTTGTCGGTCCGAATGCCTTTTCATACGGATTACTGTCCTTCAAAAGGTATTCGCCAACATATCAATGTGATTTCTTCTGACTATGAGGGTATGGCCGAACAACAACGTCTGTATGTTGAGCAACAGGAAACGTATCTGGCGGAGAAAAAATACCATCTCAGTGTGCTTTATGATGTGGCGGATTGCATAAACAGCTCGTCCGATTTGGATGATTTATTGCAGCGTTTTTTGCAAACTATTCAGGGAGTAACGAATGCTAAGGCAGCAGCTGTTCGCCTGTTGGACAAAGACGATAGCTTACGTTTGGTCGCAAGTATTGGCCTAGGCCCGATGCTTAGTGATGTACATTGGTCATTAGAAAACGAGCAGTGTGTCTGTGTCAAAAGCTTTGCGGATAATTGCGTAAGCCGTCTCACAGAAATGCCACAATGCAGTCTGACGGAGAGCACCGACTTTAGCGAGTCAGAGGACTGTGAAATGTTGGCAATCCCATTACGTTATCAAGGCAAATCGATTGGTGTTTACAACTTGTTTGTACCGCGTGGTGGTGAACTTGAATCCAGTATTACCGATGAAGATGCATTACTGCAAAGTATTGGAAAGCATCTTGGGATGGCCATTGAGCAAGCTGGTGTCGAAGAAAATTCACGCTTGTTATCTGTCATTCAGGAGCGCACACGAATGGCGCATGAATTGCACGATTCCTTGGCTCAGACCTTGGCTAGCTTGCGTTATAAAGTGCGTCTGTTTGATGATTCGTTGAGAAGAGGTGATGAGGAAGTGCTTTGGCAGGAGCTGGAAGGACTGGAAGGTGGTATTGATGATGCTTATGCCGAATTACGCAGCTTAATTACCCACTTTAGAGCACCAATTGACGGCAAGGGTGTCTTAAGGGCTGTAGAACGAATAGTCGAGCGTTACCGCCGTGATACGGGCTTTGATGTGTTTTTCTATCACAATTGGGACTTAAAAGACCTGTCGCGTGATGCAGAGATTGAAGTTATCAGAATTGTGCAGGAAGCCTTGGCGAATATCCGCAAACACAGTGGTTCAGAGACTGTGCGAATTCTCATGTATAGCTCAGAAGATGGTGAGTGCAGTATTCTGATTGAAGATGATGGGGAAGGGCTCTCAGATGATCGTCCCGGCCCGAACGCAGAGACTGGTGAGCACATCGGTTTATCAGTGATGAAAGAGCGTGCGGAGCGTTTAAATGGCGAGTTGCAGTTCGACTCAGATGGCGAAGGCCTGTTACTACAATTGAATTTTAAGGTGCCGGTAGCAGACACTGCCTCACCCAAACCTTCAGGAAGCTAATACGATGAAACAACAAGTCTTATTGATTGATGATCATACTTTATTCCGTGCTGGTCTTGAGGACCTGTTAAAGCGCAGAGGCATCGAAGTTGTCGCATCGGTTGCAAGTGGCAACGATGGTATTAAGCTGGTATCTGAAAAAGAGTTGGATATCGTGTTGCTGGATATGCGGATGCCTGAAATGAATGGTCTCAGCGTATTGAAAATGATCAAGCAAGCCAAGCCTGATTTGCCGGTTGCGATGCTGACCACAAGCAGTGATGAGGAAGACCTTGTTGGTGCACTGCAGTTAGGTGCTCAAGGCTACCTGATGAAAGATATGGAACCGGATGAGCTGGTGGTTGCGATTGGTGAAATTATTAATGGTAAAACGGTTGTCGCGTCTGATCTTGCGCCCGTTCTGGCTAGTGCCGTTCAGGGTACCAAGCAAGCGCAGGCCCCGCAAAAACCGAACCCCTTTGAGTGTCTGACACCACGTGAATATGAGATTTTGTTACACCTTGCAGAAGGGCAAAGTAATAAAGTCATTGCACGGAATTTGGGGATTTCTGACGGTACCGTGAAGTTGCATGTAAAGGCGATTCTTCGAAAACTGGAGATTAGTTCGCGGATTACTGCTGCTGTTATGGCGGTTGAGTATGGGCTTAAGAAAAGTGCGCCACATGGTTTGTGATTGAGGTCACAAAACCATAACAGAATACTCTAAAATAACGGTGCTGTTTCCTTTTGAGGGTAGTGAGCCAAGGGTAGTCTTAATCACTCGCGTACCGTCCGCTTTTTGTTCAACGACAGTGTTTAGTTTTTCCTGAGTGGCCACATCACGAAAATTGCTGCGAAGGATCGTGTGCTTTGGTATTAGGCCTGAAACCTCCACATTGCGGGCGTCTTTGCCACCCACGTTCTCGACCTTAATACGGTAGGTAATACAGTCGCCTGGTAGCGTTTTTCTTTCGCTAAATGTGGCGCTTTCACATTGCTGGCCAGTGAGTTGTGTCAGTGCTAATTTAATCTCCGCAGGTGGCTGTGCCTGGCTGCCGGCATTAAGACTGCTTAGCAGTAGTAGCTTTGAGTAGCTGAATCCCTTCATTATTCCATATCCATTCCTTGATTCTTGCTGTCAATATGAGACGCAACAGAGTTATAGGGTAGTGTCGCAAGGATTAGCTGTTTGAATAGGCAGTTGGAAGGACTGATTGGTGTTTGTAAGAGGTGGTTTTAAAGGGGTTGGAGGAGACAAAACACAAAGCTTTTGTAATTAAGTGTTTACTGTTGTTTGCTAAAGATTTGATTAATGCTGATTTGGTCAGTTATGCCTCGTACCCAAATAAACATCATACCGAATCGTCTTACCCTTAATCTTAAAGTCAGGCTTACGATCATTCAGCGTCTCAGCACGTAACGGACGCTTAACAATAATCCGCTCAACCGCTCGCTGTATAGCAATATCCAATAGTTCCGGACTATCATTATCATCCCCAACCACATCATGAAAGAAGCGCATTTCCTTCTTCACTTGTGCTTGTTTACCACGCTCAGGAAACATCGGGTCTAAGTAAATAAGCTGCGGGTAATCTTCAGGCTCAAGTGCTGTGAGATACTCAATCGAAGGCTGCTGAACAAGGCGCATACGTGCTGAAATCTCCTCAACCTCTGAATCGTCACTACTATCGGCACGTGCTAGCGCATCACTCAGCAATAGCTGCACAACAGGATTACGCTCTAACATCGTTACATTACAACCCAACGTCGCCATCACAAACGAGTCACTCCCTAAGCCAGCAGTGGCATCAATAATCGTTGCATTTGGGAATTTCTGTAGGCCAAGTGCCTTAGATAAATCTTGCCCTTTGCCACCACCATACAAACGTCTATGGCGCACTTTGCCTTCAACAAAATCAGCAAAGATCGCCTTGGTATTGGGTTGCTTTGGGTTAAATAATTCAAGCCGGGTAGGGCTTTTATGGAGGACGTATTCTGCATCGCTTGCCGCTGTATAAAGTGGGCAACGCAGTAGTTTGGAGAGCTGTTCTAAATCGGCGGGTGGGCACTCATCATGCCCACTAACCGCCAATGTTACTTGCTTTTCCATCAGTAATGCGGGGGTGGCGTTTCGTCTTTTTCAGACGCCATATTGCTACCACCGCTATTACCGAGCTTTTCTTCTAAACGCTTCACTTGCTGCTGTAAAGCCTCAACTTGTAAACGTTGATCGTGAACCAGTCGGTTTAGTGTATCCACCACGTCATCCTGCTGGGTGAGCAGGATTTCGAGGTTAGTAATGCGGTCTTCAAGACTCATGAATTAGCCTTTACGACCTGCAGCAATGCGTAAACGTAGTGCATTCAGTTTGATGAAGCCTTCTGCATCTGCCTGATTGTAAGAACCTTCGTCATCTTCAAACGTCGCGATCTTCTCATCAAACAGGCTGTCTTTTTCAGAGCTACGGCCAACCGCTGTTACAGCACCTTTGTACAGCTTCAGGCGTACTTTACCGTTAACGTGTTCTTGTGATGCATCAATCATTTTCTGCATCATTTCACGCTCAGGACTCCACCAATAGCCGTTGTAAATCATCTCTGCATATTTTGGCATCAGCGCGTCTTTCAAGTGAGCGACTTCACGATCTAATGTCAAAGACTCAATGGCACGGTGACCTTTCATCATGATGGTGCCGCCCGGTGTCTCGTAACAACCGCGTGACTTCATGCCGACGTAACGATTCTCAACGATATCCAAACGACCAACACCGTTATCACCACCGATTTTGTTTAGAGTTTCCAACATAGTTGCAGGTGATAAACGCTCACCGTCTAGTGCAACCGGGTCACCATTTTCATAGGTCAGTTCAATGTAAGTTGGTGTGTCTGGTGCATTTTCAGGAGACACTGACCAGCGCCACATTTCTTCTTCTGCTTCTGCCCAAGGATCTTCCAGAATGCCACCCTCGTAAGAGATGTGCAGCAAATTCGCATCCATTGAGTAAGGAGACTTTGTTGCCTGCTTTTGGTAATCGATGGGGATGCCATGCTTTTCAGCGTAGTTCATTAATGATTCACGAGAGTTCAGATCCCATTCACGCCAAGGCGCAATCACTTGTACACCTGGCTTAAGCGCGTATGCGCCCAGCTCAAAACGTACCTGATCATTACCTTTACCGGTCGCACCGTGAGAGATTGCATCTGCACCGGTCTCATTAGCGATTTCAATCAAACGCTTAGCAATCAAAGGGCGAGCGATCGACGTACCTAGCAGGTATTCACCTTCATAAATTGTGTTGGCACGGAACATCGGGAAAACGTAATCACGAACAAACTCTTCGCGCAGATCTTCGATGTAGATTTCTTTGATGCCCATCGCCTGCGCCTTAGCGCGAGCTGGTTCAACTTCTTCACCCTGTCCGATGTCAGCGGTGAACGTAACGACTTCGCAGCCATAAGTATCAGAAAGCCACTTAGCGATGATTGAGGTATCGAGTCCGCCGGAGTAGGCGAGTACGACTTTGTTGACAGAGTGAGACATATTAATTACAGCCTGAGGTGTTCAAAAGAGGGGTATTATACGCTTAATTCTGTAAAATGCGCCCCATGCAAATACAAGAAAATTACTCATTAAAAGTACTCAATAGCTTTGGTATTGATGTTTCCGCTCGTTTTTTTACAAAAATTAACGCGCCGGAAGATGTGGATGCCCTGATTCAATGGCGCGCAGAGCACACTGACACGCCTTGTTTGTTACTCGGTGGCGGCAGCAATATGTTGTTTCGCAGTGGCTATGACGGTTTGGTGGTATTGATCAATCTCAAAGGTCGCACACAAGTGTCTGAAGATGATGATGCCTATTATGTGCAAGCCGCTGGCGGTGAAAACTGGCATGAGTTTGTACGTTGGACGATTGATCAGGGCTATGCCGGACTGGAGAATTTATCGCTGATTCCCGGAACGGTTGGCGCTGCACCGATGCAGAATATTGGTGCCTATGGGGTGGAATTGGCCGATCGCATGCAGTCATTGCAGGCTGTTGATTTGCTGACCGGAGAACACCGAGAATTTAGCGTCGAAGATTGCCAATTTGCTTATCGTGATAGCTTTTTTAAGAGTCAGCAGCCGGACCGGTGGTTGATTATCGCTGTTACATTTCGTCTGCCTAAACAAGCGCAGTGGATTACGGCTTATGCTGGGGTGGATTCGGCGATAGCAGGGCAGGAGCCGAGTGCTCGACTCATCAGCGATACTGTTATTGCGCTTCGGCAGAGTAAATTGCCAGATCCTAAAGTGATTGGTAATGCGGGGAGTTTCTTCAAAAATCCGATAATGCCGATTGAGCAATGGCATGAGTTGAAGGCGCGGTTTGAGAGTATTCCGGGCTATCCGGTGGCGGGAAACAATGGGTTAATCAAAACCTCGGCTGGTTGGCTTATTGATCAGTGTGAATGGAAGGCTTTTCGGGATGGCGATGCTGGTGTTTATGAGAAGCATGCGTTGGTGTTGGTGAATCATGGTGATGCTAGTGGTGCTGAGGTTTGGGCGGTGGCAGAGCGGATTCAGAAGTCTGTTGAGGAGCGGTTTGGGGTTTGGCTTGAGGCGGAGCCGCGGGTGATTGGATCATAGAGTAGCTTGGTGGCGGCTACTCACAGATTTGGTGTTCACAACTCAAGCTGGCCAAGGTAGTTAAGCGCACGTCGTACCTCGATTCCATTATCTGCTCGTTCATGGCGCAGGTTTTTCACTAGCTGTACTGCCGGTATATTATATTTTTCATAGAAATAGCGTAACGACGGACTGATGGTGGGATCAGATAGTTTTATCTCCAACATTTGCACCGGCTTTTCATCGACCACCAATACAAAATCAATCTCCTTTTGTTCTTTTGTGCGTAGCATCCGGAGTGCTGTCGGCTTGCCTTGATAGTCCTCAATGGCATTCAGGTGTTTGAGTAAGCTGATAGCGACTAGATTCTCAAATCTGACGCCATCATCACCTTTCACCATGCCCGTATCATAGAAATAAATTTTGGCATCTTTCTGTAAAGAGCGAGCGATATTTCGATGATAAGGAGTAACCCGAAATATGATGTACAAAGCTTCAAAAATTTCGATATAGCGTTTAATCGTATTGGGGGAAACACTGACATCACGCGCTAAGCTCGAATAAGAGAGCGGTGATCCTACGCGGTTTTGCAGCAGTTCTAAGGTGAGTTGGATCGCACGAAAGTCGTGGATTTTTTCAAAGTCGAGTATATCGGTACGGATCAGGCCATCGATATACTGTAAACGCCAGCGGTTTGACTCAGCCAACGACTCGGCTAAATAAGCTTCGGGAAAGCCCCCACGTTCCATTAATAAGTCCAAAGTGTGTTCGTCTTCCTCCGGAATTTCAGCTAATGACAATGGATTTAGACGATGTCTGAAAAAACGTCCGGCTAGTGAATCGCCGCTTTGGCGGAAGGTTTCAAGACGAGCGCTGCCAGTGACCAGAATCTGTAGTCGTTCAACTTTAGTGTCATAGAGACCTTTAAGGTAGTTTTTCCACTCTGGCATTTTATGTAATTCATCAAGAATCAACAAATCAGTGGAAGGTAGCCAAGCCATATCAATTATCATTTTCCGGTCAGCCATGCTGTCATAGTTTAAATAGACTGATGACTTGTAATCTGCTGCGATGGCTTTGGCTAAGCTGGTTTTTCCAACCTGACGGGGGCCGGTCAGAAAGACCATTTTACGTGATAAGTCTTTCTTAATAAGGGGTTGTTGAGTTCTTTTCATGATTGACTATTTTGCAGTGAATTGCGGAATAGTCAAGACTATTTAGCAATACACTGCGAAATAGTCGCTTCGAGGAAGTTACAAATATGTTATTGCGGACTTAGAAAGCAACTAATCCAACACAACCTCAACATCCACCACCCCAGAAGCCTCCAACACCAGCCGCAACTCATCCAAATCCGGATAAATATCCTTAATCACCAATCCCTGAAAAACACCCTGCAAGCGCATATCACCAGACTGCTTTCCCTGTAATTGCTGATTTAACGAGTCGTATAACTGCTGATAATCGTGAGAAAAATCATGTACTAAAGACTTTTGCAAACTCTCCAGTAATTGGTTCTTCATAAGCTGAGTCGCCACACTCCAAAACGGACTATCCAGCTGGCGGGAAAACGCTGCCTCCGCAAGTCGCACGGTTTTAGTTTGATTATCCACCACCGGACGTCCGGAAATGTAAATCTCACCATCACTATTAAACCAATTGTTAAAGCCATTAAGCGTCACTTTAGTCGCTAAGACCAGTCGGTCATTATTGGGATAAATCTCAACTTCATTCACCTGAATGCTGGTATTGCGCTCGCTGATATTAATGGGTTTGTTTTTTAAACCTTGCTGCAAGCGCTCGGCCATGACCTGATAGTCCAACGCTAGCGGCAGATTGATGCGTATTTGAGAAGCGCTGATAGCGGTATGACTAAGCGGTGGGAGTGGTGTCGCTGCAGCACTTAAGGAGGCTTCATCACTGGCTGTGCGTAGCTTTGCACGAAGTGATAAGTCCAGTTCTATGGCATCACCAACAATACGAAGTTCTGATAACGCGAGTTCGCTGGGGTTAGCGCGAATCCAGAGAGGAAATTTATCGCTGAGTGAGCGCGGTGTTTGTAGACGAGTCCAGAATTTCTCCATCTGCTGATAGATCCGGTCGTCGCTGGCCAGTTTCTTTTGTTGCTTCGCCAGCGCCTTGTTGAGTGCTTTTTTCAGGGGCTTTTCAATTTGGTTCTGAATATCAAAGCGAATGCCTAATACGCTTACCTGTGGCGGCTTTTGCCAAACAATCTGCGTTTGATGCAGTAGGTTTAGACGCCAGTTTGTATCCATCACTGGTCTTAAGTCAGCGACTGCGGTGAATGAGGCGGTTTTAAAATCGACTTCTCGCAATAAGCCACGAATCAAGCGGCCATCAGCAGTGGCATTTAGTTTGTATTGCAGCGGAATTTGCACACGTAAATAACCATTGTTGAGTGCGTGTAACTGCACAGGGCCAGTGCGTTTAGCCCATCCACCGACCTGAAACTCTTCGCAGTGTTTTTTGCCAAAAATTCGCACACATTTTTGCTTCACCTCACCAGGTGAGTCATACAAGGTTGCCGGAATATCCTGTTCCAGTTTTTGCTGTAGATTGTCCAGATGCAAGCGCAGTCGGGTTTGAATAACTGACTCACTCACTTCAGATGAGTGCGGTACGATGGATAACGGTGGTTTCTCAGACAAGTTCTGATATTCCGATGTCTTTTTATCCGAGCAGGCACTAAGTAACAAAGATAGGCTGACGAATGTCACGGTGAGCGATATTGATTTCACGATTGCTAATCCTTTTGCAAACGATAAAAAAAGGGAGCCAAACAGGGCTCCCTTTTGAGTAACTGTGGGTAGCTTGATGATCGAACTCAGACTACCCGTCATTACTTAGTTTGTGAAACGAGTCCAGTAGTACTTAGGATCTTCCGTGGTACGCTTCCAGTAAAGCTTACCCGAGTCTCTCCAAGGGTCAAGCAACATGCCTTCACGAACGCCTTTACCTTTCGCTGCTACAACCAGTGAGTTGTGCTCATTGTAGCGACGGCGGTTTGCGGTGCCGTGGAAGAAGTCAAAACTTTTCCATTGGCGTGCCTGTATGTGCTTCGCCATATCACGCGTCCACTGCCAGCATAGACCATTCTCACGGTAACCATAGTTTACGAGGATATTTTGTAGGTAAGCAGGCCGAACTAAGTTGTACTGGTTAGCCAATACTTTAGGGTAGTTTACCGCTTCGTGTGCAAGCAGACGTGCTTCTGCGGGGTCAATATTAGGGCCCAGAGACATCAGCGCTTTCGTCACTGCTGCTACTTCTTGTTGAGTTCTCAAATCCATATTTTTAACAATAGTACGCTTGCTGACCGGGTCAACAGCGACATTGTCGTATCTTACGGAGCAGCCTGTTAAGCCGAGTACTGCGATTAACGATAATATGAAGAGTAATCTTTTGTTTAAAGATCGAATCATGACAGTTTGTCCTTAGTAAAATGCATCAGGTAATTGACGTCCACGTCGTTCCCAATTTTGTAACTTTGGAAGACAGGGTTATAAGTCATCCCGCTTATGTCTTCCAACTTTAAACCGCTTTCACGGCCCCAGCTTTCTAATTCAGATGGGCGAATAAATTTTGCGTACTCATGGGTACCCTTAGGTAACATGCGCAAAAAATATTCAGCGCCAACAATCATCATCGCAAACGATTTGGGATTGCGATTGATTGTGGAAAAGAAAATATGTCCATCCGGTTTAACGAGTGCAGCACACGCTGCGATAATTGCGCCCGGGTCAGGAACGTGTTCCAGCATTTCCATGCAGGTCACGACATCATATTGAGCAGGGCGTTGGGCAGCCATTTCCTCAGCGGTGATTTGCTGGTAATCAATTTCAACGCCTGCTTCGAGACTGTGAAGCTGAGCCACTGACAGAGGTGTTTCACCCATATCAATACCAGTAACCTCTGCATCACGAAGTGCCATGCTCTCAGATAGGATTCCGCCACCACAGCCAATGTCGATCACTTTCTTACCAGCCAAGCCCCCGGCAAGTCGCTCAATATAATTCAATCGCAGCGGGTTGATTTGATGCAGAGGCTTAAATTCACTCTCTGCATCCCACCAGCGGTGAGCGATATCTTCGAATTTCTTGATTTCGTGTTGATCAACGTTTTGCATTGGTAGATTAATCCTAAGACCCAATATTTAATACGGTATGATAACCTCTATTGGATTCATCATCAGCTAAATAGGTTCATTTTATGCTGCGTTTTTTGCCCGGAGTACTGCTCCTACAGCTGGCGACACTCGGGATATGTTTATTTATTCCACAACCTATCGAAGGGAAAGCATGGATTGCGGTGCTTTTGCCGATTGTCCTGTTGGGAATATTTGTCGCATTGTGGTTTGGTTCTGTCGCAAAGAACAGCACTCAGGAAGCGGTTAATAAAACCAAATTAGCGTTCGCAAAAGAGCGTGAAAATATCCATGTCAAAGCGGAAAAAGCGAAGTCTAAGCTGATTGATAAAACACATAAACAGATCGCCAGCGAGTCACGAAAGACACATCGCGGCGCTAACCTTAAGGTCGGTCTGGCCTTTGCTGCCACGGTTGGTGCGGGTATTTTGATGTTGGTGATTGAGTTGCTGACCTTTGGGTTAATGACAATCACCACGGCAGGTGGGGCACTTGGTGGGTATTTAGTTCGGGCGAAGAAAGCGCACCGTGAATTAGAGGCGCTGGCAAATCAATCTGCCCCCCTTATTGAAGTCAGTGATATTAAGCCCGATAGTCAGTCAGATGATACAAGCACAGCGGATACGCCAATTATCCCGTCCAAAGGGTTTAAGTTGCCGAAGCCGAGTATTCTCAAAAGATTACCATAATGTCAGGTTGAGCTTCTTACACGATTTATAGATTAATTCTGGTCTAATTTTTGATCAGGTGGTTCGTTAATAATTTACGAAAAGAGAATTTTAGATATGAAACAAGGACAAGCACAGGTCATTCGCTTGGAAGAATATCAGGTGCCTTTTTATGAGGCAGAGACAATCCACCTGAATGTTGACTTGAATGATGAGTCGACAATTGTGACATCAACGGTGAAGTATCATCGCCATCCACAGCAACCGGATGCCACGACGCTAGCTTTACATGGTGAGTCGCAAGAACTGCTAAGCGTTAAGATTGATGGTGTTTTATTAGATGAGAATAGTTATGAGTTGGATGAGACTCATCTAAGCTTGCGGGACTTACCGCAAGCCTTTGAGTTGGAAGTACAGAGTCGTATCTATCCACAGAAAAATACGTCTCTGGAAGGTTTATATCAGTCTAGTGGTAATTACTGTACGCAGTGTGAGGCAGAAGGCTTCCGTAAAATTACTTACTTCCTGGACCGTCCGGATGTTATGTCGATTTTCACCACGCGAATGACAGCAGACAAGGCAACGAATCCTGTACTGCTTTCAAATGGAAACTGTATAGAAAAGGGTGACCTTGATAATGGACGCCATTTTGCTGTTTGGCATGACCCTTTTATTAAACCGGCTTACCTGTTTGCCTTGGTAGCAGGTAATTTATCGTGCGTCAGTGATGAATACACCACGATGTCGGGTCGTAAAGTAGCGTTAGAAATCTACACCGAAGCGCATAATGTGTCGCGTTGTGATCATGCGATGCAATCACTGAAACGTGCCATGAAGTGGGACGAAGAGCGTTTTGGTCTGGAATACGATCTTGATATCTACATGATTGTGGCGGTTGATGACTTTAATATGGGGGCAATGGAGAATAAGGGACTGAATGTCTTTAACTCTAAATTGGTCTTCGCGAGTCCTGACACCGCTACCGATGTGGATTACATCAATATCGAAGCGGTGATTGGTCATGAGTACTTCCATAACTGGACAGGTAACCGCGTCACTTGCCGTGATTGGTTCCAGTTAAGTTTAAAAGAAGGTTTAACGGTATTCCGTGATCAGGAATTCACTGCTGACTTGCATTCACGTCCGGTCAAACGTATTGAAGACGTGCGTATGTTGCGCACGCATCAGTTTGCGGAGGATGCCAGCCCAATGGCACACCCCATCCGCCCAGCTTCATTTATTGAAATTAATAACTTCTACACCGTGACGGTGTATGAGAAAGGCGCGGAAGTTGTGCGCTTGTATCATACCTTACTGGGTCGTGAGGGTTTCCGCAAAGGCATGGATTTGTACTTTGAGCGTCATGATGGTCAAGCGGTAACCACTGAAGACTTCCTTGCGGCAATGGCGGATGCCAATGAGGCTGATTTGTCACAAATGCAGACGTGGTATGACCAAGCTGGTACACCAGAAGTTGCCGTGACCATGGATTATGACGCTGCCAACAAACGTTGCACTCTGAACTTCGTGCAAAGTTGCCCTGCAACGCCAGAGTCTGATGACAAAGCGCCATTCCTGATTCCGTTTAAATTATCTCTGTTGAATCCTCAAGGTAAGACTATTGTGCTGAAAACGGATGATAATGATATTGCCGCGGATACGCAGCGTGTTGTCAAAATTACCGAGCAGCAACAGAGCGTTACCTTTGTGGATGTTGCTGAAAAGCCATTACCTTCTTTGTTGTGTGATTTCTCGGCCCCAGTGAAATACCACTTTGATTACAGCACAGAGGACTATATTTTCCTCATGCAACACGACAGCGATGATTTTAATCGTTGGGAAGCGAGTCAACGTTTGGCACAGCAACTGATGCTACAGATGCTGGAAGACCGCAAAGCAGGGCGCGCTATTGGCGTATCCCCTGAGGTGGTGAATGCCTATCAACAAGTGCTTGATAACCAAGACTTAGATCATGCTTTACGTGCTGAAGCCTTGAGTCTGCCGGGTGAATCTGACATTGCGGGTGAAGTCGCCGAGGCTGATCCTGAAGCGATTCATGAGGTGCGTGAGTTTTTCATTCGCACGCTCGCCAACGGCATGCGCTTATCGCTTGATGCGTGCTATGACAGCCTGAATCAAGATGAGGAGTATGCCATTGATGCGGCTAGTATGGGGCGCCGCCGTCTGAAAAATGTTTGTCTGTCTTATCTTGCGAGTATCGATGATGAGATGATCCATCAGCAGTGTTTTGCACAGTTTGAAAATGCTAACAATATGACGGATCGTTTGGCTGCACTAAGTGCTTTGGCTGACATCGATTGTCCTGAGAGAACCAAAGCTCTGGAAGTATTTGAAACTCAGTGGAAAGACAATCCTTTGGTGATGGATAAATGGTTTATGATTCAAGCCGGTTCCAGCTTGCCAAATACCCTGGAGCAAGTAAAAGCTTTGCAATCTCACCCATCATTTGATGCGAACAACCCTAACAAGATTCGTTCATTGATAGGGCGGTTCGCCATGGCTAATCCGGTGAACTTCCACCGTGCAGATGGTGAAGGTTATACGTTCCTGACTGACTTCGTGATTGATTTGGACACGCGTAATCCGCAAGTTGCTTCAAGACTGGTGCGTGCGCTAGCGAAATGGCGACAGTTAGAACCTGTTCGTGCGCAGTTGATGAAGGCATGTCTGGAGCGAATTCATCAAACCAATGGCATCTCCAACGACGTCTTCGAAATCGTCGATAAGAGTTTGTCTTAAAATGTAGTGTGCTCCAAGTCCGACATTATCATTACTTCACCGACGCGCAAGCGCGAAAGGTCTTCGTAACAGTAATGCCGGACTTAGAGCAGGATGCTACGGTTTTGAGAGGAGGTGATGAGCGATTTCAATATCCCCAAAACAAATACGCTTATTAATGATGACGTGTTAAGCTCAGAACATGACTAATACAACACATTTATCAGACGTTCGCTTCAGCGACCTCGGGCTGCTACCGGTAATCGAAAAAGCAGTAGAAAAAACCGGCTTCGAATTTTGCACCCCGATACAGGCAGAAAGCCTTCCTATCTCTTTGGCAGGTAAGGATGTTGCGGGTCTGGCTCAGACCGGAACCGGCAAAACCGCAGCCTTCATGCTGGCGGTTATTCAGCATTTGCTGTCAAATCCATTGGAAAATCACGAAGCACGTCATGTACGTACGTTGATTATGGTGCCAACGCGCGAGTTGGCGATTCAGGTGGCGAAGGATGCAGAGGTTTTTACTAATGAAAGTGGACTGAAGATTGCGTTGGCCTATGGCGGCACAGGTTATGAGAAGCAGAAAAATGCTATCGCTGCCGGTGCGGATATCCTGATTGGCACACCGGGTCGCCTGATCGATTTTTATAAGCAAAAGTTGTACAGCTTGCGACGTTGTCAGTGTTTGGTTTTGGATGAAGCGGATCGTATGTTCGATCTGGGGTTCATTAAAGATATTCGTTTTTTGATGCGTCGTTTGCCTAATCCTGAGAAACGTTTGAATATGCTGTTCTCTGCGACCTTGTCCTCCAGGGTTCTGGAACTGGCATATGAGCATATGAACAACCCGCAAAAGGTTGAGATTAAAGCGGATACCAAAAGTGCGGATCGGGTCGAGCAATGGGTTTACTATCCATCTAATGACGAGAAAATTCCGTTACTGATCGGTTTGATTCAAAAGCTTGGTCCGAAGCGCTGCATTGTGTTTGTAAATACCAAGCGGAATGCGGAAAACATTGATGACTTCATGCGCGGTAACGGTATTGATGCGGTCATGATTTCAGGTGATGTGAAACAGAACAAACGTCAACGCTACCTCTCAGAATTTGAACAGGGTAAGCATCAGGTATTGATTGCGACGGATGTTGCAGCGCGTGGTTTACATATTGATGATGTGACACATGTGTTTAACTTTGATTTGCCTCAGTCTGAAGAAGATTATGTGCATCGTATCGGCCGTACCGCACGTGCGGGGGCGTCTGGTGAATCACATAGCTTTGCCTGTGAAGATACTGCGTTCTATCTGCCGGACATTGAGAAATATATCGGTGCGAAAATTCCAATGGCCGATGTGACCAGTGATTTGTTGCCAGAGTTGAACAAGCCTAAGCGGGTGCAACGTGACCGTGTACAAGGTCATAATAAAGCAAAGAGTGGTAAGTCGGGACATGGTCATAACCGCTCCCGCTCGGGTGGTAGCAAGTCAGACAAGCAGCCATCGGGCGCGAAGAAAACCCGGGGACCAAGGCGCCGCCGTAAACCATCAACGCCTAAAACAGATGGTTGATTTGATATAACTCGTTGGGAAGTAGCAATGAAATATACCCAAAGCTACATGACAGATCTTAAGAATAATAGGATCTTCCAACAATGCTGGCTGCCTGACCAAGAGATTAAGGCAGTCATTTTGCTCGTTCATGGCTTGGGTGAGCACAGTAGTCGTTACAGTAACTTATTGGATTGCCTGTTACCGCAGAACTATGCGGTTTATAGCTGGGATCATATCGGTCATGGTCGTTCTGATGGTGATCGAAAATTCATCACTCATTTCTCTGATTTCACTCAGGTCATTACTCAGTATTTAACTGAAATCAAACAGCAGCATCCTGATCTGCCATTGTATTTATTTGGTCACAGCATGGGCGGTTTAATCGCCACTCATTATTTGATTGATCATCAACAAGAATTCGCCGGGACGATTTTGTCAGCACCTGCACTCAAAGTTATCGGCGGCGTTCCGCCTTTAAAGCGCTATGGTGGTAAGTTGATGTCGGCTATTTTCCCTAAATACGGTATGTCGTCGATTCAAGGTCAGTATATTTCACGTGATCCTTTGGTGGTTGAGCTTGCCAATAATGATCCTTTGGTTGAAAAAGGGAAAACCTCCGTGCGCTTATTAGCAGAGCTGGTCGATGCGATGGCGCGAGTGAATAAAGAGGCACATCATATCCGCCTGCCCATGTTGATTTTGCAAGGGACTGATGATCTGATCGTAGACCCTGCCGGCGCTGATCGCTTGTACCAACTGATCTCGTCAGAGGATAAGACATTGAAGATTTATAATGGCCTGTACCATGAGTTGATCAATGAGCCGGAGAAGGATGAGGTGTTGGCGGATATTACTGAGTGGCTAAACAAGCAACAAGATAGCGAGATATAAATGAGTCAACCGATATTAGATGATGATCAATTACCCGGTTTGTTTCGCTCAGCAGATGCTGCATCGGTTAATGCACAGGCTAATTATTTCTTAGGCTTAAAGCTATATCTGTTTCTATTGGTAGTGGCAGCGACAGTGACTTACCTGTGGCCCTCTGATGAGTTCGGTGCGATCGCGTCGGCTATTTTATTTCTGCTAACGCTCGGAATACTTATTTATTTACGGCTAAAGCGGCCTGATGACACGTGGTATAACGGTCGTGCCGTAGCGGAGTCAGTAAAAACCAGGGCATGGCGCTGGGCAATGCGGGCAGAGCCTTATGATGATAGTCATACTCATGAGGCAGTGACGACTCTATTTATTGATGATATGAAAAAGATCCTGAGTCAAAACAGGCGTTTAAGTGATGCTTTGGATGTCTCTGTTGGGTTTGAAGCGATTACCGAGTCGATGGCCAATATCAGAGCGTTGTCAGGTATTAGACGTCTTGAGGTGTATCAAGCCCAACGTATTGATAATCAAGCGGATTGGTATACCAATAAATCCAGAGCGAACAAAAAATGGGCGAATGTGTGGTTCTGGGTATCCGTCTTTTTACATGCGCTTGCCATCATTATGCTGTTATACCGTATCAGAGCGCCTGAGATGTCTTTACCTACCGAAAGTATTGCTGTTGCGGCAGGTGCAGTGATTACATGGTTACAAGCCAAAAAACATAATCCTAAAATCCTCAGTTGGG
>NZ_QGKM01000075.1 GCF_003172875.1 Leucothrix pacifica | reverse complement strand
TTTCAAGCGATTGCCCTGGGCCTGCCTCCTTGATACGTTAGCCAAGAGTCTGGCCAGACAGAGTTAACACCGCCTGTTCCAAACTTATCTGGCAGCGAGCGATGCTTTAGCTACTGCAACCTGAAGCAATACCTGCTCAGGAGCCGTGCCACCAATGTGATTACGAGCAGCTACAGAGCCTTCCAGCGTCAATACATCGAAGACGTCCTCTGTAATGACATCAGAGAACTGTTTCAACTCCTCCAGTGTCATTTCACTTAAGTCCTGCTTGGTTTCAACACCAAATGCCACCGCTTTACCAACCACCTCATGCGCATCACGGAAAGGCATGCCTTTTACTACAAGGTAGTCCGCAAGATCCGTTGCTGTTGCAAACCCTTGCATCGCAGCACGACGCATGCTCTCAGGCTTAGTTTCAACATACGGCATCATATCCGCAAAAGAACGCAAGCTACCGATCAAGGTATCAACTGTGTCAAACAGTGGCTCTTTATCTTCCTGGTTGTCCTTGTTGTAGGCCAGAGGCTGGCTTTTCATCAGTGTCATTAGACTAATTAAACTACCGTATACACGCCCTGTTTTACCACGTACTAACTCAGGCACATCCGGGTTTTTCTTTTGAGGCATGATTGAAGAGCCTGTACAAAAGCGATCAGGCAAGTTGATAAAATCAAACTGGGCAGATGTCCAAAGTACTAGCTCCTCAGAGAAGCGCGACAAATGCATCATGATGACACTAGCTACTGAGGTAAACTCGATAGCAAAGTCGCGATCGCTCACACCATCCAGTGAATTGCGCGAAGGACGATCAAAACTTAACAGCTGTGATGTAAATTCACGATCAATCGGATAACTGGTACCTGCTAAAGCTGCAGACCCCAGAGGCATCACATTGATACGCTTGCGGCAGTCCAGTAAGCGCTCATAGTCGCGCTCCAGCATTTCATACCAAGCCATCATGTGATGACCAAATGTGATTGGCTGAGCCACCTGAAGATGAGTAAATCCTGGTAAAATTGTATGCGCTTCCCGCTCTGCAAGCTCTACTAAGCCTTGCTGCAAACGCGTGATTTCACCTGCGATAAAATCGACCTGCTCACGTAACCATAAACGGATGTCCGTAGCGATCTGATCATTTCTTGAACGACCTGTGTGAAGCTTCTTGCCAGCAATCCCAATGCGGTCTGTCAAACGCGCTTCGATATTCATGTGCACATCTTCCAGCGCAATAGACCATTCAACTTTTCCTTCAGCAGCATCTTTGCGAATTGCTGCTAAGCCCTGTTGAATATCGGCCAGCTCTTGTGCGTTTAGCACACCGACTTTGTGCAGCATTTCAGCATGTGCTTCAGAGCCCTGAATATCCTGATTTGCCAAGCGCTTATCGAACATAATAGAGGCTGTAAAGGCCTCGACAAAGGCATCCGTATCCTCTGCAAAACGCCCACCCCAAAGTTTGTTTTCAGACGTTTTAGTGCTTGTTTCTACAGTGTTTTTTGACATATTCGTTAAGCTTCCAGCAAGTAAAATGTGATTGATCAGCTTAGCATATTGTGGAACAATAGATAAGCGTTGAGTAATTGGCGATGAGCGATAATAAAATAACGATAACAGTTTTTAATGCCCGACTAACGCAACAAATTAGGCGACGACCTAACAACCGTACATAGCGCGGTTTACGTAGAATAATAATAACAAACTATTGAGGAAGCTTTCCGGATTCTTGCGCCATAAATGGCCCTGATAAAGAAATAATAATATTAATGTCAGTAACGGAAATTGATACCCAACGCTTAGGATTCTTGCCGAACCTTTGCTCATTCAAAGCAATATTGCGTGTCGCGATAGCCGCTGAAGTATTAGCAATGGTTTTGGCATTAGCATCGGCAGCTGATACCTATCAGGCCTCTGTGCTAAAGCTAATTCTGACCTCTGTCTTTGTGCAGTGGGTTGTGATCAGCGCCACGATTAGCTTGTGCTTCTATCACAAGTTCGCGGGTCCTCAGGATGTGCTTCGTACGTCTGTTGTAGCGACCGGTATCGTTGTGTTCTTTACCATCTGCGCATCTGTACTGACCATTATGACAGACAGTTACCAGAAGGTAGGTGAGATTTTTTACTGGGATACACCTTTTATCCTGAGAAATATCTTCATCAGTGTAGTGATCACTCTGTTCGCCTTACGTTATTTCTATATTCAGAACGAACGAGATGAGCATCTGCGTGCTGACTCCGGAGCAAAGTACGACGCACTACAGTCACGCATGCGCCCTCATTTCTTATTCAATAGTTTGAATAGTATCGCGATGCTTGTGCATCAGGATGCTGATCAGGCAGAAGAAGCGATTCTTGATCTGGCTGATATTTTCAGAACCACGCTGGATAAGCGCAACAGAATTCCATTACGTGAAGAGCTCGATGTAACACTGCGTTATTTGCGTATGGAAGGCTTGAGACTAGGTAAACGACGACTCAATATCGTCTGGGATATGGACCGCAACACATTGCCATTCGACATGGAAATCCCCCCTTTGTTGTTACAACCACTTGCGGAAAATGCGATTTATCACGGAATTCAACCCCGTGAAGAAGGCGGAACACTAGGAATCAGCTTGTACGATGCTGGTGACAAACTGGATATCGTAATCACCAATCCTGTTCCTCCGGAAGGTACTAACTCGCACCAAAAAGGAAATCATATTGCACAGGAAAACCTTAAGAACCGCCTGAAGCTTGCTTATGGCAATCGTGCAAACTTACAAATAAAAAGATCGCGCCATCAATACCGCGTCTCATTCTCGATCCCGAAGGAGTAATAATAATGACAATGAATATACTCGTCGTTGATGACGAAGAACTAGCTCGTAAAAGAATACAAAGTCTACTTGCAGAGAAATCTGACTACAACGTATGTGCCGAAGCCGAAAACGGGGCCGAGGCATTAATGATGGTGGAACGTCACCAACCGGATTTGATTTTGCTGGATATTACCATGCCTGTCATGGATGGCCTTGAAGTGGCCAAGCACCTTGCCAGCATGCCAAATCCACCAGCCGTAATCTTCACGACCGCGTACGGAGAATACGCGCTTGAAGCCTTTTCAACAAAAGCAACAGGGTATCTAATGAAACCAATAAGACAAGAACAATTATTAAAAAGTCTGGAACAAGCCCGTTCATTAAACCGTGCTCAACGCTCGGAAATGCTGGATAAAACCGAAGACGCGATGGCTAATCGTAAGCACATTTGTGCTCGCCGCCGTGGTAATCTGGAACTGATTCCTATCGAAGATGTTTATTATTTCCAGGCAGATCAGAAGTACGTCACTGTACGCCACAAAGAGGGTGAGGTGATTATCGAAGAGTCTCTGAAGTCATTGGAAAATGATTTGTCAGAGCGCTTTATTCGTATTCACCGTAACGCACTGGTGGCTAAGAGTCGCATTAGTGGTCTATCAAAGTCTCCGATCGGTCGAGTTAAAGTAACCATTGACAAGATCGAAGACGAGCTGGAAGTTAGCCGACGCCATGTCGCCGAAATCCGTCGCTTTGTTCGTGAGCGTTAATATAAAAGATAGTTACTAACTTTGCGTTAAATTGGCCAAGATCAAATGCTTATCTATTTCGTGGTGGCATTCGATTCTTGGCCATATTAGTATTCGCTCAAACAAAAAATGGTTCTCCATGGGCGCTACCGCAACAAATCAAACCGATCAAGAATCTCTCAGACCCTACTTACGTAACTTTGGTAGTGGCTGCATGAGCTACTCTACTCTTCAGGACGAACTCCGACATTTCGTGTTAGAAGGCGTTGGCTACGTTGCCTACCTTCCTTTTAAGCATCTATTCTGGAGCAGACAAGGTCATCGGGTGGTCATTGGGAACCCTGTGTGTGACCCTGCAAATTACACTCAAATACTCAGCGCTTTTTTAGCGGATTCGAAACGCGTGATTTTCGTTCATATCAATGCTGAATGTGGTGATGCATTGACCTCACTTGGTGTGCAGGTGAATGGGTTTGGGATTGAAACTGATTTACCTTGTAGTAATTTTGATTTATCTGGAAAGAAAAGAGCAAAGCTTCGTCAATGGCGCAACAAATGCGAACGCGAAGGCGTCACTGTTTTTGAAAAATCGATCACAGACTTTGAATCACACGATACTGTAAAAGGTCTGAGTCAAGCGTGGCTTGAAGCTAAAGGAACACGCGAGTACGGCATTTTATCGCGCCCGTTTAGTTACGAATCAGAACCCGATGTCAGGAACTTCTGGGCCTCTCATAACGATAAGCTCATTGCAATGGCAGTGTTTGATCCTATTTACAGGAACAATCAAGTCATTGGCTATTATCACAATGTCGACCGGATACTTCCCGAAGCTCCAAATGGCACAGGTGCTTTTCTGATCATGGAGGCTATGAAACAGTTTGAGGCGGAAGGCAAAGCCTTCGTTAGTTTGGGGATGTCGCCACTGTTTATGATCCAATCACGACCGGGTCATAACAAAAATCAAAAGACTCAGAGAATTCTGAAATATACTTATAAAGAACTGAATTTTATTTACCCATTTCAGGGTAATGCCAGTCACAAACAGAAATTTGCCGGTAATCAAACTCAGGTTTACATCGCGGCTACCGAGGGGAATACCTTATGGCAGGTTCTGATACTATTAAAAGCATTGGGCTCACTGGAAATCAATAAAGACACGCTAAAGATTTTCGGTCATATCGCCAAAAAGAGCGCTACTCTCATTAGGGGCAATTCATGAAATACTTCACACCTCCCTACCCTGAGCGGCACAAAACTAAGCCCAGTGCGATTAAAGCTATTCTTCAGGCTAGACAAGATTTACTGTCAATCTGGACAGAAGACTCGTTCAGGTTTGAGTTCATGTCCCAACAGATTCTCAAACAAAAAATCTTTATTGCCAACGACCCACGCATTGTCAAAGATGTATTTGTCACCAAACACCACATCTATGAGAAGAAAAGTCCTCAAATGCAACGCGCACTGGAACCATTACTCGGCGATGGTTTGTTTATCAGCGACGGCGATACATGGACTTCGCACCGCCATATTCAGACACCGCTATTTCATACGGGGTTCGTGCAGAATTACAGTAAAATCATGGTTAACACCATTACTGAAATCGTGGATGAATGGGCAAACCAAAAAAGCTCAACAGTCAATGTGCTCCCTGAGATGGGCAGATTAACTGCAGAGATTATTTCCAGAACCCTGTTTGGTGAAAACCTGGGAAAAGAAAAAGCCTCCAAAGTCGTTAAAGCATTTGCAGATTATCAGTCATCAATCAAGCAAACACCACTGAGTAGCTTTACCGACATCCCAAACTGGACAGACAAATTTAGTATAAAAAGTCACATGGCAATGCGGGCCGCTAAACGCATTCATGCTGTCGTTGATGAAATTATCGATAAAGCTAGTGAAAAAGAAAATCAGGAAACTCTGGTTGCTCACCTACTCGCTGCGAATGAGGACAGAGAGTCGGAAACTGCACTGACCAGAGAACAGATTCGTAACGAAATTATTGTACTGTTTATGGCTGGCCATGAGACCACTGCTAACTCTTTGGCGTGGGTGTGGTATTTAGTGTCTCAGTCACCGGACGTTGAAGCTAAACTTCATGCTGAACTGGATGAAGTACTGGGTGATAAAATTCCAGACTTTTCAGACGTGTCAAAACTACCCTATACCCGTGCGATCTTTGACGAGGGTATTCGCCTGTATCCTCCGGTTCCGATTCTTTCCAGACAAGCATCTGAAGATGATGTGATCCGTAAGAAGAAAATCCCTAAAGGCTCTCTAATGCTGGTTGTGCCATGGCTACTTCATCGGCATAAAAAACTATGGGATCAACCTGATACCTTTATACCAGAGCGATTTTTACCCGGAGCAGAGAACAAACCAAACAAGTTTGCTTACGTGCCTTTCAGCGCGGGACCACGTGTTTGTTTGGGCAAGAGCTTTGGTATTGTTGAATCCGTCCTATCAATCGCGATTATCGCTCAACGCTTCCGTTTAACACTGCCAGAAGGCACTGAAGTGTTACACGAATGCAGACTGACTTTGCGCCCAAAAGGCAATCTTCCTATGACGCTTGAGAAGCGGGACAAGTCTACAAAAGCTTAAGCGCGATATTGCTACAAACCTGCGCTATCGTGTCACTGTGTTGCCTGAATTCATATGATTTAAGTGCTCGATCAGTGACACAAAACATTGCTTATGTTAGCCTGATCTTTTGATTTTTTTCGGCATCATCAATGTCTAAGCGCGTAAAAATTTGCGGTATTACATCGGCTACAGATGCACTCAATGCATGCGATGCAGGGGTCGATGCACTTGGCTTCGTTTTCTATGAAAAGAGTTCACGCTACGTCACGCCAGAGCAAGCCGCCGACATCTGCCAAACACTGCCACCATTCGTGACCACCGTCGGCTTGTTCATGAATGCGGATCAACAGCAAGTTGAAGACACACTATCAGTCGTTAGTCTTGATCTATTACAGTTTCACGGACATGAAACACCAGATTTCTGCCAGAGTTTCGATAGACCCTACATCAAGGCTGTTGGTATTAACGGGATGGAAGATTTCGCAAAATACGCCGACCAATACACCGATGCGCTAGGAATACTCATTGACAGTCATGCACTGGGAAAGGCCGGTGGTACGGGAGAAACATTTGACTGGAAATTACTCCCAAAAAATTATTCAAAACCGATTATACTTGCCGGCGGATTGAATCCCGATAATGTCGCTGACGCCTGCAAAGAGACATCCGTCTATGCGCTTGACCTGAGCAGTGGTGTGGAATCTTCACCTGGCATCAAAAGCAAAGCTAAAATCGACGCATTAATGCGAGAGGTAAAACATGTTGAATCCTGAAATAGATCTTAATACCGTTGACTGGAATGCCATGCCCGATCAGGCAGGTCATTTCGGCATTTATGGCGGACGTTTTGCTGCTGAAACGCTGATGGAGGCGATTGAAGAGCTTAGTGATGCTTATGAGAAGTTAAAAGATGATCCTGAGTTGCTTGCGACCATCGATCGTGACTTGGCTTTTTATGTTGGACGCCCCAGCCCTCTGTACCATGCAGAACGCTGGTCAAAAGAACTGGGTGGGGCACAGATCTACCTCAAGCGTGAAGACCTGAATCATACTGGCGCTCACAAAATCAACAACACGATTGGTCAGGTACTGTTAGCAAAGCACATGGGTAAAACCCGCATCATTGCAGAAACAGGGGCTGGTCAACACGGTGTAGCCACTGCCACTATCTGTGCGCGACTCGGTTTAGAGTGCGTTGTATATATGGGATCTGTTGATATTGAGCGGCAGGCACCCAATGTATTTCGCATGAAGTTATTAGGTGCTGAAGTACGTGCAGTAGATTCGGGCTCAAAAACACTAAAAGACGCATTGAATGAAGCAATGCGTGATTGGGTAACGAATGTCGACAATACCTTCTATTGTATTGGCACAGTAGCCGGCCCGGACCCTTACCCTAAGATGGTTCGTGACTTTCAGGCCGTGATTGGTCGTGAAGCGAAGCGTCAGTGTATTGAGCAAACCGGTCGTCTACCTGATGCATTAATTGCCTGTGTTGGTGGCGGATCTAATGCTATTGGCTTATTCCATGACTTCCTTGGCGATACCGATGTAGAAATCTACGGTGTTGAGGCGGCAGGACGTGGGCTAAACACTCAAGAGCACGCTGCACCACTATGCAAAGGAAAGCCGGGTGTACTGCATGGTAACCGCATGTACTTGATGGCTGACACGGATGGCCAAGTCGTAGAAACTCACTCAGTCTCTGCAGGATTAGATTATCCGGGTGTTGGTCCGGAGCATTGCTGGCTAAAAGACGTTGGCCGCGCTAACTATGTCGGCGTCACAGATGATGAAGCGATGGCCGGTTTCCATGCTCTGACGCGGATCGAAGGCATTATTCCGGCACTAGAGTCGAGTCATGCACTGGCTTATGCCATGAAAAAAGCACCGGAAATGCGTCCCGATCAAACAATCGTCGTATCACTGTCTGGTCGCGGTGATAAAGATATTAATACCGTTGCAGCCCTTGAAGGAATTACATTATGAGCCGCATCAGCAGTACTTTAGAAAACCTCAAGCAACAGGGTAAATCCGCACTCATTCCATACGTTACTGCGGGTGACTCAGATCCTGGCCTTACCGTCCCACTGATGCACTCAATGGTAAAAGCGGGCGTAGATGCGATAGAGCTTGGTGTACCGTTTTCTGACCCGATGGCCGATGGCCCGACGATTCAATTAGCTTGCGAACGCGCACTAAAGCACAACACTAGCCTGCACGACGTGCTGGATATGGTAAAAGAGTTTCGTCAGACAGACGACAAAACGCCCGTCATACTAATGGGCTACCTCAACCCACTTGAAGCAATGGGTTATGAAGCGTTTGCTGTTGCTGCTAAAGAGTCTGGCGTTGATGGCATGCTAACCGTGGACTTACCACCTGAAGAAGCGCATGACCTTCTGTCGGCACTAAAAGCTAACGATGTAGACGCAGTATTCTTACTGTCACCAACGACCCGTCAACACCGAATCAAACGAATTGTTGAAGCAGGCTCTGGTTATCTGTATTACGTTTCCTTAAAAGGGGTTACTGGTTCTAATAAGCTAGATGTTGCAGATGTTGAGTCGCACGTCAAAAATATTAAAGAATACACAGACTTACCGGTTGGCGTAGGCTTTGGTATTAAAGATGCGGAGACTGCCGCTGCAGTAGCAAAAGTTTCAGATGCTGTTATTGTAGGCAGCGTATTGGTCAAAATGATCGAAGAGAACCCGGATGATGACGACATCATCATCACTAAGACGAGTGAATTACTGGCCGATATGCGCCAGGCAATGGATAAAACATTATGAGTTGGTTTGAAAAGCTACTGCCTTCAAGAATCCGTACGGAAGGCTCTACCATAAAGAAAAAGTCAATTCCGGAAGGTTTGTGGCATCAGTGTCCTTCTTGCAGCACGGTGTTGTACAAGCAGGACTTAGAAAAAAACAATGACGTCTGCCCAAAGTGTAATCATCACGTACGTATCAATGCACGTCGACGTTTAGATACGTTTTTGGACAAAGAAGGACGTCAGGAAGTTGCCGAGAATATCGGACCGGTTGATATTCTGAAGTTCAAAGACTCAAAAAAATATAAAGACCGCTTAGCTGATGCACAAAAAAAGACCGGCGAAAAAGACGCACTAATAGTGATGAAAGGAACAGTCTTTGGTGTCCCTGTTGTGGTCGCAGCCTTCGATTTTGAATTTATGGGCGGATCCATGGGTTCGGTTGTTGGTGAACGTTTTGTTCAGGGTGTTAATGTCAGTATCCGTGAGCGTATCCCCTTCATAGTGTTTACTGCCAGTGGTGGTGCTCGTATGCAAGAAGCACTTTTCTCTCTCATGCAGATGGCCAAAACCAGCGCATCCTTGACAAAGTTAGCGGATTTGGAAATTCCTTATATCTCAGTACTGACTGACCCAACCATGGGTGGTGTATCGGCAAGTTTTGCGATGCTCGGAGATATCCAGATTGCTGAGCCAAAGGCGTTGATTGGGTTTGCAGGGCCTCGCGTTATCGAGCAAACCGTCAGAGAGACGCTGCCTGAAGGCTTCCAGCGTAGTGAGTTCTTACTGGAAAAAGGTGCGATTGATCGCATCATTCACCGGAATCAACTCAGAAAAGAAGTCGCAGATTTATTATCAATGATGCAACATCGCCCTCGTCCGGAAGGATTGGATCAGCTTGAAGAAGAGACAGTTATCGAGTTGAGACAACCTGATACTCAGGAAATCCCGAGCGAACTGATCAAAACTGAGGAAGCTGTTACGGAAGAAATCATTGATCCGGTCGTTGAAGAAGTTAAACCTGCTTCCGATACTCCTCCGGAACCGAAAAAATAATCATTTAACCAGAATCTGATAAACCATGAGTCGAACCTTATCCGAGTGGCTTGATTGGCAAGAGAGCCTTCATCTATCAAGTATCGACTTAGGACTAGACAGAGTCGGCAAGGTTGCTCTGCACTTAGCGCTGAGTTCTTTGCCGATGCCCGTCATCACAGTCGCAGGCACCAATGGTAAGGGTTCAAGCGTTACCATGCTTGATAGTATTTACCGTGAGGCGGGCTATCAAACCGGCTGCTATATCTCTCCGCATTTAATCCGCTACAACGAACGGATCAGTATTCATGGGCAACCCGCTTCAGATGAGGATATCTGTGAAGCATTTGAAGCCATAGATCAGGCTCGTGATGACATTAGCCTAACCTATTTTGAGTTCGGCACCCTTGCAGCCGCTTACTTATTTAATAAGTATCAAATTGATGTCGCTATCTTTGAAGTCGGCCTCGGTGGACGTCTGGACGCAGTTAATCTGTGGGATGCAGATTTGGCGCTTATCAGCAATATTGACATCGACCATATCGACTGGCTTGGCGATGACCGTGAGCAAATAGGCGTTGAAAAAGCCGGCATCATGCGCAAAGGTAAAACGGTCGTCAGTGGGGATCCGAATCCTACACTCAGCATTCAGTCAGAAGCTGAGCGTATAGGCGCTTCACTACTTCAACTAGGCAGAGACTATCAATGGCATCCTGGTGAAACTGATGACATCTGGTATCTAACAGCTACCGGCTCAGGCAGTCTGGTACTGCCAAAGCCATCTTTGCGGGGCAAGTTTCAACTCAATAACGCATCCATGGTCATTACCGCGATTAAAAGCTTCTGTGACCAACTACCGGTAAATGACGATAGTATCCGCCAAGGGCTTACAAAAGCACGCGTCATCGGTCGCTTGCAAAAATTAGGTGAATGCCCCGAGTTATTGGTTGATGTCGCTCATAACCCGCAGTCAGCGCAAGCCTTAGCAGATTATTTGAGTGAAAATCCAACTAGCGGCAAGACTGTCGCACTATTTTCTGCATTAGCGGATAAAGATCTGGAAGGTATTTTAGAACCACTGCGTAACTCTTTCGAGGCGTGGCACATTGTCCCTCTCGATGGCCCCAGAGCTCAGGATACGCAGCAACTTCTGGAAAAAATACAGCGCTACGGAGTGAATGGAACGCTGGAAACGCATAGTGACTTCAATGTAGCCATAAAAATGTTACAAAACACCCTGAATTGCGAAGATAGGCTAGTAGCCTTTGGCTCTTTTCTGGTAGTATCCGGCTTTATGCAAGGCTTAACTACGCCAGAATAGCAAACTGTGACTCTATAAGATTCAATGAATTACATGCTATACCTGAAGCGCTACACTCAGTCTTGTGGGGGTTGTTACTAAATTAAAAGATTAAACTTGCCAGACATCCACCGAAAAGCCATTCGCTTGTCGATGTTGGCGGTATTCAGCTTAAAAAGGAAGCTAAGGTATGAATAGAACGACAGTTAAACGTGGTATTGGAGCGGTTATTTTAGCGCTCATCGCTGCTGCTCTTCTTGCATTATTACTCAAAGATAAAGCCGCGCAACGTCAGGACGTTGTTGATATGGCACTGCCGGGAACGACTGAAGGTAGCATTGAAAGCTCTGGCAGCTCAACACGTTTGCCACAACTGAGCACAGACAATAGCGGAAATGGCACGGTGATTGCTCAGGCAGGTCAGGAAGCGGTCAGTAATGCTGCGACAACTGCAACGGATACCGTGGCACAAACAGGCACTTCAGTTAAAGATGCAGCAAGTAACGCTGCGGGCAATGTTATTGCTTCAGCTACCGCGGTGGGTGCAACTGCAGCTGCTACAGTCGCAGCATCTGGTGAAGCGGCCGGCGACGCTGCACAAAAAACGATTGATTTCTCAGTACGTGCGCCACAAAAAGCATCTGAAGAATTTCGTGAGCTTGATCTGGTCAATAATGGCGATGCAACAGCACCTGCGGCAACATCAGTTGCAGCTACTACCAGTAACACACAAGCAAGTCAGACTGTTGCTCAGGAAAGCGTAACGGCTGCTCCTGCTAAACCGGATCAGGGCACAGTCATCGCAAGCACTAGTGCACGTCAGGCAGCGCCTTCAACGACTCGCTCAAGTGGCGGCGGACAAGCTCGCTTAATTGACGAAAAAAGAACGGCAGCGCCGAAGTCTTCAAGAACTACTCAGGTCGTCAGACAAAGCGCTCCGGCAAAACCTGCTCCAAAAGCAACGGAAGCAGCTAAGCCTGCACCTGCAGCAACAAGTCAGGCGAAAAACGGTTACGCTATTCAATTATTAGCAACCTCTAGCTCAAGCCGTGCCAATGATCTGAAAAACGTGATGGCTGGAGAAGGTTACCCAACATACGTCACCAGAACACAGCAAAATGGCAAGCTGCTTTATCGTGTGCGTATCGGTCAATATAGCAACCGCACTGCAGCAGCAAATGCTCAGGCAGCTATGAAACGCCGTTACAAGAAAAACACGTATGTTAACCGTAGTGCAATCGTAGCCCGTTAACTACACACTTGCCTCGGGGCAGGTACATGGATGTATCTGCCCGCTATACTAATAACGACTATCTGGGTGAATACAAAATGGAATTAAACTTTATTGATATCGGTATTGTTGTCTTTATCGTAATTACAGCACTTGTCGGACTTGCACGTGGATTCGTGTGGATGGGATTGTTCTTAATCACATGGATCGCGGCAGCTGTATTGGCCTTCCTATACCATGATGAATTGATGGTCGCCCTGCCCTTCAAGCTTTCAAGCAATGTATTCCAGATGATTGTCGCTGCGCTGATCATTTTCCTCGGTATACTGTTTGTCGGCACACTGATAAATTACTTATTCACCAAAGCGATTCGTGCGATTGGTCTTGGCAGTGTGGACCGCTTGCTTGGCGCAATTCTTGGACTGGCTTTAAGTGGCTTCATTATTGCGATGGCAACAATGTTTATCAGCCTGACTAAGTACACAGAAGAGCCAATGTGGCAAACGTCAATTCTGGTACCAAAATTTGCCGATGCAGCTAACTGGATTCAAGCCAATGCTCCGGAGCAAATGACCGCACTACTTAAAGAAGCTGGCATCAACAACACGCCAGAACAACCAACACTTTCAAATTAAATTTCAGAAAATATAGGTAACACCCGCATGTGTGGAATTATCGGTATCGTTAGTCATTCGGCAGTTAATCAGGAGCTGTACGATGGACTAACCGTCCTACAACATCGAGGGCAGGATGCCGCAGGCATCGTCACCAGCGACGGACGACATTTATGCTTACGCAGAAAAAATGGCTTAGTGAAAGAAGCCTTCAGAACCAGCTCTCACATGCGCAAGTTAAAAGGTAAAATGGGTATCGGGCATGTTCGTTACCCTACTGCCGGCAGCTCTTCTCAAGCTGAAGCACAACCTTTTTATGTCAACTCTCCCTACGGTATCTCACTCGCACACAACGGTAATCTCACCAACAGCAGCTCACTGCAACGGGAGCTGTTTGAACAAGACCGCCGACAGATCAACACCGAATCTGACTCAGAAGTCCTGTTAAACATCTTTGCCCAAGAGCTTCATCACCAAAACTCTTACCGGGTCACTCCGGACGATATATTTAAAGCTGTCGCAGGTGTTCACAAGCGCTGTAAAGGTGCTTACGCGGTAGTGGCAATGATCACTCGCGATGGTATTGTAGGATTTCGTGATCCACATGGCATTCGTCCACTGATCTATGGCGCTCGCAAAACAGAGGGTGGCATCGACTACATGCTGGCATCTGAGAGCACTTCATTAGTCACTCAAGGCTATGAAGTCGTCCGTGACATTATGCCCGGCGAAGCCATCTACATTACCCATGACGGTGAAGTGCACACGAAACAATGCGCTGAAAACCCAACGTACAACACCTGCTTGTTTGAGTACGTTTATTTCGCCAGACCTGACTCTGTGATTGACAATGTATTCGTACATAAAGCACGCATGCGCATGGGTCACAAGCTCGCTGAAAAAGTGCAAAATGAATGGAAAGATCACGACATTGATGTCGTGATACCTATCCCTGATACCAGCCGTACATCGGCTCTGGAAATGGCAATGACATTAGGTGTTAGCTACCGTGAGGGTTTTATCAAAAACCGCTACATCGGTCGTACCTTTATCATGCCGGGACAAAAACAACGCAAAAAGTCAGTTCGCCAAAAGCTCAACCCTATTGATCTTGAGTTTAAAGGTAAGAATGTGATGTTAGTGGATGACTCAATTGTCCGCGGCACAACCTCTAAAGAAATTGTCCAAATGGTCCGCGATTCTGGTGCCAAAAAAGTCTATTTCGCATCTGCATCACCACCCGTCAGATACCCTAATATCTACGGTATTGATATGCCTGCAGCGAATGAGTTAATCGCACATGATCGTACTGAAGGTGAAATTGCTGAACTTATGGGTGTTGATCGCCTGATCTATCAGGACCTGAACGATCTGAAAGACTCAATTACCGAAGGTAATAATGAACTTGTCGAGTTTGACTGCTCTGTATTTAACGGAGAGTATATAACCGGTGAGAATAAGGCTTACTTTGATGAGTTACAGCAAAAACGCGCTGATTCTTCCAAGAAGAAAAAGAATAAACGTGCTGCTGTGGACATGTGTAACAGCCAATAAGTAACAAGCTCATCAGTATGAATAAACAGCCGGTCTACTCTAGCCTCACGGGTAATCAGGAGTTGCTGGATCGGCTGTTCTCAAACTTCTCAGATCACATTTCTAATACGATGTTGCTGGTCAATATCTCTCAGCAATGTCTCTATCATCTACAAGATAATACACTGATCAATAAGTACATTATCTCTAGTGCTCTCAACGGTGTGGGTAGCGAAAACAACAGCGGAAAAACCCCACTTGGCGCACACTGCATTCAAGAGAAATTCGGTGATGACGCGCCCATTGCCACTATCTTCAGGGGACGAGTAGACACTGGGGAGTTGGCTAACATTCTAACTGATCAAAATACTACTAGTGATGCGGATAACATTACTTCACGCATCCTGCGTCTGGCAGGCCTTGAGCCGGGACTTAATCAAGGTGATGGCGTCGATAGTTATAACCGCTACATCTACATACATGGCACTGATGAGGAAGGCAGACTGGGTCACCCCGCTTCCCACGGCTGCATCCGCATGGCTAATCAAGACATTATCAATCTATATCCCACGCTTGAGCTCAATACGTTCGTTTATATTTTTGCAGCCTGACCCTCTTAGTTTATCGGAACACCCAATGTAAGAAGCCCCGAATCACATCCAGTGAAACGGGGCTTTATTAACAACTGTCGAGTCAATCTTTAGAGTAATACTTTCTCAATGCCACCTTTCGTGACTTGTTGTACGAATTGATCAGACCAATCCTTACCCAACATGTTATTACACATTTCAACTACAATGTAATCAGTATCCAGGCCGGTTGATTCTGAGTAACGCGACAAACCTTGCTGGCAAGCCGGGCAGTTAGTGAGAATCTTGACGTTTCCATCTTTAGCCATTTCGTCACCTGTGAACTTCTTCACGCCCTGCTTCAATGTTTCTTCCTTACGGAAACGAAGCTGACTCGCAATGTCCGGACGACTCACTGCAAAGGTACCTGCCTCACCGCAACAGCGATCGGTCAGTGCTACCTGCTTACCCACAAGGGTAGACGTCACCTCTACTGGATTGTATTGCTTAATAGGCGTGTGGCATGGGTCATGATAAAGGTACTGTACGCCCTTAACACCATCCATTTTCATTCCCTTCTCCATCAAGTACTCATGGATATCTAGCAAACGGCAATCCGGGAATATTTTTTCAAACTGATATTTCAGCAACTGATCCATACAAGTACCACAAGACACAATAACAGTCTTAATATCCAGATATTTCAGTGCTTGTGCTAAGCGATGAAACAGGACGCGATTCTCAGTAGTGATCTCGTTGCCCTTTTCAATATCACCACCCGATGTCTGCGGATAACCACAACATAAATACCCTGGTGGCAGGACCGTTGTAGCGCCTACTTCATAGAGCATAGCCAGCGTTGCCATACCGATTTGCGAGAACAAGCGCTCAGAACCACAACCAGGGAAATAGAACACCGAATCGCCCTGTGGCTTTGTCGGATCACGCAAGATAGGTACCGTATTGCTATCTTCCAAGCCTAAGGTTGCACGCGTCGTTCGCATTGGAACACCCACAGGAAGTGGGTGCTTTACAAACTGTATCACTTGCTCTTTGATAACCGTTTTACCTGTTGTCGCAGCAGGCGTTTCATCTTCAGCTAACCAATTTAGCTTCTTAAACAGCTTGTGACCAAACCGTTGTGCTTTAAAACCAGCCTGAATCATTCCCCCACGCATTAATTTAATAGTGGTTGGGTCTTTGATATTCAGAAACGCCATCGACGCTTTGGTAGTGATATTCGATTTTTTCTGCCCGCGCGACTTCAAAATGCTGCGCATGCGAACCGTGACATCACCATAATCGATATTCACCGGACAAGGATTCAAACACTTATGACACACCGTACAGTGATCTGCCACATCATTCATTTCTTCCCAATGACGCAGTGATATACCACGGCGTGTTTGCTCCTCGTACAAGAACGCTTCAATCATTAGGCCTGTCGCTAAGATCTTGTTACGCGGTGAATACAATAAGTTGGCACGCGGAATATGTGTTGTACACACCGGCTTACACTTACCACAACGCAGACAGTCCTTAATATCATCATTCAGTGCACCCAGCTCATTGTGCTCCATCAACAAAGCTTCACGCCCAACTAAGCGTAGAGATGGCGTATAGGCGTTCTCAAGACCAGAGCCTGGCATCAATTTACCACGATTGAAATGACCTTGAGGATCAACTAATGCCTTATAGTCTGCAAATGCGGTACTGATTGATTCATCCAGATACTGCATTTTGGTCAAACCGATACCATGTTCACCGGAAATAACACCATCAAGACTCAGTGCCAACTCCATAACTTCATCAACGATATGTTCTGCTTCCTGCATCATCTCATAATCGTTGGAGTTGACCGGAATATTGGTATGAACGTTGCCGTCCCCCGCGTGCATATGAAGCGCGATAAACAAGCGGCTAGACAAAATCTTCTTATGAATTTCCTCCAACTTGTTGCGTAATGGCTTCAGTTCGTTTCCGGCAAATATTTCCTGAACTGGCAACTTTACTTCGCGTTTGTACGAGATAACCAAATCACGACGCAAAATCAGATCAACAATACGGTCGTCAGGGCGCTGAGCTGCCTTCACTGCATCATCTAATAAATGCTCAAAGCTTGTCGCTGGCTCAAATAAATTATCCAGCAGCGTCTGCCAGTAATCACGCTTTTTACTTAAATGATCTGCTGCGTGCGCTTTCTTATTTTTCAGGAATTCAGCGCTTTCATCACTGGCTTCGAACTTAGCCTGATTCTGCAGCTCCGGACTCGCACCTGCCAGATTCTCAAGCACAGCATCAATCAGTCTCAATTTATTCTTGATGGACTGCTTAACGTTGATGGTCTCGATGCCTTCCGTGTATTCCGCAAGATTTTGCAGTGGAATTACGACATCCTCATTAATTTTGAAAGCATTGGTATGGGCAGCGATCGCCGCAGTACGCGAACGATCCAACCAGAAACGACGGCGAGCTTCAGGGCTAACCGCTGTAAATCCTTCGGCATTACGCGCATTGGCCAGCTTGATCACGGTTGAAGCCGCTTCAGCAACAGCCTCTTCAGACTCACTCACGATATCTGCCAGTAACACCATCTTCGGCAACGTACCGCGAGCGGCTTTAGGCGTGTATTTTACCGCTCTGACATAACGCTCATCCAAGTGCTCAAGGCCGGATAGCAACACAGCTTTGTTATTATCGAGATAGTCTTTTACTTCAACAATCGCCGGTACCGCTTCATGCAAGTCAGTACCATAAAACTCCATACAAACCGTGCGAATATTCTCAGGCATGCGGTGCAGTACCAGCTCTGCAGATGTAATCAGGCCATCACAGCCCTCTTTTTGAATACCCGGCAATCCACCAAGGAATTTGTCCGTAACATCCTTACCCAGACCGTCTTTGCGGAAGAAACGACCTTTGTACTTTAGAATCTCAGGCTCACCCTTTTGCGTAACACCATCGTTTCCGTAGCGAGTCACACGGAACTCAACATCTTCCTGATCATGGATTTTACCCATGTTGTGATTAAGTCGCTCAACCTCTAACCACTCAGCGTCTGGCGTCACCATTTTCCAGGACACCAAATTGTCTAATGCCGTTCCCCACATCACCGCCTTTTTACCACCGGCATTCATGGCAACATTACCACCAATAGTCGAAGCATCCTGAGACGTTGGGTCAACCGCAAAGACTAAACCATTTTCTTGTGCTGCATCAGAGACACGTCTGGTCACAACACCTGCACCAGCGCGTATCACAGAGATAGCTGCACCGTTTTCTGACACACCTTCACGCAGGAAAATCTCACTTAGCCCTTCCAGCTTTTCAGTATTGATGACAGCACTCATTGCATCCAATGGAATGGCACCACCGGTATAACCCGTACCACCACCACGTGGAATGACGGTTAATCCAAGGGCAATACACTCTTGTACTAAAGCTGCAATTTCTGCTTCAGTATCCGGTGTTAATACAACGAACGGTAACTCTACACGCCAGTCAGTCGCATCAGTAACGTGCGAAACACGTGCCAAGCCATCAAACTGAATATTATCTTTTCGGGTTAGTCCTTTAAATGCCTGAACTGCTTTCTTGCGCAAGTCATAATAAGACCCAAACCACTCACCAAACTCTTCAACCGATTTACGGCTGTGCTTTACCAGCTCCATCGTCTCGTGATTACCGGAAGCACGTTGCTGTATACCATCCAGACGCTGATTCATGGTGTCAATAAGTGACTGACGACGCCCCTGATTTTCCAGCAAGTCATCCTGAATGTAAGGATTGCGCATGACAACCCACATATCACCCAGAACCTCCAGCAACATATGCGAGGATATACCTGTTTCGCGGGACTCGCGCAGCGACTCTACCAGCTCCCAGGAGCGTGGGCCGAGTAATCGCAAAACGATTTCACGATCAGAAAAAGACGTATAGTTATAGGGAATTTCGCGATATGGGTTCTCAGTACTCATGACTCTGTCAACTTATTTACCGGGTCGGTATTGTAACCTGATTGAAGCTGCGTTAAATATAAAATATGCTAAACCCACTGTTTATTTACAGCACTTTCATAACAAGCATCAATATCTTATATATTTTAGAGACTTAGCCCCTGTGAAAATAAGCGCGGCGGAAGGAAAAACCCTGAGAAAGTGACGATTATTCTCTACTGATGTAGTAACTTTCAGCACCTTAATAAAATGCTAATCGCTTACTAAAAAACAATGAGGGAATATAACAGAGTTGGGGGACTCTGACGCTAGTCATCAAATCGGTTCAGCGTCATAAAGATACGCGTCAGCGCCCAATGATATAGTGGCCAAATAATCAAACTACCAGCTAGTGATAACCAATATAACCATGCTGCCGGAGAGTTACCCGTGAATCCCAACACCCAAAGATTAATCAGCATGTAACTACCCAATGCCACTAAGAGCACGGTTAATTGATGAGTTAGTGTGTGCACATTGATACGCAAACGCAGACGCATGGTAATAAATACCACAACGGTGAGACCTAGTGCGTGCTGCCCCAAGCTCGAGTTATACATTGCATCCAGTAACAAGCCTGCAATCCATGCCAACACAATACTCACCTTGCGCGGCATAATCAGCACCCAGTGCACCAAAGTGAGCGCCACCCACTCAGGCCGCCATGTGAGTAGATTGTCGGGAACAGGCAATAAAGTTAGCGCAAATGCCAGCAGGATCGACGCTAAAATAGCGCCGCGGAAGCGCAGTATATATGACTCCATCGCTAAGGTTGCTCCTCGGCTTCTGGTTCTTCTAAGACAGTTTTGTGATTAAATCGCCAGATCAATAACACTTCACGGCTCTTACTGAAATCAACCATGGTACGGGCATTGACCCGCATAAACGAATCACCAGGGTTATAAGCAACCGTCGCTACTGAGGCAACCGGGAAGTCTGCCGGAAACAATTGACCAAGGCCGGAACTGACAAACGTATCTCCGGATTTAATATCGACATTAGCCTCAACATTTTTTAGCTCTAGCTGATTAGTATTCCCTGAACCAACCGCAATGGCACCAAGGCCCGTTCTCATATTTCTGACCGGAATAGCATGACGACTATCAGTCAACTGCAGCACAATTGAGGAGGATGGTGAAACACTAAACACCTGACCGTATATACCATTACCAGCCAGCACAACTTGCTTTAGGTAAACACCGTCTTTACTGCCTTTATTGATGCGAATTGTTTTGCGGTATTGATCATTCGAGACCGAGAGAATCTCCGCCAGCATGAATCGCTCCTGTACGGCAGGAGTCGCATTGAGTTGCTTGCGAAAACGAATGTTTTCTTCCGCGATGGAGCGATATTTTTGATCTCTTGCCGCATAGATACCGACGAGCGTTTCGAGCTTCTTATTCTGCGCCATCATTTCGCTGTGATTTTTAAAAAAATCAGAAACCGAAGTGGCTACCCGAAAAGGAAAGTCTACTGCTACCTGCAACGGGTGCAAGATGATATTCAGTGAAGTACGGATGGGCGCAAGACTGGATTCACGGTAATCCATCAAAATCATGGCAATAGAAAGCATCACTGCTACCAAAAATTTTATAAGCAGTGAGCTTTCAAGCCGATTTTCGCCTAACTCGTCGATGAGAATTACCCAGCTAGATTGTTATAAATATTTTTAGAATTAGCCGTACTGTGAAGAGTAGTCAGATGTCCAGAAGTCAAAACCGTCGTCATCCATGCGCTCCAATATGCGACCACCACCACGTGCTACACACGTCAATGGGTCATCGGCAACTAACACCGGAATACCTGTCTCTTCCATAAGTAGGCGATCCAAATCACGCAACAAAGCTCCGCCGCCTGTCAACACAATTCCACGATCCGCAACATCAGCACCCAACTCAGGAGGCGTTTGCTCCAGTGCCGTTTTCACTGCACTCACAATACCGAACAACGGCTCTTGCAGTGCTTCAAGGATTTCATTACTGGTCAGAGTAAAGCTACGAGGCACACCCTCAGAAAGGTTACGCCCTTTCACAGTGATCTCCATTAGCTCCTTACCAGGATAAGCAGAGCCGATTTCACATTTAATTTGTTCAGCCGTCGCCTCACCAATCAACATACCGTAGTTACGTCGAACATAACTGATGATTGCTTCATCTAAGCGGTCACCACCGATACGAACCGACGCGGAGTAAACGATGCCGCGTAATGACATGATAGCAACTTCAGAGGTACCACCACCAATATCCAACACCATTGAACCGACAGCTTCATCAATCGGCACACCCGCACCGATCGCTGCGGCCATTGGCTCTTCAACCAAGTATACTTTTCGTGCGCCAGCACCCATTGCTGAGTCTTTAATCGCGCGACGCTCAACCTGAGTCGCACCACATGGCACACAAATCACCACGCGTGGGCGAGGACGTAATATCCGGCCACTGTCCACTTTACGAATAAAGTGTTGCAGCATTTTTTCAGTGTAGGTGAAATCAGCAATTACGCCGTCTTTCATCGGGCGAATTGCAGTGATGTTAGATGGTGTTCTACCCAGCATCTTCTTCGCTTCAATACCGACTGCCTCGATTTTCTTTGGGCCACCTGGTCCGCGATCCTGACGAATAGCCACCACAGAAGGTTCATCCAGAACAATCCCTTTGCCGCGCATGTAAATAAGCGTATTTGCAGTTCCCAGGTCTATCGAAATATCGTTAGAAAACAAGCCGGAGAAAAATTTAAACATATGAATCCATTTCTAATTGTCGTGGCAAAAACAGCCGTGTTTGAGCGGTTCTGAGATTTATTCTCTAATGTAGCAATGCAGCGCGCTACGGGCAACCATTAGCATCATTATATTGATCATTATCGGGCAGATTATAACTGGATATTTCTTTATCGTTAATGAATACTTCGTGCTAAATTTATACAGCGCTACCCTGTGTTAGTCTACTAAGTCCCACGTGAACAAATGACCACTATGATCCCATTACTACACTACAAGCAATTTGGTGAAGAATCACCCAATAAAAACATCATTTTATTGCACGGTCTGCTGGGGTCTATGGACAACTGGCGAAGTCAGGCATCCAAGCTTGCTCAGCATGACGGCTATCGGGCGATTACGCCGGATATGCGAAACCACGGCCAGTCACCTCACATTAGCGGCATGCGTTACAAAGACATGGCGGAAGATATACTACAACTTGCAGATCACTTGAGCATTGAGCGTTTCGACTTACTCGGTCACTCAATGGGTGGCAAGGTCGCCATGTATCTCGCACTGAATCATGCGGAACGTCTAAACAAGCTAATCATCGTTGATATCGCCCCTAAGCCTTATGAGTTGTGGCACATTCCGGTATTTAAAGCTTTGTTGTCGTTGCCTGTTGCTGAGTTTACATCCCGCAAGCAAGCAAATGACGAACTCGCTAAAAGTATTTCAAATGACGGCGAGAGAGCTTTTTTACTGAAAAACCTCAAAACAACGGATGCCGGTGGTTACGAATGGCGTTGCGATCTACAAGAAATTACGCGCACCTACCTTAACATCGCGAGTTTTAATGTCGCCAACAATGTCAGGTTCAATAAGCCTTGCCTGTTTGTGAATGGTGGTAAATCACCCTACATTGATGCGGAGGAAGATAAGGAGCTGATAAACGGGTTGTTCACACAAGCCACGATTCAAACAATATCAGAAGCAGGTCACCTCCCACATGTCGAGACACCTGCCGACTTTTACCAACGAATTCAGACATTTCTGCAAAACTAACCCACACAAAAACATCGCTCTGCCGAATTATCGTTCGTCTGATTGTACCGTTGGTGACTTGTCATCGGCGCATCATTTGGCATAATTGTGCTCATACCCCGATATAAAAATAATAAATATAAGAGTACATCATGACATTAACCCCACTTGGAAAAACGCTTTGTATAGCGATAATACCGTTGTTGTTTAGCGGTTCAGTGTTGGCAAACACCAGTTTTATTGATGACTTACAATTACTTGGAAATGATCGGTATGAGCAGTCTGGCTTGAGCGCTAGTGACTTCATGGATATCACGGCACCACCTCCACCGCCCAGACAATCTGTTCAGATACCGGTGAATACCTTTACTATTTCGCCTTCTCTTCGGTCGGGACTGAGCCATGCGGCTCGCTATTTGCGAACACAGAATCCGAATCTGGCGGTAGCGCAACGGGGCGTTAATGTATCAAACCGCACACTTGCTCAAACTTTGCATGCTCTTCTGAACTGGGGTGGCGATATCGCCCCACATGCGCTACAGCAGCAATTCGACCTGGTACCTTTACTTAACGGTGAAAGTAAAGCCAGTAAATTCACAGGCTATTACACACCAATTATTCAAGCCAGCGCCAAGCCGGATGCACGTTATAAATACCCCATTTACCGGGCACCAATGAGCCAGCAATTACGTCATCTAAGCCGAAGTCAGATCAGTAATGGTGCGCTGAGAAACAAAGGTCTGGAAGTTGCGTGGACGAATGATCCAATCGGTTTGTTCTATATGCAGGTACAGGGTTCGGGGATTTTGGAATACAGCAATGGGAAACGTGTTTCGCTTAGCTTTGACGGCTCTAATGATAAACCATTCCGCAGTCTATCCCTCTTTATGAAGCAGCAAGGACTGATGAAAGGCAGTATGGGACGCGAGCGCATCCAGAAATGGTTATATGCCCACCCTACTTACCTGACAAAGGCAATGAACAGTAATCCCAGATATGTCTACTTCAAACCCGTACAACGCGGTGTATTAACCGCGTCAGGCATGCCAATTATCCCCGGACATTCTGTCGCCGTTGATACCAATTACATTCCTTTTGGTTCAGTGGTACTTGCTGAAGTGCCCATTATCAATAGTAAGGGACAAACGATGGGGGCTGAGTGGAAAATTCTGCTGCCTCAAGACCGTGGCGCTGCAATCAAAGGTCCGGCGAGAATGGATATTTACACTGGCAAGGGCGAACAAGCGCGCCAGATTGCCAACCAGCTGACCGGGCACGGACGGGCATTCTTACTGCTCAATCGTCAGGGAACTCAACTAAGTCAGCGCGCGATGCAGGCAAGTGATCACCCGACGCTATAGAATTATATTCGACGACTTCTTTAAGGTACGGTTAATAGCTTAAACCGTACCGTTCAAGCTTGTGTACTATCTAAAAAGTGTTGATACAGTATAAATACGTTAAGTGTTATACTCGGAGTGAACGAAACAACGTTAAATCGTTCAATATAAACGATAACAGTAATCAGCATAAGCTGTAGCGAGAATTCTAAGCGTGAGTCAAAAGCCCAATCGATTATCAGTTCCGGTAACCCTCATCAGTGTCGCGACACTAGCGGCTTGCTCAGGTAGTGCACTGGCTGCAGAAGCTGGCCTGTCTCAGGATTCAATTATCAGCATTGTTGTTGCCGCAATTTCCGGTGGTGCATTTGTTACCGCACTGTGGGCACTTTTATTGGGCCGCAAGTCCATGAAAAAGGACAGAGAGTTTGTCACCACACTGAAAAAAAATATCGTGCGTGACCAACGTACCATTGATAAATCGCTACGTTCCATTGAAACCAATGAGGTTCGTGCTGAGAGAATTATTGACCGACTGGTCTATCAAAATAACGCCTTGATCAGCAAACAACACCATGCCTGGTTAAGTGCCGAGAAAATACAAGAACTAGCCGCCCAATCTGAAAGCATTGAGGCTAACTTGCAAGAGCGCAGTGAAGCGCTGGAACGTCGGATTCAACAAACCCAACATATTTGGGATGAGCGCTTGGGCGAAACAGAAAATACAGTTTTACGGGTAGAACAAGAACTCAGAGATGGTCTTAATCATTTAGAAGTGGGTATTAAACGAGTTCAGCAACAAGATGCGCATTCTTACCAACTTGCCCAACACATTACCGCTCAACATAATTTACAATTACATACACTCGAAGCTAACAATGAGTTGGCTGAGCAAGTACGCGCCCGTTTGGATACAACTTTAGAAGAATCCACTCAATTACTCGAACACCTACGCAGTAATCAAGCTAAAGCGGATGCTGCCTACGAACGCTATATGGAGAGCATCAGTGGTTATGAAAATGACCTCTACACAGAGTATGATGCCGCCTTCCAGAGCGCTGACATGGCTCGCCAAGAACTCAGTGCGAGCGTTGACGAAAGCCGCATACACGTTGAGAGCTTACGTCGTTACGAGGAACAGAGTCGCGTTATTAAAGAAACCACTGAAAGCAACCTGAAACAGCTAGATGTCAAGGCGATTAACCAGCTCTCTGATACGCTTGAAACGACACAACAAACCTTCCAATCGCTCAGCAAGAAAGTCGCTGAAGCTCAACAAGCGTTGAATAGTCTGAACGAAGCTGACCTAAATCAAGCCTCATCAGATCACAAACAAAATAGTAATGGCTCTGGCGAAACGCATTATTATCAGGAAGCCGTGGGTGATAACAATCTGGTTCCTTTCTTCAGCTCACGCAAGAACAAAGACACTAAGCACTAAGCACTAAGCACTAAGCACTAAGCACTAAGCACTAAGCACTAAGCACTAAGCACTAAGCACTAAGCACTAAGCACTAAGCACTAAGCATCATGAGCTTGATATCAGTCTGACTCAAGCTGTAAGTCCCACATTCTTCGATACTCACCATTCGCCTGCATCAACTCGCTGTGAGATCCGCGCTCAATGATCGTTCCCTGCGACATAACCAGTATCTGATCAGCATCCACAATGGTTGATAAGCGATGTGCGACCACTAAGGTGGTGGTAGTTGCCGAAATTTCTTTTAAAGTGCGCTGGATGGCTTGTTCGGTCGTACTATCCAATGAAGAAGTTGCCTCATCAAACACCAAGATCGCCGGACGCTTCAGAATTGCCCGGGCAATTGCCACCCGCTGCTTTTCACCACCGGATAGCTTAAGTCCGCGCTCCCCTACTTTGGTATCCCAACCCTCTGGCAAGCTCTCGATAAAATCCTCTATCTGCGCCATGGAAGCTGCCTCACGCACCTCCTGGTCAGTGGCATCAAGCTTACCGTACTGAATGTTGTAGCGAATAGTGTCATTAAATAGCACGGTATCCTGTGGAACGATCCCAATACCACGCCGCAAACTGTTTTGTTTCACCTCACGAACATCATTACCGTCAATGAGCACCTGACCTTGATTTACATCATAAAATCGGAATAACAAGCGTGCCAGTGTCGACTTTCCTGCACCACTATGCCCTACTACCGCCACAGTTTGACCAGCAGGAACCTCAAAGCTGATGCCTTTAAGAATTTCACGATCATCCTGATAACCAAAGTGCACCTGATCAAAGCGGATTTGGCCTTGCTCAACATTCAGATCGGTCGCAGAGTCTTTGTCTTCAATTTCAGGTGTGCGCGAGAGTAGCTTAAAGACCAAATCCATATCTGCCAGTGTGTATTTAAACTGTCGATAAATTATTCCCAGTGCCCCCAACGGTATGAACAACTGCAGCATAAAAGCATTGACCATTACCAATTCACCGATAGTCATCTGCCCATCCACCACCTGACTAGCGGCAAAAAACATAATAATGGTCACACCAATCGCGATAATGGCACTCTGTCCGAAGTTCAGAACTGACATAGAGGTCTGGCTCTTAACCGCCATACCCTCCCACTCTGACAAGGTTTTATCGTAACGAGTCAGCTCCAACTGTTCATTATTGAAATACTTCACCGTTTCATAATTGATCAAACTATCAAAGGCGTGAGTATTCGCTTCAGAATCCAAACGATTCATATTATGCCGATAATTAATCCGCCAATTACTAATCAGGACCGTGAACAACGCATACACCGCGATTGTGCCAAAAGTAATTAGTGCAAAAATACCATCGTAGTTAATTAAGAGAATGGCCGCAACGAGCGTAAATTCTACAAAGATGGGAATAAAACTGAATACCAGAAAGTTCATCATGGTACTAACGGACCGAGTACCCCGCTCTAAGTCGCGACTAATAGCACCGGTCTTTCGTTCCAGATGAAAACGCAGCGATAAATTATGCAGGTGCTCTAATACCTGATTAGAAAGCTGCCGCATCGCGTGATAACGCACTCGAGCAAAGACTGTGTCACGTAACTCGCTAAACAAAGAATTCGCCAGTTTTAACGCACCATAAGCAAGCAATAAGCTCACAGGCAACACCAGCACCTGAGCAGTTTTGTCAAAGCTATCTACGATATCGCGAAGTACCAGAGGAACACCAATATTGGCAAACTTCGCCGCAATCAGACACAACAATGCAAAAATGGCACGCCCACGATAAGCCTGCAGGTAGTAAACAATCCGTTTGATGTTCAGCCAATCGTTTCGGTCGTTGTGCTCTAAAGTGTCACGTTTTACGTACATGAAAAAGCCCCCTGATAGAGGGGGCTAATCATAGAACATTTTTAAGCTATCCGTCGGCTTATTGCCAGTGGAATCACGATTTAGCCGTTGCCGGTCGGCTCGTTGTTATAGAGCTTGGATACCGGACCAACAATTAGCTCATCAGGACGATAGACTACTGAGGTATCTTTATCGTCATAATCTAACTGATCCAGAAAATAACGCATACAACTGATACGAGCTCGTTTTTTATCGTCAGACTTCACCACCGTCCAAGGGGCATCTGCCGTATCCGTATTAAAAAACATGGATTGACGAGCTGCGGTGTAATCATCCCAACGGTCCAGTGATTCGATATCAATCGGGCTCAGCTTCCATTGTTTCAACGGGTCATGTTTGCGCGAACTAAAACGTCTTAACTGCTCCTGACGCGTCACTGAAAACCAGAATTTGAATAAAATAGTATCTGAATTTACCAGCATGCGCTCAAACACCGGAGCCTGACGCATAAATTCCAGATGGTCCCGGTCAGAACAAAAGCCCATCACCTTCTCAACACCTGCCCGGTTATACCAGGAACGGTCAAACATCAAAATCTCACCCGACGACGGTAAGTGACGGATATAGCGCTGGAAATACCACTCTCCCAACTCTCGCTCACTGGGTTTTTCCAAGGCAACTACTCTGGCAATACGAGGGTTCAGGTGTTCGGTAAAGCGCTTAATCGTACCTCCTTTACCTGCCGCATCACGTCCCTCAAACAACATGACGATCTTCTTGCCTTTTAGCTTTGCCCACTTCTGTACTTTTAACAGCTCAATCTGCAGCAGGTACTTCTCTCGCTCATACTCGGCCAGTTTCATTTTTTCAGCATAGGGATACTGGCCATTGGCATTGGTGATTTTTAGCAGATCTTTACCAGACATACTAATTGAGCCATCCATGACTTTCTTAGCATCGGTTAAGCCGACCAGTAACTTTTGAACCTCCTGCTTATTTAATTTTACTTCAGGGCTTTTTTGAGACTGTTTGGATTCTGATTTGTTTTTCTCATTCTTTGTGGACATGACAATTAACCTGATAAATAAAGAGGAAATTAACAAACGCTGAGGGACTATTCAATCACTCATAGCTCAACACCTGCATCAGGTAAACTCAAGTCATTGTTTTACCGTTACCTGTGCTTATATTTCTTGTAGAAACCCTTATAACAAAGCACGCCCTGTGGGATAATGCAGGATACTTTTTTACGGATATATCCTCATGGCTGAACGAATTCAGAAAATGCTCTCCCGCGCGGGTTACGGCTCCCGACGAGAAATTGAACGCTGGGTGGAAGAAGGTGTGATTCTGGTGAATGGACATAAGGCCACTCCCGGACAGGCTATTGAGGAAACAGATCAGGTATCGCTTCGAGGCCAACGCTTAAGACTTCAGTCCCGCCTTCAGTCTAAACCGCAAGTGTTAATTTATCACAAGCGTGTCGGTGAGATTTGCACGCGTAATGACCCCGAAGGTCGGCCCACTGTCTTTCAAAACCTGCCAAAGCCACACAGTGGACGCTGGATTCAGGTCGGACGCTTAGATATCAATACCGAAGGTCTACTACTGTTTACCACTGATGGTGAATTGGCAAATCGCCTGATGCACCCCTCTTATCAAATCGAGCGCGAATATGCGGTACGGGTGATGGGGATTGTTACAGAAGAGATTCTGGCAGCGCTTAAAGCAGGGGTTATTCTGGAAGACGGCCCAGCTAAGTTTGAAAAGATCACTTTTGCTGGTGGTGAAGGCATTAATCAATGGTATCACGTGGTGCTGCATGAAGGCCGCAACCGTGAGGTTCGCCGTCTATGGGAAAGCGCCGGACTTAAGGTTAGCCGGTTAACACGCGTGCGCTATGGCACAGTGAGCATGCCACGCTACTTAAGGCTAGGCTATAGTGAAGAACTGGAAGTGAAAGCATTACGTAATATCTATAAGAGCGTGGACATGCCGTTTGATGAACCAACCCCACCTAAAAAATCCCAAGCCGGGAATAAAAAATTTGGCGGTAAGGGAAAATCTCGCCGATAAATCACATGGGCAACTATTTAATCAACCGAATTGACAATAAATCGGGGTAACAATTGTCACTTCGGTTTGTTTGCTGTCCCAACCTGACACTGGCAAGGGCAGAAAGTGACGATAACCACCTACAAAAGACAACTTTCTGGTAATGACGAAAGGTAGGTCTAAAAATAAAAACGATTTAATAACAAAGACTTAAACTCATTCAGCTAAAGTTTGGCATGCCAAATGCAATATCCTTTTCAGTTACAAACTAACCCCTTAAATAAAACAACATAATAAGAGAGATATAAAAATGAAAAAACAACTCCAGCAAGGTTTTACACTAATCGAATTAATGATCGTAGTAGCAATCATCGGTATTTTGGCATCAATCGCATTGCCGGCTTACCAGACGTATGTTGCTAAGTCTAATATTACCTCGATCCAAGCCTCGGCAGCAGCGGGTAAGACAGAAGTTTGGCAACACTACATTGACAATGGGGCAATGCCAGTCCCTTCTACCACTGTCATTCCTGGTTTGTTCGCAGTAATGGGTGGCGATGGTGTAGCAGCAAATAGTGGTTTACCAGGAGGAAGTGTGACTTCATTTACAGTAAGTAGCGATGGTACTGGTACTAACAACGTATTGACAGGTACCGTAACGCTAGCTGGAATCAACGGTAACGTTAATACTGAAACGATTGCTTTCGCATACATCGATGATGGTGACGCGCTTAAATTCACATGTACTCCTAGTGCCAACCTTGATAACAAGTATCTACCAAAGCAGTGCCAAGACTAAACATTAAACTGTAAAGTTTATAGTTACAGAGGCTCGGGCAACTGCTCGGGCCTTTTCATGTTGATAAACAATTAGCAACAGCAAAAGAAGCAGTAAGACTATGAAAAGCAATCATAATTCAGGTTTCACTCTCATTGAGCTTATAATAGCTGTTGCTATTATAGGTATACTCACCATCATTGCGATACCTGCTTACCAAACATATGTAGCCAAATCCATTCTTTCAACTCTACAAACCTCCGCTTCAGCCGGAAGGTCAGGAATGATGAGCAGATATATGGAGTTAGGTGAGATGCCAGAAGAAGGTATTGGAGAGAATGGAATAAATCAACCAGGAAGCATTACGCAAGGACTAATTAATTCTCTAAGTATATCGCCATATCAATCTTCTTTCACATATACCAAAGATGGCTCAAAAAAAGCATCCATCATTATTACACTGGCTAATGTCAATGGCTCTGTGAATACGAAAAAGTTGAGCTTTGTTTTCGAGGATATTGGAGGTGCTCTTACGATGTCTTGTATTGCCGACTCGAACCTTGCCCCCAAATATATACCCAAGAACTGCACACAATAGTATTATCATTGGATAAAATTATGTAATTCAGAAACAAACCCTTATGGTACTCGCCCAATCTGTAAATGGGCTAATTATATGCTCTATTCAAATACCAAACACATCCTCTGCATAGAAGACGAAGCCCCCATTCGCGACATGCTCCGCTTCTCCTTGGAACGCGAAGGCTATACCGTTCACGACGCTGAAAACGCCGCCCAAATGAACGAACAAATCAGCCAGCAACGCCCTGACCTGATTCTAATAGACTGGATGCTACCAGATTCCAGCGGCCCTCAGCTCATCAAACAACTGCGTAACGAGTCTTTCACCCGCGACATCCCCATCATCATGCTCACTGCCAAAGCAGAAGAGCAAGATATGATTCAAGGTTTAGAGTCCGGTGCAGATGACTATGTCAGCAAACCCGTCTCTCTAAAGTCACTCAACGCACGCATTAAAGCATTACTGAGAAGAAGTGACGCCTTCAATTCAGATGACATTATTCGTTACGAGCCTCTGGAGTTAAATCTGTCGACTCACACGCTATCTATTAATGGAGATAACTTAACAATTGGCACCACCGAGTTAAATCTGCTGCGCTATTTCATGCAAAACCCGGAAAGAGTTCTCAGTCGCGCCCAGTTACTGGATCATGTGTGGGGGCAAAATACATTTATCGAGGAGCGCACGGTGGACGTGCACATTCTAAGACTCCGTAAAATCCTCAAAAAGCAATCAATGGAGCACCTACTGCAAACCATTCGTGGCAGCGGATACAAACTTTCACGCTAAGCTAAATATTTCAAACCTTGTCATAAACCTGTCACATAACCCAACTATAGTTCCGCTCATCGAATTACACACTAATGTTTAAGAGAGAAACGGAATGAAAAAGTTACCATTATTTATCGCTGCCGGGCTTGTCGTATCTGCTTCTGCCGCTTCTGCACGTGATTATATTGAAATTGTTGGATCTTCAACAGTTTACCCATTCACTACCGTTGTTGCTGAAACATTTGGTAACAAGACTAAATTTAAGACTCCAAAGATTGAATCAACCGGAACCGGTGGTGGTGCTAAGCTTTTCTGTTCTGGCACAGGCATCGACACGCCAGACATCACTAACGCTTCTCGTCGTATGAAGAAAAGCGAGTTTGATACTTGCCAGAAGAACGGCGTAAAAGACATCATCGAAGTCCAGGTTGGTTTTGACGGGATCGCTTTTGCTAACTCTAAAAAAGCAGAGCAGATGACGCTCACTCGTAAAGATATCTTCCTTGCACTAGCTAAGACAGTACCGGGCAAGTATGAAGGCGAGTTAATGCTTAACCCGTACAAGACGTGGAAAGATGTTAATCCAGAACTTCCAGACATTAAGATCGAAGTACTAGGTCCTCCTCCAACCTCTGGCACGCGTGACGCATTCGCTGAGCTGGCACTGGAAGGTGGTTGCAAGGCTTTCCCTGCAATTGCAGCGCTGAAGGATACTGATAAAAACCTTTACAAAGCAACTTGTCACGAAGTTCGCGAAGATGGTCACTTCATCGAAGCAGGTGAGAACGACAATCTTATCGTACAAAAACTGGAAGCAAATCCGAACGCACTAGGCGTATTCGGCTTCAGTTTTCTTGATCAAAACTCTGACAAAGTCCACGGTTCAATCATCGATGGTTCAGAACTAAGCTTCGATAGCATTGCAGATGGTGATTACCCTGTATCCCGCCCTCTATACTTCTACGTAAAAGCGGCTCACATCGGTAAAATTCCTGGTATCAAAGAATTCCTGACTGAGTTTGTATCTGAGGATTCATTCGGTGAAGACGGTTACCTGCTTGAAAAAGGTCTGATCCCACTTTCTGAAGAGCAACGTGAATCATTCCGCGCAGCAGCAACTAACATGACTCCAATGTCAATGTAAGCAACTGCTTGTCGCGTAACAGCCTCGGACTTTGTCACTAAAGTCTGGGGCTTGTTTTTGAGTTAGTGAAACGGGTTTATTCCGGACTGAGTCAACTTCAGAAGTCACAACCCTAAAAATAATTTCTGGATGGCTCAGACCCGAATAAATCTCAAATGCTAATTAACAGTGTATATAATCCTCAACCAATTCGGATAAAGTGAGTTTGGCATGCCTTTAAATACGATTCTTATTACCTTGCTCCTATTGCTGGTCTTCAGCTACTTCATAGGCAAAGGGCGGGCGATAGCGGTATCTACAACAAAAAGTAACGGGCGTCGTAATTTACACTCGCTTCCTTCTTACTATGGTTACATGGTCGCATTGTGGACAGTCATTCCTGCAATCGCTATCTTAGTCATTTGGACAATATTTGAGACCCAGATCGTGTCGAGCCTGACTTTCTCGTCACTCCCTGCTGAGCTTCAGCAAGAAGGTCAAAGCTCGTTTGGATTATTACTGAATGAGGTAAAAAATGCCGTCCAAAGCGGTCAGGTCGACTCCTTCACTGACCCGGTAAAAATAGCCGCTGCAGAGCGTTATGAGAGTGTCAGATCAATCAGTTTACTCGCTAAGACAGTGGTTGTATTAGGCGTTGCATTGGTATGCTTATACTTGGGCTGGCGCTATATCAAGCCTGAAACTCAGGCGCGTAACAAAGTAGAAAGTATCGCTCGTTGGGCGATGATTCTTTGTGCGTCAATTGCTATCCTGACCACTGTGGGCATCGTCTTCTCGGTAATATTCGAATCGGTATTATTTTTTAAGTCAGTCTCCATTACAGAATTTTTATTTGGTACAAAGTGGAGCCCGCAAACCTCTATTCGTGCAGATCAGGCCGGCAGCTCTGGCGCTTTCGGTGCCGTTCCATTATTCGTTGGAACATTGTTGATCTCGCTCATCGCATTGATTATCGCGGTTCCACTGGGCTTGATGTCTGCGATTTATCTTTCAGAATACGCAAGCTCAAGATTCCGCTCTTTTGCTAAACCTACGCTGGAAATACTGGCGGGTATTCCGACCGTTGTTTACGGATTTTTCGCCGCACTAACAGTAGCACCATTTATACGAAACCTTGGTGAATCCTTAGGCTTAACGGTTGCCTCAGAAAGTGCATTAGCGGCAGGCCTGGTAATGGGCATCATGATTATCCCATTCGTATCATCACTCTCTGATGACGTCATCAATGCCGTCCCTCAATCACTACGTGACGGTTCCTTTGGAATGGGTGCAACAAAATCTGAAACGATCAAACAAGTGGTTATTCCAGCCGCATTACCCGGCATCATTGGTGGAGTTCTGCTGGCAGCCTCGCGTGCGATTGGTGAAACCATGATTGTGGTCATGGCTGCCGGATTATCCGCTAACCTGACATTCAACCCATTGGAAGCAGTTACCACCGTCACCGTACAAATCGTTACCCTGCTGACGGGTGACCAAGAGTTTGATAGCCCGAAAACACTGGCAGCATTTGCATTGGGTCTGGGCTTATTCCTGATCACACTGCTCCTCAACGTTATCGCACTACACGTCATTCGCAAGTATCGCGAACAATACGACTAAGCACCGGAAGAACTTAGCTATGAATAAAAGCACACAAATTGTAGAAGCCGGTTTACAAAAACGGTACGCAAAAGAAAAGCGGTTCCGCCTGTATGGTCTGATATCAATCCTGATCAGCCTGGCGTTTCTGGTGATTCTGTTAGCTGACATTATTGGAAAAGGCTACCCTGCCTTCCAGCAAACCTATGTGAAGCTGGATGTCACCATTGATGGTGAAGTGTTGGGTTTAACGGCAGAATCTCCTGAAGACAAACTTTACAGCGCCTCCTATTCGAAGGTCATCAGAAACGCACTCAGAGAGAAATTCCCTGGCGTGACGGATCGAAAACAAAAGCGCGCCTTAAGCAATTTGGTGAGTAAATCAGCCGCTTATGAATTGCGCGACATGGTTGTTGAGAATCCAAATCTTATTGGTACGTCTGGCTCCTATTGGTTCCTTGCCAAAGATGATGTAGACGTCTTCATGAAAGGTAATATTGACCGCAATTTACCTGAGAGTGACCGCCGGATAAAAGACTATCAGCTGGAATGGATCGATACCCTAGTCGCTGAAAATCGCCTTGAAAAACGCTTCAATACTGTATTGTTTACGGAAGCTGATTCCCGTGAACCAGAGCAAGCAGGTATTCGCGGTGCATTAATGGGATCGCTCTACACAATGCTGATCACCATGTGTCTGGCATTCCCGATTGGTGTTGCTGCCGCTACCTATCTGGAAGAGTTTGCACCACAAAATAACAAGTGGGTTGATCTGATCGAAATCAACATCAACAACCTTGCAGCCGTGCCATCAATTGTATTTGGTCTGCTTGGTTTGGCGGTCTACATCAACTTCTTTGGCGTGCCCCGCTCCACTCCGTTGGTCGGTGGTTTGGTGCTGACCTTAATGACCTTGCCGACGATTATCATTGCGAGTCGTGCTGCGATTAAAGCGGTTCCACCCTCAATGCGCGAGGCTGCTTTAGGACTAGGTGCATCAAAAGTGCAAACCGTATTTCAGCATGTTTTACCCATGGCCATGCCGGGTATTCTGACAGGAACGATCATCGGTATGGCGCAGGCGCTGGGTGAAACAGCTCCCCTACTCATGATTGGTATGATTGCTTTCGTTTCTGATATCCCGCAAAGCATTATAGACCCGTCAACGGTAATGCCTGTACAGATTTACTTATGGTCAGACAGTCCGGAGCGAGCCTTTACAGAACGTACATCAGCAGCAATTATAGTATTACTGGCTTTCCTGATTACCATGAACTTAGTGGCAATCATGCTGCGTAAGCGTTTTGAGAAGCGCTGGTAGCCCCAGCCCCACACATTGAATAGTACACTGACATACACTACACACTAATTTGCAGGACGATGCTGAAATGAGCACTGAAATAGCTGATAAGAACCGCGATGAATTTGACATCGAAATACTAAATACGGTTGGAAAACCGTTTATCGACAAGCCCGAAGATATCAAAATGGCCACGCGTGACTGTGACGTATTTTACGGTGATAAACAGGCAATATTTGGTGTGGATCTCGACATCGGTAAAAACGAAATCATTGCCATGATCGGCCCTTCAGGTTGTGGTAAATCAACCTACCTACGTGCGCTAAATCGCATGAATGACACTATTGAAATTTGCCGTGTATCCGGCTCATTGACACTGGATGGTCAGGACATCTACAGCAAGAAACAAGACCCGGTTCTGCTACGTGCGCGTGTTGGTATGGTTTTCCAAAAGCCAAACCCCTTCCCTAAATCAATCTACGACAACGTCGCCTACGGTGCTCGCCTTCACGGTTTAGTCAGCAACAAAGCGGATCTGGATGATTTAGTTGAAGCCAGTTTAACTAAAGCTGGTTTGTTTAAAGAAGTTAAAGACAATCTACAAAAGCCGGGTACGGGTCTATCAGGTGGTCAGCAGCAGCGTTTATGTATTGCACGTACCATCGCGGTTGACCCTGAAGTTATCCTGATGGATGAACCAACTTCTGCACTTGATCCGATAGCAACGGCTATCATCGAAGAACTGATGGACGAGTTACGTCACAACTACACCATTGCGATCGTGACTCACTCCATGCAACAGGCGGCACGTATTTCACAACGCACCGCTTATTTCCACTTAGGAAAACTGGTAGAAGTGAATGCTACCAACGATGTCTTCACTAACCCTGAGCACCAATTAACTGAAAATTATATTACAGGCCGATTCGGCTAAGGCACGGGATAATTATGGAAAACGGAGATCATATTCTTCAGTCCTATGATCAGGAACTGGAAGAAATCCGCAGTAAAGCCCTTGAAATGGGTGGACTGGTAGAAAAACAAGTTAGCAATGCACTTCAGGCAGTATTAGAGCGTGATGTAGAGCTGGGTGAGCACGTAGCTTCATCAGACGCTGATATCAATGAGCTGGAAGTTGAGATCGACGAGGAATGTGCAAGTATTATTGCACGTCGTCAACCAGCTGCCGGCGACCTTCGCTTGCTACTGAGTATCATCAAGATCACCACTGATCTTGAGCGTATCGGTGATGAAGCAGAACAGATTGGTCTGTACGCGTCACAACTGGGAAATCATGTCAGTAATCAAGGCATGAGCGCACAACTACGTCACTTAGGTGAACTGGCGCATAGCCTGTTGAAGCTGGCGCTGGATGCATTCGCACGAATGGACGATGAGCAAGCGATGGACGTTGCTAAGAAAAGTCGCCGCGTCAGCCGTGAGTTTGATGACTTATCACGCATATTAATCACTCACATGATGGATGACACCCGCAATATCAAAAATGCCCTGCGCGTAATCTGGTGTGCGCGTGCCTTTGAGCGTATTGGAAACCACTCAACCAATATTTGTGAGTTCGTTATCTATCGGGTAAAAGGTAAAGACATCCGTCATACCAGCCTGAAGAAAATTCGCAAAAAGCTTTACCCTGAAACACTGAAAGACAAGAAATCAGACGACGAATAAACTCAGTCCGCTCAGTCTTGAAAATAACCGCATACCTGCTTCAGGATGCGGTTATTTTTTGTCAAAAAATAAATAAAACCAGTCTAACCTTGTCATATCTCTGACATATAACTTTGTTGTAATAACGGCACTCTAAAAATTAATGTCGATGTAACAATTATCATGGAAACGATACTCCTCGTAGAAGACGAACAGCCCATCCGCCAGATGTTAGGTTTTGCGTTGTCCCGTGCAGGCTACAGAACCCTTGAAGCAGGCGATGCACGACAGGCTCAAATTTCTCTAAGTGAAACACATCCTGACTTAATTTTAATGGACTGGATGCTTCCTGATGCCACCGGTATTGAGCTGATTCGCCATATCAAACGAGATAGCTTTAACAGCGATATACCTGTTATTATGTTGACGGCTAAATCCTCTGAAGATGACAAGATTACCGGACTCAATTCAGGTGCTGATGACTACGTAAGTAAGCCATTTTCTCCTAAAGAATTGATCGCCAGAATTCAGGCAGTATTGCGAAGGAATACTTCCCGCCAGACAGAAGATGAAGTACTCACTGCTCAGAATCTGCGTCTGGATAAAGGAAGTCATCGCGTTACGATTGACGGTAATTCACTTGAACTGGGGCCAACAGAGTTTCGTCTGCTCAATTTCATGATGGAAAACCCAAATCGAGTTTATAGCCGAGGCACCCTACTGGATCATGTGTGGGGCAGGAATACCTATGTTGAGGAACGTACCGTTGATGTGCACATCTTACGATTACGAAAATCACTGGCCCCTTGGCAGTATGACAAACTTATCCAAACCGTCCGTGGTGTTGGCTACCGCTTCTCACCGAATGAGTAAGCATGCCTTATGAGCTGGAACGACTATCTCAACAAGGTAATCGTACCTGAACTCAAACTTCTCAGTCTTATCGTGATTGCTTGCTTGTTGATATCAACAACCGGCATTCCATTCCTGTGGTTAATTATTCTCGGTTTACTGCTGTTCACCGGCTTTCATATCTATCAAATGAAGCTGCTGCTGACGTGGCAAGCCAATAAACAGATGAAAGCGCCACCGGATGAATTACGCGGTATCTGGAGCGAAATTTCGACGCAATTCCACCAGCGAAATAAACACCATCGCAGCACTGAAGCAAAATCCCGTCACCTCATTGCTCAGTTCCGAAAAGTCAGCACCGCCCTGCCGGATGGTATTTTGATTCTTGACTCACTCAACCGGATTGAGTGGATGAATAAACGGGCTTCAAGTTTGCTTGGTCTTCGTCAACAGCAAGATCGCGGCAGTAACATCACCAATCTGGTCAGAGATCCGAGCTTTGTGAAGTTCTACAATAGTAGCGGTGAAGATGAGAATTTGAGACTCGACTCTCCGGCTGGCAATAACATAAAACTCGATATTCGGCTCCTTCCTTTTCACGATAAACACCTGATGATTGTGCAGGACTTCACCAGACTGCATCACATGGAAAAGGTACGCCAGGACTTCGTTGCGAATGTATCGCACGAGCTACGCACACCACTCAGTGTTGTCGTTGGCTACATAGAAACACTGGATGATGATGACTCTCCGGAAATGGAACCTTACCGCGCTATTTTCTGGCAGATGAAACAGCAATCCGATCGTATGACTCGCTTAGTTGAGGACTTGCTAACGCTGTCCAATCTGGAAAACGAACAACACATCAATCACAACAATGAAGTCGCCGTTCCTAAAATGCTGGAAGGAATCGCTGATGATGCCATTATTTTGAGTGGAAATAAGAACCAAAACATTACTCTGGAAGCGGATGAGAGCCTCTGGCTAAAAGGCAATACCCGTGAGCTACATGGTGTCTTTTCAAACTTAGTCTCCAACGCAGTCAACTACACACCCGAGCTTGGTGAGATTGCTATTCGTTGGTATGAGTCTGATGATCATCTCATTATGGAAGTTGAAGATAATGGAATTGGTATTGAACCACAGCACATTAATCGGCTAACTGAGCGCTTTTATCGAGCGGATAAAGGGCGCTCACGCGACGCAGGAGGAACAGGTCTTGGCTTAGCCATCGTCAAGCATGCCTTGCAACGCCACGACGCTCAGCTGTCTATCAGTAGTGAATTTGGTAAAGGCAGTGTATTTCGTTGCTTATTCCCTACTGAACGTGGCATTGATGCCCCTTCCATAGAAGACACCGAAGACCATATACTTAGCGCTTAGCCCCACTAAGGACAGGTCTTATGACTGCTATTGAAAGCGGATCAGCACTACACCAACAAATGATTGGATGGCGTCACTGGTTACACCAACACCCCGAACTTTGTTTTGAAGAATTTAAAACCAGTGACTATATCGCCGAGGTTCTTGAAGATTTAGGCGTACCGTTCCAGCGGGGTCTTGCCACCACTGGCATCGTTGCTACCATCAAAGGGCAATATGAGGGCAAAAGCATCGGACTACGCGCCGATATCGATGCTTTAGAAATCACCGAAGCAAATGACTTTGCTCACAAGTCACTACACGAAGGCAATATGCATGGCTGCGGTCATGATGGTCACACCACCATGTTACTCGGAGCAGCTGCTTATCTGATTAATAACAATGATTTCAAGGGCACTGTCCATTTGATATTCCAACCCGCTGAAGAAGGTGATGCCGGGGCAAAACAAATGATGGATGAGGGCTTGTTTGAACAATTCCCCTGTCAGGAAATCTATGGCATGCACAACTGGCCGGGCTTGCCGGCTGGTCAGTTTGTAGTACACGACACCGCAGTAATGGCAGCGGTTAGAACGCTGAAGATTCTCATCACTGGTAAAGGTGGGCACGCTGCAATTCCCGATCAAACCATTGATCCGGTATTAATTGGCTCACATGTGATTACCGCCTTACAAAGCATTATCTCACGCAATATGTCTCCGGTAGACGCCGCAGTCATCAGCATTACTCAAGTCTCCGCTGGTTTCACTCACAATGTGATTCCGGATGAAATGAAACTCACCGGCACACTGCGTTTCTTTAATCCGGAGCATGGCGTTATGTTGATTCGCCGTATCCGTGAGTTGGTGGAGAGTGTTTGCGCTAGTTTTGGAGCCACCGGTGAACTCACTGTGATTGGTGATTATCCCGCGACCATCAACACTCCACCTGAAGCTCAACACTGTGCCGATGCAGCTGCTAAAGTGGTTGGTGCTGATAATGTTCAACGCAATATGCCACCGAGCATGGCTGCAGAAGATTTTGGTTACATGCTGGAAGCCCTACCCGGTGCTTACATTTGGATTGGTAATGGTGAGGGCGAAGGTGGCTGTATGTTGCACAACGCACATTATGATTTTAATGATGATGTCTCTCATCTCGGTGCGAGTTACTGGGTGAAGTTGGTACAAGACAGACTGAGCTAGTCACTCAACTCCAACAGGTTTAACTATGCGGGTTTAATAGCAATATTTAACTGAGTCGGATGAGTTAGCTTGAGTATCACTATCCTGCTCTGTCTCAAGCTTAAGCTGCCCCAATAACAACTGAAAATCCTCCGCCAGAGGCGCATGAATCGATAAGGCATCACCGGTCACGGGGTGTGCCAGATTCAACTCTCTGGCGTGAAGCATTAAACGCTGCAAATCAAACTGCTCCCGCAAAAAGGTATTTTGCTTGCCATCACCATGCGTCGTATCCCCCACTATGGGATGAAAAATATGCTTCATATGACGACGCAACTGATGCTTCCGACCCGTTTTTGGGTACAACTCCACCAATGAATATCGCACCGTTTCATAGCGTCCCACTGCAAACGGCAACTCAGTTTTGGCGAGTTGTTGATAGTGAGTGACTGCAGATTGCGCGCTTTTATCCTGACTTACTAAATTATCTGTCATTTTATCCCACTGTTCTTGCAATGGGTAATCCACAACCCCACTATCTTGCGTATAGCCTCGTACAATCGCCCAATAGCGTTTGTGCACTGTTCTAGCGGTGAACTGTTGAGTCAGCAACGCGGCTACTTCAGAAGACAAGGCGAATAACAACACTCCGGAGGTTGGTTTATCCAAGCGATGGACTGGATATACACGCTGCCCAATCTGATCTCGTGTCAGTTGGATAGCAAAGCGAGTTTCATGCTTATCGATGGGACTACGGTGTACCAATAATCCTGATGGTTTATTGATCGCAACGATGTGTTCATCTTGGTAAAGAATATCCAGCATAAAAATTAGCAACTCGCTGTTATATGTATAAATTTTTTTTAATTAATTGGAAAACAATTAGTAATCAAACGCGTGACAGAATCTACGCAACAATTAATCAGTGGAGGTTAAAATGGTTAGCCAGGCAATTCAGCCAACAACAGTTAAAGCATTCAGTGCTTTAATGCTAACAGCACTTTTATTCGTTACATCCCTACCCGCCAAAGCGGAACTACCTAATCTAATGGATGTGATTGAAAAGAATCGTAACTCAGTTGTCAATATTGCAACCAAAGGCGCTAGCAGCACTTCGCGCGGTGGCAGTGGGCAGTTTGATCTTGACGCATTACCCCCTCAGTTACGTGAATTTTTCCGTAGCATGCCTTCTCCGGACTCACGCGGACAACGTCCGAGTCAGGACTTTCAGTCACTGGGTTCAGGCTTCATTATTTCAGACGATGGCTACGTAGTCACTAACGCTCACGTTATTGATCAGGCCGAAAGTGTTCGTGTAACACTTAAAGACCGCCGTGAACTAGACGCTAAAGTCATAGGTGTTGATGAAGCGACTGATATCGCCCTGTTAAAGATCGAAGCCAAAAACCTTCCGGCGGTTTCACTGGGTGACTCTGCAAAGCTGAAAGTAGGACAATGGGTTGTTGCCATCGGCGCACCATTTGGTCTTGAGCACAGCGCTTCGCAAGGTATCGTAAGTGCCTTGTCACGTAGCCTTAACCAAGCCAGCACCACTTATATCCCATTCATCCAGACAGACGTAGCGGTTAACCCCGGTAACTCAGGTGGCCCACTGTTTGACCTTGATGGTAACGTGGTTGGTGTGAACTCCATGATCTATAGCCGCAGCGGTGGCTATCAGGGTATATCATTCTCCATTCCGGTTAATACCGTGAAAAACGTCACCAATCAGCTCAAAAGCAAAGGCTTCGTAAGCCGCGGTAAGCTGGGTGTATTGATTCAGGACGTAAACCAAGAACTCGCTGACTCTTTCAACTTACCGGGCCCGAAAGGCGCATTGGTAGCTAACGTTGAGAAAGGCAGTGCAGCTGATACCGCTGGTCTGAAACGTGGTGATGTCATCATTGGTTTCAATGGCGTTAGTGTGTACAAATCTGGCGACCTGCCACCACTAGTTGGTAACACCGAAATTGGAAAACGCGTTCCTCTGACGCTGATCCGTGGCGGCAAAGAGAAAGTCTTTAATGTAGTTGTCGGACAGCTGGATAAGAAACAAGGCAGCGCACAGGCAACGAATACTCGCTCCAAAGATACTTTCGGCGTAGTCGTTGGCTCACTGGATGATGAACAGCGTAAAGCGATTCGTTCTGATAAAGGCGTGGTTGTGAACCAGGTAATGGGTGACAGTCTTGCTGAGAAAGCTGGTATTGCCGTCAATGACATCATTATCTCGTTCAACAATGTCGAGGTCAGCTCAGCAGATGAGTTAAAGAGTGCGATCAAAAACGCACCGAAAGGACGCTCGGTACCCGTACTGGTGATTCGCGATAACTCAGCTCGCTACATTCCGGTACACGTTCCGGAGTAAACAAGCTTCATAGGTAGTACCCTTTGCGCCCCTTAACACTGGGGCGCTTTTTTGTCTGGAATAAACAGCAAATTACAGTTCGATATAGCCCTGCTTAGGCTTTGAATCATTATCACCCGACTCATCATCATCATCATCTGACTCTGGCGGACGTGTTATTTCACTCTCACCGATATCATGAATCTGGTTGAGTTTGTACTGCAGGTAATACACCGAAAACAGCACCAATAAAACACCATTCACCCACAAGCGCTTACCGGGATATGCACCGGTTAACTGATTCAGCAATGTGCGGAAGGTAAATAACCACACCATAGTCATTGCAAACGACATCAGCGCAAAGATACCCTGCGCTTCGACCATCGCCATGCCCAAAGTTGTGCCAGGAAACAACATGCCCATGGCTGACATCAAAAAACTAATCACACCGATGGCAACGGTTGAGTTTGATAACCAATCCGGAATTCGTTTATCAGCCGGTACACAACGGTTAATCATGGCATTACGTGTGTAGATCCATGCATACACATAAAGTCCAAGCGTTAATAATCCCAAACCAATAAACAACAGCGTCGGCAGGCGTGGAAACTCCTGAATAAACTGATGGCCATTCTTAAGCGGTGGCCGAAGGTCTGATTCTGGCGGAGTGAAGGGATTGTTCTCAGACATTGCTGATTCCTTAGTTAAAAATCGTTTGAGGCGCAAGAATACTAGAGGCTGACGCCTATTGTCACGACTACAGACCATTTGTTTGATGCTCAGGTTCAAAAAGCGTCTAAAGACGTGGTTAACAACCGCGAGTCATAACAATCTGTAAGTAAACCCTAAGCCGGAGTTCTGCTAACATTCGTTCAAACAACAAGGCGATCCACATGTATATAGACCAAAAAGATAAAGAACCCAGCTCCAAAGGCGAAAAAATCTTTGTGCTTGTGCTGACATTACTGTTTTTCTTTATGATGAGTATGGAAATGATCAGCAACTACGAACCCCGCAAACTGGGCATGCTGTTCTTTGTTCTTTTCTGGATACCGTTGTTATTTCTGCATGAATTCGGACATGCACTGATGGCAAAGCTGTGTGGCTGGCAGGTAAAACGTACGGTGATTGGTTTGGGCGGTGTACTGCACAAAACCACCCTTTTCGGTGCCCCCATGGAAATTCGCATGATTCCACTGGAAGGTTTCGTCAGTATCGCGCCGGAGAATTTGCATTGGGTTCGTATCAAACATGCGCTGATCTACTTTGCAGGCCCCGGTATTGAACTGTTGGTGTTCTTACTGATTATGCTGTTTTTGGGTACTGATCAGATTTTTGCACTGCACGACAACTATTATCAAATCGCACTACAGAGTCTGGCGTTTGCGGCCTTAGTCGGCGCAGTGATAAATCTGATTCCGCTGGGAATTCGCACCGCTGAAGGGACAGCACCCAATGATGGGCTGGGGATTATTACCAGCCTCACCAGTAGTAAAATGGATTATGAATTATGGATTCGTAACAACCAGAAGTCGTCAGACTAGCGACCCGTTGATTCATCAAATAAGTAGTTAAGTGCGAATGCTGCAAACTCCGGAACGCAGCCTGCATGCGTTGACTGTGTTCTGTCACAGTCCGTCAAGGTAACGTCAACCCCTTCATATCCATTCATTACGCTAGCTGCTGCAACAGAGTTAGCGTAAGGCACGATCTGATCATCCGCTCCATGAAACAAACGAATCGGTGCTTTGGGTGCCCAGTCATACACATCGTTTTTCTCAAGTTGATACTTAAGCGTTAACTCACCAGTGATGCTCGCGTAATCTCTCAAGAAATCACCATCAAACAGCTCGTCCATATTACGCGGCAAAATACTATTGATCGCACTGGATGTTCTGGAGCCATCATAATATCCATCCACCGTGAGGTGATGTGGCGATGCAATGGCCCGCACAGTCAGATTATCCAACTCATAATAACGGTCGTATGCGTGAACCATATAACCAAGCGTTGCAGGAGACTCGATGCGCTGAGTATTTAACAACATTTCGTCCACCGTGCCTCTCACATCATACGGCCCCGCGCCAATCACACTGCCTGTCACGGTGAACTCGTCTGGGTAATCGGTCTCCATTGCTTTATGTGCCGCCATACTGGTGTATGCACCTTCGGAGTAACCTGCTAAAAACAACTGACTATTTAGACTGATGTCATTATCCGCAGCATAAATACGTGCCGCACGAATCAGATCGATTACGCTATTGGCAGATGGTGCAGCCTGAATAAACGGGTGCGTCATCGCGTTGGATGCACCGTAACCGATGTAATCCGGCGCGACGACCACAAAACCTGCTGTCGCAGCATAAGCCGGTGACAGATCAAATAAAGGGTCGTTACTTGGCACAGAGAGATTCGAAAAAATCGTCGCGTGCTGATAACTCAACATAGGACTTGATCCGGCTTTATTCGTAGGGAATGAGAACGTGCCGGATGCCTTCACAATATCACCACTCTCCAGCGCTGTATTGTAAATCAGCTTCACTACTTTAATGCTGTAACTTACCTCTGAGCCGGCAGCCAAAGCCGCAAAACTCAACGTCCCAGGGGCTGAATACTCCGCAACAAACTCACTACTCAGTAACGCTCCGCGCTCAACAGACGCTTGCCCACTGCTATCTTTATCACTACCGCCACAGGCACTCAAAAGCAACATAGCCAGAATCGGCAAGGCATGTAATTTCAGTTTTCTAAGAATTCCCAGCATAATCCGTCTACAAGCAGTACAAATAAGACTCCATTCTATCAATTTACAAGCCGCTTTGTTGAGTTAAATAACCTCACCACCGGGTTTGATCGCGACAATCTGAACCACTGCCCCCATGCCCGTATGCAAGCTGCCCTCTTTAATTTCCCGCTCAAGTGCTTTGGCATGCACGAATTCCAGTCCGGCAAGCTCCTGTTTAAGATCATCCAATGACATCATTAAGTCCGCCACAGGTGGCCCACCGGTTTTAAATGCCAACTGCTCCGGACGATATGCTTCCAAAATAAATACGCCACCGGGACGTAAACCTGTCACGACTTTTTGATGCAGTGCTTTACGAATATCAGACGGTACATGACAGAAAATCGATACGATACCATCCCAACTTTCCGGTTCGATCTCATACTCCGCCAGATCAGCAACCTGAGTATTGATATTCACATAACTTTCGTCAGCCAGGATTTCAGCTTTTTCCAGCCCGACAGCAGACGCATCCACCGCCATCACGTCATAACCTTCCCGTGCCAAATAGACGGCATTGCGGCCCTCACCTTCGGCAAGGCATAACACTTTATTACCGGTAATTCGATGGCTGACGTCGTTTAAAAACTCATTCGGCGTTGTGCCGTAGACATACTCTTCCGTGCTATAGCGTTCGTTCCACATAAGAAAACCTCCATGTTGATTTTCGGGTTCAATACATTCACGCAGAGTTAGCGTGTATCATAGGCGGATACTGTTAAATATTGGATCGCACGATGGCAAAAACAACCTTGTTCTGGCACGACTACGAAACTTGGGGGATCAATCCGCGTAAAGACCGAGCATCTCAGTTTGCAGGTATTCGCACGAATTTGGAATTAGAAATTATTGATGAGCCTGTTATGTTGTATTGTCAGCCAGGCCCCGACTTCATTCCTCACCCCGAAGCCGTCTTAGTCACCGGAATCACACCACAAAAAGCCGCCGCCGAAGGAGTCAGTGAAGCAGATTTCTTCCATCGTGTTAACGAACAACTCAGCAAACCCGGCACCTGTGGGGTTGGCTATAACAGCATTCGCTTTGATGACGAAGTCTCGCGCTTTGGCTTTTACCGCAACTTTATCGACCCTTACGCCCGTGAATGGCAAAACGGCAATAGCCGCTGGGACTTGCTGGACTTAGTTCGCATGACTCACGCACTGCGCCCTGATGGCATTGAATGGCCGGAACGTGAACCCGGTATTCCCAGCTTCCGACTCGAACACCTCACCGCTGCCAATAATATCGAACACGAAGGCGCACACGATGCACTGGTTGATGTCCGCGCCACTATCGCGATCGCCAAACTCATCAAAGAGAAACAACCCCGCCTCTACGAATTCTACTTTGCACTGCGCCAAAAAAACAAAGCCGCGGAATTACTCAATTTAGAAAAGCAAAAAACCGTGCTGCACATCTCCGGGATGATTCCGGCAAGCATGGGCTGTGTTTCCCCCATCGTACCGCTAATGCAGCATCCGGTTAACAGTAATGAATTCATCTGTTTTGACCTGCGCCAACATCCGCAGCAGTTACTCAATGCCAGTGTTGAGGAAATCGAATACAGCCTTTACACACCCAATGCTGAGCGCGACGACGATAGCCCGCGCATCGCATTAAAAGGGGTGCATATTAATAAATGCCCTGCGCTAGCCCCCACTAACACACTGACACCCGAGCTTGCTGAAAAGTGGCAGATTAACTGGGATGAGATCGAGCAACATAAGCAGTTATTACTGGCAGATAGCGGACTGAAAGCTAAGCTGAAAGCGCTGTATTCGGCCCCGCGCGACCATGGGCCGGTCGATGCAGACTCCGCGCTTTACAACGGCTTTATTAACAATGAAGACCGCAAACTGTGTAACTTCGTGATTAATCAATCTGCAGAGCGATTAGCCCATGAGAATATTGCGTTTTCTGATCCGCGCTTGCAGACCTTGCTATTCCGTTATCGGGCGCGTAACTGGCCTGAAACCTTGGACCAGCAGGAACAGTGGAAATGGCAGGAGTTCTGCCGTGCACGCCTGATTGATGGTGAGTTTGGTTGTGAGTTTACGGCGAATGATTTTCAGGATGTGATGCAGGATATTGCTCAGCGAGATTTGAGTGATGGGCAGAAGGTGGCGTTGCAGGGGCTTTTGGATTGGGTTCAGGGGTTGCAGTAGGTGCGAGTGGATTGGCTTGGAGCATGAAAAACTAGAAATGGTACAACACCAAAAACTAATTTTCGTACAACACAATAAGCGAATAATGGTGGAACACGATAAGCGAATTATCGCGACTGAAATCAGTTGCTTAAAATCTCATATTGAGATATTTTGATCTCATGCATATTATCACTCGCAAACGCGTTATCGAAGCTGAAGAGAAATACCCTCAGGTTGCTACTGCTCTGAGAGGTTGGTATCAGACTATCAATCAGGCTGATTTCAACAACTTTTCTGAACTGAAAAACACGTTTAACAGTGTAGATAAAGTGGGTGATCTGTATGTCTTCAATATTGGCGGGAACAAATTACGCTTGATCGCTGCCATACATTTCAATACTGGACGCGTTTTCATTCGGGCCATTTTGAATCATACCGAATACGACCAAGGCAAATGGAAGGAGTAATTCACATGAGTGCAATACAAGAAGCCATGAATCACTGGGAGTACATCGCACCTGTACTCACTGTGCCTAGTAATGAGAAGGAATATAACAAGCTAGTTGATGACCTTGACTCAGTGCTTGACGCTGGTGGAGCAGATGAAAATCATCCACTTGCAGGGCTTGCTGAGCGTATGGGTGATTTAGTTTCTGCCTATGAAAATCAGCAAGGCTTAGTCCCACAGTCTACAGGCATTGATGCGCTTAAATTTTTGATGGAAAGTCATCATATAAAACAATCAGAACTTTCTGAAGTGGGCAGCCAAGGTGTTGTTTCTGAGGTGCTATCTGGCAAGCGATCGCTAAATGTTGAGCAGATTAAAAAGTTGTCTGGACGGTTTCAGGTTTCACCGGCTGTTTTTATTAGTCCTCTTCAAGGTTAAAACCACCGTCTTTAGACGGTCAGATTTATCTGCGATACTTTTCCTTTCAGCTAAGTTTACAGCGGAGAGGCTAAGATGGCGTATCGGTATGGCAGCCACACAGTTTTCAAAATACAGTATCATTTTGTTTTTGTAACAAAATATCGTTACCAAGTACTTACAGGTGATGTGGGAATCAGAGTTCGTGAATTAGTGCGTCAGACATGCGAGGTCTTTGAGATAGAAATTCTGAAAGGGGTTATGAGTAAGGATCATGTTCACTTACTCGTTTCAGCACCACCCACAATGGCTCCCAGTGAAATCATGCGGCGAATTAAAGGACGGAGCTCAGCCAAACTATTTGAGTCCTTCCCCGACTTAAAGAGGCGCTTTTGGGGACGGCACTTTTGGGCTCGAGGCTATTTTTGTGTAACCTCTGGTGATTTAACGGAAGAAATGATTAAGGAGTATCTTGAGCATCACTTCGAGCCTAAAGGAGACGATAATTTTAAAACGGAAGATTAGACGGGTCTACTTGACCCGTATCCGGACTTTCAGTCCTTTATGCTAACCCACCTGCTTTAGCTGGTGGTTGTTGAGTTAATAAGCCGCCTACGTCCATGAACTTTATCGCCGTCAACCACTTTACTTTGGTTAACAGACTCTAACGCCTGCAACACATCAGACTGAACATTAATATTGTCAGCAATTCGCTGTAATGCCGAGCGGGTATTAACCAGCGCCACTCCACAGTAGACTGCTCATCAACAAAATTACACCGTTGATTCATGAGAGTTTCAGTCTATAATCGATGAAACTCTAGCCATGAGCAGCCGATATGCCCACAAACGCCCCCGCGCAGCCCGAACACTACGATATCTTTATCAGTTATCGAACGACGCGTCGCCCGTGGGTAGAAACACTGGCACATAATCTCACCGCACAAGGCTAAAAAGTGTTCCTCGACGCATGGGAGCTCACCGCTGGCGACAACTTTACCCGCAAGATTTTTAGCGCAATGAAACACTCACGATGCGCGCTACTGATCGCGACACCCGAAGCAGCTGAGTCTGGCTGGGTGCAGGAAGAATATGAATACATGTTCAACCTCGCCAAACAACGTGAAGACTTTCACTGGATACCGATTGTATTAGGGGAGTTTCCGGATTTTCCGTTTCTCAGCAATATCCAAGCGGTTGATTTTGAAGACAGTAGCGAAGAAAAATACCGTACCGCTTTTCAAAAACTACTTTGCGGGCTAGATAAACAAGCACCCGGTGCTAAGCCTTATTTTTCAGGCGATTTAGCACTCCCTGAAATGGACACCGCGTCACCAGAACAAACCTCTATTAATGCCCAACACACCTTTATCAAGGACGTTTGGGATCGCTTAGACGCCAGCATGCCACTGATGATATTGGCGCAGGCCGATACCAATACCCAACACTACATTCAGGCACTCAAACAATCCCTGCAACAAGGCTATCCAAACGCCACCTTCCTACACCTGTTTCCACCCGCCAGTGTGCGTGTTGACAGCGCGGCTTACTTTGGGCGATTAGCCAAGCAATGTGGGCTGGATGAAGGCGTGAGTGAAAGCTGGGAATGGGCGGATGCTTTGCGTGAAAAACTTGATCAGGGTGAAGAGTTCGTACTGCTCATTACAGGTTTTGAAAACGGTGCAGAAGATACTCGCGGCGAACTTGCGGGAGAGTTACGCGGTTTACTCAGTAACTACCCCTATTCACTCAAACTCATTGTGATGGGCAGTGAACAACTCGCTGCGGCAAAATACAAACTAGGCAAACACTCCTTTTTTAATGATCTTGATGAAATGCGCCTGCCGGATGTCAGTCTGCAAGATTTAAAAGACATTTATTTGAAGCGTTACGCCGACTTATCGCTGGATGACGACACACTGGAATCACTACTTACCTTCACTGGTAAACACCCTCGTTTATTGGAAAGTGCCTTACAGTGTCTGAAGCGCGGTGATCCCGACTGGCAAGCCAATATCAAAAATAGCGCACTACCGAGTCAGTTATTTACGCGATTTAGAAATGAGACAGATGCGCAACTACTGTGTGATTTACTGCAAAAGCAAATACTAGGGCGTTATGACGCGTGGCCTCAGGATACGTTGATTAGACGACTGTACTGGCAGAATTTAATTACGGACTGTGATGGAAAGTTTGTTTGGCGTTGTGGGTTTGTTCAACAAACAGGACTGGAGTTGCTGCAATGCTAGGACACTTATGGCGATACTTATTAGTGCTCAGTTTGGTAATAAGCACCTGGGGTATCAGCACGTCAATTTTCGCAGAGACGGCATTACCAAAATTAACCACTCATAGCGAAAATTTGAAAGACTTTCCCAACACGGAGATTGTTAGTCAATCACCTTATCAAGCTATTGCTTACAGCCCTGATGGTAAGGTCATCGCGTCCGCACATTCCGACAACACCATTCAACTTTGGAATGCTCAATCCGGACAGACCATTAACATGCTGAAGGGACACTCTCGCTGGGTTAATACCATCGCCTTCAGCCCCGATGGCAAGGTCATCGCGTCCGGATCTCGAGACAAAACCATTCGACTTTGGAATGCACTATCCGGCGAGACCATTAACACGCTGAAGGGACACTCCAACTGGGTTACTACCATCGCCTTCAGCCCCGATGGCAAGATCATCGCGTCCGGATCTCAAGACAACACCATTCGACTGTGGAATGCTCAATCTGGAGAGACCATTAACACGCTAAAGGGACACTCTCGCCCGGTTAATACCATCACCTACAGCCCCAATGGCAAGGTCATCGCATCTGCATCTTCTGACAACACCATTCAACTTTGGAATGCTCAATCCGGACAGACCATTAACACGCTGAAAGGACACTCTCCTTGGGTTAGTACCATCGCCTTCAGCCCCGATGGCAAGGTCATCGCGTCCGGATCTGATGACAACACCATTCGACTTTGGAATGCACTATCCGGCGAGACCATTAACACGCTGATGGGACACTCTGACTCAGTACGATCCATCACCTACAGCCCCGATGGCAAGGTCATCGCGTCCGGATCTAATGACAACACCATTCGACTTTGGAATGCTCAATCTGGGGAGACCATTAACACGCTGAAGGGACACTCTAACTCGATTCGAACCATCGCCTACAGCCCCGATAGCAAGGTCATCGCGTCCGGATCTCGAGACCACACCATTCGACTTTGGAATGCTCAATCTGGGGAAAACCATTAACACGCTGAAGGGACACCCTAACTGGATTCGAACCATCGCCTATAGCCCCGATGGCAAGGTCATCGCGTCAACATCTTTAAGCAACACCATTCGACTTTGGAATGCACTATCCGGCGAGACCATTAACATGCTGAAGGGACACCCCAGCGGGGTTACTACCATCGCCTTCAGCCCCGATGGCAAGATCATCGCGTCCGGATCTCAAGACAACACCATTCGACTGTGGAATGCTCAATCTGGGGAGACCATTAACACGCTAAAGGGACACTCTCGCCCGGTTAATACCATCATCTACAGCCCCGATGGCAAGATCATCGCGTCCGGATCTTTTGACAAAACCATTCGACTTTGGAATGCACTATCCGGCGAGACCATTAACACGCTGAAGGGACACTCCAACTGGGTTACTACCATCGCCTTCAGCCCCGATGGCAAGATCATCGCGTCCGGATCTCAAGACAACACCATTCGACTGTGGAATGCTCAATCTGGGGAGACCATTAACACGCTAAAGGGACACTCTCGCCCGGTTAATACCATCGCCTACAGCCCCGATAGCAAGGTCATCGCGTCCGGATCTGATGACAACACCATTCGACTCTGGAATGCACAATCCGGGGAGACCATTAACACGCTGAAGGGGCACTCAGGCCTGGTTCTTACCATCGCCTACAGCCCCGATGGCAAGGTCATCGCGTCCGGATCTTCTGATGGCACCATTCGACTTTGGGAAAAATCCACTGCACCACCAATAAAAACCATGATTGGTGGAGCAAACGGTAATTGGCTGAGTTATGACAATAAAGGCAACTTTCAGCGTAGCGATGATGGCAGTCTGCTGTTAATCAAAAAAGATGGAAAGCTGGTTCCGGCTGTTCCTAAATCTATTCAGGCAGTTCCGGCAAACTCACTGTCTGTCGCTTATCAGGGAGAAACTGTTCGCTTAACAGAGAGTCAGGGAACCAGTTTCACACTGCAGGTTCACAATACCAGTCAACAACCTCTATTGTGGTTACGTCCCAGATTGATTCAGGGAAATGGTTTTAGCCTGTACAACACGCCAACTATTCAACGCCTAGAAGCTGGCCAACGTGCTGAACTGACCGTAAAGGTAGCTGCGTATATCCCCCATACTCTCACCAAGCAATCCGCAGATGGCGTTGAGTGGGTAGCACCACCAGAAGGTCCATTGCTGATAGAAGTTGTAGCGCCGGAGCAAACCAACTCTAACAAAGTGTCAGTCCCCGTAAAAGTTGTAATGCCAAAACTAGAGTTAGCCCGCGCTGAATTACTGGATAATACGTTGACGGTCTCCATCAAAAATACGGGAGAGCTTCCTGTCTCTGATACACGGTTTAATTTACGCATTCCCGGTATTGAAAGTCTGGATGAACAAAGTGCCAAAGATGCCATTCCAGCGAATGGAGGAACCATTGAACGAGCCTTTGTATTACCCGAAGGCTTTAAACTGGCCAAGGATAGCAACATTGATTTACAAGTCCGAACCGCTGGCCTGCCGTTTGTTATGTGGAATTTTAATAATCAGACGATTCAGATAAAAAATTCTATGTGGTGGGCATATTTAGGTCTGTTGATCCTAAGCTTACTGGTTGCAACTTATGTGTTTTATAAAAAGCGCTATCAGCACCCGATGGTGCTTGAGCTTAGTGAAACACCGACAGCGTTGCTAACAACGCCTGTTGAACTATTAGACGAAGCAAAACGCAGACTCACACAGACCAATCGTTTGGAAAAAGTATTGTCCGGCGCTGATGTCAGCAGTAACACGCTGAAAGCCGCTACCCCTTTTGCAACGCTTGACACACAACAGAAAACCCAACTTATTGCCAGTCGCCTTGGAGCAGACGCTAAACCGATCGATGAAACCCAAGCCAGCGCACCCAGCATGGCACTTTCTCAGCTGACACTAGCAGAAGGGTTCCCGCTGAATATTGACCGCATCCTGCTCTGTTTTCCTGAACAAACGGCTGCTGAAGATGTATTTTCCAGCCTTAAACACAACGCCGAAGCGCATTCCCGCATCACTCTGATCATCGGCAATGACAGCGCCTACCAGCGCAAGCTTTACAACACCACCCGCGACACCAGTAATAAATGGGTTGCCCCACAAGGCGCTGAAATCACTCGCTTATTACTCGCACCGGATGCAGAAATTGCCCTCGCTGAAATCCTTGCGGGGCAATTGTCACTGCAACAAATCTCCCCTTACCGTATCGGTGGTGGCGTGAATAATGAATCCGTTTTCTTTGGTCGCCGCGAGCTGATTTCACAAATCATTAACCGTGATCCAGCCAATTACCTCATGGTGGGTGGTCGTCAGGTCGGTAAGTCCACACTACTTAAAGCGATCGAACGCCGTTATGCCGACAACCCACAAGTCGAGTGTGTTTACCTCACGTTATCCAGCGAGGTGTTAGTGCCACGCTTAGCTTCACTGTTAAAGCTGGAGCGCACAGACGATGCTGAAGTACTCGCTACACAGCTAGATGAGCGCATCCGCGAAAGTGGTCAACGTTATGTGTTCCTGATTGATGAAGCGGATCGTTTTATCGCGCAGGAAAAATCACACGATTACGCCATTCTCAATGTATTCCGTCGCCTCAGTGAAGAAGGAAATTGCACCTTTATTCTGGCGGGTTTCTGGCAGTTGTATCAACATGCTGTCATGAACCTGTCTTATGCTAATGAAACCTTGGTTGAACATATTGTCGATTCCTGCGGCCAACGCGCCAACCTGATTGCCATCGTCTGTCAGCATGTCGTGCGTAACCTGCCACCACAGCAACGCGTGATTGAAGCCGGAGACGTTGCCTTTGCTCTTAAAAGTGATGAAGTACGCCGTGCCTTAAGTGGTTGGGTCGTCGGTGAAACAGATTTTGAACAAGCCTATGAGCGCATGGTGGTTTACAGCACAATTGGCATGCCATCATTCAATACAGGTGAGCTGCTGGCGCAGGCCAAAGAACATGATATTGCAGTCGATACATTGGAGCTAGATCGCACCTTATCACGCTTAGAACTTTCGTTTGTGCTGGGGCGCAAGGAGGGGCGGTGGTTCTATCGTGTGCCGTTATTTGTGGATTATATTGCTGAAGATTCGCCGGAACTGAAGTTGCAGGCGGAGTTGAAACGTATCGTTCAGCAATAGTACGCTACAATAAATGGCAGTAATCATCCTTGTATAGCGAGTCATCCATGCATTGTTACAGCACTATCGGAAAAGGCCTTTTTGGTCTCGCCCTATTCTTCGTCGTTGGAGCGTTATTGACTTTATTCGACAATGATTCGGACTCAAGCGATGCAACACTTGGGTTTATTATGTTTGCAGCCCTCGCTGGCATTCCAGGGTGGATCTTCTGCCGACGCGCCAACCGCAAGCAAAGCGCGCTCGTTCAACAACTTCAGGGATTTATTCGTAGTCGGGATAGCTTCTCGATGGCAGAGCTTGCCAACGCGATTGATTTGGATGAACAGGTCGCCCGCAAAAAAGTACTGACCATGATTCAGAATCAATCGTTGGATTTAGTATTCGACACGGACACCGAACGGTATATGCGTCGGGATAAATTGGCAGCGCTTAAAGTGATTGAAAGTTGCGGCTCTTGTGGCAGTCAAATTGCAGCGAGTAGGCAAGCAGAGCATCAGTTGGTGAATTGTCCTTATTGTGGGAAACCAATCTAGCACCACTTTATGTGAGTTTGTCAGCCTGTCCGGCCAAGGTCATTCTAAATGGACGGAAATTTGACCGAAGCGAATGGTATAAGAGTTAGGTGTGTACGGTGACAACTCAACACTAACTTAGGGTAGAATAAACAAATCAATATCGTTTAAGGAATTCATCATGGGTGAGGTCAACGTTCAACTAATCACCGAAGAGATAAACACACTTACTCCTCGTCAGCTGGAGGAAGTCATGCATTTTGTTGGCTACCTTAAAAGCCTTCCGATTACTCCACAGTGCCAAGATGAATCTGAAGAAACCCGACAGGAAGTCATTAAAAACTCCTTAAAGCTACTACATAAAGCAGGTACATTTAGCGATATTGACGATCCTGTTGAGTGGCAGCGTGAAGTTCGAACTGACAGACAACTTCCCGGTAGAGCAAACTAGGATCTGCAATGTTACTTGATAGCAATATCTTAATTTATGCTTCTAAAGCTTCTCCTTTTCAAGATAAAGCTACCGAATTTCTGTGTAACCCGGAAGCCTGTATATCAGCAATCACCTATCTGGAAGTACTTGGATATCATAAGTTAGGCACTGACGAAAAAGCGGCTATCGAAGCGATGATAAGCCGTATTGAAATGTACCCTATTTCAAATCAAATTATTCAAATGGCTACCGAACTACGTCAGCAAAAGAGCATATCACTCGGTGACGCCATCATTGCAGCAACAGCACTCCACTATCAGCAACCAATAGTTACTGCTAATGTTCAAGACTTCAAATATTTAGAAGGAATCCAGCTGATTAACCCACTGGAAAAATAGCTTATTTGCGATCGAACATTTAAGTATCTGAGTAAGAATTAGTCCTCAGGTTTTATGGTTGTTATGACGGCAACTCAAACCCAATCACCATCCCCAACATAGCCTTAGCCGCATTACTCAAACTCCGCTTCCGATGCAGCACCACCCCCAGTTCCCTTTCAAACGTCACCCCACCCGCTTCCACAAACACCTCCTCCACCGTCTCATCCAGCAGCGTTTCCGGCAGCAAAGTCCAGCCAAACCCAGCCCCAACCAGCATCTTCAGCGTATCCAGATTATTATTCGTCATCTGCACATTCAACGTCAGTCCGGCACGTTCCATTTCGCGACTGATCACCCGATAAGTTTCGGTACTTTCACTCGGCAGCACACAGGGATACTCCGCCAACTGCGCAAAACTCACTTTATTCTGCTGCAATAAAGGATGATCCGGCCCAACCACGAAGTGCAGGCTATCTACCCACAACACCCGCTTTTCCAAACTATCCGGCAGCGTTCGGGGCAGCGTGACAATGGCCAGTTCTATCTCCCCACGCTCCACCAACTTGCACATAATGTCCGACTCACCAAAGGTCATATCCAAATGCACATCGCGATACTCTCGACGATACTCTCTGAGAATGGGCGGCAACCGGTGCATGCTGACGTGGTGACTCGTGCCAATCAGCAACTCCCCTTTTATCTCATCGGATAATGACGTGGCATAGCGGCGCATATCATTCAGTTCATCGACCAGCGTCTTGGCTTTAGGCAGTAACTTCTGTCCGGCATCGGTGAGCGTGACTTTACGACTGATGCGGTTAAACAGCTGTACGCCCAAATCATCCTCCAGCGCAGCGATGCGTTTACTAATGGCAGGCTGGGTAATAAACAGCGTTTCACAGGCCAGTGAAAACGACTCTTTTCGGGCGACTTCGATAAATGCTTGCAGTGAATTGATGTCCATTCCCTAAGCATAAAGCCAAGTATTACCAAAAGGAATGCATTTCATGAGAATAATGACTTTGTATTATTCATGATGATCTATTAATCTAGCGCTCACAATTTCTTTGGGGGTATTCATAAAGACTAACCCTCATGTTTTGGTGATTTGAACAGGGAGCACGCAAGTTCAAACCACTGAAACACCACACACATCCCGTAAACTGACGTTTAGAGAGACACGCAATGAGCACACAGCCAAAAACGATGTACGAGAAAATCTGGGACTCGCATTTTGTTCACCAGGAAGAAGGCCAGGCACCGTTGTTATACGTTGACCGCCACCTAATGCACGAAGTGACCAGCCCACAGGCTTTTGAAGGCTTGAAACTAAGCGGACGCCCTGTTCGCAATAAGCACAGTATTTTGGCGACGCTTGACCACTGTGTACCAACTAAAATGTTGGACCGTATCAACCTGCCTGACCCAATCGGTGCTAAGCAAGTTGCAACAATGATCCAGAATTGTAAAGAGAACGATCTGGAACTGTACGAAATGGACAGCCAGAACAACGGTATCATCCACGTGGTTGTGCCTGAGCACGGCTTTGTACATCCGGGAATGGTCACAGTTTGTGGTGATAGCCACACAGCGACTCACGGTGCATTCGGTGCATTAGCATTCGGTATCGGTACCTCTGAAGTTGAGCACGTCATGGCGACGCAGACGTTGCCACAAATGAAGTCTAAGACCATGCTAGTCAAGGTTGATGGCGAGCTATCTCCACTAAGCACTGCAAAAGATATTGCGCTAGCAATCATCGGTAAAATCGGTACAGCAGGTGGTAATGGTCACGTGATCGAGTTTGGTGGTGAGGCGATTCGCGCACTATCCATGGAAGGTCGTATGACGCTATGTAATATGGCGATCGAAGGCGGCGCACGTGCAGGTTTGGTCGCACCGGATGAGAAAACATATGCATTCTTAGAAGGTAAAGAGTACGCACCAAGTGCTGAGTACTGGGACGACGCGGTTGCTTACTGGAAGTCATTACCATCTGATGACGGCGCAGTTTTCGACACGGTAGTTGAGCTAGACGCTGCTGAAATCGCACCACAAGTCACTTGGGGAACCTCTCCTGAGCAAGTGGTTGCAGTGAATGCTTCTGTTCCTGCACCGGCTGATTTTGATACAGCAGGTAAAGCAAACGCCTGTCAAAGTGCATTGGATTACATGGGTCTGGAAGCAGGCACACCAATGACTGATGTTAAGGTTGACTATGTATTCCTTGGCTCTTGCACCAACTCGCGTTTGGAAGATTTCCGCGCGGCTGCTGCTGTCGCTAAAGGTACTAAAGTTGCAGATGGCGTAACCGCTATCGCAGTACCGGGTTCTTATCAGGTTAAGAAGGATGCAGAAGCAGAAGGCATCGACAAGATTTTCATGGATGCAGGTTGGGAGTGGCGTGAGCCAGGATGTTCCATGTGTCTGGCAATGAACGGTGACCAATTGAAGCCGGGCGAGCGTTGTGCATCAACCTCAAACCGTAACTTTGAAGGTCGTCAGGGTAAAGGTGGACGTACTCATCTTGTTTCTCCTGCGATGGCTGCTGCGACAGCGGCTGCTGGCCACTTTGTTGACATCCGTACTCTTTAATCACGATTCCACCGAGGACACTATATTATGCAACCTTATAGCAAACACACTAGTATCGCTGCTGCGATGAATCGTGCCAATGTCGATACTGACCAGATCATTCCTAAGCAATTCTTGAAGAAAGTTGAGCGTACCGGTTTTGGCCAGCACTTGTTCCACGACTGGCGTTTTACTGATGACGCGGGCAAGATCGACAACCCAGAATTTGAACTGAATAACCCAAAATTCGCAGGCGCTAAAATCTTAGTGACTGGCGACAACTTCGGTTGTGGTTCGTCTCGTGAGCACGCGCCATGGGCGATTGAAGACTATGGTTTTAACACCATCGTTTCGACCAGCTTCGCGGATATCTTCTACAACAACTGCTTCAAAAACGGCATCCTGCCAATCGTGGTTAGCCCAGCGGAATTAGACTCGCTAATGGCTGAGATCAATGGCAACGAAGGCGTTGAGTTTACGGTTGATTTGGAAGGCCAGAGCCTGACAACACCGGGTGGCTTATCCATCAGCTTTGAGCTAGATGCAGTTCGCAAGAGCAACTTAGCACTAGGCTTAGACGATATCGGCCAGACCATGCAGCACGTTGACCAAATCACTGCTTATGAAACCAAGCACAAAGCACAGTTCCCTTGGTTATGGGCAAATGCGAATGGCTAAACAACGTCAAATAACGTTGATGGATACTACCCTGCGTGATGGTGAACAAACGCAGGGGGTGTCTTTTGCACCGGAAGAGAAAGTCAGTATGGCAACCGCCTTACTCGGCAAACTCAAGGTTGATCGTATCGAAGTCGCGTCTGCCCGTGTATCAAAAGGTGAGCAGGAAGCGGTGGCCAAGATCAACGCATGGGCTGAAAAATCTGGTTACGCGAATTGTGTGGAAGTGCTTGGTTTTGTAGACCACACACGCAGCGTTGACTGGATTGTGGAAGCCGGTGGCAAGGTCATCAACTTATTGACGAAAGGCAGCGAAAAGCACTGCCGTGAACAGCTACGCATCAGCCATGAGGAGCATATCAGCCGCATTAAACAAACGGTTGAATATGCACAATCTCAAGGCTTGCTGGTCAATGTCTATCTGGAAGACTGGTCGAATGGTTATATCGACTCGCCGGAGTATGTGTTTGCACATACCGAAGCGCTGCGTCACTTAGGTATCAAGCACTTTATGTTGCCGGATACCTTAGGCGTGATGTCGCCTAAAGAGGTGTTTGACAGCCTGACCGACATGACCTCACGCTTTCCGGAATTGCATTTCGACTTTCACCCACACAACGATTATGGCCTAGCCACGGCGAATGTCATGGCAGCGGTTGAGGCGGGCATTAGCTCGATTCACTGCACCATCAACTGTTTGGGTGAGCGCGCGGGTAATGCCTCACTGTCGCAAGTGGCAGTGGTACTGCGCGATAAAATGGACATGAAGATCAATATCAGAGAAGACCATATCGTTGATATGAGTCAGATGGTTGCGAGTTTTTCAGGGAAATTTGTCGCCAGCAATACGCCGGTATTAGGTGCGGATGTCTTCACTCAAACCGCGGGTATTCATGCCGATGGTGATCAGAAAGGTGGCTTGTATGAAACTAAGCTCAACCCGGAACGATTCGCCCGTAAACGTGAATACGCTCTGGGTAAAATGAGTGGAAAAGCCTCCTTAGCCAAGAACCTACAATCACTCGGCATTACCTTGTCAGAAGAGAATCAGGCGAAGGTATTAGCACGCGTGGTTGAGCTGGGAGATTCCAAGCAAAAGATCACTACAGACGATCTGCCCTTCATTATCGCCGATGTCATTACCGGCAGCGACTATCAACATATTACCCTAACCGGTTGCTCGATCAGCAGTCGTTTGGATGAAAAGACCCATGTGGCCATTGATGTTGATATATATGGCGAGCCACACACCGCGACTGGTTCAGGAAATGGTGGTTTCGATGCGTTTACGGTTGCCGTGGATAAGATTCTTAATCTTTACCAGATGTCACTCCCGACGCTGATCGACTATGAAGTGCATATCCCAAGAGGTGGTCAAACCAGTGCCCTGACTGAAGCAATTGTTAGCTGGCAACTTGAGAATGGCAGCAAGACATCCACGCGGGGTGTGCATGCCAATCAGGTGTATGCCGCGATCAATGCTGCCTTGCGCATGGCGAATATGTTGCTGCAAACGGCCAAGCAAAAACAGATTAGTTAATTACTTAATGCATCGGGTTTGATCGACGGATTCCAGCATCGTTGAACCAACCCGGCGCGACTCATTTATTTATTAGGAGAATATTGTGTCAGACAATATCAAGAAGATTGCGATTCTGGAAGGTGACGGAATCGGCCCGGAAGCAATGGCTGAAGGTATTAAAGTACTAAAAGTTATCGAAGCACGTAACGACATCACGTTTGACCTAGTTCACGCGCCATTTGGTGCAACAGCTTGGTTCTCACACGGAAGCTCTTTCCCTGAAGAAACTAAAAAGCTAGTTGACGAAGCAGATGCTGTTATCAAAGGCCCTATCGGTCTTAGTCACGAAGAGTCGAAGCAGATTCCAGTAGACGAGCAGCCTGAGCGTGGCGCACTTCTGCCAATGCGTGCGCGCATGAACACTTACGCGAACTACCGCCCTGTTTTTCTACCTAAGGCACTTGCTCACTTCTCACCTTTGAAGCCAGAAATCATTGGTGAAGGTATCGACCTTATTATGGTTCGTGAGCTAGTTGGTGGTGTTTACTTCGGTAAGAAAGAAAGAGGCGTAAACGCTGAAGGTAAGCGTTATGTGACTGAAGCGCTTGAGTATGATGAAGATCAAATTCGTAACATTTTGGTTAAAGCATTTGACCTGGCGATGACACGTAAGAAAGTCCTTCACAACATTCATAAAAGTAATGTACTGAAGTCTAGCGTGCTGTGGAATGAAGTACTGGAAGAAGTGAAAGTTGACTATCCAGAGGTTGAAGTCATCCATATGTTGGTTGATGCAGCGGCTACTCACCTTTGCCTGAACCCAACACAGTTTGATGTGATGGTGATGGAAAATATGTTTGGTGACATCCTGAGTGACCAAGGTGGCGGAATCCTAGGTTCTCTGGGCCTTATGCCTTCTGCATGTATCGGCCCTAACTCTGCATACTACGAGCCATCTCACGGTTCTGCACCTGATATCGCTGGTAAAGGCATTGCGAATCCGTATTCATTGATCGGTTCATTCGCGATGATGCTTGAGTACAGCTTTGACATGAAAGAAGAGTCTAAGAACATTTGGGATGCGATGCAGGCTGTGTTTGCAGCTGGCTTCTCTACTTCAGACCTGTCTAAGCCGGGTTCTGGTGTGACTATGCTTAGCACTAGTGAGTTTGGTGATAAGGTGGTCGAGTATTTGGAGAAGAATGCTTAATTAAAACGGATATGGATAACGGCTGAGTAATCGCCGTTATTTTAGTGTCTAGTGGAGGGCTGCTTTTTAGTAGCCCTTTTTTATCTCAGTCTTTGAAGAAATATTAGTATTGACCAGTAAATTCCAAGCTAAGCCCTCGGATTAGTCTGGTCTAGCTAAAATATTAAGCCTCTAAGCAATCTACTCAACCCCCTCCATATCCCACTCATGCCCCACTGAATTCGTAGACGCCCCCACTGACACAATCATATACAACAGCGAGTCCGAATCACTGCGATTAATAATCCGATGGTTCTGATCCGCCTGATAATACGCCGTATCCCCCTGATTCAACTGCACAATATCCGAACCAGACACCACCTCAACAGAGCCACTATGCACCGTAATAATCTCCCGCGTACCACGAAAATGCGGCTTACTGTTTAGCTGTCCCGATGGCGGCAAGGTCACCCGATAAAACTCCGTCGCATCCATACTTGGCGACGTCAGTACTTGCACCTGACCACTTTCATCATCGCGCATTACATTAGCCGGATCATCACCTCGCACAACCTCGATCGTCGGTTGTGTCCAAGGCTCTTCGACCAACTCTGAAATTGAAATATTCAGCGCCTGAGCAATACGACAAGCAACTGCCAAAGTCGGGTTAGCTTTGCCCCGTTCAATCTGGCTCAGCATGGAGCGACTAACGCCTGACTGGTCAGCCAATTGATCCAGTGTCCACTGTTGATTCTTACGGCATTTCTTTAGGCGCTCGGCCAAGGTATTCAAGTTCGGATCGGACATTCAGATTCTCATTGTTAGCAACAAATTCCACTATAACATATTTTTTTCTTGCATCACGTTATAAACCAATGACACTATATTGGAAATTATTCCACTAAAAGGAATTTAAAATGAAAGCCTTAGTTAAAACGAAAGCAGAGACCGGACTCTGGATGCAACAAGTTGAAATGCCTAAAATGGGTATCAACGACGTGCTGGTCAAAGTACACCGCACAGCGATTTGCGGCACCGATATGCACATCTACAACTGGGATGAATGGGCGCAAAAAACCATTCCCGTTCCCATGACAATTGGCCATGAGTTTGTCGGCGAAATTGTAGATGTCGGTTCCAATGTTATCGATTTCTTCCCCGGCCAAATCGTTTCTGGCGAGGGTCATGTCGTCTGTGGTCGTTGCCGTAACTGTATGGCAGGTAAACGTCATTTTTGCCCGAACACTTCAGGGATCGGCGTCAATCGCACTGGGGCATTTGCAGAATACATCGCCCTCCCCATGTCTAACATCTGGCTACACCGCCCCAATATCGACAAAGATATCGCGGCAATTTTCGACCCTTTTGGTAATGCCACTCACACTGCATTGCAATGGCCATTACTTGGGGAAGATGTTCTGATCACAGGCGCTGGTCCCATTGGCAGCATGGCCGCCGCGGTTGCTAAACATGCCGGTGCACGCAATGTCGTGATTACCGACATCAACCCATTTCGCCTTGAGCTTGCTAAAAAATTAGGCGCTACCCGCTTGGTCAATGCCGCTGAAGAGAACTTGGCCGATGTGCAGAAGGAGCTCGGCATGGTGGAAGGTTTTGACGTAGGTCTGGAAATGTCAGGTAACCCACAAGCACTGAATGACATGATCAATAATATGAACCACGGTGGCAAAATATCGCTGCTCGGCATTCCTTCTGGCGATGTGGATATCGACTGGAATAAAGTCATTTTCAGCATGCTGACTATCAAAGGTATTTACGGTCGTGAGATGTATGACACGTGGTACAAAATGTCGATGATGGTGGAATCTGGTTTGGATTTAAGTCCGATCATCACACACCGCATGCACTACAGCGAATTCCAACAAGGCTTCGACGCGATGCTAAGTGGCCAAGCCGGCAAAGTAATTCTCAACTGGGAAGATTAAAAATGGATACCAATACACGCGCAATTTACGCAGAGCAACTTGACGGCATTCGTGCGGCGGGTTTGTTTAAAAATGAACGAGTCATTACCTCACCGCAAAACGCCAGCGTTGCACTTTCGGACGGCAAACAGCTGCTAAATCTATGCGCCAATAATTACCTTGGTCTGGCCCAACATCCTGAGGTGAATGCAGCGGCTAAACAAGGTCTGGAAGATCATGGTTATGGCATGGCCTCGGTGCGTTTTATCTGTGGTACGCAGGATATTCATAAGCAACTGGAATCACAAATCACTGATTTTCTGGGCACAGAAGACACCATCCTCTACCCTTCCTGCTTTGATGCGAATGGCGGATTATTTGAAACCATTCTTGGCCCTGAAGATGCAGTCATTTCAGACGCACTCAACCACGCCAGCATTATTGACGGCGTGCGTTTGAGTAAAGCGCGCCGTTATCGTTACGGCAACAGTGATATGTCTGAACTTGAGGCCTGTCTTAAGCAAGCGGATGAAGACGGTGCTCGCATAAAACTCATCACGACTGACGGCGTGTTCTCCATGGATGGCTACATTGCCAAGCTTGATCAGATTTGCGATTTAGCCGACCAATATGGCGCGATGGTTCATGTCGATGACTGCCATGCCACGGGTTTTGTTGGCGAAAATGGTCGGGGCAGCCATGAGCACTGTGGCGTGATGGGTCGTATCGATATTCTAACTGGAACGCTGGGTAAAGCGCTTGGCGGTGCCAGTGGTGGTTACACCAGTGCACGTGCTGAAATTGTCGAATTATTGCGTCAACGCTCACGGCCTTATTTATTTTCCAATACCGTCGCACCACCGGTAGTTGCAGGCGCGATTAAAGCATTGGAAATTGCCAGTGAGTCCTCGGAATCTCGTAATAAGCTACGTGAAAACACTCACTATTATCGCAATGCTTTGCAGGAATTGGGCCTTGATATTTTACCCGGTGAGCACCCGATTGTGCCGGTGATGTTATACGATGCAAAGGTAGCTGCCGAATTCGCTGAGCGGATGCTAGCGCACGGTGTGTATGTGATTGCATTCTCGTACCCAGTAGTGCCGGATGGAAAAGCGCGGATTCGTACTCAGGTATCAGCAGGTCATAGTCGTGAGGATTTGGATCAAGCAATTCAAGCATTTGCAGCGGTTAAGGCTGAAATGAATATGGATTGATAGCCCTCATAATAGTGGCTAAGTCACACTGGCCACTATTACTGAAAATGGCAGTTATTGTCTGAATTTCCAACGCCACTCAAGCCGCAAGGCTCGATTGTATTTGTATAATCAGGTATTGGCTTTAATTAGACTCCCCGGCTCATTCCATGATATAAATCGCCTCCAATTTAACCGGCCCTCATGGCCCCTGTCGTAGCACCAGGTAAAAAACACTATGAAAGCAATGATCGTCTGTTCGGGCGGGCTGGATTCAGTCACGCTCGCGTATAAAGTGGCCGCCGAAGGCAGCCTCACTTCTTTAGTTTCATTTCAATATGGCCAGCGCCATGATAAAGAGCTCGGCTATGCGGCACGTTGTGCAGAGCATTTCGGCGTTCCGCACCACATTATTGATATCAGTAATGTCGGCGCACAGCTGACAGGTTCGGCACTCACCGATGACGTGGATGTGCCTGACGGGCACTATGCCGAAGACAGCATGAAACTCACTATCGTCCCTAATCGCAACGCGATTATGCTCACGATTGCTTACGGAATGGCAGCCTCTCAAGGCGCAGATACCGTAGCCATTGCCGTGCATGGTGGGGATCACTTCATCTATCCGGATTGTCGCCCTGACTTCATCGAGCAATTCGCTAAAATGCAGAAAATGGCCTTGGATGGCTATGCGGATATCGACATCTACGCGCCGTTTTTACACGGCAGTAAAGCCGATATCGCCGCTGCTGGTGCAGCCTTAAACGTGCCGTTTGAAGACACTTGGTCTTGTTACAAAGGTGGCGAAAAACACTGCGGTAAATGCGGAACCTGCGTAGAACGTGCAGAGGCATTTCATGAGGCTGGCGTGGTTGATCCAACGGATTATGAAGATCCGGATTTTTGGCGCACTGCGGTCGCTGCACATGACTCGGGGGCTGCGTAGATGTTTCGGATTAGTAAAGAGTTTCAATTCTCTGCCTCACACCAACTCAAGCAAATGCCCGCGGATCATCAGTGCGCGCGCTTGCATGGTCATAATTATATCGTGGTCGTGGAGCTGAGTTCACCGACGCTGGATCAGTATGGTTTTGTGCGGGATTACACCGAGTTAAAACCGCTGAAAGACTACATCGATGACACCTTAGATCACCGTCACCTGAATGATGTGTTAGGTGATGACTGTGCCACTGCCGAGTTGTTAGCCAAGCATCTATACGACTGGTGCAAAGCGAAATGGCCTGAGACCAGCGGCGTCAAAGTCAGTGAAACCCCCAAAACCTGGGCGGAGTACCGACCATGAGCCAGTTAATTATTAGTGAAGTATTTGGCCCGACGATTCAGGGTGAAGGTGCACTCGTGGGCAAACCAACGGTATTTGTTCGTAGCGGTGGCTGTGATTACCGTTGCAGCTGGTGTGATACCTTATACGCGGTGGAGAAGAAGTACAAAAACGAGTGGCACACGCTGAGCACTGAGGAAGTCTGGTCACAAATTCAGGCACTTAGCCCTACGCCGATTCTCATCACTTTATCCGGTGGCAACCCAGCGCTACAGGACTTTGCCAAGCTTATCGAGATTGGTCATAAAGCCGGTTACACCTTCGCCATGGAAACACAAGGCAGTCTTTCAAAGCCGTGGTTTAAGCAAATTGACTACCTGACACTAAGTCCAAAGCCACCCTCTTCCGGCATGGAAACCAAGTGGGATGCCTTTGAGAAAAGTGTCTCGCTGGCTAAAAGCCCGGAAGCGATCAGCATAAAACTGGTGGTGGCTGATGATATCGATTTCAAATGGGCACATGAGGTTCAGCAGCGTTACCCTCAGTTCGATTACTATCTGCAACCCTGTAACCTTCAGGCCGATGAAGTGACGCTGGAGCAAGGTCTGCAATCTACCCGTGAATTGATTGATCAGGTGGTCGCAGTCGGTTGGCACCAAGCCACGGTATTACCGCAGCTGCATAACATCCTCTGGGGCAATCAACGTGGCGTTTAACTTCGCAATCAAATTATTATGTTAAGTAAACTAAGGAGCATAGCTTCATGAGTGACAATATTTATCAAGATTTACAGCAGTTAGGTGGCGATACGGTGCTACCGGACACGCCCGAAAATGCCATTTTAGAAAGTGTAAAAAACCCACAAGCTGATGTGGATTACATGATTCGCTTTACTGCACCGGAGTTCACATCACTGTGTCCAATGACCTCACAACCCGACTTTGCGCACCTGGTCATCGACTACATTCCGGATCAGTTATTGGTCGAGAGTAAATCACTCAAGTTATTCCTCGGCTCCTTCCGTAATCACGGCGCATTTCATGAAGACTGCACCGTTAGCATTGCGCGTCGTTTGATTGAAGAAATTAAGCCGAAATGGATTCGTATCGGTGGGTATTGGTATCCGCGCGGTGGGATTCCGATTGATGTGTTTTTTGCGCAAGGTGAGATTCCAAAAGGCGTTTGGGTGCCTGAGCAAGGTGTGGCTGGCTATCGCGGACGCGGGTGATTTTCGCTTTGCGACCACCCCGCACTCCTCAACCTGATTTTGGGTATTGCTTTCATAAAGTCCTTACGAGCACCGCAAGTCGGCTTAATGACAGCAACACCCTAAATCAGAACCACACAACTTAATGAACTGAGATATTCACCTTAGTGCTGTTAGTACGCCCATGCTGATCTCTCAGCACATACCAAAGCTCATCCACACCTCGAAAACCGGGCTTTGGCGTATAAGCAATATAAGATCCACTATAGTCATTCACCACCCAAGCCTGACCACCATGCGTTGTCCAAGGGTTAGTTCTGTGTACACTCAAACCCACACCCTTATCATTCGCCAACACATACAGGGCAATCTGACCTGATCCGGAGTAAGTCGTGTAAGCATCTGCGCGCCCGACCGGCACACTTCCACCACCCCAGTGTTTTTGGCCGGAGTGACGATTGTGGTGCTGTTTGGGTTGACTGATCTGCGCTTGCCAGCCACCGGGTTTGGAATAGCTGAGATTAAATCCCGGCTTTGACCATTCAATGCTGTATGACGGTTTATGGGGTTTGTGATAATGCACCGGCTTGTGATGTCTTTGCCCATGACCACCGCTCACGTGAACCGTCACTTTGGAACTATTCGTCCTACCGTGCGAGTCGGCTATTTCATACCAAAACTCATCAGTCCCCGTAAAGCCAGGCTTTGGCGTGTAGTGAATCTTGCGACCATCCACCACATATGCACGACCACCTCGTACCGAGTAACTATTAACATTCGACACCCAAAAATGGCCGCCGGTATCATTCCAAAGCACCTCAACCGTCTTCGCCTGACCGACTGTGGTATTTAAGCGATCCGGCTGAGCCGTTAATGCATTGGCCTGAGAAGCAGCCAGGAAAGAGAGTAAAACCGCAGATGCAAGCTGCGACGAGTTGCGTAGTAATTTATTTTTCATTGATATCACCATGTCCTTATGGAGTGTTGTAAGATTATCCTTAACAACTTAGGCGCACCAATGCCTCGAATGACTCACTCAAGTGGGTTTATTTCTGACAAAAGGCAGTTACTCAGGAATGAACGGTACAGCCTCACATACCTTCAGCGAAGCCCTTTATAATCAGTCACAGCAACCAAGGACTTAAACAATAATGACCAACGTACTTTTTATCTGCATGGGGAATATCTGCCGCTCACCAACCGCTCACGGCGTCTTTGAACACAAAGTAGCGGAGCAAGGTTTAAGCGACCAAATCAATGTAGACTCTGCCGGTACACACGCCTACCACATCGGTGAAGCACCCGACCCACGCTCACAAGCCATGGCACGCTCCAGAGGCTACGACCTATCCGCCCAACGCGCCAGACAAGTAGAAACCAGCGACTTCACCGCATTCGACTACCTGATTGCCATGGATCGCGCGAACTATGACAACTTGCTAAAAATCGCCCCTGAAGACCAAAAGCACAAAGTACACCTGTGCTTGTCATTTGCAAAAAACCGACCTGAAACTGAAGTCCCTGATCCCTACTACAATGACGGCTTTGATGACGTATTGGAGATGATTGAAGATGCCAGCGACGGTCTTCTAGATCACATAAAAAATAACTAAGTCTTTCGGGTATTAACTTCACGAAGCCCTCACGAACAAAGGGAATCGACGTAGTGCCCTTACCCGCTCACACCACCACACCAAGGCCTTTCGGGTATTAGCTTCACGAAGTCCTTACGAGCGAAGGGAGTCGGCGTAGTGAAGCTAATACCCGAAAGGCCGACTACAATCGATCCCGCATGCCATAGTAGGTCATCGCCAGCGCCAACAGCGGCCACCGCAGTCCCGCCCCACCCGGAAACGGATAAGTCTTCAGCCCCGCCATCGTATCAAACCGCGCCAGCTTGCCATCCACCATATCCGCCATGATCTTGCCTGCTAATGTCGCCATCGCCACACCATGTCCGGAGTAACCACTCGCCGATACCACCCCCTCAGACGACTTCGCAAAGTACGGCATACGGCTGACAGTAATCGCTAAGGTGCCGCCCCAGCCATAATCAATCCTCGCCTCTTCCAGTTGAGGGTAAACCTGCAACATGTGTTTACGAACAAATCCCGGAATATCCTTCGGAAACTTAAAACTGTAGTTTTCACCGCCACCAAACAACATGCGTCGGTCGGCACTCAGGCGAAAGTAATTCACCACAAACCGCGAGTCAGCAACAGCATGATTCTCACTTAGTAGCTCACTAGCTAAGGACTCAGACAGGGGTTCGGTAGCGACAATATAGTTGTTAATCGGCATCACCCGCGCCTCGACTTTCTTATCTAAGGTATCCAAATAGCCATTACAGGCTAGCAGCAATTGCTTGGTTGTGATCGTGCCATTTTCCAGTTTTACAGTAACGGTCGAACCACCTGCCCCTGAACCATCGGAGTAACTTAAAACTGGTGATTCCTGATAAATTACCGCTCCAGCTTCGTGTGCAGCATCAGCTAGCCCCAGTGCAAAATTTAGCGGGTGAATATGTGCTGCACGCGTATCCAGCATGCCACCAAAATAGGATTCAGAACCGACTAGTTGACGAATTTCATCCTGCTCCAGATAACGGATATCTTCGTAGCCATATTCCGTTTGCAGCTTCTCCACGTAGTCGCGGGAATGCTTAAGATAACGCTTACGATGATCTGCGTGAATGATTCCGGGTGTTAGATCACAATCGATGGCATGCTCATGGATTAAGTCTTTACAAAGCTGATTCGCCTCCAGACCAATATCCCAAAGTGCACGCGCGTGATCCTTGCCGTAGCGTGATTCCAGCGTGTCCTGATCGCTTCGCTGGTCGCTGGCCAACTGCCCGCCATTTCGCCCCGATGCACCCCAACCGACCCGATGCGCATCCAACAAAATCACTTTATAGCCTGCTTGTGCTAAATGTAGTGCCGCCGATAAGCCGGTATAACCCGCCCCCACAATACATACATCTGCCGTCTCCTCACCGAATTGGCGAGGAAATTCGGGGATGGTATTGGCGCTGGCGTGATAATAAGAGTCCGGATATTTTCCGACTTCATCATTGCTATAAAGAAACCCCTTTTTACCCAATCCTGGCATTTGGGAACTCCCTAGAAACGTCTTGAGCCATTCAAATTTAAAGCGGACGCAGCGCAGAAACCGCAATGCACGGGGAATACATGAAGATTTCGAGCAGCGTCTAACACAGAAATTGCAGAGCGCAATCGCTTTATAGGGATTCCCATCAGAGATAGCCTGCTTCTTTGGCAGCAGCATAAGTCAGATCCAGCACGGCAGTAGCTTTAGCAATTAACTCATCAGCCTCATCATGACTCAACACCAATGGCGGAGAAATAATCATGGTATCGCCTACTGCTCGCATGACTAAGCCATTATCAAAACAGAACTCACGACACATTAATCCAACCGTCCCCGCTTTGACTGCAAACTTCGCGCGAGTCGCCTTGTCTGGTGTTAATTCCAGCGCACCCATCAGACCAACCATACGAGCCTCACCCACTAGCGGGTGGTCAGCCAGCTTCAGCCAACGCTCCTGCAGATAAGGGCCGATGTCGTTTTTAACGTAATTCGGCAGGTCTTCACGATCCATAATTTCCAGCACCTTAAGCGCTGCGGCACAAGCTGCGGGGTGTCCGGAATAAGTGTAGCCGTGCTCGAACTCTCCGCCTTGATTGATCACCACATCAGCCAAACGATCACTCAGCATCACTCCGCCAATCGGCAGATACCCCGAACTTAACGCTTTAGCGATACAAATCACATCCGGCTTTAAATCGTATGTCTCACTGGCAAAACGCTCACCGGTACGACCAAAGCCAGTAATCACTTCATCAGCCACCAATAAGATTTCATACTTGTCACAGATGCGTTGCACCTCCGGCCAATAACTATCCGGTGGAATAATCACCCCACCCGCACCTTGAACCGGCTCTGCGATAAAGGCCGCGACTTTATCTTCACCTAACTCAAGAATTTTTTCTTCCAGCTCACGTGCCCGCAGCAAGCCAAACTCATCAGGCGTTAAATCGCCCCCTTCACCATACCAATAAGGCTGGCCGATATGGGTGATATTGGGAATCGGCAAGTCACCCTGCTCGTGCATAAAGGTCATGCCACCCAAGCTTGCACCCGCCACTGTCGAACCGTGATAAGCATTTTTACGCGAGATAATCACCTTTTTACTAGGCTTACCTAACGATGCCCAGTAGTGGCGCACCAGTCGCAACATGGTGTCGTTCGCATCCGAGCCACCGCTGGTAAAGAAAGTGTGATTAATCGCTTCAGGTGAAATCTCTGCCAGCTTTTTAGCTAGCTCAGCAACCGGCTTATGAGTAGTCTGGAAGAAAGTATTGTAATACGGTAATTCCTGCATTTGCGCATGCACCGCATCAGCCACTTCAGTGCGACCATAGCCAATGGCCATGCACCACAGGCCAGCCATCGCATCCAGCATTTTATTGCCCTGATCATCCCAAACGTAAACACCTTCACCGCGATTAATCACGCGCGCACCTTTTTTATTCAGCGCTTTGGTGTCTGTAAACGGGTGAATATGATGTCCGGCATCCTGCAGTTGAATCGCATTGTGCTGAGAGGCGGGTGGATTATTTGTCATAGTATTTTTCCTTACCGAGGTCAGTCGGCACTAAACGGTCAGTAGCAAGTGTTCACGCTCCCACGGACTCACTACCATCATGTATTCATTAAATTCGTGCTGTTTCAGTGCTTTGTACAAATCACAAAACTCTTGTCCGAGAATGGCCTGAAATTCCGGCGCTTCATCGAGAACAATCAGTGATTCCAATAATCCACGCGGTAAACCAAAGTCAGCTTCGTGGGCATCGCCTTTGAATTCTTCCTGACATTTAATTTTATTCATCATCCCTAAATAGCCAGTTGCCAGACTGCTGGCTAAGGCCAAATAAGGATTGGTATCCATGCCTGCGATGCGATTCTCCACACGGCGCGAGTTCGGACCGCTGTTAGGCACACGCAGACCAGCGGAGCGATTATCCTTAGACCACTCCAGATTAATCGGTGCGGAATCACCCGGCATCAGGCGACGATAAGAATTCACATAAGGAGCCAACAAGCAGGTCGAGGCTCCCAAATATTTTTGTTGTCCACCAATAAAGTAGTGAAACAAATCACTGGCACTGCCATCCTGATTACTAAAAATATTCTGACCGGTGCTGATATCCACCACACTCTGGTGAATATGCATGGCACTGCCGGGATGGTTCTTCATCGGCTTAGCCATAAACGTGGCATAGCAATCATGTCGCATCGCCGCTTCACGAATCAGGCGCTTAAAAACGAATACCTGATCCGCCAGATCCAGAGCATCACCATGTGCCATGTTCACTTCAAGCTGAGCAGGCCCCCCCTCCTGAGTCAGGGTATCGATTTCCAAGCCCATGACTTCTGCGAATTTATAGATGTCTTCAATGATCGGCTCGTACTCATCAATCGCCATCATGGAAAATGACTGACGCCCGACACTTTGACGGCCCGAGCGCCCTATCGGTGGCTGCAACGGTAAATCCGGATCAGTATTTCGTTCGGTCAGATAAAACTCTATTTCCGGCGCAACCACCGGCTTCCAGTTTCGGTCCTCATATAATTTGAGTACGCGCTTCAATACATTACGCGGGCCACTTTCTACCGGACGACCGTCCTGAAACATCAGGTCATGGATCACCATTAAGCTGGGAGACCGCGCCCAAGGCAAAGTCCTGACCGTGGTCAAATCTGGCACTAACTGAATATCCACTTCTGTCATATAGGCTTCAGAGTCAAACTCTAAGTAATCACCAGTGATGCTTTGGAAGAAGATACTGTAAGGCAAAAACGTCGGATTCAAGGCAACGAACTTACTCGCTGGCATCAGTTTGCCGCGCGCCACACCATGAATGTCTGCAATGGTGCATTCCACCTCCTCGATTTTGTGACTAACCACAAGTTTTTTTAGCTCTTCTACCGAGTCAGGTGCAGACACTATTGGTGCGTATTCCATGAGACAACCGTTAATTAAAATTATGTGATCACATTTTGGTGAGGCGACTTCTAAAAGTCAAGCGAACAAACAAAACACGCACGCTAATAAGTATGTAAAACACTCAGGCCATATTGTAATGTGATCACATAAATTGACTTACCCACCACTTTATGCAAGATTATCCACGCAACGCAGACCTCAAACATAAATGATTCAGGAGCCCCTCACATGATGATGAAAAAGAAGTTGGTTATTGCCGTATCCTCGCTTTGCTTTGCCGCAGGCGCTTTATTAGGGAATGTGGCGAATGCCGCTGACAAAGTCGTCAATGTTTATAACTGGTCTGACTATATCGATGAAAGCGTGCTGGAAGACTTCACCAAAGAAACCGGCATCAAGGTTAATTACGATGTGTTTGATACCAACGAGCTACTGGAAACCAAGCTATTAACGGGTGCGTCAGGCTATGACGTTGTCGTTCCCAGTGCCACCTTTATAAGCCGCCAAATCAAAGCTGGTGCGTTTACCAAGCTGGACAAAAGCAAACTGCCCAATCTGAAAAATGCCTGGGATACCATCGCTGAGCGCACTAAAGAATATGATCCGGGCAATGAGCACTCATTCACCTACATGTGGGGAACCACTGGTATTGGTTATGTTGAAGAAAAGGTCAAACAGCGTCTGGGAGATGATGCGCCGCTCAACTCTTGGGATCTGATATTCAAACCAGAAATCGTGGAGAAACTGGCTGATTGCGGTATTCACTGGTTGGATGCACCGACTGAAATTATGCCGGCAGCATTCCATTACCTTGGGCTAAACCCGAATGAATTCTCCAAAGAAAACTTAGAAAAAGCTGAAGCATTAATTGCAAAAGTACGTCCTCATGTTCAGAAGTTCCACTCCTCTGAATACATCGGCGCACTGGCTAATGGCGACATTTGTGTAGCGGTTGGTTACTCCGGTGATGTACTGCAAGCGCGTGACCGTGCTGATGAAGCAAAAAATGGCAATACCGTTGCGTATGTGATTCCAAAAGAAGGCGCACAGATGTGGTTTGACCAGATGGCGATTCCGGCAGACAGCAAAAACAAAGACGAAGCCTACGCCTTTATGGACTATATCCTGCGTGCTGATGTGGCTGCAAAAGCCAGTAACTACGTGAGTTATGCCAATGGAAACCTTGCTTCGCAGCCTCTACTGGATGACTCAGTATTTAAAGACAATGCGGTCTATCCTGATGAGGAAACCCTGAAAGGTTTGTACGCGGTACTCGCGCCAGAGCCTAAAGCACAACGCCTGCTAAACCGTAGTTGGACACGTATCAAGAGCGGAAAATAAGGCATATTCATGGCGGCTTCTGGCAATACCAGTGATGTATTTGCGCCGTGGAATGATGCGTCGGCAACGCCCTTAATTCGATTTGAGGGTGTGACCAAACGCTACGGTGATTTCACGGCAATTGATAATCTAACGCTGGATATTTACGAGCGGGAATTCTATGCCCTGCTCGGCCCTTCCGGCTGCGGCAAAACAACCCTATTACGACTTCTGGCAGGATTTGAAGAAGCCACTGAAGGCCGTATTCTGATTGGTGGCAAGGATATTTCAAAAGTCCCGCCTAATCAGCGTCCGGTGAATATGATGTTTCAGTCCTACGCCCTGTTCCCGCACATGAGCGTAGCGAAAAACATTGGCTTTGGTCTAAAGCAAGAAGGTCGCAGCAAAGACGAAATTGCCCAGCGCGTTGCTGAAATGTTGACGTTGGTGCAGTTGCAGGAGTTTGCCAAGCGTAAACCACACCAACTCTCTGGCGGTCAACGTCAGCGGGTTGCACTGGCACGTTCGTTAGCAAAGAACCCGAAACTATTACTGCTTGATGAGCCACTCGGCGCATTGGACAAAAAGCTTCGCGAGCGCACTCAGTTTGAGCTAATGAATCTGCAGGAAAAACTAGGCGTTACTTTTATGATCGTCACCCATGATCAGGAAGAAGCCATGACAGTGGCCAGCCGTATCGCGATTATGGACAAAGGCATCGTGGCACAGGTTGATACCCCAGCAATGATCTACGAAGCACCTAAAAACCGCTATGTCTCCGACTTTATCGGTGATGTGAATTTCATAGAAGGCACTGTCACCGCTCAGCAAGATCATGAAATCACTTTACAGTCAGCCGCAGGTCAGGATTTTATCCTGCACAGCGACAAGCCTTTGGCAATTAGCTCCACCGCTTGGCTCGCTATTCGACCGGAAAAAATCGCTGTCAGCAAAGAACCGCCCGAAGACCGACGCAATAAACTGCAAGGCATCGTCGATGACATCGCTTACTCCGGCAGTATTTCAACGTATCACGTCAGACTCAGTAACGGCGATCTGATCAAAGCGCAAATGACCAACCAACGTCGTTTAAGCAATCGCGCCATTACCTGGGAAGATAATGTCTGGCTTTCCTGGACAGACACCGCAGCCATCGCGTTGACGGAGTAATCAGTGACTATTAACTGGCGTCGTTTCCTACTAATCGGCATTCCAATGATTTGGCTATTGGTATTCTTCCTGATGCCATTTTTCATTGTGCTGAAAATATCACTATCCGATATGGCAACCGCCATGCCACCGTATACGCCAAACTATACGCCGGAAGCTGGTATTCAGGGTATGGTGAATCTATGGCAGGCCTTTGACCTTGAGAACTTCATTTGGCTATTGGAAGACAATATTTACTGGTTGTCTTATCTATCCAGCCTGCAAATTGCTTTGGTCTCAACCTTGTTTACACTACTGCTGGGCTATCCGATTGCCTATGCATTGGCACGCTCACCGGAAAAGTGGCGCGGACTGTTAGTTCTGATGATTATTCTGCCCTTCTGGACCAGCTTTCTGATTCGTGTGTATTCATGGATTGGAATATTAAAAACCGAAGGCTTTCTCAATCACTTCCTGTTGTGGCTAGGTGTGATTGATACACCATTAGCCATGATCAATACCAACTTTGCAGTTTACATCGGCATTGTGTATTCCTATCTGCCGTTTATGGTGTTACCGCTTTATGCTGCGCTGGAAAAAATGGATGACTCATTGATCGAGGCCGCACTGGACCTTGGAACGACACGCCTCGGTGCCTTCTGGCAAGTCACCTTCCCGCTGTCATTACCCGGTATCGTGGCTGGTTGTTTTTTGGTGTTTATTCCGGCCATGGGTGAGTTTGTGATTCCTGACTTATTAGGTGGCTCTGAAACACTAATGATCGGTAAAACGCTGTGGGGTGAATTCTTCTCCAACCGCGATTGGCCAGTGGCGTCTGCGGTTGCGATTGTCTTGTTGATGTTACTGGTGATCCCTATTTTGCTATTCCAACGCCAGCAGGAAAAAGCACAGGAGGCGGCCTCATGAACCAAAAACGATTCACTTGGTTTAATGCAACCAGCCTGACCTTCGGCTTTGTGTTTTTGTATCTGCCGATTATGCTGCTAATTATTTACAGCTTTAACGACTCTAAATTGGTGACGGTTTGGGGTGGCTTTTCCACGCGCTGGTATACCGCCCTATTCCAAAACGAGTCGTTTATGAATGCGGCTTGGGTGACGTTCAAAGTCGCAGTATTAAGCGCCACTATCGCCACCGTGCTGGGTACACTGGCAGCGCTGGTATTGACGCGTGCCGGGAAATTTCGTGGGCGTATGTTGTTCTCCGGCATGGTCTATTCACCACTGGTGATGCCTGAAGTGATTACCGGTTTGTCGTTGCTGCTGCTGTTTGTGGCTATCGGCTGGGATCGTGGATTCTGGACCATCACTATTGCGCACGTGACCTTCTCTATGTGTTATGTCGCGGTGGTTGTTTCCTCGCGTTTAATCAGCTTTGACCGCTCCTTAGAAGAAGCCGCGCTCGACTTAGGCTGCAACCCTTTCAATGCCTTTATGCAGGTGACGTTACCCATTATCATGCCGGCTGTAGTTGCTGCATGGCTATTGGCTTTCACGCTTTCTCTGGATGATTTGGTGATTGCATCCTTCACCTCAGGCCCCGGTGCAACCACGCTACCCATGAAGATTTACAGTCAGGTTCGCCTGGGCTTGAAACCTGAAATAAATGCCTTATCTACACTCCTGATTGTTGCGGTATCCGTCGGGGTTATCGCTGCCTCCCTCATCGCTAAGCGCGCCGAACAAGTGCGCGCACGCTCCGGTGATGGATAGCTGCCTTCGGTATCATCGGTCAATAATGTAATTCCTGTCACAGCAAACATACGGTGTTTGCTGGCAGGCCAAAATACTATACGAGCAGCGTCGCTTCACTATGAAACAAGAAATAGAACAATTCAAAGCCAACAACCCTGATATCAATGAAGTTGATTTAATAATTCTGGATATACCGGGTAACTTTTATGGCAAGCGATATGCCATTGATGACCTGGAAAAGCTCGCGGAAAAAGGACTTAAATTCCCTCGCGGCATGCCGCTGATGTCAGTTCAGGGACATGCGATTGATGCGCTGGGTCATGGCATTGAAGACGGTGATCCGGATGCAGATATCGAACTAATTCCCGGTTCCATCAAACGTGTTTCATGGGAATCCGAGCCACGCGCGCAAGTCATGGTTCGCTACGCTCAGGGGCAAAGTGATTCGCCGTTTTGGGAGCCACGCAATATTCTGAAACGTGTGCTGAAACGCTTTGAAGATGATGGAATCTTCCCCGTGGTGGCTTATGAGTTGGAGTTTTATTTATTCGACCAGCAGCGCAACGATGACGGTTTAGTTCAGCCTGCCATTGGGCCACGCTCCGGGCAACGTGACAACTATGCCGTTCTGAATATGGATCGCTTGGCGGACTTTGGTGACTGCCTGAGTGATATCACCCGAACCTGTATCGAGCAAGACGTTGCGGTTGGGCCAATTTCAGCTGAAGTCGGCTTAGGGCAATATGAAATTAACCTACTACACAATGCCGATGTGATGGCAGCTGCGGACCAATGCGTGATGTTCAAACGCATCGTCAAAGGCGTCGCGATGAAGCATGGTTTTCAGGCAAGTTTTATGGCCAAGCCGTATTTGGATCATGCCGGAAACGGGCTACACCTTCATACTAGTTTGTACGATAAAGACGGTAATAATCTGTTTAATGAGGAGCTGGAAGGCAAGTTACTGCATGCTGTGGGTGGTGTGCTTGAGGTGATGCCGGAATCCCTATCGATCTTCGCACCCAATCTCAATGCATTCCGACGCTTAGCACCAAACAATAATGTGCCACTCAGTCCGACTTGGGGTTATGAAAACCGCTCGGTTGCTGCGCGTATTCCTTCATCAGATGCCAAAAACCAGCGCATTGAATATCGGGTTGGGGGTGCGGATGCTAATCCTTATCTGGCGTTGGCGTCATTGATGGCGTCGATTCATTGGGGATTGAAGCAAGCTTTACAGCCCGGGCCTGCTACTGAGGAATTGTCAGTTGAGTCTTCTGGATTGCCTACTGATTTGCGGGCGGCGTTGCGGTTGACTGAGACTTCGGAGGTGCTGAAAGAGTATCTTGGGGAGGATTTTATTCCGGTTTATTGTGCGCAGAAACGTAGTGAGATTGATGCGTTTGAGGATGCGATTTCGGCGCGGGAGTATGATTGGTATTTGTAGGGACGGTTTAATACTGCGCATAACCTGAATTATGTCTAGCCTAGGTTCATAGTATGCAATGGATACTTACCTCCCATTTTCAGGGTTACATCAACCTTTTTCTAACTGAGTACACTCAAAATGCGTACGTTATTCTGAATGAGCTCACGACGTGTAAGAAGCCTCTAAATCTCATGACCCCTCTATAGCTCAAATCACTAAATTAAACAGTTGCGCACAATATTAGATTATTGTGCGTAATTACGGTTTACTTTGATTAGGCTACTATTTAAAATACCAATTAATTTTACTAATTTAGGTTAATATAGTGGCATTTAGAGCGAATGAGGCAGTAACTGATGGTTTTGAATCTGCTCGGAATTATTTGATTCCTAGGGATCTTGAAAGTAGCGAAAGAGAGAAAAGCGAGCGTATGCTTTTAGATATAACTAAAAGATATGGGCCAGCTATCAAAGAGTATCCTTCGTGGCATCCTTTAGTCGCAGCACAAAATGAGCCCTTTGTCCGGTGGCCTGATACAGTCCCTAGTCATAAGTGTGGCTACCGAGGGCTAGACCATACGACGTATTTTGCTAATGCGTTTATTAGTTGCCCATACCATGAAGAAGCACTTCTGGAATCTGTCGAGGCGCTGAAATATAGTTCTCATGTTGCGGAAATTTCCGCAACAAAGTTAGATGTTAAATTTTATCATTCCGATGCTATTCCAATACTTGTGAAATGTGATTGGCATCATGAAATATACCAAAATGGAATGATTCCAGCGGCAGTTGCAGTACCTCTTATGCTAAAAAAAGAAATTCCGAATTACGAGCAAGCGAAATATGCAGAAAACTGGGAATCTATGCGCCCACACTTTCTTGGTGTACCTCATGGCAGCAGATCATCACTTTTTGTAGATCAAAAAACTGCGCTATCGATGAAAAAAATATGGGATTTACTGGTTGAAACTGGAATGTTTGGTCCGGAAAAAAATAAACACAAAGTGTACTAATAAAAAATATTTTTTCAGCCTCTACTGGAAGACCATCGCCTACCTTTAGATCAAGAAGATATTCAATTGAACAATCAACATAGGGATTATTTATGTTTTTTAAATACAATTATAAAAAGTACCTCAAAGATGTAGAGGCTATAATTTATGAAAAGGAAGGAACCGTACTCCTTAAAAACTTATCTGGAATGATACAAGACACTGAAGAGTCAAAGCATTTTTTATTGGCTCACGTTAGCTTAGTGGGTTGCTTATTCTTTGAGTACATCACCGATTTCCCCGTTGAGATGACCAAAATCGAACCAGAAGTGCATATGAAAAAACTCTCTGGTTTGTTTCTCAAACATGCATCTTCGCTAGGGTTCGTCGTAGATGATAAGTCGCAGGAGGACTCTTATCGTGAGTACTTTGAAACATCAGTTCGAAACTTAGTTGGTACAAATATCACTGCCGAAATATTATGCGAGCAATATATTCAAGATCCCCTTTCCAAAACTGTTTATGCTCAATGAGCTATGGTCAAGAGTAGT
>NZ_QGKM01000074.1 GCF_003172875.1 Leucothrix pacifica | reverse complement strand
TGTCTGATTAACCACTCTGATTTAAGGTTGGGATGCGTTCATATCATTCTCCTATATTAGGCATATCTGATATTGCGCATCACCATATCAGCAATCGCTAACATACGCCAGCTTAAAACCAGCTTAGGTACTGTCAATATCTACTAGTCGATAGAGGCTTGCTTATTAGCATAAGACTTTGATAATAGTGTTAAGATTAACAATCTGATGAAATAGGGTTAACCCGAAAGCGACACACTAAAATTATGCAACTTAACTTCACAAAAATGCACGGCCTGGGAAATGATTTCGTGATGATCAATGCGATTGATCAGGATGTCAATTTGACTAATCCTATGATTAAAGCCATCGCGGATCGTCATCAAGGTATTGGCTGTGATCAGCTATTAATGGTTGAGGCTTCGCCGGTTGCTGACTGCGATTTTCGCTATCGCATCTTTAATTCAGATGGTAGTGAGGTCGAGCAGTGTGGTAATGGCGCGCGTTGCTTTGCCCGTTTTGTAGTTGATCAGGGGCTGACGGATAAAACGGAAATCCCTGTACTAACTGCAGGTGGTCGAATTGTGCTTAATCTGCGTGAGGATGGTCAGGTAACGGTTGATATGGGGGAGCCGCAGTTACTTCCTGCAGAGATTCCGCTGGCGATGCCTGAACAGCAGGTTCGCTACTCTCATACTTTAGAAGATAACGGTCAGGTTGAGTTTTCAGCAGTGTCCATGGGTAATCCTCATGCTGTATTAGTGGTGGATGATGTGGATACCGCTGAGGTTGAGTCTATCGGTAGTGAGTTTCAGCGTGACGAGGTATTTCCGCAGCAAGTTAATGTGGGCTTTATGCAAGTTATTGACCGTCAACAAGTGCGGCTTCGCGTGTTTGAGCGCGGTGTGGGTGAGACCATGGCCTGTGGCACGGGCGCTTGTGCGGCAATTGTGGCCGGTCGTCTACAGGGCTTATTAGACACACCGGTAACTGTTATACTGCCTGCAGGTAAACTAGAGATTCACTGGGCGGGCGAACACTCACCGGTGATGATGACCGGTCCGGTCGCAACCGTATTCCACGGAACTATAAATATATGAGTACATCGGTACAATCCACCCCCGCTGCAACACTGGATGAATCAACCGTTATTGAATTTTTGTCTGCTAATCCCGACTTCCTGATTAATCATAGTGAGTTGCTGGAGGTGTTGGAGGTCAGTCAGGGTGTTAAGGGCGCCACGTCATTATTAGAGCGTCAGGTCTCTGTATTACGAGATAAAAATAAGCGCATCGAATCACAGCTGGAAGGATTGATTTCAGCTGCGCGCAGTAATGAGCAAATCATGAAACGTTTGCAGCACCTGACTTTAGAATTATTACGCGCGGATAGTCTTGATATGCTCCTGAGTACTTGTCAGGATGTGCTACGTAATGATTTCAACGCAGACTTTGTGTCGTTCCGTTTATTCCATGACAAACCGGGTACTGATATGCCGGGGCTGCACTTTGTACGCAGCAATCACGCTATGATGATCGCGATGCGTAGCTTGCTCGATGATATTCAACCCGTGTGCGGGCCTTGTCCGGAAGAGCAGTTAAATTTCTTGTTTAGAGAGAATGGATCACGTATTCAGTCTGTTGCGTTGATTCCGTTACAGTGTAATCACAGTATTGGTCTGTTGGCATTGGGTAGTCTTGAGGCTGAACGTTTTCATTCTGGTGTTGGTACGGTTTTCTTAAGTCACTTAGGTGAGTTAATCGCAACGGCTATTGCGCAACATCTTGAACACTGAAACTGATATACAGGCGTTTCTGGATTATCTCCGGTTCGAACGCCGTTACTCGCAACATACCTGGGAAAACTACCAACGAGATTTGCTGCAGTTTAGCCAGTGGCTAGACAAACATGCTGAAGTTGGTTCACTCAATGATGTGAACGAATTTTCTGTTCGCCAGTGGATCAGTCAGTTGCACCGTGAGGGGTTAAAGTCACGGAGTTTACAGCGCAAGCTTTCCTCACTGCGTAGTTATTACCAGTACCAGATTAAGCACAAACGCCTGTCACTTAATCCTGCGATTGACGTGCGTGCTCCGCGTGATACCAAGCCCTTACCAAAAACTCTGGATATCGAACAAGTCACACAACTGCTCAATATTGAAGGCGATGATTTTATTAGTGTGCGGGACAAAGCCATTATCGAATTGTTTTATAGTTCGGGTTTGCGTTTAGCTGAGTTGGCAAGCTTGCAGATGGCAGACATTGATCTTACGGGTGCATTGGTTACAGTGACCGGTAAAGGTAATAAGACGCGTATTATCCCTGTAGGTAGCAAAGCCGTAGAAGCATTGAAAAATTGGCTGGTGCATCGTTCCTTGGTAAACCGGAAGCAGCTTGGTGATTTGTTTCTGAGTCGTCAGGGTAGTGCCATCTCTCACCGTAACATCCAGTTACGCATGAATCATTGGCAAAAGAAGCAAGGGATTACCCAAAGTATCCATCCGCACAAACTCAGGCATAGTTTTGCATCACATTTGTTGCAATCATCCGGCGACTTGCGGGCAGTGCAAGAATTCTTAGGCCATAGCGATATTAGTTCGACACAGGTTTATACGCATTTAGACTATCAGCACTTGGCTTCTGTTTATGATAAGGCGCATCCGCGAGCCCGTGGAAAAAAGAAAGACTAAAATAGCCTTATAATCTCGTGGTTTGTGGATAAAAAGCTATTGTCATGCTTAAAACATATCTGATATGATTCGCGGTCTTAGATTTAACCACCAAATTTTGAGGATCTTCACCATGAAGGCCGGTATCCACCCAGATTATAGAGAAGTTGTATTTCAGGACGTCACTAGTGGCTTCGCATTTTTGACGCGCTCTACAGCTCCAGCTAAAGAGACCATCGCATGGGAAGATGGCAATGAGTACCCACTAATCAAGCTTGAAGTATCTAGCGAATCTCACCCTTTCTACACGGGTAAGCAGAGCTTGAACACTTCTGCGGGTCAGGTAGACAAATTCAACAAGCGTTACGCACGATAATTTATCGGCGCAACACTTGCGAAAAAGGCACCCTTTGGGTGCCTTTTTTTATGCCTGCAGTTTGCTAAATGATTTATTGCTTGTTCAAGCTCAACGACGAAGGCGTTGGGGCACTAGAGAACTTTTTCGCAAACAGCGTCATGTAGTATTTATCAGGACGATCCGCAGGATAGTCAAGATTGGTTGTTTCACCCTTCGGTGATACAAATGTTTTTTCCAAAATAGTGACTTCTTGATTGTCCGAGCCCATGTCTTTGCGGCTTGATTCTTCACCCACTACACGATATCCGCTTTTCAACAGGGCCTGATTCATTTCGTCGTAGCTAAACAGCACTTTTCCCGTCGCATTGTTCTTTACCATGACATCGGTCGTGCAGCCGTCAATCTCAGGTGATACCGCGTAACTAATACCATCGACCTTGGTTTCAAAAACTCCCATAAAACCCGGAGCAGGGCGAAAACGAGAATCTGCTTCCAGTGCTTTAACCAATGAGTCTCTGTTTTGAAAGTCTTTTTCGCAGAATTGCTTATGTAGAGTTAGAAATATAGACAAGCTATCGCTGTTAGCCGGAGCCGCTTTTGAGGCGCTGGGAGAAGCATCTTCCTGACCACCACAGCCGGCTAAAAAGAGGGTACACATGGCTGTCATAGCTAGGGAAGGGAGCGAGTAGGCTTTCATTGTTATTAACCTTTATAGTTTTATTATTAGTTGCTTTTCTACCACTATATCGCTTAAAGGCCACACTAGGCAACCGTCACGGATAAATGGCTCAAAAAATACTGATAGTATATTTTTAGATCAGGCCAACAAATCATAAGAAACTGATCTATAGTTATAAATTATGCATTAATTAAGGCTATCTACGGGCAGCCATCAATGAATTTGTGGGGTAGTTATGAGTCAGATTCCGACGGATCGTGTTGCATTTATTGAGCGATATAAGAACCTTGAGATTAACCTTAAAAATACTGCCATGGTCAGTCAGTTAAAGCAGGCTGGTATGAGTACTGCCGACCTCAGAGCCCTTTTGGCAAAAGATGGTCACCGTTTGGCGATCGCCGGAGGCAAGCTAGTCGAGCTGAGTAATTCTGAGCGTAATAACCAGATCAATGCGGAAGAGGCTTACTTGTTCTTTGAGGAAAAGGATAAGAATGGTACCTGGGCATCAGTCGATCCGGAGAACGCGGATAACCCAAACCGCGCTAAACTTGCCGAACGCATCCGTATCTTAGGTGGAATTTTCGAAGGGCAGTTGGCTTCCAGACCTGACTTCTTACCCACGCAGCCGGGCGTGGTGAACCCAGATGGTTCTGTACGGGTTCCTAAATTAGCCGAAATGACTCTGACACAAGCCAATCAGTTTTTTGCTGATCATCCGGATCAGTGTTATGAGCGCGATTTACCGGCATCCAATTACACCATCAATGCCTCTGAAGCTTCCAAGCTATGGAAAGATCCTAGCCTACAAACCCCGCGCGACTTATTGACGAAGATGATTCAGATTGGTGATCAGTGGGAGGAGGTGCCAACACATATCAGGAGTGATGCTGATATTCGCCTGATTGCCTACAAAAACACCTGGAAAAGTAAGCAGCGGGATATGTTGCGATTTGCTTTACCGGGTGAGTGGTATTTGGGGGCTTCTCATCATAATCCGGGAAACCGAACCATCACCCGGCAAGTGATGCAGGATGAAGAGAAGGGACTTGAGATGCTTAAGTTCAGCATCACGCATATCCGTAATTACATTGGGATCAGAAGTAGCTCAGGTAAGCCGGGTATTGTGGCCACGGATAGTCCGCGAAGCTATGCTAATCAGCATAAAGCGGGTCATGTGAACCCCAAGGACTACCCAGCCTTGATGTGGCGGGTAAAGTTTTTGGGGGATATTAGTTCGGCAGAGCAGCGTGCTTATATTAATAATGTACGCACCTGGTCGATGCTGATTCACAAAGTCACCAAGTTCCCACCGGATTATAACGGTAACGATAATCTGATGACCAATACCATGGATAAGGTAATCGACTTTGGTAGCACAGTGCTAAATGCGTTGATGGGCAAAAAAGCGGATATGCGCAAATTGCATGAGAAGTCTGCACAGGTCTATTGCTCCGAGTCAGGCATGCATCTGGCGTTGAATCTGGGCTTAAATGTCCCGATTAATCAAGCAGTGATCAGTCAGCATTTCGGTGCGGCTGTCTGGCCAAAAGTGCTCAAAATGGTTAACTCTGGGATGACATTCTGGAAGAACGGTCAGCATCTGGATTATTACGGGAACGGTCCGGATGGTTACACCATGAACTGTGAGCAGAACCGCTTAGTCGATTTGGAAGAAGCACCGGATTGGTTGGAGCCGTTAAGCTCACGCTTACCCAACCGGCCATTGAGTGGTGGAGGTTTGGTGTTCCGGCCATGGGACAGTGCGGATATGATTGAGCATTTCATTCAAACCGCTGTGCCGCGTAAGGGCAATGAAACCTGGGATGTGTCAAATGCTCAGGCCGAGTTATTGACATGGGCGAAGCCCGGCATTTTCCACTCTTTGGGCTTTTCGCAGGATAACCCGCCACCACCGCAGCTGGTGATTCTGTTTGATACCATCGTATCAAAAGTGCGTCTTAACTATGACTCTTATGAAGACTTCAGAGCGGCGATTACCCCTGAGTTGGCAATGGCGCATCAGATTGTGTCACCAAAAGCCGGTGGTGAAGGTGCGTTTGTACCGCCACACATGGTGATCAGTATCAATGGTGATGACGATGAATTAATTGCACTCGAGCCAGTAGGGCAGCTGTATCATTTGGATGTATTGCATAGCATATAGTTATTTTTTGGTTATATTTAATAAATATAGTGGCAATTTACTTGCTAAAGATGTGTTATTTTTATTATTGTTACTATACTTTATATGAGCTCCTCCTCAGTTGGTATTCTATATGGTACCAACCCTTGTTAACCCCGATTATTCGGGGTTTTTTTACGAGTGGAGTTTAGTGCGAATTACTGAACTGATGCCCAGTTCACAAAGATATCAGGCATTGTCTTCCAAAATCATATCCGCTCCTTTCTCAGCAATCATGATCGCAGGTGCATTGGTATTTCCCGACACAATTTCCGGCATGATAGACGCATCAATAACACGTAAGCCTTTTAAGCCATGCACTCTTAAACGTGTGTCTACCACTGCCATGTCATCATTGCCCATTTTACAGGTGCTGGTTGGATGATAGATGGTTTGGGAATGCTCACGCGCAGCAACGAGTAACTCCTCATCGCTTTGATACTGCTTACCTGGCACATATTCATCGAGTATATGCGGCGCAAGTGCAGGTGCTTCTGCAATATTGCGGGCGACTTTAATGCTGTCGATTGCCAATTGCTGGTCGCGCTCATCTGATAAATAATTGGGGTGAATCGCCGGATATTGCAGGGGATCAGCTGATGTAATTTCCAAATGACCGCGACTATAAGGCCGTAAATTACACACAGAGGACGTAAATGCTGAGAAGTTATGAACGCCTTCTCCGGGTTTGTCTGCACTTAAGGGCTGAAAGTGGAACTGGATATCCGGACGTTCAACATCGGGGCGCGAGCGAGTAAAGATAGTCACCTGACTGGCAGCCAACGTCAGTGCGCCGGTGCGTTTCAGGATATATTGCAGGCCAACCTTGAACTGTTTCCAGTAGCTGTTTAACTCGTCATTTAGCGTGCGTTCGCTGGTTTTAAAGACCAAACGAATCTGTAAATGATCCTGTAAATTTTGTCCTACACCCGGTAAGTGGTGCTGTAAAGGAACGCCGACTTTCTCCAGTAATGCCTGATCTGCTACACCAGATAGTTGCAGTATTTGTGGTGACCCTATAGCCCCTGCGGACAGAATGACCTCTTTCTTAGCCTTTGCAATTTTACGTTGGCCATTCTGGATGTATTCAACACCGCTTGCCTTGTCGCCATCAAATATAACCTTGCTGGTGGTGGCTTTTACTTCAACGTTAAGATTGCTTCGTTTCATGGCTGGGCGCAGAAACCCTTTGGCCGTGCTCCAACGAAATCCTTTATGTGCAGTTTGCTGGAAGTAACCCACACCTTCCTGAGTGGCACCGTTGTAATCTTCATTAAGAGGAATGCCGATTTGCGTGGCGGCTTTGATAAAGTAGTCCGCAATCGGACGACGCAGGCGCAGATCTGACACTTTCAATGGCCCACCTACACCGTGATATTCATTAGCGCCACGCGCCTGATCTTCGGACTTTTTAAAGTAGGGAAGCACGTCTTTATAAGACCAGCCGGTATTACCTAAAGCGTCCCAGCGGTCGTAATCTTCAGCTTGACCACGCACGTATAACAGACCATTGAGCGAGCTGGAGCCACCGAGTACTTTACCGCGCGGCCACTGCAAACGGCGACCAGCAATTCCTTCATCCGGCTCAGTGAGATAACACCAATCCACCGATGGGTTGTGCATGGTTTTAAAGTATCCCACCGGCACATGAATCCACGGATTAATATCTTTGCCACCGGCTTCCAATAGCAAGACTTTATTCGCAGGGTCAGCAGACAAACGATTGGCTAATACACAACCTGCTGAACCGGCTCCGACAATAATGTAATCGTACTCACTGCTGCTCATTTTCTACTCTTCTTCATCACAATAGGATGCGCTAAGTGCATCGGCTGCCCGACGCAAGGCAGGCACACATCGACGTAAATCTTCCAGACTCTTACGGCTGGTAGGGGCGTGTACCGCGACGGTAAAACAAATACGTTTAGCCTGATTAAAGACCGGAACGGCGATCGCCACCATGCCGGCTAACAGTTCTTCATTATCAAACCCTACCCCTTCTTTTCGAATCTGTTTGAGTTGTATCTCAAGATCATCGATTGAGGTGATGGTTTGTTCCGTGTTTTGACTCAAGGTGATGGCGGTCAATAAGCGTCGACGCTCTGATGGCTTCATAAATGCCAAAAACAATTTACCGCTGGCGGTAGCATGCAGAGGCAAACGAGATCCCAAATGCAGATCAATTTTAATCGGCCAGTTGTATTCCACACGGTCAAAATACACCGTGTTATGTCCGTCAAGCATGGTGCAGTTACAGGTCTCGCCGACTTCCTGAGACAACTTCTCCAAAATGGCATGTCGGGGAGCGCCTACTGATTGATTCGCCTGAACATTCAGTGCGAACCGTTTCAACCCTTCACCCACCACAAAGCGTTTGTCCGGGCCTCGCAGTAAGTAACCTTCCTCTTCCAGCTGTGTGGCGATACGGTGAACAGTCGGTTTCGGCAGACCGATTAACTCTACCAACTCCGCGATGGATAAGCCCCGACTGGCCTCGGCGATTTGCTGCATGATTTTCATGCCTCTAAAAAGCGTCGAATTAGAACCAGTCGCGTTCGCCATATGTCACCCCATTTAAAGAATTGGTTGGGTACTATAATCGAGACTTAATCAATATCAACTAGTTACCGTATATAAAGTTGGGTAACCAGAGCGCTATTTGCGGGAAGGATACAATAAGCAGTAATCCGATTAGCTGGATCACCATAAATTGCATCATGCCCAGATAAATATCTTTGAGATCCCATTCCGGCACCACCCCCTTGAGGAAGTAGGCCGATAGCGCCACAGGCGGGCTGAGCCAGGCGGTTTGGAGGTTCACCGCTACCAGAATCGCGAACCATACCAGCAGGTCAGTACGCTCTAAGCCAAAGTTCAATGTCTCAACCACGGGTAACAGAATCGGTACGATAATCAATACAATTGGTACCCATTCCAGCGGCCAGCCGAGCAAGAAGATCAGCGCCATAATCAGGAATAGCGTCCAGCCTGCCGAGAGGTCGAAGGAGAGCAATAACTCCGTCAACATTTTCGGCGTACCGAGATTCGAGAACACCGCACCAAAGAAGTTAGAGGCTGCGACTAAGAACATGATCAACACGGTGATTTCCAGTGTCTTGATCAGTGCATCATAACCACCGGTGATTTTAAATTTACCGTAGGCAACCGAGAGTAATATCGAACCGAAGGCACCACAGGCTGCCGCCTCTGCTGGCGTTGCGAATCCCATCAGGATTGAACCCAGTGCAAAGGCAATCAATACCGTCGGCGGTACCAGACCCATAAAGAACTCGTACCAAAGATCAGAGAAGTAGAAGCCCTTAGGTTTCACTTTTCGAGTCCAGGCGAAGGCGGCAAACATAAAACCAATCCATGCTAATGGAATGACTAAGCCACCGAATGGGAATAGTTCACCTAAGGTACCCGCTGCACCCATTGTACAAAGCCAGATAAACACCACTAAGGCGCCCATTACTAAGGCTACTTCCAGAATATAGAAAGGTGATGTTTCTGGTTGTTCATCTTCCGGTAGTACCGGACCAAGATCTGGATTGATCATGCAGCGACCAATCGTGTAAATCATGTATAAGCAAGCCAACATGACGCCGGGGAATACTGCCGCGCGGAATAAGTCAGTTACAGGTACTTCGAGTACCGGCCCCATCACGATTAACATGATCGATGGTGGAATCAGGATACCCAGCGTACCACCGGCAGTAATCGCACCGGCTGACAGACGCACATCATAATTCGAACGGTTCATGGTTTTGGCGGCCATGATACCGAGAATGGTTACCGAAGCCCCCACGATACCGGTCGCTGCCGCAAAGATCATTGATACAAACAGTACGGCGATAAACAGCGCGCCACGGGTGCGTGACATCATCATTTGCACCGCGTTAAACAAGCGTTCCATTAAGCCTGCTTGTTCCATCATGATGCCCATGAAGATAAACAGCGGCACAGCAACCAACTGATCATCCAGCATGGTTGAATTAGTTTGTAGCGTCAGCAGGAAGAACGTCAGATTACTGCTGCCACCCCATGTACCGAACACAAAGGCGAGGAAGATCAGCGTAAATGAAATCGGGAAGCCGACGAAAATTGAGAACAACATGGCTCCCAACATCCACATACCAATGACGGGTTTTGATACCGTAATTTCACCGAAAATGCCGGTTAGCCAGTCACCCAGCGGTAGCACATCAGGATAGAAAACAGACACAAAAACGATGGCTAAACCGACCAGATAAAACAGGAAGAACTTTAGGTACTTAGCTTCGCGCTCTTTTCCCATCTGGTGGAATGCACGGAATAACTCAGCGAAACCTTGCAGGAATAATAAGAATGCTCCGATGGGCATAAAGATCCGTGCAGGCCACAAGTAAGGTGCCCAGGTTGAATCACTGGCCTCTTCCCAGCGTCCCCATTCTTCTCCCCAGCCTTTAAAGCCCATGGAGTCCAGCGCGTACTCCAGTGAAGTCCAGAAGAAAAACAGCATCGCCGGGAAATAGAATAGTAGATACAGTGTGGCGTCTACCGTCGCTTGTGTCTTGAGTGACCAGTTACGGTAAATGAAGTCTGCACGAATGTGTACACCACGCATCAAGGCATAACCCGCTGCTCCCATAAACAACACACCACCAATCATCCGGCTAATGTCGTATACCCATAATGTCGGGCCTAAACCCCAGGCTCTGGCCGTGTCTGCCATATCATTGGCTGCCAGCACACCGAACAGGCTTCGGGAGACGACTTCAAACACCATCACAAAGATCAGCGGCACCAGCGCCAGACATAGAATCCGGCCCGCCCACAAGTTGATCAGATCGATAGTCGCGGTAATCGGGCGCTGCCAAGGTGTCATGTCTTCCGGAGTTTGCCCCGGTTCTTCGGCACGACGTTCGGCGATGAGTTCGTCGGTGATATCTAATTCACCGATTTCGATTTCTTCAGCCATCTCTATATTCCCATGGGTGTGTGTTTAACGGTTGTGCAATGCTTGTGAATACATCCTAAAGCTGTAAATGAGAGCATCAGCAAAGCTGCATTCACAAGGATTGCTACATTAATATTCGGTAGAAAAAGTGCCCCACCCTTAAAGTAGGGCACTGTAGAGTTGTTGCTAGGTATTACTTAACGCTATCGGCAAAGGCTTTACCCAATGCTGCGTTTGATGCCTGCGCACCGGCCCAGAATGGCACTGCGATTGCCGCAAAGTCTTTCTGTGACTGCCATACTTTTGCAAAGAACTCGTTCTCTTTTGCATTCTTCTCTAATGACGCTTTAGCCGCGTTCATATAAGCAGGGAAGTAGTCGGCAGGTGTGTCGTGAAGGATGACGCCGTGGTTTTCAACCAGATCTTTAAGCGCTTTACCATTCTCATAGATGCGGTAAGAAATCGCTTTTGACAAAGATGCGTTCGCTGCAACTTCCAAGGCTTTCTTCTGGTTGTCCGTCAGCTTGTTGTATACATCTTTATTCAGATACATATCCGCGTTTACCACCACCTGGTGCAAACCTTGCAAGTAGTAGTGCTTCAGTACTTTCTGGAAACCAAATACGCTATCTGGTTTAGGGCAGCACCACTCCGCCGCATCGATTGTGCCTTTCTCAAGTGCTGGCAAAATATCACCACCACCCATTGCAACTGATGCTACGCCGATGTCTTTGTACGTCTGACCCGGGATTCCAGGAGGGGTACGGAAACGGTACTTACGGAAGTCATCCATTGAGTTGATTGGCTCTTTAAACCAACCGAGTGCCTCTGGACCAACCGGCTGCAGCATGAAACCTTTAACGTTCATACCCATCTCATCCCAAAGCTGGTCGTAAAGCTCTTTACCACCACCGTACTGGAACCAAGAAAGGAATGCGATGTTATCAATACCAACACCCGCACCTGCCACTGGTGAACCAAAGAGCATCGCTGCAGGGTGCTTACCAGACCAGTAATGCGTCCAGGCAAATCCACCTTCGATCAAACCCTTATCAACCGCATCCAGTGTTTCCTTAACGCCAACCACTGCGCCTGCCGGTAACACTTCGATGTTTACTTCGCCATTGGTCAAAGCGCGAACGTCATTGGCGAAGTCATTCAACATGAATACTTCGTCAGCCTTTGCCGGAATCACCGATTGAACGCGGATTTTTACTTCTGCGGTCGCTACGGTTGCGGTTCCAAACACTGCCAGCCCAAGCGCAGCGCTGACCATCGTTTTTGTCAATTTCGATAGAACAGACATGATTATCTCCTACTCCTAACTGTGTGCCTTCACTCCTCAATGCGCCCCCGCCCGTGAAGGCATAACGCGGGGTTTAAGCATTAACTTAAGCAGCGGCCAACGCCGTACCGATAAAAAAGACTTTTTTACGTAATGCAGAGAAGCGATGCGCAGTTGGCATAGTGATGGTCAGCACGAAAGCGCCAGACAAAAGAATATCAGCGAAGATGATGCGATGTTTTGTAAAACCGTTTCTTCCCATAGATACAACCTTGCTGTAACTCAAGCTGTTATCAAAAAACACCATTAGCGCCTGACACAATGCGATTAGCTTAGCTGTGTCAGCCTTTTGATGCCGGTTTACTCCTCTTCTTGCTATAAGATCATATTTGTATCTGAATAGCAAATATTTACTATTACGGAACTAATTGTTTCATTAAATTTAATATATTCCGTTTTTATCGGTGTTGCGCGTGCTTTTTACTCAGTGTTACGATTGAGTTTATGCCGCTGTATTTGTGATGTGTCGGTGCAATGCAACTGGCTCATCACCTGCTGTAATTCATCGCGTAAAATATCAATGGTATGTTCTGCGCCTGCTTCTCCGTGAGCAGCAACGCCATACAAAAAAGCCCGTCCTGAAAAGACCGTTGACGCGCCCTGGGCTAAAAATCGGGCAATATCCACGCCACTCTCAACGCCGCTGTCAGCCATCACCACGATGTGCTCAGGTACTGCCGCTTTGATTGATTCAATGGTGTTGATTGATGCTTCTGCAGCGTCTAACTGCCGACCACCATGGTTAGAAACAATAAGGCCATCTGCACCGGCTGCCACCGCCCGCAGCGCATCATCCGCATGGTTAATGCCTTTGACGATTAAATTGCCTTGCCAACTATCGCGAATAGTCCTCAGCATTGGCTCGTCCACAACATCCTTCAATGTATTGCGCACATAGTTGGCAACGTCCTGAATATTCGATAAGTCCTTCATATACGGCAGGATCGACGCAAACTGCGGAAGGCCAGCTTTCAGCGTTGCGATTGACCACTGTGGTCGCAGTGCGCTCTGGAAAACACTACGGGGTGTGATTTTAGGTGGAATGGCTAAGCCGTTTTTGATGTCTTTAGGGCGGTGTCCGGCAGCGGCTACATCAATGGTGACGATCAGGTTTTTACAGCCCGTATCGGCTGCGCGTTTTATCAGGTCAGCGCGAATAGCCAGATCGGATGGCGGATACAGTTGAAACCAGAAATTGTCCTCTGCACACGCCGCCGCATCTTCAATGGAGCTAGTGGATAAGGTGCTCAGTACATAAGGAATATTGGCTTTTTTGGCGGCTCTGGCGTGCATCAGTGAGGCATTGGGCCAGACAATACCCGTAAGTCCGAGTGGAGCGATACCAAACGGAGCGGCATAGTCCTGACCAAATAAAGTCGTGCTTAAATCAGGCGGAGAGTAGGGGGCCAGATAATCTGCCCGTAGCTGCACCGCATCCAGCGCCTGACGATTCCGGTGAAGTGCGGCCTCGTGATTACAGCCGCCTTCGACGTAATCAAAGGCAAAGCCCGGAATGCGTTTGCGAGCCCGGTTTTTTAGGTCGGGCACGCAGGCTGATAGCGGTTTTAAGTGCTGCACTGAAGCCTCATTTATATCACTCCTATTGGCGTCATTTGATCATTCCACTGCTTGCATAAAGCGTTGTTTAATCTCCAGCGCTTTGAGTGGAATCTCTCCACCGACTTTGTCATTACCGGCATTAATCATGTAATGCACAAAGCTCACTTTATCTTTCATTGCGGCATGCAGCTCACTTTCCTGATCACTCATCGCTACGGAGTCAATACCTAGCGATTTGACAATGGCTGACAGATTGTAGCCTTGTGAGCTTGGCGCAGGCTGATTACCGGTTGATCCCCAGCTGCCATTGTCCAAGCAAATAATGGTTAAATTTGAAGGCTTGTACCATGCCAAATCCACCAATTGATTCGGGTTAAAGAAGAACGAACCATCACCATCAATGACATATACGTGACGTTCTTCAATTGATTTGGCTAAACCAATGCCCACTTCGGTAGCTGCACCTAATGCGCCCAGCATGTAAAAATTGGTTGGGCGGTCTTTCGTGTTATAGACCTCTTTGGAGGGGAAGCCTATTTGCGATAACACGATATCGTTGTCGTCCACTGCAGCCATAATTTGGCCGATGGCACCGTAGCGTGTGACGGTAGGTGAGCCAGAATAGCCCGGCACATCGGTTTGCACTGCCTGAATCGCTGGTTGGCCAAATACGTGATAATCCGGTTTGTTCTCCTCCCAGATCTCAGGTGATAGTAAATAGACCTTTACTTTGTTTTCAGTGAAGCAGGCGGCGACATCCTCATTCAGTCCTACTAAATCATCAGCAGTGGCAATGATTTTGTATTCGACATCAATTGCATCCAGTAGCGTTTCAACTTTCTCACCAAAGATGATCTGTGCCTCAATCGGTTCTTTGTAGTGGCCGCGCCAGGATACAAAAATGGGTAAGGCTACTTCATAAAGTTTTTGCAGGGTGTAAAGCTCGGTAATCAGATTGCCCAAGCCGGTATTTTGTATCGCCATCGCAGAGCGCTTGCCTGCAAGACTTCGACCAAAACAAAGCCCCAGACCTGCTGACTCTTTGGTGATATCCCAGATATCCATGTCGTCCGGTTTATTCGCCATTAACACATTGAGTTTGTTACAGGGCAGGTAGGCAACTGTGTCAATATTGCTGTGTTGCATAGCGGACCAGATGCGATCGCTGTTATTCATGGGACGTCTCCTTGGATAAGCGGGAACCGTAAAACTCAATTAGAATTTAGGGTTAGGCTAATGAATCAGGTTGTAAAACAATCTTTCCGGCCGCTACCCGACCGTGGTGTAAATCATCAAAGGCTTGAGCGCCGGCAGACAGTGGGCGTACTTCTACCCAGTCTAAATTTCCCAGACGCTTCTGATAAAGCATGTCGATACTGGCTTGCATATCTGGCGTGGTGTAGCAGTAATTCCCCAACACCGTAATCTCTTGCAGGGTAATGCGGCGACTGTCAAAACCATCACCGGAATTTTGTAAGCCTACATGTGAAATAATGCCACCGGGCCGAACTGCAGCACTGGCCGCTTCACGTGTATGTGAGGAACCGACGCAATCAAATACCGCGTCATAGTTTTCCGAGTTGGGCGCTGGCTCATTGATCGGATCAAACACATCGCAGCAATGTTGTTCTTCAATACTAGCGCGCCTCAGTGCATTAGTTTCTGCTAGGTCGATATGCGCACAACCTTTCGCTTTTAAAATCAGCGCTGCCAGCAGACCAATGGCACCGCCACCCTGAACTAACACAGTCATTTCAGATAGAGGCCTGTAAGCGATTCGTTCAACTAAGGCAATCGCGTGTAAAGCGGTTGCAGTCGGCTCTGTTAATGCAGCATGTACCGAATCCATATCATCGGGGATTGCCAGCAAATTGCGCTCAGATATCGCCACTTGCTCGGCATAAGCCCCTTGCAGATACATACCGATTAGCTCACGGTCTCTGCATAAATTAGTACGACCGCTCAGGCAATCACGACAAACACCACAAGACATCAGAGGATTAATCACCATGCGCTGTCCGGCGTGTTTTCCATCCATCACGGTACCGCAGACTTCATGACCGAGAATCAGTGGCGGCACGCGGCGAGCATCATGTCCGTGATAAGCGTGCATATCTGAGCCACAAATCGCAGCCGCAGAAACCTGCATGACTACGTCACCGTCGCGAACGGTGGGTAATGGCTCATCACGATACTTCATTTCCAGCGTGTCGGTATAAACCAGCGCTTTCATAGTCATGCGAATTCCTCCTTTGTACTCCGCCACTTCAATGGCAGATAGGGCAAACCGTTACTTAGCGGTAAAGCCACCGTCGATATAGATCACCTGACCGGTCACGTAATCCGAGGCTCGACTGGCCAGATAAATACAAGTGCCGTCCAAATCACTGAGATCACCATTGCGACCAATTGCGGTTTGGTCAGCTAATTTTTGCGTTAACTCCGGCTGCTCAAACACCGCCTGTGTCAGCTCGGTCGGGAAAAAGCCCGGCGCAATCGCGTTGCAGTTGATGCCGTCTGACGACCAAGCCTCTGCCATGGCACGGGTCAGCTGAGTGACCCCGCCTTTCGATGCACCATAAGCAATGCCGTTTTGAAAGGCGCGTTCTGATTGGAGGGAGGCAACATTAATGATGCGTCCCCAACCTCGTGCTTTCATTTGTGGGACAAGTTTCTGTGCCAAAAAGAATGGCGCTTTTAAGTTGAGCGTTTGTGTCTGATCCCAGCTGTCAGGTGTCACATCCTCAGCGGCTTGTCTTAGGTTAACGCCAGCGGTATTACACAGAATATCAACTTGGCCAAAGGCATCGAGGCTGCCGGAAACCAAGTCATCCCAGCAGGATTCATCGCATAAATCTGCAACGATATAGAGTGCGGAGCGTCCCTGATCTCGTAGCGTCTTGCATTGATCAGTCAATCGATCTTCCCGACGGCCGACCAGAATCACACTGGCTCCGGCATTGCTTAGGGCAATGGCCTGACGTGAGCCAATGCCGGATGTCGCACCAGTTACCAGTGCGACTTTGCCGGATAGATCAAACAGCGTCATGCTCATTTCACTTGTAGCTCAAAGGTCTCGTCCGGGAAGTACTTCGCCAAGCGATCATCACCGCTTCGGGCATGACCTTCCATACCTTCCAATCGGGAGATTCGTGCTGCCGCTGCTGCCACTTCGCGATTGGCTTCGCGAGTCATCCGCTGCGTGGTAACCGTCTTAATAAACTTACCTGCGAATAAACCGCCGGTGTAACGTCCCGCACCTTTAGTTGGCAAGATATGGTTAGTACCAGAACACTTATCACCGAAGGTAACAGTGGTCTCTTCACCAACAAACAAAGAACCGTAATTGCGTAAACGATCTACCCACCAGTCAAGGTTGTCACAGTGCACTTCAAGGTGCTCGGAGGCATATTGATCACTGATAACTGCTGCTTCTTCATCCGTATCACAAAGAATGACTTCGCCATAATCTGCCCACGCCGGACCTGCAGCATTGCGAGCTGTTTCAGGAAGTTTCTCGATATAACCAGGCATTAGCTCGATGACTTTCTCACCAAGTGCACGGTCAGTGGTAAACAGCCAAGCCGGAGAATCTGGCCCGTGCTCTGCCTGACCTGCAAGGTCACAAGCGATAATATTTGGATCTGCATTCTTATCCGCAATGATGCCAATCTCAGTTGGGCCTGCAAATACGTCGATACCAACACGCCCGTAGAGCATGCGCTTCGCTTCTGCAACGAAACGATTACCCGGACCAACCAGAATGTCTGCAGGCTTACCAGTGAATAAACCAAAGGCCATTGCCGCGATACCCTGTACACCACCCAGTGCGAGAATTGTATCCGCACCACACAGGTTCGCTGCGTACAAAATACCAGCATGACAACCAACACCCGCCTTAGGTGGTGAGCAGGCGATAACATGGTCAACCCCTGCTGCTTTGGCGGTTGCTACAGACATAACGGCTGAGGCAACGTGTGCGTAGCGACCACCCGGAATGTAACAGCCCGCTGCTTGCATGGGGATTTGTTTTTGTCCTGCCCAAAGACCCGGAGATAGCTCTGTTTCAAAGTCAATGAGTGCCTCGCGTTGCTTCACAGCGAACCCATAAACACGGTCATAAGAGAACCGAATATCATCTTTTACTTGTTGAGAAAGTGAGTTACCTGCGGCTTCAATTTCTTCTGGAGTAACAACGATATTGCCTTCGTAGCCATCCAATTGTTTTGCGTATTCTGTGCAACGCTCCTCACCACCTGCTTCAATTTCTTTAAGCATGGTCGAAACAATCTCGCGGGTATTGTCTTCGCCTGTGGTCGCGTTTTTCGCCGCTTTTTTCAGGTAGTGAATAGCCATTGATTTCTCCAATTGTCAGTCGCTGAGTCGGAAATGCATGAAGCTTAGTGCGGCGTCAGCTGCTGTTAAAATACGGTTTTTGATAAAATGTAAGCGCTTACATCATAGATTCCAAAGGTGATCGCTGTCAATACACTTACACTAATTCATTTGTTACACTGTCCACTCGCAAGGGTATGAGGCGGGAAATGACAATAAAAAAACCGACATTACAAGATGTTGCGGACTATGCGGGGGTCTCCACTGCAACCGTATCCCGCTGTCTTAATCAGCCCGACAAAGTAAAACAATCCCTGCAGGAAAAAATACGTGAGGCAATAGAAACGTTGGGATATGTTCCGCACGGTGCAGCCCGCGCACTGGCTTCGCGGCGTACCTTTACCATCGGTGCCATCGTGCCCACTATCGATAATGCAATCTTTTCTGAAGCAATCCAGTACTTACAAAGAGACCTAACCAAAGCCGGTTATACCTTGCTGCTCGCACAAAGTAGTTACTCATTAGATGAGGAATTGCGGGAAGTGCAGAGCCTGTTAACGCAGGGTATAGAAGGTTTGGTCTTGGTCGGTGAGGATCATCATCAAGGGGTGTTTGATGCGATTGAGCAGCACCGCATTCCACTGGTGAATATATGGACGTATAACCCTGAGTCGAAATATAGCTGTATCGGGATTGACAATGCCAAAGCAGGGCAGCGCATTGCTGAGCATTTGGTGGAATTAGAGCATCGTCATTTTGGTGTTATCTCAGGAATATTACGTGGTAATGATCGGGCGCAACAGCGACTGGAAGGTATCAAGCAGCACTTGCAGCAAAATGGCATTGGCTTAGATGATGGTGAGGTACTGGAGTGTCGTTATTCCGGAGAGCAAGGCCGCTTGGCTATGCATGAATTAATGACACATCACCCGCAAACCACTGCAGTCATTTGTGGTAATGATATTTTGGCGCTGGGGGCTTTGTGTGCTGCCCGAGAACTGGGTTTGTCGGTGCCGGAGGATATCTCGATTACTGGCTTTGATGATATTGAGATTATTGCGGTGATTAGTCCTGCGCTGACAACTATGAATTCGCCATCCAGACGAATGGGTGCGCAGACTGCTGAGTATTTGATTCAATGCATTGAGGGAGATGATCAGAGGGTTGAGCGTTGTGAGCTTGGTACGGATTTGATTGTTCGGGAGACTACTGGTGTTGCTGTTAGTAGAGGTAGAGCTTAGTCTGTGTGTGAAGAGCCAATAGCCTCTCTAGGTGTTAGCACGGATCAGCAAGATACGACAATCTCGAATCCTAAAAATAGGGTAACCCTAAGTGTAAACTTGGGAGTAACACTTACGCGTTAGTCACATTAGGAAGGCTGTTAATCTGTACATACGGATTAACTCGGTGTCAATGAGTATAGACTCCCTCAATTACTAATGCTCAAAAACAAGGTAGTATGAATCCTAAATATTTATTGTCACTGACTATATTGTTATCTGGTTGTGACGTTAGCAATATATCTGTTGTTTCTGCAAATACCATGGCTCCTTCAATTAACAAAGGGGAAACAATTCAATTAATAAACTGCTCAGATGAAAATTCTGAATGTAATTTTTCTCATGGTGAGATTTATGCTTTCAATCATCCTAATATTAAAGATGTTACTTATTTTTCTCGTATCTTAGGCAAACCTGGGGATCATATTAAATTTATTAACAAATCAACTTACCTAAATGGCGTGTTACTTAAAACCAGATCTTTGGGTCAAATTGAAATTGAAAAATATATTTGTGAGAAATTTTCTGAGTCCATCAATGAAATTAGGTACGAAATTTGTAGAGGGCCCGGAAGGTTTAATCCTAGATTGGAATATTCAGACATAAAGTTATCAGAAAACGAATACTTCTTTGTCAGTGATAATCGTGAGAATTCGATAGATAGCCGAATATTTGGCCCTATTTTACTATCAGCTATAAAAGCTCGAGTAATCAAAGTTAGTGAGAAATAACTATACAAATTCCTGCATCCGATTTCGGTTCTGCGCTTCAGTGGTTTGGGCGAAAGTAACCTATTCAGCACTATGTGCAGTGAGCAAATAGATGCCACTTCGCTGCATAAATGATGGTTTACGGTAGATTTGGTCAGTATTGCTTACGTGGTCTCCTGTTGCGACATTCCGATACTTTCGCGCTCCAAAGTGCCAAGTCACAGCTTCCAAGAACAGCACGAATTTCGAGTTTACGATTAGTTAGAGGCTCTCAACACCAAACCCCACCACATTTCGACTTTCCTTACTAAACTCAACCCCAACCAGATGTATCGCTTTTCCCAGCCCCTTAAATTTATCCGCATATCCCTTGTCGATAATTTGCTGAAGCGCTTTTCCTTCAGGGGCTAATTCAACCACCTTAAACTCAAAAATATACACCTGATCATTAAACAATAATGTCATGTCGATACGGCCAAGATTGGTTGCATCCTCCACGGTGATATCGAGTCCTAAAGACGCAAAGTAAGAGTAGAAAACACTCGCGTAGTAGCCTTCGTATTGTTGAATATCGTTGTTGCTGTACCAGTTGTAGGGAATGCTGGAAAAGAAGCGCTGAAACAGGGCTTTTAGTCCGTCAAAATCATTGGTTAGCAGTAATTGATGAGTTATGATTGAAAG
>NZ_QGKM01000073.1 GCF_003172875.1 Leucothrix pacifica | reverse complement strand
CCAGAATTGCTGTTTTTGAGTCAGTGTGTTGTTCATACTTGTCTCCGGTTAATAGAGAGACAGAATGACCGAATAGCGTAGTGGTTGGTAGATGTGGTTTACCTGACGCTTACTTTACAACTACAACCATCGACGTACGGTGGATTTATAGTCTAAGTATTTGTCACCAAACACAGCTTCAAGGTGTAACTCTTCTCGCTTAATCACCCATTTATTCATCACAATTAATACTGGAAGTACTAATATCAGAACCCAAACGCTATCAAAGACGAGACCTAGACCTAGGTAGAGAAGTGTTAATGAGACATAAGTTGGGTTTCTGGAAAACTGGAACGGCCCATCAGTGATTAGAACCTTAGCGCCTTTCCTAACATCGAAAGGAGTATCCATTTTTTTAAATCGAGCAAGAACCGGTGGCATAATCGGAATACTCAAAACGATGAATAGTGCACCAATGATCCGGCCCAGGCCGTCTAAATTAAATGGCAGAGGCGATAGATAGGAAAGCGCACAGGCAACCACTAGTGCCCCTAAATAAATAATAGGCGGTGGTATTGTTAACCCAGAGGCTGATCGTAGATTTGAGATCATATTGCTGATTGTAAAACCCTCTACTACGCTACAGGTCAAGCATCTTTTTAATGCTTAATGAAGATTTTGGAAGTTAATCCAAAACTCAGTAAAGCCGTCTGATGATTTAGCCGAGATAGTGCCACCATAGGCTTCAATAATAGACTGTGTGATGGCCAAGCCTAAGCCTGCCCCAACGCTATGTGTATGCTCTCTTGATTTATCAGCACGGTAAAAGCGATCAAAAATAAACGGTAGGGAGCCTTCCGGTATGGTATCGCCGTGGTTGGTCACACCAATCAATAGTTTGGTGTCTGATTGTTCAATGATGACCTTAATGATCGAGTTGTCTGATGCATGCCGGATGGCATTTGAGAGTAAGTTATTTATGGCTCGTTGGAACATTGACTCATCACAGAAAAACTCACCCTGTCCCTCCAGCTCAATACTGACGCCATTTTCTTCACCGGCAATCTCATGGTACTCAATGAGTCTTGAGATTTGCTCAGTTAGATTTAGCTGTTTGTTGTTTTGGTAAAGTAATGAGTTTTCAGATTTTGCTAAATACAAGGTGTCATTGATGGTTTTACTGAAGCGCTCTAACTCTTCTAAGTTTGACCCCAGTGCATCTTGGTACTCTTCCAGCTCTCTATTGTTTGATAATATGACCTCGGTTTGAGTCGTCATATTACTCAAAGGCGTTCTCAACTCATGGGCTATATCCGATGAAAAGTCACTGAGGCGCTGAAAGCCGTGATCGAGTCGATCGAGCATGGCATTTTGAACATTGCTTAGAGCTTCTAATTCAGCGGGTAGCTCTTTTGTCGGTATGCGAATATCCAGTCTTCCAGGACTGACCTTAGCAAGATAATACTCAAACTTTTTGAGTGGGCGTAACCCACGATTAACAATGAAGATACTATACAAGCCGGTTAGAAGGAGTGCTGCCAGAATAGACCAAAATATGACTAGATTAATCACTTTGAAAAAATCTATGTGGTGATTGATATTGATTCCCACCACAAGTGTTTTATCAATATCCCAAGCGAATGAAAATGCAAGATACCAGTTGTTTCCTTGTTGCCACTCCCAAGATTGCTTGGTGTTTTGAGTGGTTAGCAAAAAGTGTATCGCCTCTTTAGGCAGTATTATTTCAGCATTCTGAAAGCTGACTGCCTCTCCTTCAATCACCCACACTTTTAACGCACTAAGTTCAAATCCCTTCACATCCTCTGCACTAATATCACTATCAGGATAGGGCTGTTCTATTGCTGCGAATTTTTCAGTGATATGTTGATAATCCTGATCATAAAAATGCGTTTGAACCGTGTATTGAATGATTGCACCGACAATAACGTGTAGCACAATAGAAGTGCCAATAAACATCAGAATCAAATGTTTACGCATCGAAGATTTGCGGTTGAATATCATGATGTAACAGCTTCGAACCGATAGCCCATGCCTCGCACGGTGTGAATCAGGGCTTGATCATAGGGCTTATCTACTTTGCTACGAAGTCTTTTAACCGCTACGTCAATGACGTTAGTTTCACTATCAAAATTCATATCCCACACGAGCGATGCAATGGTAGACCGAGACAGCACTTGACCCGCTTTACGCATAAACAGCTCAAGTAATAAAAACTCTTTAGCCGTTAAAGCAATTAAATTGCCCTGTCGGCTTGCGGTGCGTTTTAACAGATTTAGTTCGAGGTCAGCTATTTTCAGCGTATTTAATTCAGCATCGGGTGTGGTGTTACTCGTTTGTTGTCGCAGTGCATTTTGAACTCTCGCGACTAATTCAGCAAAGGCAAACGGCTTAACTAAGTAATCATTGGCTCCTAACTCAAAGCCTTTTACCCGATCATCAACCTGATCTTTAGCGGTTAGCATGAGGACGGGGGTCAGGATATTGCTACTTCGCAATGTTTGAAGCACCTGCCAACCATTTAGCTTGGGTAACATAATATCCAGCACGATCAAGTCATAGTCTTGACTGGTTGCCTGGTACAAACCATCAACACCATCATGACTGAGATCAACCGTATAGCCCGATTCGGTCAGGCCTTTTTGTAAGTACTGCCCGGTTTTGATTTCATCTTCAATGACGAGTAATTTCATGGGGAGTGTTTTCCTTTTTCATTTATTGGAAAGTGGCCTGAATTAACCGATATAAAAGGGTCGTAATAACAATAGCTATCCATGACCCTTAGTCTTGCAGGTAATTCGTACGGTTTAATTATTATCGTTACGCTCTAAGTAGTGCAAGCCAACGTTGACTGAGCTGACGTAAGTCGTATTGCCACCAGTACTCATTCTTTCTTGTACTGTTATGTAGCCACCGTCTTTTAGGTGTAGTGTGTTTCCTTCGGCATTCGATGAAATCACATTAAGCATCAAGCCTAATTGTTGCGGCGAGCTTGCGTTAAGCTGAGCCAATTTGTTTAAACCTAGCTGATATGCGGCTTGCTTAGTAGGAGCAGCGCTCAAAACTATCGTATTGTTGACAACCCGATCGAAACCACCGCCTGACTGTATAGTACCGGCAACAGCATTCGCGCTAACTAAAATGATTGATGCTGCTATAACGATTGATTGAACTGTTTTCATTGTCTTTACCTTCATCTGTATATTGTTTAAGAGTGCTCATTATGCAATCTGCCAACTGACAACAATCTTTCACTACAATGACATTCATGACATGTCAGCTTTAGTCTTCACTATATTGCTCTCGATCTGGAATCGAAAAAAGCGACTCAGCCAAGGTTCCAGGTAATTCGCGATGATATATGCTGCTAATACAAGGACAATAATCGCTGGGTAGGGCGTCAAAAACGAATGTAACCAAGGCGCAGAGGCTTCTATTTTGATGATCATAGAAATCATGGCGTTATTATGAATTAAATACAGAGGGTAACTGATGGTGCCAAAGAATATCAGTAGCCTACTTTGCAGCATGTTTTGTAAAAAAGTGAGTTTAAAGCTCAAGATAAATAACGCGGATATTGCTAACGCACTCAGAGTAACCTCAAGGTTAAATCCCTCGGTTTCTACGCGAACACTCAGGGCACTGAATAAGATGAGCAGCAGTGTGGTAATCATCCATTTGCGATCGCCTGTTTGGTAATAGCGGTAACACGTCGAACCGGCAGCAAACCACCCAAAGTGTTTTAGGCTAAGTGCGTCGTTAATGTTTGCCAATAACTGTAGAGAGTGAAATTCAAGCTGAGTCGTTAAGCCATATGTGACCACCCACAGGGCAAATAAAAACACCAAAACAGGGGTCAAATATTTTTTGCCGAAAAGGTAATAGGTCAGACCTGCAATAACATAAAACTTGAACTCAATGTAGAGCGTCCAAAAAGCGACTTCTAACTGGGGAATGTCAATATTGAGTAGCTTTGGCCACCAGTTCATAAAAGTCAGCCCTGGTAGTGCACTCAGTAAGTTGGGGGGTATACCGTCTGGGCGTTCATGGAAGATCGCCAATGTTGCATAAATTAACACGGTGGCGATCAGCATCGCGGGAAAAAGCCTTAGCCAGCGCTTGTAAATGAATAGACTAAATGTCTCGGTTTTCTCCAGAGTGATTGATATAACAAAGCCAGACACTAGAAAAAATAGTTCAACGCCCAACCAGCCCAGTTTAAACACGGTTACATCAGCATAGGTGTTGCCGTAAGGAACTTGCGAAGGCCAGCCTGCATAAGCATGGAATAAAACAACGAGAATGATTGCGATTCCTCTTAAGCCATCTAGATGTAGAATTCGCATAGGTTGTGTCACCCAAAAAGTGCTTTTCTTAACGGTGTCCTCAAGCAATACCTTGCTCCAATGTCTGCCAGTGAATGATTAGATATCTTACTAACTGACAACCATTGCTTAGTTGATTAGAGGGTTTGATGGTTGTCAGTGCTACAGCAAGTAGCACTGACTGAGCATGCCTAACTTATAGACCTACTTAATCGTTTAATGAAGCTCCACTTCAGCCTTCATGCCCGCTTCAAAATGGCCTGGTACATTGCAGGCAAACTGTGCGGTTGCGTCACCTATGAACTGCCAAACTAGCTCTTTTGACTTACCTGGCTCTACGCTTACGGTGCTGCCGTCTTCATGCTTCATACCGGGCATTTTTTTCATCATATCTCTATGCGCCACTTGTTCTTCAATGCTGCCGATACCAAACTCATGAGGTATTTTTCCTTTGTTCATCACCACAAATTTGACGATATCACCTTCTTCAATATTCAGGGTGGAGAAATTAAATCTCATGGTATCCATCATGTGAACGGTAATGGTTTTATTGGCAACTGCGCCTTTTTCAGCAGGCATACCCACTGCACTCATTTTATGTCCCTCATGACCTTCCATGACGTGGCCGTCGCCGTGTCCATCACCATGCCCATCGTCCTTTGCCTCACCTTCCGCAGAAGCGAAGCTAGCGCCAGAGAAGCCAACGGTCAGTAGACTTGCCAATAACCATGTGTTAATTTTTTTCATTGATTTGATTCCATTTGTATTTTTGTGAAATTTAAAACTAAGGTTTGCTGCTTGTAAAACTGGTTGCATCGCCAGTTTTCAGGAGACTCTTAGTTCAGTAACGCGTTAATTATGCAATTAGCAAACTGACAGAACTCAGTCACTAAAATGACATTTCTGTCATTTTCAGATTTCTTACACAATTGATTCGCCAGACAAATTTGTAAGCAGAATCATTTTTTAACGGGTGCTAAAAAAGGCCGAGATAAGCAAGTTCATCCACGATGTATTCACCTTTAGTTTTCAGGCGTTTCAAACAGCTATTCTGAGCCTGCTCTAGGAGAACGGCATAAGCGATTTGGCACAGTTCAGTGCAGCAGTCCTCAGACTCATTACACTCGGTGTCATCATGGCAGACGTGAGCTTCACTGTTGTTATTCTCAGGTGATTTGTTGTGATGAGAGTTACCAGCGTGGTTTTCCAACATAGCGCTGTCAGCACCGTGCTCTATAAACTGAGGCACGGTGAACCCCGCGACGGCATTCGTCGTCAACGAGAGGAACATCAACAAAATGAGAGAATATTGCTTCACAGGTTTAGCCGTAAGCCGGGCCAGTAACGCTACTCATCACCGCAGTAACCACAAGTATTAAGACGCCGACCCACATCTCTATGGTAATCGAACGCTTAAGTATTGCTGTGGACTTTCCGTTACTCAATGCAGGAACATAAGCAAATTTATGCAATGCGGCGAGAGATAAAATAACTGCAACAGTGCCAATCTTGAGCAATAATAAATTTCCATGGCCTGTATTTACAAGGTTACTAAAGTTCCCTTCTAAGTGATAAGAAATAACAACACCTGCGACAACTAACAGGCCGACTAGGAACATTGCTTGCTTTCCAAACTCAACCATTAATGATTGAAGATTGGAAACACCCAAAACATCACAAGCCGAGCGTAATGGATACAAGGAGCCTATCCACCACATCGCTGCAACCACGTGCAGTGCAAGTGCAATGCGAACCCAGATAGGTGCTTCAGCGTTGTGACCTGTTAGAGTAAATGCGGCCGCAATCATGAAAACCCCAATCAGAGAGAGTGAGGCGAAGAGATCAGTCGCTGCTGGTTTTAACCACATCAAGAGCATCATCAAAACAACCAGGCCCCAACCGATCATCTGTAATTTATAGCTTTGGCCAACGCCAGAGCCCCAGAGAATGTCAGCATAGTCTGCATTGAACATCCCTGATATTCCTTCCTCAGCAAAGGATCCGACTTGTAGGAAAAAACTAATTGTCACTGCAATGAAACCGAGTAAACAACCCACAGGCAGGTAACGAATGAAAGGAATTTGGCGGTCCTTGTATCGCGATAGCGTAAACATAGCGGCTAAGCCGCCAACGGTCATGGCTAAGGCGATATAAATTAATAGTTTGTTTAAAACAATAGCAACAACCCAGCCAGAAATACGGTTGTCATTAACTTCTGCACCGTCATCAGTCACACTATCTGCCGCTGCATTAGCGCCTACGTACTTGAAACCAAACTTGCCTTTGATTTTGTGCCCATCAGCACCTGCGGAGACCCAATTGACCTTATAGGTTGATGTTTTTAAATCCGGAAGAGGAATACTAAAATGCTTAGTGGGTTCATCCGATATTGGAAGTTCTAGATTGACTAACTCACCATCCGCCGCTTTAAGCTCGAGTTGTATTAGTCGAACGGTACCTTTAAAGCTCAATTCAATCATTTCAGGAGCTTGCTTCATCACCGCACCATTTTTAGGGGATGATGATTGTATGCCGGTATGGGCTGAAGCCGTTGTACTAAGCAGCAGAAAACAGCTAACGATCAGTAAGTTAATTATTTTCATTATTTTATTCATTCATAGGTTAATAAAGATCGGTGTTATCAGGAGGATAATAACACCAACCAAACATGCCTAACTTAATAGACACGGCTTAACACGCATTGTTGTTTTTAATGAAGCTCAACTTCAGCGTGCATACCGGCTTCAAAGTGCCCCGGTACATTACAAGCAAATTGTGCTGTTGACTCACCCATGAACTGCCAAACTAACTCTTTAGTTTTTCCTGGCTCAACACTGACGGTACTGCCATCTTCGTGCTTCATGCCTGGCATCGCTTGCATCATTTTTCTATGGGCAACTTGCTCTTCAACACTGCCGATACCAAACTCATGCGGTATCTGGCCTTTGTTCATCACAACAAATTTGACGATATCGCCTTCCTCAATATCTAAATTAGAGAAGTTAAATTTCATCGTATCCATCATGTGAACGGTAATGGTTTTGTTAGCTTCTGCGCCTTTTTCTGCTGGCATACCCACCGCACTCATTTTGTGCCCTTCATGACCTTCCATGACATGGCCATCACTATGTGCATCATCATCTGTTGAAGCAAAACTAGCGCCAGAAAAACCTGCTGTGAGTAAACCTGCCAATAACCATGTGTTAATTTTTTTCATTACGTCGATCCTACTTTTAGTGTTTGTAAAATGCTAACGGTTAAAACCAAGCTTCAATGCCTAGTACCAATTGCGTATCAGAGATATCTCCGCCCTCTGCCCTTGTAAAATCAGCAGTATTGCCGAATTGCTTTGACCAGCGCACCCCGATATAAGGTGTGAACTCGCGCTTGATCTGATAACCAAGCCTTAAACCAACTTTTGCTTGTGACAAGCCAGATCCAACGCCAACTTCTGCATCGTCTTTACCGTAAAAGCTCAGATCTAGCTCGGGTGCTAACACGGCTTTTTGAGTTAACATTAGCTCGTATTCGGCGTTGAATCGGGCATTAGTTTGTCCGCCTTTACCCACTGCAAAGCTCGCGTCGATATCAAAAAAGTAAGGTGCGATACCTCTCATGCCGACAACGGCCCACTCACGACCGACCGGTTTAAAGTCTTTTCTTACACCAGCCTGTACATCCCAATAAGGCGATATACCGCGGCTGTAAAGCGCTTGAAGTTGCCCCTCCTCTAGTTTTCCACCACTCATTTCTAAGTCAGTTTTAATCCAAAGCTTGTGCAGGTCATAACCGAGCCAGGCATCTGCTTCGAGAGTGAGTGTGTTAGTACCTGCTTCATTTCTTCCTAGCTCTAATGCTTTGACCCTAGTCATGGTTAAAAATGGGTCATCAACCATGTGTAATGCACCAGGGTATGGAAGCGGAATATTGACTTCCATTGATCCATCACTGACGGGGATCTTTTTCTCCATTTTGGAATGATCCATTCCCGCCATCCCTGGCATTTTGGAATGATCCATCCCCTTCATCTTGGAATGATCCATCCCCTTCATCTTGGAATGATCCATCCCCTTCATCTTGGAATGATCCATCCCCTTCATCTTGGAATGATCCATGCCCTCCATATTGGAGTGATCCATGCCCTCCATATTGGAGTGATCCATGCCCTCCATTTTGGAGTGATCCATGCCCTCCATTTTGGAGTGATCCATGCCCTTCATTTTGGAGTGATCCATGCCCGGCATTTTAGAGTGATCCATCCCTTTCATCTTAGAATGATCCATCGCTGGCGCAGGCTTTTTGGCCATTTTTGCCATGCGTGCTTTAGCGGCTTTTATACGAGCGGCCTTAGCAATGACCGCAGGGTCAAGACAGGCTGCTACTTTGGCATTGCTAGCTTTTGTACAATCAACTTTTCCTTTATGTCCAGCAAAGGCTGTTGGCGCTAACACTAGACCGATACTGATGCTTAGCAAGGTTGTTACTAATGATTTGTTATTCATGATTAGTCCTTTAATTTACGCAACGATGACACGACGGAACATGCCTTTCATGTGGAACAATAAGTGGCAGTGGTACGCCCATTGCCCTTTTGCATCGGCAGTCACCAAATAGCTGATCTTGGCACCCGGCTGAACCACGATGGTGTGCTTACGAGGGAGATAGTTATCGTCTCCACTTTCAAGTTCACTCCACATACCGTGAAGGTGAACGGGGTGGTTCATCATCGTGTCGTTGATTAACGTGATGCGAACGCGTTCGCCATACCGTAGACCGATGGGTTTGGCATCGTTATATGCCACCCCATTGAATGACCACATGTAACGGCTCATATTGCCGGTCATGTGTAGTTCAATTTCTCGACTGGGTGGCCGTTTGTCCTCAGTCGGGTAATAGTTGCGCAGATCTCCGTAAGTCAAGACGCGTCGACCGTTATTGCGTAAACCTACTCCAGGGTCATCAAGGCGAACTTGTGGATTGGTCGCGACCATATCGACCTGCGGCCCCATCTTGATTTTCACACCGGATTCTGCAGGTTTCATATTGCTATGATCCATGCCTTCCATCCCTGCCATATTGCTGTGATCCATTCCCTTCATACCGGCCATGTCGCCGTGATCCATTCCCATATCAGTCATGGTTAACGTTGGCATTTCATCCAACGCAGGTACCGTGGCACGTTGATTTGCAACGCTGGTTAGCGTGCCTCGGGCATACCCCGAACGATCAATTGCTTGCGAGAAGATGGTATAAGCACCAGCCTTCGGCTCAACAATCACGTCGTAGGTTTCAGCAACACCAATACGAAACTCATCGATGCCTTTTACTGGACGTAGATCCTGCCCGTCACTGGAAACCACTTCCATCTTTAAGCCTGGAATTCGTACATCAAAGAAGGTCATGGCAGAACCATTGATAAAGCGCAAGCGAACGCGCTCACCCGGTTTGAACATGCCTTCCCAGCCGTCTCTGGGGGTTTTACCGTTGGTTAAAAAGCTGTAGGTACGACCGGTTACATCTGAAATGTCGCGATCACTCATTCGCATTTCATTCCACATCTTGCGGCCTTCAACAGCTTTTTCAAACCCTTTGGCAGCCGCCTCTTTTGTAAAGTCGCTGAGTACTCTTTCACGCGTGTTGTAATAGTGGCTGAGCTTTTTTAACTTGGCATAGATCTGCTCTGGACTTTCATCAGACCAGTCAGACAGCAAAATAATATGATCGCGATCGTACTGAACCACATCCTTTTCACGAGGATCGATAATGATCGATCCATACAAGCCGGTTGCCTCTTGAAACCCTGAATGGCTGTGGTACCAGTAAGTGCCACTTTGTACCGCATCAAATTGGTAAGTGAAGGTCTCACCAGGTTTGATACCTGCAAAACTTAAGCCTGGAACACCGTCCATATTGCTAGGCAATATAAGCCCATGCCAGTGGATTGAAGAAGTGACCCTCATTTTATTGGTCACGCGAATCGTAATACGTTCGCCTTCTTTCATGCGCAGGGTAGGTCCAGGCAAAGAGCCATTGATCGTGGTCGCCATACGGCGCTGGCCGGTGAGGTTTACCGGTGTTTCTGTCAACGTCAGGTCAAAGGTGTTCCCTTTGAGCATAGGCGCATCCATCACCGTAGGGGCAGCAAATAATTCGCTAGGTGCTAATCCAGCGACCAAGCCTGTCATGCCAAGGCCTTTCACAAACTGACGACGTGCGACATCGGTCACGCCCGTGGAGTTTTTAAATAACTTATTCATTGTAATTCCTGTAAATCTTGTTTTTTATTTTGGTTTCTTAATCGAAGTGAGCTTCAGCGCATTAAAACGGCAGATGCAGTTTATGCGAAAAATAGCCCTAAATCAATTAGAGAGGGGTGGCAGCCAGGGCAATCGCTTGAAACCACCCAAGGAAATTAGGCATAAAGGAAGCTTTTCGGAGTCCCGCTATGTCCAAGTCCCTGAACAAGCTT
>NZ_QGKM01000072.1 GCF_003172875.1 Leucothrix pacifica | reverse complement strand
CAAAAATGATGCACTACTAGCTCAAGAAAGTCTAAGTCTTTCAACAAAAAATACAGAGCAAGTGCGATTAGTGTCCATACCGGAATCAGGTAGTACTTCATGAAATAAGTCAGTGATGATGAGATGGTTTTCATTGATTCTTACCTCCTTATAAATTTCGAGCTATATGTCACAAACCAGCCATTTAACAAACTATTTTAAGTCAATTATACACATAATCACTTGAATAACCCCAACAGTTCGTCTCCATAGAAAACCTACTGACCTTCAACATATCCGAACATTCGTTATTGAATGAGTATCGGCTACTTTCTCCACAATTCCTACACATTGTGCCTGTACTATCTTTTGACAATAACATTAATAGGTACTCTCCATGTTCGGTAAGCCATTCTCCAAACATTCAGCCGATGTGTTCCGAAAAACCATAACATTCATACTCTTAAGCTCGACCATAGTCATTGCTGGTTGTAACAGCAGCAGTAGCACCGGCACATCCGACAGCACCACAACAGAATCCACGGACACAACTGATACAACTGGCTCTACCAGCAGTATCGTGATCAATGAATTCATGGCAGGCAATGACAGCACGCTAGTAACTGACGCAGGCGAGTACGAAGACTGGATCGGACTTAAAAACACCGGCAGCAGCTCGGTTGAGCTGACCGGATGGTGCTTAACTGATGATTCCGAAGACTTATCACAATGGTGCTTCGAGTCAGGCACATTAGCATCCGGTGGTTATATGGTCGTCTTCGCCAGTGGCGATGATGTTAAAACCGGCTCAGAGCTCCACACCAACTTCAAGCTGGGTAAAGACGGTGAATACCTCGCACTAACGGATGCCAGTGGGGATGTGGTCTACGAGTATGCGGATAGTTATCCGGTTCAGTTCGATGACATTGCTTACGGCATCAACTCATCAGGCGAGCTTGTGTACTTCGACACCGCCACTCCCGGTGCGGCCAATATTGACGATGAAGCAGATATTGCAGCCGACGCTGACTTTGTAGCCAGCGACTGGACTGACGAGACTCACAGTAAAGACGTTGATCCCAACTTCGATAAAGTCTTCGACGATACACAAGTGAAGCGTTTGGACTTTGTCGTTACTGCGGAACACTGGCAAAGCATGCTGGACGATATGACCAGTATTTACGGTGAATTCGGACGACGCAGCCAAGGTTCTGGTTTAATCGACAGCGATGAAGACCCGATTTTTGTCCCTGCTGAAGTCTATTACAACGGCACACAATGGTATCGTGTGGGTATCCGCTTCAAGGGTAATTCATCACTCCAAGGCGCATGGCAATCAGGTATTCTCAAACTTTCATTCAAACTGGACTTTGACGAATTCGAAGATGATTATCCACAAATTGATAATCAGCGTTTTTATGGCTTCAAGAAATTCAGCCTGAAAAATAACTACAACGACTCATCGATGTTGCGTGAAAAGGTGGCGGCTGATGTATTCAAAGATGCGGGGGTTCCGGTTTCTCACACCGCTTTCTATACCTTGTATGTGGATCACGGGAATGGGCCTCAGTACTTCGGCTTATACACCTTGGTTGAAGAGGTGGATGGCACAGTAATCGACACTCAGTTCTCTAGTGACGACGGCAACTTGTACAAGCCAGAAGATGGTAGCGCCAACTTCGTTGAAGGCACACTCAACGCCGATGATTTCAAAAAGAAGACCAACGAGGACGACGAAGACTGGTCAGATATTGAAGCATTATTTGCCGCACTCCACGATGACAGCAGAACCAATGATCCAGCGACATGGCGCTCCAATCTTGAAGCAGTTTTTGATGTTCAGGGCTTCCTGAGGTATCTGGCAGTGAACGGTATTATTCAGAACTGGGATACTTACGGCCGCATGATTCACAATTACTATCTCTACAATAATCCTGACAACGGCAAGCTGACCTGGATTCCCTGGGATAATAACGAACCGCTTCAAACCGGTAAGCAAGGCGGTGCGCTGAATCTTGATTTCTCGAATTTAACGGATTCTCAATGGCCATTGATCGCCAAAATTTACGCTGATACCGAGTACAAAGCAGATTACGACGCTTACCTGAGTGAAGTGATTGATGGCGCTTTTGACACCACCACCATGCAGGCAAAGTACGAAACGTATAAAAACATGGTTGAAAGCGATGCCACTACTGAAGAAGACGGCTATAGCTTCCTGAATAATGCCAGTGAATTTTATAGTGAGGTGACGACGCTTAAAGCCCATGCTGCAAGTCGGGCGACTGCGGTGGATAATTATTTGGACGACTAATAGTTATCCGCTACGGGCCTAACGGTCCATAGGTAAGTCATCAGGCACAAGGCAGGTTCAAAAACTTGTCTTGTGCTTTTTTACGCCTACCAATACTCCTCAAGGCCACATCGATCAGCCAGCTCCTCAACCATAGGATGACGGCGAAACTGAAATAGTGAAAAGCGGACTTTGGCCACAAATCATGAAGTTGGTGAGTGATGATGAGATAGTTTCCATGACTAGTCCGTGGCGTAAACACACACCATCATAACTCAATATTCACGCTTACATATCAATCAGAGAGATCAAAGACTCGCCTTCAAGCAAAACACCAACCCTACTTGCCTGATAACCGGCTTCTTGCAACGCCGCCAGCTTCTCATTTGCAGCATCAGCACTCACCGCCGCCAGCAACCCACCAGCCGTTTGCGGATCAAACAATAACGTCTCCCGCCCACTCTTCGGTTCAGTCATATCCATATACGCCGCAACCTTGAAATTATCCGGATACAAGGTCGAATGCACACCCTGCTCCGCTAACTTTTCAGCCCCTGCTAATACCGGAATCGCCGCTAAATCCAACTCAGCACCACAACCCGACGCTTCACAAATCCCCAACAAATGCCCAGCTAAACCAAAGCCCGTCACATCCGTCATAGCATGCGCATCTTGTAAAATCGTTGCCGCCTCTGCTTGGTCCTGCTTCATACCATTTAATGCAGCGATAGTATCCTCGCCTCGTGCTTTCATGGTCATTTCTGCCGCCAGTAATGTGCCGGTACCGATAGGTTTAGTCAGGATCAACACGTCACCCGCCTGCCCGCCAGAGAGTTGAATCGGTTCACGCTCGCTGATGCCCGTAATGGTAAAGCCAATGGTCAGTTCCGACCCCAGCGAGGTGTGACCACCCACAATCTCCGCACCCTGAGCGCCAAACACTTCGGAGGCCGCTGTCATAATATCGCTGAGGTAACGCGCCTGCATATCTGCTGACATGCGCGGCAGAATAATCGTGGATAGCACCGTTTGTGCCTGCGCACCCATCGCCCAGATATCCCCCATGGCATGCACCGCGGCTATGCGCGCCTGCAATGCTACATCTTCGGTAAAGGCGCGTAGATGATCCGTGGTAATCACCTGATACTGCTCGCCGTAGCGCATGATTGCCGCGTCATCTCCGGGTTGGGATAACACATCATCACGACCAGCTTGCGGTAAGGTTTTTAATACCTGCGACAACACATCGCGACCAACTTTCGCACCACAGCCACCGCACATGGGCTTACCATCCGCCAAGACATCCGTAACACCGGAGGCCAGCTCTTTAGGCAGCTTCTCAACGTTCATCGAAGGATATTCATAGAATTTCGCCATGAACGTCTGATCGATCTGATTTTTCCAGCGCCACAACGCCGCACCGGACAGCGTAATGCCAAATTTTTCTGCTAATGCCATCTTACTGCCCAGTGAAATCAGCTTTAGATAATCACTTTGCGGGCGGAACAGGATGAGCTTATTGCCACTTAAGGCAGCGCGCAGGTTGTGCCACAACACGGGCGCAGCGCGCACCGCAAACACACCGGCCTTTGGTCGCGGATTATCCGGCAGATGCGCACAGTCACCGGCAGCAAATATCGTCGGGTCACTGGAACGCAACATTTCATCAACAACGATATAACCCTCATGCAAATCCAAGCCGAGTTCAGATAGCCACGCGTGTGGCCGTGCTCCGGCTGCACCCAAGCTAAATTCAGAAGTGATTGATTCACCACTCTCTAAGCGGATACTGTTGGCGGTCACTTCGGCAACTTTGCTGTCAGGCCTCAAAGTAACGCCATAATCCGCTAATCGTTGTAATAGCTTCGCTTTCGCTCGTGGTGCAACCCCACCCAGGATTTCACCTGCATCAATCAGACTCATCGTTGCCGTCACGCCACGGCTTTGCAGGGCATGCATCATCGCCAGCGTGATCTCCACACCGGCAACCCCACCTCCGATTACCGCCAGACTCGCGTTGTCTTGTACCTGATCCAGATAATGTGGCCAGCGATGGCTTAGAATTTCCAGCGGTTTTACCGGTACGCCGTGCTCAATAAAGCCAGTGATTTCAGGCATTGCCGAATGAATTCCCACATCAACCGAGGCGATATCATAAGCAATCGGCTCACGCTCCGTGACATGAATTAGTTTGGCTTCGCGATCTATACCCGTCGCTTTCCCGATGATCACCCGTGCACCGGCAAACCGCGCTAATCGTACCAGATCAATATCCAGCTCATCACGTGAATAGTGTCCGGCAACAAAGCCCGGCAACATACCGCTGTAAGGTGCTGTCGGTCCCGGATTAATTACGGTGATTCGGGCGCCGGGTAAGGGGTTCATGCCCCATTGACGAAGCACTAAGGCATGGGTGTGCCCGCCACCGATGAGTACGACGTCGCGGGTTAAAGGTATTTGTGAATTCATGGGCGCATTCTACGTTAAACAAGCGGGTATTCTAGTGCTAGACGTATAAATTACTTTGCTCCACATCAAGAGAGGAGAAGGAGAAGGCACAGGCCAGACGGGGTCGTTTATCGCACCACTCCCCGGTTATCACGGTTGGTACTTTATGAACTTAGAAGAAGGTCCGATCAAGATTGAAGTAACGGTCAGCGGATTTTATGACGAGCACAAAGAAATGCACCGGGCGGTAGATGGTAAAGTGATCAATACAGTTGCTTTCTAATAATGGGACTTTTCGCTACCTGAGCATGGTAGCGATCAAAGCCAATCTTCATTGCTGGTTGTGTCTCGCGTATCTTTGACCAACACGAGCACAATCACACAAATCAGTGCCAGTATTGGTATGAATCCGGTAAAAAAAGCGATGCCGGAAATAAGGATTGGGAACTGCGTTTTCCGTTTCCCCATATGGTATCCAAACACGGCCATTACAATGGTCAGAAAAATCAGTCCCGGGTCTAAGCTTATATTCATTGGAAATCCCTTTAGTCGATGACCGCATTTTCTCACGAAAACAAACCCAAGACACTGCCAAACTCTCTGAGTGCTGCCATAAAGACCCACTCAGAGATTGGCTATTCAAACTTAGAAACTAAACAGTGACCAAGTCTGGTACTTCGCATTGTCTTCACTACAAGCTTGTAATGACAAAGGTCGCATCACATGAACAGGCTTCGCGCCTCGTCCTTCACGTTTTTCGGTCGCATTCACCGTCACACATAATTCAGGCTTTGACTTCATCACCAGATTGCCATTCTCTTCCAATGAAAACTGTTGTGTGTCGAGGCTATTATCACAAGACGCCAGTTCGATGGAGGCGTCGGTCTCAACCGCTGAAGCTGTCATGCAGATATCAAAATAGACAATCTTAAACTGCCCCGCTTTTAGCAGTGCCTCATCAAAACTCTGATCTTCCAGCAGACCACCGGTGTAGTCATAGCATGTGTGTGCTTGCATGCCTTTATCCAGAGGCGCATTAGCCCCTTTACCGCCTGCGATATCCAGGCAATAGCCCCGATCTTCATCAATGGTGTCGACCAAGCGGACTTCCACGAGCTTTTGCTCTGCTACCGGCTCTGCCTCCTGAGCGGTTGCTGCCATGACTGGCATTGTGGCTGTCGCAGTGACTAAGCCCAGTGTGATGAGGCTTGTGTGAATTGATTTAGTCATAGTATGTTCCTTATTGTAGTTTCCATTGTATCGATGCAGATTTATTACAACCTGCTTTGCATGCCAAACAGCATGAATTATTCAGGCTTAGCGTCACGCACCAAACGAACCCAGTTATTGATACTCATTAGATAAGCCTCATCACTTGTTAGATGTGTGTATAGCCTATAAGTTTAGGGTCACACCCTTGATGAGTCGTCCAAATGGCGTTATTTGGACTTCCGTTTACTAAAAAAATCATGATTCGCGCTTTAAGGACAGCAACAATTTTATGGAAAACTGGACGTGGGAAATTTGTATCATCGGTCTGGCGCTTACAGCGTTTACCCTGATCAATATTCTGAGTAAATCTTACAAACACCAGTCCGACTGGCTACTGTGCATCTGGTTAGTCCTGCTGAATATTCCGCTGTTTCACACGACCCTCTCTTATCTTGATCATGATGCGCCACGCTTTAACTTAGTTACCAATCCCACGCTCAACCTATTGCATGGTCCAATCCTTTATTTGTACGTACAAACGCTGGTTAGTAATCAAAAAATTAGCTTTGGAAAGTCTGAACTGCTGCACCTCATTCCCTTCGTGGTTTTTTACATCGCATTCATTTCCATGGATCACTCACAGCCTATGCGACCGACACTGGACAACCCGGAGCATGCCTCATCGTTGTTCGCACTGTTGATGGCACGGTTTGGACTCATCAATGGCCTTATCTTTATCGCCTACTCCATTGCCACAATCTTCGCGCTGCGCAAGCACCAAAAGAATATCTCAGGGATCTTCTCGCGCAATGACAATCTGATCAGTTTGAAGTGGTTGTTTGCATTACCCGCAACGTTTGCAGTGCTGGTTATTCTGAATTTTTTGAATGAGGGTATGCTGGACTCAACAGCTGTTATTAAACCACTCACATTCCATATGCTGTCGTTTCTCAGCTTTACGGTTTTGCTGTGTTTCTTTGGGGTCAAACAGAAGCCGGTTTTCTTGTTTCAGCCTGCATTGACTGAGGTTGATATTGCCTTAAAAACAGCGGCAGCAAATGACGGGGAGATAGCAGTTGAAGCACCTGATACGAGTGCTTGTGATATGAGTGATGAAGCCACTGCTCAGCTTATCGAAGACATGCAGGAATATATGCTGCGTGAAAAGCCTTTTCTAAATGCCGACTTTTCGGTGTATACCTTGGCCGATGCAGTCAATACACCGAGGCGAAACCTGTCCCAAGTACTGAATAATGGTCTGTCTAAAAACTTCTATCAGTATGTAAATGAATATCGAATTGAGGAAGTTAAACGCCTGTTAAAAGATCCGGCGCTGGCGAAATCGACGATCCTGGATATTGCTTTTCGCTGCGGCTTTAAATCCAAGTCCAGCTTTAATAGTTTGTTTAAACAACACTGTGAGATGACACCTTCGCAGTACCGTAAGCAGCTTAAACAGCATTCCCCTGTTGATACCTCGCATCATACACCCCCCTCCTCATAAATTTACACAATCTTTAACAATCCACAGTATTTACTGCACATTTGCCCAATAACATAGAGCCAGATTCGGACATGGTCGAGTAAGCGCTGTGGACTACTTCGGAGGATCACGCTGAGCAATTACATAGACATGATTTTGAGGATACTGATCCAGCTCCAAATGTCGCAACGCTAAACCATGTTCCATCAGGCACTGTACATTTTGCTCAATACCAATCGAGCTGTAGTAGAAAGTATCATCATGCCATGTGTCGGTGTGATCTCCCTCACCGTCCCCAAAGCTGTAAATCAACACACCGCCACTGGTCAGTAAGCTACATAATTTCGAGATGACTGGCTTTTGCATGGCAAGCGGTAAGTGAAAAATACTGTCCCAGGCCACAATAAAATCGAAGCGTTCAGAGGTTTCCCACGTGCAAATATCCTGATGAATAAACTGATGCTCCGAGTGATTTTTCCGCGCCAAATGCACCATCTCTTTGGATACATCCAAGCCGGTCACCGAGAATGCGTGTTCTTGTAAAATACGCACAAAGCGACCACCTGCTCCGCAGCCTACATCTAACGCTTTACCGCCCTTTTCTGCCATGGCAATCGCGCGCTTGAATTGCGAAACACCATAGGCAGAATTATGATGACGGTCGTGCCACCATTGGGCGATTTTATCGTACTTGGTGCCAAGTTCTGTGGGGTTCATAAGCCTATACTCGTGCGTATCATATCCGTTGATGTTTTATCAAAAAGACGAACTACGGTTGTATAAATTGGTCTGTGGAATTGGGCCAGCCGATGTACTCTCAGTCGCGACTGCCGATTTCACGTTCAAATCTACTCGCCACCCTACACACTCAGCGTAAACATTTTCACTCCCAGCTCATAAGCATAAGATGCACTTGGCTGATAACGAATATTAACCCCATTAATGTTACCTACCTGGGAAGCCGTTCTAGTCGTAATCAGCACATCTGTTAAACTGTTTTGATTAGCAAACTCTGTCAAACCTTTCACCATTCTAGCATCACCACACGGTAGATCAGACCACTTCACCTCAACACACCATTCAGGCTTTTGGATAGCAGTATTCAGCCACACAATATCAACCTCGCCATTCTTCCAACGCGCATAATGCAGCTTATCTATGTCCTGATCATGAAACCACTGACTAAAAATAGCCGTTTCTGTTAAGGCTCCCATTGCCTCATGATCAGCCGTTACAGGACCAAATAAGGCGGCTCTCATTGAAGGGTTCGTTAGGTAAATTTTGAAGGTAGTTGCTCGTTTAAATTTCTTAGACGTTATATCAACTCGATTAACGATCTTTATTAAAAACGCCGCTTCCAAGTATTCCATGTACTTCTTAATCGTATTTTTTGATACGCCAGAAGATTTTGACAGCGACTCTAGGGTAATCTCATTTCCAGTGTTATAGGCAATAGAGTTAAACAACTTATTCAACTCTTGCACATCATTGATACCATATAAACTTGGCAAATCTCGCAAGAGCACTTTGTCGATAATATCGCTTTTGATATACCGCGAGCTGTCACCTTGAATGAGCTCAGAGAAGACGGCTTCGGGGTAACCTCCATAGTTCAGATAATTCACAAATTCATCATTTAACTCATGAATATCTTTTGCCTGATAACTGAAGGCTTCTTTTTCTTCGACCAGTAAATCAACCTTGCCAATAAACGAAATGTACTCTGCAAACGTTAGAGGTGGCAGCAAAAACTCAGTAAAACGGCCAGCACCTGACTCCCTGCTTTTTAACTTGAGTGCAGCAGCGGCAGACCCTGTCGCGACATATTTATAAGACGGGTAAGAATCAACAAGTGACTTTAAGTGAACTTCCCAGCTCGGCAAATACTGGATTTCATCGAAAATAATAAAAAGCTCATCATCTCTTTTATGAGCAAACTCCTCTTGCAGCATATTGACCAACTGCTCAAGTGATAACCCCGTGTAAATCGGAGTCTCTAGTGGTACATAAAAAATGTTATTGGGCGAGACACCTTCCGCGAGCAACTGGTCGATTGCGTGATAGACCATAACGGTCTTACCAACCCTTCGAGGCCCCATAAGCACTGCGGCTCTATTGATCGAGGTTTCCTTAATAAGCGCATAGAAAGGCGCAAAATAAAAGCGTCTAGGGTAGTTTTTATACCGACGCTCCACACGACCATTTTCCCACCAAGGGTTATCAAAGTGTAGGCGGGAGATTATTGCTTGTTTTGAGATGGTGAGCATTGAAAACCACTAAGATCAAATATTTGATCTTAATCATATCACCATAAGAACTAGAGTCAATTAATTGATCTTAATTGGCAGCCGCGTTGATATTCGTAGTGTTAAAGCCTTTATCCAAGCCTTTGGTGGCTAACTAATCAGTACTAACTCCCCAGTGACCACACTCAACCCAGCCCCTCCAATAGCATTTGAAGCTCCACCGCCAAGTCATACTTCAAATCCTCATCCGCCGCCAACGCCAAATCACGCTCTCCGGCGATAATGGCTTGTAGCTTGTGCAGGAAGTTTTTGTCTTCCTCAGGATTATCAAGCGCATCTGCAATCACCTGCTCAACCTCCGAAGTATCCCCCTGCTGAATCGCCTGCCCCACCGCCAAAACGAAACGTCCCGCCCCCGAATGATTCTCCCCACCATCCCGCCGATACGCCAGATACGTGGCCACCGCCTGCTCCCGTGCCTCGCGGGCAGCCTGTGGATTACCGCTGGCCTGCTCCAGATTGTGCAGAATATACCAGGTCTTCCACGGCTCAGCCGCATGACCATAAGGCTGCTTACACTCAATCGCCCGCAATAACTCCGGACGTGCTTCGTCATAACGTTGTAGTGTGATCAGGGTACCTGCAATATTGCTGCGAGCCATACCTTCAGAGCACAAATCCCCCAAAGCAACATGAATAGCCACTGCCTGCCGGTAAAAACTCACGGCCTGTTCCGGACGCTGCCAGTCATCATAAAGAATACCCAGTTCATTCAAGCTCTTGGCTTCACCCGCTTTATTTCTCTGCTGACTGTTAATCGACAACGACTGCCGATACGCTTGCTCAGCCTGTGTAAAATCACCTACAGCCTTATGTGTCATCCCCATCTGATGCCAAGCCGTTGCCACCGCACCCGAATCATTCAATTGCTGATATATTGTCATTGCTTCTTTATACCCTTCCAGCGCCTCAGAAGTGTTATTTTGCAGTAAACGGGTAGTAGCGAGCGATGCTTTCCCAACAGCAACCTGCAGGGTATCTTCCAGTTTTTCCGACCGTACGATAGCTTCCTCATAAACTGCCACTGCCGCGTCCAACTGCCCTAATGCCAGCAGACAATCACCCTGATCTGCCAAAGCAACTGTAGCCATCCTTGCCCCATCTTCCCCTAGGACTTCAAAACGCTGCTGTGCTTCCTGCAAATAGGGCAAGGCTTGGGCGGCTGCACCACCGGTTTTCAATACCCGCACCAATAGAACGTTTGCCATCGCCAAATCATAATCCGCCCCGGCATACGCCTGTTCCCCGCCCTGCTGACACTGCTCCAATACAGCTTGCGCCGCCTGAAACGCCGCCTGCACATCACCTTGTTGCAACAAGCGCTCAATACTCATGCGTTCATGTTCAAAACGCTGTCGACTCCACTCCCCCAAACCCTGCGCCGCCTGCCCCCGCCATACCACCATCTGCGCCAGTGCCTGTGGTTGATTCAGGTTTGCCAGTAGTTGCTCGACGCGACCAAGCTGATCAGTCACCGCTTCCGCTGTCACCTGTCCGGCCTGTAAATCCGTCATCAGACTTTGCAGATACGCCATCAGATTGGGCAGTTCCTGTTGTGTGAGACTGAACGACAGTTTGGTATCTTTGAATATTTGTTGATACAGAAACCCCACCAACTGCCCCATCACGTCCCGCCAACGCGCCAGATAAGCCGCCCGCTGTTCATCCGTCAGGCCCAAATCCAGATAGGCCGCCAAGGCCGGATCAAAGCGCACATAACCATATTCACCCACCGTCTGCGCCAGCCCGACCTGTATCAGATCCATGCCAATCGTCCGCGCATGGTCAGTATCTACGTCCAGCACATAAGCCAAGGCTTCAAGCTTTCCACCATCCTGAAACACCGCCAATCCAGCAATCTGCTCCCGCACTTCCGACGATAAACGCTGTAATGACAGTTCCACACTGGCAAACAAGGAATTCTCCCGCTGCCCCGGATGTTCCGCCTCCAGCCGCTGCATAATCCCGCGAATAGTCCCCGTGGTCGCCGTCACGCCATGCAACGCCAGCTCCCGCGCCAATAACACCAGCGCCCGCGCATGACAGCCCACCGACTGCACCAGTGCTTCCACTTCCTGCGGGGTGTTGCCCTGATCATCATGACGCAGGTTCAACCCCTGATGATTCATCACCTGCATCACTAGCGCTTTGGCATCCTGCGGAGCGAGTGCGCCGAGCAGGATTTCGCGTTTTTTGTGATTGAAGGGTTTGGGTAGAGATTCACGGGTGGTGAACAGGAGTTTAGCCCCTGCAAGCCCTTCCAATACCCCAAAAATCCCCGCCAGATTCTCCTCAAGCGCCGCCGCCAATAACGACTCCACATTATCCACCACAATCAGCACTCGTTCATTCTCCAGCACCCGCCGGATTGCCTGTAAGGCCTGCTCAATATCACTACTGTATTCCGCCGCCAGATTATGCTGCGGGTTGAGCAATTGCTTCAGCAACACCTCCACCACCGCGCCTGCGTGGGTGTATTCCTCCACACTGACAAAGGCACACCGGTCAAAGCGCCGACTCCGCACCAGCCACTGCGCCAGCTCCACCGCCACCGTGGTTTTCCCTGCGCCGCCCTGACCCCGGATCACCGCATACGATTGGTGTTCCAGTAAGCGTTCCAGCTGCAATAACTCACGGCTACGACCAACAAAGTCATACTCATGTTTGCCCAGCCAGCCCAAACGGCTCTGCTGTTGCTGCGCCTGCATCTGTTGCGCGGTGGCCGACGGAATCCGCTCGAATAACTGCGGGTCGTGCTGTTCCTTATACAAAATCGGCACAAACCAATCCTGTAAATGCAACTCACCCGCTCCCGCAATCTGACCACGTTGGGTATCACGCATTAACACCCGCTGCCCCGCCAACATCGCCGCACCGACCCGCTGCCCCTGTGCCAGTGCCTGATAAAATTCGGTAACAAAGCGCCGCGCCGTCTCCACCAACACGCTATGCGTCATCGCCACCACCGAAGTCACACCCTCTTCCAACAAACTCGCCGCCACCGACGCATTCGGATCAGCCTCAGCTTGTGCGGTCTGACAAACCTCCAGAAACACCAGCGGCACACGGAAATCCTTCAATAACTTCGCCAAGGTATCCGCATGCACCAAGTCATTGCGCCGCCCCTCCAGCGCCTTGCTATCCTGCGGATTTTCGAAACACAAAGCCCCCAAACCATGCTCTCGGTCATATATGCCATGTCCATCAAAATGCAGCACATCATAAGCCTGCCCAGCATCACGAGCGCGGTGCAGAGCCTGTTCCAATGCGCCCAAGGTCGGTGGACTTAATACCGTCAACTGCACCAAATCCCCCAACGACTCCACCGCCTGCACCAACGGCAAAGCACTGACGCGATGATCGATATAACTCACGCCTTGTTCTTCCGGACGCGGACTCACTAACAAAATACAGATTGGCAGCTCGGTAACACGAGGCAACTGCTGTTTAAAGTTCGGTAAGCGACGACGAATGCCCACCGGATTAGCTCCCTCACTCAGATACGCCTCATCGTATAACAACTCCCACGGCAGGCTCTGCAAACGGCTGGCCGCTTCATTGGCGTTGGCCTGTGCGTCCTTACCCTCTGCCAAGGTCGTCGCCTCCACCTGTACCGAAAAACGCCGCTCCACACCATCCCGCACCTGCTTCCAAGCGTTCAGTGGTGCCTGACACACCGTATTCCCAAGGCTACCCGCAAACAGTGCCGCGCCCCACTGCGCTAACTGCCCCTCGGTACGCTCTGCCCGCTCACGAAACAAACCCACCGGCCAGCGGTAATACTCCTCCAGATACCAATGCAACTCATCCTGTTCAATTTGCCCGATGGGTGCAGTGAAACGAAACGGACGACTTTTTACCTCCCGCTCAACCGCCATATCCGCCGGAAGATAACTTAATTCAGCACGGGCACTCAGCTGTTCCGCGCCGTGCTCATCCCGGCTTAACGTGGGTTCGGATAATTCCAGTAATAGCTCGGCGACGGGTTTATTGGCGACCTGTTGTTCGGAAGGTAAATCATGATCAGGAGCACGCAGCCCCAAAGCAGCCAGAATATGTGGTAGCTTTTCATCCAGCTTGCCGACATCCAGTTCAATCTTTTCCGCTACCGGTTCCTCATCAAACCACATACCCAGCGCGGTGACTTCAATGCCCGGCAATAACAACGGGATGACCTTATGGCCATTGGCCTCTGCGAACTGAATTTCCTTGCGTACCCACGGTGAGTTGATAGTACGCGGGCTGAGCACCGCAATGACATGGCCGGAGTCTTTAATCGCCTGCTCAATGTCAGCCTCCAGCTTACTGCCGCCGCGCAACTGCTGTGAGTCCACCCAAACGCTAATACCGTGTAGCTCCAGCTTGATGCGTAACTCTTTAACAAAGTCATCATCGGCTGAGGTATGGGAAATAAAAACGTGTTGGGAGTTTGAGGTCATAACCGGCCCTGTTTGTTGAGGTTTTCAGCATTATAGCAGGGATGGGTGGTATGTTGGTTGAGCAATGCTTTATCTAAAATACCATTCAATGGTATATTTAAGTTATTCACTTAAACAGAGGTTAAAGCGATGAGCAAAAATACATCTATCATTCTTAGTGGGGATCTGGAAAATTTTGTGCAGTCACAAATTGAGTCTGGCTATTACGGCTCAGTCAGTGACGTAATCCGTGCAGGTTTGCGCCTACTGGAAGAACAAAGCTTTAAACTGGCTAAGTTGCGTGAAGAGTTAAGTAAAGGCGAAGTAGGTGAAGGTGTTTCTTTAGATGATTATAAAGCCCAGTTTGCTGAAAAGCGCAGTAAGTATCTTGCACAGCAGGGCAGTGAGGAATAATGCAAATAGAGCTGTCACCAGCTGCGGCAACCGATCTGGATGAAATTTGGTTCTACGGTGCTGAACGATGGAGTGTTAAACAAGCTAACCAATATCAGGATAAGCTTTTAGACATGATGCAGTTTCTGGCAAACCACCCCGAGCTTGGTAAAGACCGCTCTGACATCAAATCAGGCTACAGAAGCTATGTAGTTGGGTCTCATATTGTGTTTTTCTGGGAAATAGACGATGTGTTGTGGGTGATCAGAGTACTTCATCAACGTATGGATTATATGAGGCACTTAGTGAATTAAGTGCCCGCCATTCTTCTTTTGAATAAGGGGATCAGTCTACAGTGTTACCCAAATCGAATTCGCCTTAGACGAACGCACACAGGAATCAATAAACCGTATCCCCATAAATATTAGCCCCCTCCAGATACCCTTCAGTATGCCCCGCCGGCATATTGCGTGCGATGGTAGTTAAGGCTGACAATGGTGGAGCAATGGCGACGCTATGAAGGGAATGAAAGAGTATCTGATTAGCAGATCTCAAGCACCGTATAGTGCTCTCATGTATAGTCAATGACTACCGTTAATCGATTGGAGGAAGTAATGTCAGAAGAATCATTTGCAACAGGCGGCTGCCTGTGCGGAAAAGTCCAATACACCCTCAGCAATGAACCCGTCAGGATGGCGCAATGCCACTGTGATCATTGTCGTCGCTCCACAGGCACAGGCCATATATCCCTGGCCTTCTTCAAAAAAGATGACTTCGAAGTAACAGGTGAAACCAGTCATTACACAACGACTGCGGATGATGGAGCACAATTAACGCGCCATTTCTGCCCTGAGTGTGGCAGCCGATTGTATGGCACAAATAGTTCAGCGCCTCCCATCGTCTCAATTGCTGTAGGCTGTGTTGATGATAGTTCGTGGTTCAAGCCACACGTCATTGTTTATAACAAACATAAGCCTGTGTGGGATCATATGGATACGAGTGTACCCACCTTTGAAGAAATGCCGCCTGCGCCTAAATAGGACTGTGCACTTTTTAATTTAGCAACAGATTAAGTGTCTGCATTAAAAATAATAAAAAGCCTCAGAAGTGATCATGTTTAACTATCACTTCTGAGGTTCTGATCCAACAGGCACGGCCTTATGCCTACCCTAAATTCCGCAACAACAACGCAGGCTTCACACTCATCCGACGATGTAAATACTGCGCTCCAACCACCAGCGTTGATACACTCACCACTAATGCAGTCAGCAAACCAACCCACACCAAATCCGTCGAGGGCAGTTTCATCCGCCACTCCAGCAGTGGTATGGCAATCGCCGAGCCAAGTAAGACCGCAAATAAAGCCGTCACCAGCGCGATTAGCAGGAATTCCAGATACAGACTTTTACGTACCTCAGACAAACGCACACCCAGCGCATTCAGTACGGAAGCTTCGTAAACCTGCCGCACCCGACTCGCCGCGATCACACTAAATAGCACCAGCAAGCTGGCAAGGAAACTAATCACAGCGACCACCAACAAACCACTGGTGGCCTGCCCCAGCAAGTCACGTGCACTAGCCAGAATCCGCGCGGTGCGCACGGTCACCACATTAGCAGCAACATCGGCAATGCTTCTTTGTGCTTTCAAAGCCAGATCATCATCCATCCATGCCGCGCCAACATAACGCTCCGGTGTGTCACCAAACACACCGTCGGCCACAATACCTTCAAACCAAAAACGGGTTTGAACCCCTTTTTGTCGGTGAATCGCAGTGATCATGAATTCCATCGTGGAGCCAGCAACGGCGTAACTGATGCGGTCACCGATATTAATCCCGATACGGCGAGCTTCGCGATCTTCCAGTGACATGCCAGGAATGCTTTGATCTTCACCGTCATTCCACCAGCTGCCCTCTACCAACTCAATCCCATCGACATTGCCACCGCGATAACTGAGTTTGTGATCGTCATTCAAGCTGTCACGCAGGTCATCTTCTCGTTCAGAGCCTGGCTCTGCATCCGCTATTAAGTCCGCTACCGTCTCACCATTCACCGCAACAATACGCCCTTGTACCAGAGGCGCTAACTCTGCTCTGGCCTGAGGTGAAGTGGTAGTCAGTGCATTTTCAACATCCTTAACCTGATCGGGACTGATGTCATACAGCACCAAGGCGGGCGCTTCCTGAGGAATCGTTGCCTGAATCGTACGTTGCAGCGAAACCACCACCAAAGTACAAATCACCAGCAATGTCAGCGCAGAGCCAAGCGATAACAAAGAACTGCGTAGTGGCGCAGCAGGACGGTGCAAATTAGCCAGTGCTAACCGGAAGGCTATGCCTGTGCGTAAGCCCTCTGTGTTTTCCAGACGTTTAGCACCTCTTCTAATGAAGCGCAGTGTAATTTCTAATAGTCCCAACATCAGTGCGACCACCAGAATAAAACCCGCCCCAAACACTAAAGACGGCACACTAATCAGTACCAAGGCGATGATGCCCACAGCACAAACTGCCGTTGCGATTGCCCAATTACGCGGCACACTTAAGGCACTGTTGGCAGCATCACGAAACAGGCTTGCAGGCGACACTGAAAGGGCCGTGCCAATGGCTGGCAGCGCAAAGCAAAACGCGGTTAATAAACCGAAAATAACGGCACTAATGAATGGCGCAGGCAAGGCTGCAAAAGTGGTGCTAATCGGTAATTCTGCGGCCACTGCTGTACTACCTAACAAGGCTAATGCCATACCAAGGAAGCCACCTAATAAACTCGCCGCACCTCCCATAATACCGACCTGTAACAAGTAAACAGTGGCGATACGTCCATTGCGTAGTCCCAGTGAACGCAAGGTGGCAATGGTTTTTAGCTTGCTCTGCAAATAAGACTGAATACTGCTGAATACACCCAAGCCGCCAATAAACAGCGTACTAAAACCGATAATCAACAAGCCTGACGCGATCTGTCCAATCCGTTCAGAAATACGCTGACTGCGGTCTTCAAAAGTGCGGACCTCCCAACCACGGTCTGGGAACTGCTGGTAAAACTCAGTTTTCCAGTCGGCAGTCGGTTGTTCTGTCGCAACGCGGTAGTCGTACTCAACCCGCGAACCCGGTCTGATTAGCTGGGCATCACGAATTGCTTGCGGAGAAATCAACACCGGCGAGCCACGCCAGTCTGCAGTGAGATTGCGGTCAGGCTGTTTCATAATCAGCGCGCGCACTTCCATTTGCAGACTGCCGATAGACACCACATCACCCGCTTTCAAGTCGTAACGTACTGCCAGCGAATGATCAATCGCCACACCCCAGCGATCATTTTGCTGACTGATCAGCTCACTTAAGGGTTTCGCTGGATCAAGTTGCAAGCTGCCATACAACGGGTAGAAATCATCAACACTTTGTAATTCGACCAGAACAAAATCATCGTTTGGCGTACCCAGCATGGTGCGCAATTCGATCAGTTGCGAGACTTTGCCGCGTGCCGACATCCATTGCAATGCCTCATCGGGTAAAGGTTCCGGCCTGCTCGAACTCACCTGTAGGTCACCACCTAACAACTGGCGTGTGTCTGCTAATAAACCATCACCCACCAAACGGTACATACTGCCACTAGCCGAGACCAGCGTGACACCGAGCACCAAACAGGCGCAGAATATCCACAATGAACGACCACTGGCGCGTAGGTCTCGCCAGGCTAGACTAAGCAGAAATCGCATGAGGCGCGTCCTCCACTAATTTGCCTTGATGCAGACGAAATACACGCTGGCACTGCGCTGCGATGGATTCATCGTGTGTCACCAGAATCATGGTCGAACCACTTTCGCGATTCAAACCAAACAGTAGTTCGATGATGCGCTCACCGGTTTTGGCATCCAGATTACCCGTTGGCTCATCGGCTAATAACAGGTGTGGCTTGTGTACCAGAGCACGGGCAATGGCAACCCGCTGCTGCTCACCACCGGATAACTGCGGCGGATAATGCCCCGCTCGCTCTGCCAGACCAACACGCTCCAACATCTCCAGAGCAACCTTGCGGGCATTATCGCGTCCGGCAATTTCCAGCGGCAACATGACATTCCCCAAAGCTGTTAAACTGGGCACTAAGTGGAATGACTGAAATACAATACCTAAACTATCACGACGCAGATCTGCTAATGCATCTGAATCCAAGCTAGCGAGATCTTTATCATCCAACAAGATAGCGCCACCGGTGGGTTGCTCCAGACCGGCCAGAAGCAATAACAATGAGGTTTTACCTGAGCCGGACGGGCCTAAAATAGCCACGCTCTCACCTTGCTGAAGCGTCAGGTCAACATCGACCAATACATCCAGTCTGGACTCCTGCATTTCGTAGGAAAAACTAAGTTTCCGAAGGTCTACTATGGGGTTTGAATCTGTGTCGTGTGTCGGGGTTGAAGTCATTGTTATATTATCTCTGGCAGCTAAATTAATTAGGTCAGGTCTGGTTAGATTATTGTGATTTTAGAATCTTACATCAAAGCGTGTAGCTAACAATAAAAGCTTTTGGTCATAAGGGAATCCACTAAAGAAAACACATCGACAACTTAACGCCCCACTTTGTAATTAAATGCCACTGGGTTAAAGTAACGGCACTCAATAAACCCTGTGAAAACCCAGTGTCTTACCCCAAAAGATTCACCAAAGCGGCAAGTATCTGCTGCTTATGGCTATGCCTGTTTAGCACCAACACCCAAGCCGAAGACTACCCCGTCATGACCTTATTCAAAGAGTCTGACAGCGGTGTATTTCATGACTTAGCTTCCGGCAAACTACTAAAAACCATCACCGATCAACAGCGCACGGTGTATCTGGAGCAGGATGGCGACATCTTTGAGGAAGACGTGGCCACATTGGATGATCAACAGTTCGGCTTACAAAGCACGTACTCCTTCAGCCGATCAAAACGACTGCTAGGAACAGAGGTTTACACGGATCACTTACTGGCCTTCTACAGCGGCTGCCGTTATCGCTTATATCAGAAGAAATTCATCCCAGTGAAAAGCAGCTGCGGCTTTAGCTATCGCAAAAACAAAGCGCGTTCAGAGCGCATCGAGTGGGAACATATTGTGCCTGCCTGGCACTTCGGGCATCAACTGCGCTGCTGGCAAGACGGTGGTCGACTTCACTGTCGCAATAACAATGAGAAGTTCCGAGAGATGGAAGCAGATATGCACAATTTGGTACCTGCAATTGGTGAGATCAACGGTGATCGCAGCAATTACAAATACAGCATGATTGCCAATGAGCCACGCCTGTACGGCAGTACGGTGAATATGGAGGTGGCGTTTAAATCCAGCACAGCAGAGCCGCCTGAAAATGTGATGGGTGATATTGCCCGTGCTTATTTTTATATGACGGATCAGTACCAGCTACAGATCAGTGATCAACAGAAAAAGCTGTTTATTGCCTGGAATAATATGGACCCTGTCGACGACTGGGAACGTGAGAAAAACCAGCGGGTGAAGGCGCTGCAAAATACTGAAAATAAATACATCACTCATTACAAAAAACTACAGCAAAATGAGGTGGTCACCAGCTCGCCAGACACTGACTTTGACAGTATCACTCGTTCATTGCGCGAACGTTTTAATTTCCTGTTTGATTACCTACCAGTGCAAATTGCCGAGGTAGTGATTCTGCTAGGTGCGGCTTATTTGTTTTGGCGAAACCGTCGTAAGAAGAAAGCTGAGCAAGAAGATGCAGCGGGTGATACGGCGGACGGTAAGGGAAACGCTGCGGACAATCAGGCTACTGAGACCACATCGACACCAAAGAACAATCCGTCACCCACACAAGACAGCGACCCCGAATACGTCAAAATTCGTTCCGCTATGAATCAGTATGTGTTGTCTATCGAAGACGACGGTCAGCTGGTGGTCGAAAAAAGCAGCCGCGCACATGCCCAGCGTTGGCAACTGATTCCCAGTAATAAAACCGAGGGCTATGTGTTTATTCAGCACCTTGACACCAACAAGGTTTTGGCCGTTGAAAATGGCCTGAAAAAAGATGATGCACCGGTGATACTGGAGGAGAAAAAACGAGTCTCGAACAACCACCAGGAGTGGAAGTTAGTCCCGACTGCAGCTGATGAAAATCTGGTGTTTATTCAAAACAGGGAAACAGAGTTAGTGCTGGATATTAGCCATAACAAGTCACATAGCGGAGCTGCAGTGGCTACGCACCGCCGAAAGTCACGAAACACGGACAATCAATGCTGGGGTGATAAACTCACCCCAATGACGTAGTGCGTATCGTGTTTGTACCTGTGCGAGCACTGGCCTAGCGCTTTGTCACGGCCTCCCTCAACATTAATGAAATTATGAAACACACCTGACCACTTCCGAGCAATACAGCCATAAACAATTATTTCATTTACTATTAAATAGTCTGTTTTTATACTCAGGCGACATTCCACAAAAAGCTATCTAATGACAAAAAACAGCACGCCAACCATGAATGATGTAGCCCGTGTAGCTGGGGTTTCTTCCATGACGGTATCACGTGCATTTAAGGCTAATTCCTCAGTTTCTGAGACCACTCGCCAACGCATACTGGACGCTGCCGATCAGCTCGGTTACGTACTAGACAGCACTGCAGCGGGCTTATCCACGCGTAAAACAGGCTTTGTTGCCGTCATTATTCCCTCTATCAATAACGCCAATTTTGCCTTGACCATCAGCGCGCTCAATGAGCATTTGAGTAACAGCGGCTTGCAGGTATTACTGGGTTACTCTGACTACGATATGGAAGAGGAAGAGCGCATTGTGAAGGCGTTTTTAAGGCGCAGACCCGAGGCGATTGTGGTTACAGGAGGCGTGCATACAGAGTCTTGCCGACGCTATCTTGCCGCCAGTGGTGTTCCGGTGATTGAGACCTGGGATCTTCCTGCGTCACCGATCAACCACGCGGTTGGCTTTTCCAATGCACGCGCTGGACGCATCATGGCTAGACACCTTGTCGGGCAGGGTTACAAAAAGATTGGCTTCATTGGTGGAAACGTCGAACGGGATCGCCGTGGTGCTGACCGACGACATGGTTTTGAGGAAGAAGTCCGGGCGCAAGGTCTTAGTACTGAACGGTTCTGGGAGTCCAATGAGGCAATCATCACCATGGAAGCCGGACGCAATGCGATGTCGGGTTTGTTGGAGAAATTCCCCGACACTGAAGCAGTGATGTGTGCCTCCGACGTATCCGCTTTTGGGGCAATGATGGCCTGTCATCGGGCGGGCTTGCGTGTGCCGGAAGATATCGCTATCGCAGGTTTTGGCGCTTATGACATTTCCGCCAACTGCTTCCCTGAAATCACCTCTATTGATGTGGGCGCTTATGATATCGGCGTAGAAACGGCCAAATTGATCTTAATGGAATTAGCCGGTGACAGCCGCAAGCTGGCAAATAACAGCACCGCCACGGATAACTCACGCTGCATTGAAATGCCCATCACACTACTTCCCAGACTGAGTACTGGCGAGTAAGTGAACCCCTCGGGCAGTACCCAACTCAGAACTATAGAGAATAGCGCTTTACGCTGACTTGCTGCGAAGATTCCCTATGGTTGTTGAATGCCGCGTCGATTGAGTGTGACGGTGTAAAGCGACTGAGTGGCGGTGATAAATAGCTGATGTTTAGCGCGTCCACCAAAGCACACATTGGAAACTAATTCCGGTACTAAGATTTTCCCCATCAACTCGCCTTCAGGACTAATACAATGCACCCCATCTGCCGCCGATGACCAGATATTGCCATCCTGATCCAGCCGAAAACCATCCGCGCAACCGGGGTTAATGGTATGAAATACACTGCCCTCTTGTAGTGTTGCGTCGTCATTGACCGGCATCACGCGGATATGACGTTGCGCATGCTCATCAAACATTGCACCGGTATCGGAGATATACAAAAGACTTTCATCCGCACTAAAGGCCAAACCATTGGGGCATGCAAAGTCAGTGGCAACGGCTTTGATTTCACCGCTGTCAGGGGCTACCCGATACACATTGCAGGGCAGTTCTTGCTCTGCCTGAAAACCTTCGTAATTGGTCATGATGCCGTAATGAGGATCAGTAAACCAAATCGACCCATCGGAGTGAACCACTACGTCGTTGGGGGAATTCAGACGCTTCCCCTCATAACTATCAGCGATGACAGTAATAGAGCCATCCAACTCAGTACGGGTGACGCGACGCCTGCCATGCTCGCAGGAGATTAACCGCCCCTCTCTGTCTCGTGTGTGACCATTGGCATAACTAGACGGCTCGCGATACACCGAGATGCCAACGTTTGGCGTCCAACGCATAATGCGATTATTGGGAATATCAGAAAACAACAGGCAGTTGGCATCGCCAAACCACACCGGCCCTTCCACCCAGTCATACCCTGTGGCGAGTTGTTTAACCGGTGCATTGCCGATGACATAGCGGTTGAAACGCGGGTCAATGACCTCGAAAAATGACATGCCTTCTCCTTTTCGCAGCTGCTGTTTTGCAAACTATACTCAAAAAATACCGCATGCCTATCAATTTAAGCACTCAGGCAAGATGTAAACTAACCGAGGAATTTAGTGAAGAGTGTCATCGTGGAATAGGACCCATAAAAAAACCACCGCATCCATGCGGTGGTTTATGTGTGCGGTTTACAGGATATTGGGGGAAACCTGCATTTTCGCGACACTCTCGTAACTACCCGGGCTAAGGCGTTACGATCTTATTCACTGCTCGGGCTAAAGCAGTGTTATGAAGGAGATTTTTATAGTTAATTCTTGCATCTCTCTAACTTATTTTAGTAAATATAGCATAGCAAAACTCAGATATCATTAAGCTAGCGTTCATTTTTAATGATAATATTTTATGGTATGTAATAGAATTTAAGCCTAATGGGCTTTAAATCAATTGAAATACCGTTAATTCCAAAGAACAGACCTCTAAACCATTTCTAGTCACGATTCTCCACTTAACACACTACCCTTATCATGTAACTCAAAAGAAAAATAAGTGTCATCCAATGCTTATAATTCATATTATGTTCATTTTTTATTCATATTTGCAGTGCTATAAATATAACCACTCCTAACAACGCTAGAGGTCAGACCATGATTGACGTATTAGCAGCTAATAAACAGGCGCTTGAAACAGAATTACAGGAACGTATCCAGACATTTTTTCAGGTAAACAACAAGAAACCTAACACAGTCTCGATCGAAATGAAGCTCAGCAAAACTGAACAGGTAAATGGCTCATCGACGATTAAAATCCTGGTCAAAGACAAATGTACAGACCAAACATTGATAACTGTCTAGAAGACATAACCGCTTCCCTTAAGCGAATTATTTTCACAACCACAGATCGGAAAATAATTTGTGTACCACCCCACCGCCAGCTCTCTGGCGGTTTTTATTTCTGACAACCTTATATAACCCAGTTGGTATTGTACTCAACGAATTCGGGCACGGGACGTAACTAAGCAATCTCATCCAGCGCAGCAATCTTCAACCCGGCATAATCAATATTACGGCCATTCCGGTCCAATAAGACCCCAGTCAAACCAGCCTCGTTCGCCGCCAACACATCATTGTTTAAGTTATCGCCGATACACCAACAATCCTTTGCCTGCTTATTCGCTTCTGCCAGTGCAAAATCAAAGATAGCCACATTTGGCTTACCAACTCCAGCACGTTCAGCAGTCACTACCACATCAAGTTCATCGTACAAACCCACTGCTGTCAGCTTGCGAACTTGCATGTCATTGGGTCCATTGCTAATCACGCCGAGACCAATGCCTCTGGCTTTTAACCGCGAAATCGCATCACGCGTATCTGAAAACAAGGTCGACCCCTCAACATAATGCACCATGAAATATTCAAAGGCGGCCAGCGCTTCTTCATCAGTAAACATTCGCTCTGGGAGTACATGGCGAATACGTGATTGCTGCAGCTGTTGCACGTTGATTCTGCCTGCTAAGAAGTCCGGATAGTAAAGCTGCAACGCCGCATCCCACCGTTGATGTCGGTCTTCCACTTCATCCGTACTGTAGTGCGCAAACAAGGCATTCACTCCGGACTGTGTCGATACCTCATCATCCAATAATGTATCGTCGAGATCAAAAAAGATAAACTCAGGTAATGCTGGAGGTGCGCTCACGGCTATCTGTCCTTATGTTTGGTGGTTCGGCCTGCCTGACACACGCCGCAAATTACTACTGCTTTTTTAATAGCAGCTGCCTATACTGGATCATCACACAAACCAATGAGCAGTCAATATGTCTCGTGTTTTATCTCGCCCTATTATCGTTATAAGCCTGTGCTTTTTTCTCAGCGCATGCAGCCAAAAAGAAACCTTATTTAGTGAGTTGGTGAGCAAAAAAGTGGATCAGACACTCCTTAATCAGCATAAATCCAATGGTCAGGCAGAGTTTCGTCATGTGCCACACCAAGGCACTCCCGTTGCCTATGGCCGTGTTGATTACGACACATTGAGCTATCAGGAGCAGAGTTACCCGCTAACATTCCTCAGCTACAACCTCGTGTTTGCCCACAGTGGCTTGTTAAAAGGGCTGGCCGGATGGCAACGTGTCGCGATGGGGGTTGTGGGTAGCAATCAGGACTGGCACCAACTGGATCACTATGTCGGCTTGACCGTGGTACTTTATCAAAATCAACCATTGGCGGTGCTGCTTCAACAACATAATTATCAAACCGTTTGGTTATTGGATCGCGCGACAGATGCGGAGTCCGAAATTGAAGGTAATAAAAACACCACATCGGTAATAAACAGAAGCACACTAGTCAGTGATCTGCCAAAACATGCCAGCGCAAAAACAAACCGATGATGGCGGGTTGGGATATTACCCACGGTGAAGAGGAACAAGAATACACGCTCAAATTCCTACCCAGTTCTGATGCCTTCTACACATTTAAAGGCCGACTCGGTGAGCAACGCAGTCTTCCGGGGCGCGACGGTCCACCGGGTGCGCAATACGTTACTTTGCCACCGCTCATGCCATGGGCTAATCGACTGGTTAGCGGATTCCGGCCGGGTAATGTCGAGCAGGAAAGAGAAAAAGCGGCAGCCTTGTTTGACAGCGAAAATTTCCGCATAAGCCTGCCTGCATTAGACCGTTACAAGCAGGACTTTATTAAGGCAATGACCGCTCTGAAAAAGTAATCAAACAGCCTCAACAAATCCACAACGAGTATTGAAATTTCCTGACTTTACATGGCCAACAAAGGGACTATGATGCAACATTAATTCACCGGAGTTGCGCCATGTTTAGCAGCACACTAATCCCGATTATTTGCATCATACTGCTGGGATTTGTATTGAAGCGGAAACAATTTGTAAGTGATAGTTTCTGGAAAGCTTCTGACCGCATGGTGTATTACATATTCTTCCCCGCGCTGTTGGTCTCAAAAATCTCTACCATGGATTTAACCCGGGTACCGATGCTAAAGCTTGGTGCAATTATCATTCTGCTACTGAGCTGTTTAACCCTGATACTGATGATTATTCAGGCGCTGAAACCTATCGAACCCGCAATCTTCACCTCGGTTTATCAAGGCAGCGCACGTTTCAATACCTTCATTGCAATGGCAGTGGTCACCGCTGCGTGGAGCGTGCCACAAGCGATGGATGTAGCGGCCCTAATTGTTGGTATAAAAGTACTGTTCGTGAATATTCTGTGCATCAGCGTATTTGCGATCTACCTGAATAAATCCAGCTCCTTTGTCAATAAGCTGCTGATGGTGCTAAAAAATCCACTCATTATCGGCTGCACTACTGGTTTATTGCTCAATGCACTTGCCATTAGTTTACCGGTTTGGTTATTGAGCTCGATGGAACTGCTCGGCGGTGTCGCCTTAACAATGGGCTTGCTATCAGTCGGTGCAGGGTTAATACTCAAGTTTAACGACTGGTTTTCATATGCTATTTTGCAATCCGTGGTGTTCAAGTTATTGCTGATACCGCTGACTGCGTTTGGACTGGGCCATCTGTTCGGTCTGGACACAATTAGTCATCAGGTATTGGTGACAATATTTGCTATGCCAACGGCGATCAATGCCTATATTCTGGCAGGGCAACTGGGGGGAGATCAGCGTGTGATGGCCAAAATCATTACCATACAAACCATCTTCTCAGCGGGGACACTGGCACTGATATTGTATTGGATTGAAACCTCGGCCCCTTAACAACTAAAACAGTACCAACTGAAATACAAATATAATTTGATCAAAAAATCGATCCATGAAATCGGTATACTAAGCCCTATATTACCGATGTGTTACGTAATTCTAATCAATCATTAAACAAATCTAAGCGTCAGGAAATAATTACATGGCAGGAGTAGATCCTCACACTATCGCGGTATTGGCACTCACTGTGTTTGCGCTGATATTGTTCACTCGCGAAAGCATACCACTGCAAACCTCAGCCTTTATCGTACTTTGCCTATTAGCACTTGGTTTCTCTGTCTTTGAATATAAAGTGGATGGGGTAGCGGTCAACCCGGTCGACTTTTTCCACGGCTTTGGCCACGAGGCACTGATTGCCGTCTGTGCACTAATGGTCGTGGGCACCGGACTAGTCAAAACCGGCGCACTGGAACCGGTTGGCAATATGCTGTCACGCATGTGGAAGTATAGCCCTTCCTTGTCGTTACTAACGACCCTGCTGATCGCAGCTGCCTTGAGTGCTTTTATTAACAATACACCGATTGTCGTGTTGTTCATCCCGATATTGGTCAGTGTAGCCTTGCGCACTAATTCCAACCCCGCAGCGCTTCTGATGCCAATGGGATTTGCCAGTTTAATTGGCGGCATGGGCACCACCATTGGTACCTCGACCAACCTGCTGGTGGTCAGTGTTGCCAATGACCTTGGCTTGCCCAAAATGGGCGTCTTTGATTTCTTTGTGCCCGCACTCATGGGCTCGGTGGTGGGTATCGCCTTCTTGTGGCTAATCGCACCCAAAATGCTACCAAAGCGCGACATACCATTAACCGATAGCAGCAACCGTGTTTACACCGCCCAGTTGCTGGTAAAAGACGGGAGTCCGGCAGCCGGAAAGACGGTTAAGCAACTCATTGATGAGACCAATGGCGAATTAAATGTCGATAAGATACGACGCTCAGAAAGCTCATTCGTTGTGCCCTTACCAGACGTGGTGGTTCGCCCCGGCGATAAGATTTTAGTCCACGACACACCAGAACAACTCAAAGCCTTTGAGCATGCTACCGGCACCGTTTTATATGCAAAAAACCAGCGCGTTGATGACGAACACCCGCTGAAAAATGAAGACCAATCGATTATCGAAATCATCATCGATCAACGCTCTCCCCTACTGGGTCGCACCCTACAGTCCACCCGCTTTATAGAGAACTACTCGATGATCGCGCTGGCCGTGCATCGTCAGGGTGGAAAAATTAGTGAGATGCCTAGTGGTCTGGGCAATTTCCGTTTGCAACTCGGTGATATCCTGCTGGCACAAGGCACACGTAAAGACATTGACTCACTCAAGTCTGAACATGAATTTCTGATACTGGACAGCAACATCGAGTTACCGTTATCCACCAAAGCGCCCCTATCAATCCTGATTATGTTTATCGTAATAGCGCTGGCAGCCCTTAAAATTATGCCGATTGCGGTCAGCGCAATGCTCGGCGTATTAGCCATGCTGCTCACCAAATGCCTGAGCTGGAATGACGTGAGCCGAGCCTTGAATGTACCGGTGATTATGATCGTGGTATCTAGTCTGGCATTGGGTTATGCAATGACGGTCACAGGGGCCAGCATACTCGTGGCTAATGGCTTTGTCAGCCTCACTGAAGGCGCTTCACCAGCTGTCATACTTAGCGGTTTAATTCTGCTCATGGCGGTCTTTACCAATGTCGTCTCAAATAATGCGGCAGCGGTAATCGGCACTCCTATTGCTGTCAGTATTGCCAACACACTGGGATTAAATCCGGAACCATTTGTTTTAGCGGTTTTGTTTGGCGCCAATATGAGCTACGCCACCCCCATGGCTTATAAAACTAATCTGTTAATCATGAGTGCCGGAAACTATACTTTCACCGACTTCTTACGGGTGGGCGTACCTTTATCCCTGATCATGTGGTTGGCTTACAGCATTATATTACCGATGATGTATTCTCTGTGATTCGATACCTCACTACTATTTCAAAAACAAACCGCCGGGCTGATTTATGAATACCGATGCTTTATCGATAACTAATATTATCGTCGCGATTACCTGCCTGATTTCATTCTTGTGCATGAATAATGAACGCATGAAATCAGCCATGATATTTCACCCTGTCACCATCAAACAACAGGGGCAGTTTTACCGTTTTTTGAGCTCCGGCTTTATCCATGCTGATGTGTTACATCTGGCGGTTAATATGTTCGTGCTGTGGTCGTTTGGTAATGCGGTGGAGCGTTTTTATTATCCTAGTTTCCTTGGGCAATCCTCGTCAGCGATGTACTTGTTTTTGTATTTTGGCGGTATCGCGGTAGCCTCAATTCCCAGCTACCTGCGCCATAAAAACGATGTTAATTATGCAGCGCTCGGTGCCTCCGGGGGGGTGTCGGCCGTCGTGTTTGCAGTCATTGTGTTTGAGCCTTGGCAGAACCTTTACCTCTACGCACTAATCCCTGTTCCACAGATTTTGGCCGGTGTCGCTTACCTCGCTTACTCCTGGTATGCCGACCGACGCGGTACAGGCAACATCGGGCACAATGCTCATTTTACCGGTGCTATCTGGGGCTTCGCGTTTACTTGTGCGCTGAATATTGACCTGCTGACACGCTTCATTCAGAAGACGCTGGAAGGGCCAAGCTGGCTATGAACCTGCTTCTTCGGTTCATCTTGATAAGATATTGTTTTTATTAAGCTTTTGAGCTACTATTTTATTAATTTTTGAATGGATCAACGCCAATGCCTAGACCTAAGGGTAAAAGTGAATTGCTCACCACCGTCGAACTCGAGTTTATGATGGTGCTATGGTCTATTGGCTCAGGAACAGTTCGGGAAGTGCTGCAAGGCCTTGGTGGCGAAGAAAAGCGCGCCTACACCTCAGTCGCAACGGTACTCAAAGTACTACACGACAAAGGCTATCTTTCTGCAAAAAAAGTAAATCGTGCCATACTCTACAGACCCACGTTGAGTAAAACCGAGTACGAAGGAAAGACTCTAAAGAGTTTGTCAGCAACTCTATTTAATGGCACGCCAACTGCGCTTGTGGCACGACTTGTCGATGATGAAGACCTCAGTGAGGAAACAATAAAGGAAATCAAAGACATTATTGATACCCGCTTTGGGAGGTGAAAATGGAAACGGTGTTAGAGTATATCGTGTTAGGCAATGGAGTCTTGCTTGCTTCTTTCCTGACCGTCTGGTTATTTGAATTATTACTAAAAAAGACACCGTTTCGACATTCCTACAAACTTCGCCTGAATCTATCCGTTACCGCCCTATCAGCGGCAGCATTGCCCATTATCCTGACACCCTTTATTAGCTCTCTCTCCTCCGCTATTTCTGTGAACGCCACCGAGCTGTTGGTAGCGCAATATCTGAAAGGCAATATCGCCCTCTCTGCGACACAGGTTGCTGAGGTGCTATCGGCCAAAAACAGCTTAGTTGATAACCTAATCAATGCATCAACACTACTGTCAATTTTAGTGCTGGCTGTTTTTGCGGTAGCAGCGTTTCTGCGTGCGGCTTACATCATTCTGAATGTGATTAAAATTAAACATCTCCTGATTAACGCACAAAAAGTCCATCAATCAGGCCGTGTAACCATGTGGCAATCGACAGTGACTGAAGTCCCCTTCTCGACACGTGGCTTGTTGGGATACCATATCGTTATGCCCGCATCGATGATGCATAACAAACGCGCGGTTCGCATAGCGCTGGGGCATGAATCACAACACATCCGGCAACATGATGTCGACTGGGAAGCGTTATTATCGTTGATCTCCCCGCTTTTTGTATTAAATCCAGCCTTTTGGTGTTTATCAGATCGGATCAGACGTTTTCGTGAATACAGCTGTGACGCAGCACTGATCCGCCAAAAACGTTTTGATGCCAAGGAATACTGTTTATTATTACTGTCTATTGCAACGCGCGAAAGCAGTAGTAACCGCAGTAGTGCCTTAGCCACAAGTGTACCGTTTTGGGGACGTGAAGGTATCCTGAACCGCTCCAATCACAGCGCACTTCGACAGCGTGTGGTGGCGCTAGCCAGTAACAATGAAGCGAGTCAGCACTCGGGGATCATGCGTTATGTCAGCATCATGCCAGCGATGATTCTGGTTGCTCTAATGACATTGATGATCGCCTTTTCATCGAAGCCTGCGGACTGGAGCCATGACCGTTTGATGCTGTCCGCAGTGATTAATTTGGAGCGCCTCAATCGCATTAATGGATTTGGCACTCCACCACTTCGATAGGTTATATCAGACTTTCCAGAAGCAAAATACCGCCCAAACGATAGCGATACCTAACGGCTCCCATAACGGCATTCCTACCAAACCAAGCCACGCCAAAAAGATGTAAACCGAACCGAGTATCGATAAAAACAAACGATCGCCTCGTGTGGTTGTTAAACCCAAAATACCGTGACGTTCTGAGGTGCCTGGTTTCTTGATTTCAATGAAAGTGATGATTCCCATCGACAGAAAAATTCCTGCGAATAACAAGGTAGTCGGCCAGGTCCAAGCCATCCAACTCAACATAATTATACCCTCCCCATTGCGAAGCCTTTCGCTATGTAGTTACGTACAAAATAGATCACAATCGCACCCGGTATGATTGTGAGAGTGCCGGCAGCAGCAAGTAAACCTAACTCATAACCTGCACTGGACGCAGTCTTAGTCATGGTTGCCACAATCGGCTTAGCAGCCACTGCTGTCAGTGTTTTTGCCAGTAGCAATTCGACCCACGAAAACATAAAGCAGAAAAACGCAGCCACGCCGACACCGGCTTTGATGTTAGGCAGAAAAATAGACAGAAAGAAGTGCCAGAAAGAATAACCATCGACATACGCTGTTTCATCAAGCTCCTTAGGCACACTGCTCATAAAGCCTTCTAAAATCCAAACCGCTAGTGGAATATTAAAAATGCAATGAGCTAACGCAACAGCCAAATGGGTATCAAATAATCCAACAGCTGAGTAGAGCTGAAAAAACGGTAAAGCAAATACCGCGATTGGAGCCATTTTGTTCGTCAACAACCAAAAGAACAGCGTCTTGTCACCCAAAAAACGGTAGCGGGAAAATGCATAGGCAGCCGGTAATGCGACGCAGACCGAAATCACCATATTGAGAGAGACATAGATGATCGAATTAATATACCCCCAGTACCATGTAGGATCGGTGAATATCGTCTCGTATGCTTCGGTAGTAAAACTTTGTGGGAACAAGGAAAAGCCTGCCAGTATTTCATTGGTTGGCTTAAAGCTCATCGTCACCAGCCAATAGATCGGCAACATCAATAGAAAGATGTAAACAATAGGAACAATAGATCGTTTCTTCATTAGTGCTCTACCTCTTCATAATCGTTTAAATTTTCCCGGTTCATTAAAGTGTAGAACAGCCAGGAAACCAGCAATGTAATGGCAAAATAGATCAAGCTCATTGCTGCTGCAGGTCCGAGGTCAAACTGACCGAGCGCAATCTTCACCAAGTCAATAGACAAGAAAGTAGTGGAATTACCGGGCCCTCCTCCTGTGAGCACAAAGGGTTCGGTATAAATATTAAACGAGTCCATGAATCGCAGCAGAATTGCGATGGTTAGTACGTTCTTCATTTTTGGCAACTGAATAAACCGAAACACAGACCAATTTGAAGCCCCGTCAATTTTGGCAGCTTGGTAATAAGCATCCGGAATAGACACTAAGCCTGCATAAGCCAGCAACACCACCAGAGATGTCCAGTGCCACACGTCCATCGCAATGATGGTAATCCAGGCGGCAGTGGGGTCCTGCGTCATGTCATAATTGATGCCCAATACGTGATTAAAGAAATAACCAAGTAAACCAATATCCGGTAAGGCAAAGATATTCCACATTGCGCCTACTACATTCCAGGGAATCAGCATTGGCAATGACATCAGAATCAGGCAAACCGGTACCCAAAAGCCTTTGCGCGGCATCGACAAAGCAATCGCGATGCCTAATGGAATTTCTATGATCAGAATCATAAAGGTAAAGAAGAACTGACGACCCAGTGCATTATGAAAGCGTTCCGAATTCAAAATCTGTTCAAACCAGGTCAACCCTTCCCAAAAGAATAAGTTATCCCCGAAGGTTTCCTGCACCGAATAATTCACCACCGTCATCATCGGAATAATGGCGTTAAACGCCACCAGAATAAGCACCGGTAGTACAAAGAACCATGCTTTCTGATTTTCAGTTTTCATACGTTTCCCCTCTGTTGACTGGCGAGTCCTGCATGGCCAGCCAACCATCCACATAAAGACGAGTTTGTGAAGCCTTAAAGGACAATTTGATAGACTCCCCCAAGTCAGGAATATCACCCTTGTGAATGGCAGCCACCGGATGAGAACCAATCATGGCCTCAATAACATGGTGCCTCCCCACATCGGATATTCTTCTGACGGTTGCCTCGATACCTTCATCAACCAACGATACAAACTCAGGACGAACACCTATTTCTGTTTTTCCTTGTCTGCTACGGTCAATGGGGCCATCTAGTTCGATTGCTGTGTCACCCAACATTGCAACACCCTCTTTGACATCGCAGGGCAATACATTCATTCCCGGTGAACCGATAAAATGCCCGACAAAAGTATGTGCAGGCCGTTCGAACAACTCCACCGGCGTACCGATTTGCACGACCTGCCCACGATCCATTACAACCACCTGATCTGCAAAAGTGAGTGCTTCCGTTTGATCGTGGGTCACATAAATCATGGTATGACGGATACTCTGATGCAGCTCTTTGAGCTTAGAACGAAGTTTCCATTTCAAGTGAGGGTCAATCACCGTCAATGGCTCATCGAACATCACCACATTCACATCATCACGAACCAAGCCCCGTCCCATGGAAAGTTTCTGCTTATTGTCCGGCGACAAACCTGCAGCTTTTCGTTTCAACATATCTGAGACTTCTAGCATCTCCGCGACTTCCCGCACGCGCTGGTCTATTACCGACTTTTCAACGCCTCGGTTGCGGAGTGGAAACGCCAGATTGTCATACACATTCATAGTGTCGTAGATAACCGGAAACTGAAAAACCTGAGCAATGTTGCGCTGGTCAGGGGATAAATTAGTGACATCCTGATCATCAAAAAGAATCTTTCCTTCTGAGGGCGTTCGCAAGCCTGAAATCAGGTTCAACAGCGTGGTTTTACCGCAACCTGAAGGGCCTAATAACGCATAAGCACCTCCGTCGTCCCACTCCAGGTCAATAGACTGTAAAGCATAGTCTTCTGGCCTACTTGGATTGGGCATATAACTATGGCGAACTTTTGAGAGTGTAATTTTTGCCATGATTTAGCCCTCTAACTAATCTGATGACCATCTGGAGTGAAGTACAAACACTCATCAGGGTTAAAATAAAAGGTGTGATCCTCACCTCGGGTATACGGATGTACGCCATGAGCCAGTGACACCCAGCTATGATCATCAAACATAAAATGCGCTGAGGACTCAGAACCACTGAGTTCAGTAATGCCGATTTCACCGGTAACCGCGACCGTAGCCCCTTCATGCTTTAACGGCAAAACATGGTGCGGACGAATTGCTAATTGATAACTTCCGTCAGACATCGCTTGGTGGGATGCAGGCAGTGTCCATGACACTTCTCCCATCGTCATACGATCACCCGCCTTAGAGACTGCTGCATGATTAATCGGTGGATCTGAAAAAATACTGGCAGCCGAGAGTGTGACTGGATTGCGGTATATCTCCGCAGTTGGCCCGAATTGACGAACGTAGCCATCATCCATTAGTACTGTCTCACCGCCTAACAGCAGTGCCTCTTCAGGCTCAGAAGTAGCATAAACAACCACTGCACCACGACCTGCAAACAGCTCAGGTAACAACTCACGTAACTCTTCACGCAATTTGTAATCCAGATTGGCCAACGGCTCATCTAAAAAAACAGCACGCGATTCTTTAGCAATCGCACGTGCTAAAGCGGTTCGCTGTTGCTGTCCACCAGAGAGTTCGTGTGGCTTTCGTTTTAGCATCGGACCGAGTTTGAGGATATTCGCCGCCTCCTCAACACGCCCTGCAATCTCAGACTTAGCCATGCCTGCAACCCGCAACGGGGAGGCAATATTGTCAAACACCGTCATGTGCGGATAATTGACAAAGAATTGATGCACCAGACTAATTTGTCTTTTTTGTGTTGATAGCTCAGTAATATCCTCGCCATCCATCAACAGCGTACCGGAGGCCAATTTATCCAGTCCCGCCATCAATTTGATTAATGAAGTTTTACCGGCGCCAGTTTCACCGAGGAGTACGTTAAAATGGCCGGTCTCAAGGGTCAAAGAAGTTTCTTTGATATGTGTTTTACCGCTCACCACTTTGGTGACTTGTTGAAGCTCTAATGCCATAGTGTGCCATTGGTTAAGGTAAAAGCCTGCCGGGACAAGTGCCCCGACAGGCCAGTCACTTCCGAAAGAACATCGGAAGCATCAGGAGGAACTTACTTGCTGGACCAACGGGCAACCAGGTCATCATAATTGACCGTTTCACCCTGTGGCTTTTCATTTTCAAGCTTGGCTTTTGCCCCGCCTTTACCCAACCACTCTGAAGCATCCTTCTCTTCATTCAGACGTGGCCCACAACCGCCATACACGTTTGCACGCTCATCTGCCGACTGCATTCTGGCCATCGTGGTATCCATCTCTTGTGCAAGACGATCCATCGCTTCCTGAGGCGTAAAGGCACCTGAGTTAACATCTCCGATTTGTTGCCACCAGATTTGTGCAAGCTTTGGATAATCCGGAACGTTAATACCCGTTGGTGACCATGCCACACGGTCTGGCGAACGATAGAATTCAACCAAGCCACCAAGCTTAGGAGCGCGCTCGGTAAAGCTTTCATGATTCACCGACGAGTCACGAATAAAGGTTAGTCCTACGTGAGACTTTTTGACGTCAACAGTCTTTGAGACCACAAATTGCGCATATAACCATGCCGCTTTTGCTCGATCCTCAGGCGTAGATTTGAGGAATGTCCAGGAACCAACATCCTGATACCCCACCTTTTGACCTTTCTCCCAGTATGGGCCGTGTGGTGAAGGAGCCATACGCCATAATGGATTACCAGCATCATCAACTGTGTTATTACCCTCTGACTTAGGCTTTACCATGTCAGCAGTAAACGCGGTATACCAGAAGATTTGCTGAGCCACATTACCTTGGCTCAAGGCAGGCAATGACTGATAAAAGTCAAAGCTGGCAGCACCCGGAGGCGCATAGTTGCGCAGCCACTCATCCCACTTACGAATCGCGTAGACCGCAGCAGGACCATTCGCCGCACCACCACGAGTCACAGAGGCACCGGCAGGGTTACAAGATCCTTTCTCCATACGGATACCCCACTCATCAATAGGGACACCGTTTGGTTCACCTTTAGAACCTGCACCCGCCATTGACAACCAGGCGTCAGTCATACGCCAACCCAAGTCAGGTGCTCGTTTACCATAATCCATGTGACCATAGATTTTGGTGCCATTCACCTCTTTAACATCTTTTGAGAAGAACTCAGCAATGTCTTCATAAGCAGACCAGTTAACCGGTACGCCTAAGTCATAGCCATACTTAGCTTTAAACTTGGCTTGGTTATCTTTGTCGTCAAACCAGTCCTTACGGAACCAGTATAGGTTGGCGAATTGCTGGTCTGGTAGCTGGTATAGTTTTCCGTCAGGGCCGGTGGTGAATTGTGTCCCCATGAAGTCATCAAGATCCAAACCAGGATTTGTGACATCTTTCCAGGAGCCAGCGATTTGATCTGATAGCACGTAGGCCAACTGCAAGCGTGAGTGTGTGCCGATCAGGTCTGAGTCATTTACATAGGCATCGTACAGGTTACGCTTAGTTTGCATCTGTGTTTGCACAGCCTGCACCACTTCGCCCTCACCCAATATTTGGTGATTCACTTTTATACCGGTGATTTCTTCAAATGCCTTGGTCAGAACCTCACTCTCATAGGAATGAGTAGGAATACCTTCTGACAGGACATTAATTTCCATACCTTTGAATGGTGTGGCCGCCTTGATGAACCACTCCATTTCCGACATTTGGTCAGACTTAGATAGTGTGGAAGGTTGGAATTCATTATCGATCCACTTCTGAGCAGCTGTCGAGTCAGCAGACGCACTTTGAGATCCTGCAAACAGCGCAATACTTACTGCCACAGTCATAAGATGCTTTCGCATAGTTTCCTCCATTTGGTTAAACGGATAACGAACAATATCGCCGTCACCCATGCTAATTAGTACACAACAACACCCAAATCAAGTCAACTATTTTTTTAGTATTAAATTAATAGGAGATGAAAAGCAAATTAATTTCAAAGACATAGTGATCAAGCATCATCCTTTAGTCGTCCAATGCTCACTCAGCGCTTCTGCTTGTTGCAAGCAGAGTTCAACCGCATCATCCGCCCCATCCGGTGGATACTTCCATTTACGCAAAGCCCGACGAACCAGATTGCGAAGTCTGGCACGCACACTATCGCGCACCTGCCAATCTACCGTCGTTGACTTTCTAAGCTGCTGCGTCACATGCGTGGCTAGTGCCCGGAGGTTAGAATCACCCATTTCCCGCACGGCACTTTCGTTTTGAATGAGTGCGCGGTAAAAGGCTAACTCATCGGTATTGAGCCCCGACTTCTCTGCCAACTCCGCATCCTCTGCCATATCCTGAGCCATCTTAATCAGCTCTTCGATGACCTGAGCCGTTTCGATCCCTCGGTTGTGATACTTGCGCAGCGTTTCCAAAATACGCTCAGAATACTTTTTCTCCGACACCACATCGGTTTTCATGCGTGCTTTGACCTCATCCCGCAGCAGACGCTCCAACAGCTCAACCGCCAGATTCTTCTCCTTCATATTGGCCACATCTTCCAGAAATTCCGGCGTCAGTAGTCCAATATTCGGCTTATCCAAACCTACCAAACTAAAGATATCATCCACACCTTCAGCCATGACGGCATTATCAATAATCTGCTTGAATGCTGAGTTCTTCTCTTCATCAGTCAGGCGTTTATCGACACTGGTGTGCTTAGTAATCGCACTTTTCACATACCCCCAAAAAGCAATCTCTTTGGAATAATCAGCGGCCTCATCCAGCGTTCCACACAAAGTATAGGCCGAACGAATCGCCGCCATAATATCAAGAAAACGCTTTTTTCCGTCCAACTCGCCATTAGCAGGATTTGGCAAGCCAAGAATATGATTCATCACACAAGGCAACAACTGCAAAGCCTTAGTCTCAAACTCACTAAAATCACAACCATGCATCAGCGCATGAAGCTTATCGATATTCTCCAGCAACACGGCAAATGCTTCGTGCGTATCCACCGTTGGCTTTCCGCGCCCATTAGCATTAGTGTAAGTTTTTAACGCCGCTTTTAACTCATTCGCGATACCAATGTAATCCACCACCAAGCCACCAGGCTTGTCTTTAAACACCCGATTCACCCGCGCAATGGCCTGCATCAGGTTATGGCCTTTCATAGGCTTGTCGATATACATGGTGTGGCAATTCGGTGCATCAAAACCGGTTAGCCACATATCGCGCACAATCACCAACTGTAGCGGGTCGTTCACATCTTTAAAGCGCTTTTCGAATAGCTTCTTGATTTTGTTATTGTGAATATGCGGCTGCAATTTATCCTTATCAGAGGCCGAGCCTGTCATAACGATTTTAATCGCGCCCTTGTCAGTATCCGTGTCATGCCATTCCGGTTTAATCGCCACGATCGCATCGTACATATCCACACAAATTTCGCGGCTCATACACACAATCATACCCTTGCCTGGCATACTGCTTGTACGCTGTTCAAAGTGCTTCACCAAGTCGCTGGCCACCAAATCAATGCGTGCCGTAGTGCCGACTAATTTCTCAAGTGCAGCCCATTTGGACTTGGTTTTTTCCCGCTCAGAAACATCCTCCTCATCCTCAATGACTTCATCCACTTCGTCATTTAGAGTTTCAATTTCAGCAGCGTTAATATCCAACTTAGCAAGACGTGATTCGTGTAGATCGGCACCGTCGCACCATCATCCACCGCATCCTGAATATCATAAATCGAGACATAATCACCAAACACAGCACGTGTGTCTTTGTCCGCGCTATCAATCGGTGTACCGGTAAAACCAATAAATGACGCCTCAGGCATCGCATCGCGCATGTGCTTGGAATAACCAAAGGTGTATTTGGTGCCCGTAACAACACCGTCTTTATCTTTAACCTCGACCAACTTCGCTTTGTCACCGTACTGGCTGCGGTGCGCCTCATCACTCACCACGACAATATTGTGTCGGGTACTGAGCACAGGGTGCGACAACTCATCGGCTAGCAACGCAAACTTTTGCACCGTGGTAAAGATAATGCCACCGGACTGACGCGACGCCAGAATCTCACGCAAAGCATCCCGATCACTGGCCTGCACTGGCGTTTGTTTGAGCGTGTCAGCAGCCATGCTGAAGGTGTTATAAAGCTGGCCATCCAGATCATTGCGATCCGTCACAACCACCATCGTTGGATTGTTCATCTCCGGCTGCGCCAATAATTTTCCGGCATAACACACCATCGAAATCGACTTGCCAGAACCTTGCGTATGCCACACCACACCGGCTTTTTTCGAACCGGGCAGCACTTTATTCGCGTAGTTAGCGCGAGGCTCCGCCACCAAGGATTGCTCATCTGCTTGTGAGGCAACCACCGTAGCCCGCACCGCTTCGCGCACCGCATGAAACTGGTGATAACCGGCAATCTTTTTGATAATCGCGTCGCCACTTTCTTCAAACAAAACGAAATGACGGATGTAATCCAGCAGCAATTCTGGTTTGAAAAAGCCTTTGACCAAGGTTTCCAGCGCATACTCAAACAAGGGCTTATCATGCTCATTATTCACCGTGCGCCACGCCATAAAGCGCTCTTTATTTGCCGTCAGCGAGCCAACGCGCGCGTCCAAACCATCACTCACCACCAAGGCTTCGTTAAAGGCAAACAGATCCGGTATTTCGTCTTTGTAAGTCTGTAATTGCTGGAAGGCGGTCCAGATATCCGCATGGTTATCCACGGGATTTTTCAACTCTAAAACAGCAATGGGAAGGCCATTAATAAACACAATCACATCAGGCCGACGATTACCTTTACTGCCTAAAATAGTGAACTGATTCACTACTAAAAACTGGTTATTGCTCACCGTCGAGAAATCAAGCAACTGCACGTAATCGCTGTGATCTTTACCGTCTTTTTTATACTCAACTTTGACGCCTTCCAACAATTGCTGGTGAAATGCGCGGTTGTTTATATTGAGAATCAACGACTCAGGCTTGGCCACACCCAGCGCTACCTGCTCCAGCGTCGCCTGCGGAATGTGCGGATTGATCACCTGTAAACGACTCACCAAGCGATCATGCAACACCACCTCGCGGTAATTACTGCGCTCAGGGCTGGAGCCATCCGGCGCGATGTCATAACCACAGACGTAGTCGTAACCGATGGACTGGAACCATTCGAGGCATATTTGTTCGAGCTGGTCTTCGGTGATCATGGGCTTGTCCTTATCTATTCGATACCTTTGAGCTTGCCTGATTTAAATAAAAATTAGGTTAAACTTCAGCCTTCTTTATATTAGCCTTCGTGAGTAAAATCGCAATCAAACAATGTGCACTTGTTCCTAGTTTTAAGCTTACTGACGTATCAAATCACATGACTAATCAACGTTGTTATATCTGTACTGTTTTGACATGTTAAAACAGCTTACAACATGAAATTAAAGTATATTTAGACTATAAAACATACTAAAAATAAGTTAGGCTGCAAAATCTTGCATTAGAGAAAGGTAAAAAACCATAGAATCGCTTATGACCAGTTCAATCATTTAGCAAAAAACAGTAGTATTGAATCATTCTAGCCACTTAATACTGCAGACTTTAGGACAAAAATACATTGTCTTCTGGTAGGTGCATCGAGTATCTGAAAGGATCAATATCACGTTTTAATTGCTTAATAGGCACTAGGTCAATATGTGTATTTGTCGTGCAAAACAAGGCATTTACGATAACATATTATTTGATTTTAATTTGACCAAAATACCAATAAAAAGGATATGAGATTATGCTCTGTACACGACAAAAAATTAAACGACCGAATATAGTTCAAATATTGAACAACTGAAAACCCATCACTAAGTTGTTATTTCAATCACTGTGACCAAACGGAGACTGAAATGACGCTAAGTGATGGGCTACAAAGTAGCCTAAAGGAACATTTGAAGTGGAGCAAGCCGCGTTTAGGCTGCTTTGTCAGTTTATTGCTGGCGTTGCTGCAAGTGAAGCAGATGAATCTGACACTGCTTGTCCTGGCGAT
>NZ_QGKM01000071.1 GCF_003172875.1 Leucothrix pacifica | reverse complement strand
ACTGGGATGCGTTCATATAGAATTTAATGATGCGCAAGTTCAAAACATCGGATGAAGCGATCTTTAAAATTCATGTAGACCCTGAAGTAAAAGGAGTGATTGAGCTATTTGATGGTTTGCTTGGTCACTATGATTCCGGTCAATCTATACAGCAATATCTCGAACAGTTAGCGGAACGTTTATTGGCCGGTCATGCACGCCGGGATAGTGGCATAAAATTCATCGTGGGCCAGAAACTTCAGGAGTATGATCTGGAAGCACTTTTCGCATTAAAGTTCACTCTGGACGATGCCAGGTTTTGTATAGCCAAAGAACACGGTTATAAAAACTGGCAAGAAGTGGCGCTAGAGAAGAATAATGTAGATCCTACGTTTGAGTCTTTAGTGGATAGCATGCTTGCAGGTGATATCGATACCATTAAGGACGCTGTCTCGCGTGATCCGAATATTGTTCATCAAAGGTCGTCTTATCCGCATCGTGCTACCTTGCTGCATTATACAGGCTCAAATGGTGTTGAGGGTTACAGGCAGGTGGTTCCGTTAAACTTAGCTGAGATAGTGGATTTTCTGTTGGAGGCCGGTGCGGATCAAGCGCTCAAAGCTAATGTATACGGCGGCTGTACGGCTAGAGAGTTAATGGAAACAAGCAAGCATCCCTATGAAGCTGGCGTCATAAAGAAAGTTCAGATGACCTATAAGAAATATCCAACATGAATTATTAACAATAAGCAGTTATCTGGTTTCTTACTTAAGAGGCGCAGGCATAGTCTCCACCTCAAAAAACATTAATGTCTCCATCGCTTCTTCTCTGCTATCACCACAGCTTTCAGCGCTGGGTTTAAAGTTTTTACACACATCGGGATATTGAGCCGTGCCCCAGATCTTGCAGCTGAGTGTGTGCGGGTCAAGGTTAGCACACAGCTCACCCGCCGCTTTCCCCTCAGGCATATTTGGCAGCGGGGAGGATATGGAGGGAGCGATGCAACAAGCGCCGCAATGTTTTCTACAGTTCATTTAGCGGCCTTTACAGAGTCATGATATTGAAACGTTGCCGAATCAGTCGGTTGATGTCTCCATCATAGCAAGAACTTGCGCAAACAGGGGCGTTAGCAGTTTATTCCCGTACTCACTTAAATGATCAGCATCGTAGAAAATAGGGCGATCATTGTGCTGTGCCTTGCAGCGTTGCGCGTCACACAAATATGGAATCGGATCGAGTACCTGACTTGCAGTCATCTCGGACACATCCTGAATCAACTGCCTGACTTTACCACTTCTGTTCAGATAGTCCTGATAGTCAATCGACAGGTCATGACGGGCATTTAGCAAATAATTTCGGGCTAATGTTTTAGGAATATTGCGGTTCATTTCAGGCGTCGGTTGGACTAAATATACCGGATGATTACGCTTTAATTGGGTAATAGTGTTGGTCAGCTCGCGTTTGAATTCTGCAAAAAACGCGTCGGTGGCTACATCATATTGTCGCTTAAAGTAGATTAATGGCTTGGTGTCTGAGCTGTCTTTTATCTTCTTAGGATCGGACAGGCCATGCGCATAAATCGGGGTGCGAGCAACCCAAAACACAGGGACGCCATGATGATTTTGCATCAGGTAGTCCATGCGCTGTTGATTCGCCTGATAACAGAATGGATTGAATTTGGTGAGTTTTGCATTCACTACCAGCGGGCAAGAGCTAATGGTTAAGGCCACGATACCGTGTTGCTGTAAGTCGATGGCGCTACTGACAGAGCCAGTCAGAGCATCAGCGTGGCTGTCTCCAACGATAATCGCTTTGATATGATTTGGATTACCGATGATGCAGGGTGTAACGACTTCACCATTATTAATGCATCCATGCGGGTTGCGGTTCAGCGACTCTTTGTCTGCATGAATGACGGCTTGCGGGTAGTGAGATTCAAAGCCGTTGCCGGCATAGGTCAGGCCGCCAAGCAAGCAGGTAAGCAGGGCAATATAGAGCGGTTTACACTTAAGGTATGCCAGCAGATTGTCAAAGTAGACTTTCAATTTTATGCGTTCGATATAGCGATAACTGAGGTAGCCCAGCAGTACGGACAGGGCTAAACCTGCATAGATAAACGCGGTGCCAAGCGTGTAATAACTAATTGCTACCACCAGAGGCCAGTGCCATAAGTAGATTGAGTAGGACCATTTTCCGAGCTTTTGGAAGATGATATTGCCAGTGATCAGGCTGTCGTTGCGTTGTGCCAGAATGACTAAAAACGTGCCCATCACCGGAATAATGGCTAAGTAACCCGGCCATGCGTTGGCTTGTGAAATAAACACGTAAGTCAGTACGATCAGGCCTAATCCAAACCGTTCCATGGTTTTCTTTTGTGGCTCGTTGAGTGTCAGTGGATAGAGGTAAGCGATACCACCCAATAGCATTTCCCAGAAGCGGCTGGGTAGTAAATAATAAGAGGAATTGGGTAGCTTTTGCGTAAGTATGATGGACAGGGCAAAGCCTGCAATGGTTGCCACCAAAAGGGTGATTTTCATTGCATTAATGGACATCATTTTGCGCATAATGACCAAGGCAATCGGGTACAGCATATAAAACTGCCATTCCGTAGACAGTGACCAAGTGTGCAATAGCCATTTCTCATGGGAGGCGACATCAAAGTAGCCGGACTCGCGCCAATACATGAAGTTGGAGATAAAGCTGATGCTGCCGCCGACGTGTTTACCGAGTGCTTTGTAGTCCAGCGGGGTGATGTAAAACCATCCGAATACCAACAAGGCGATACACAGAACCGCCAGTGCCGGAATAATTCGGTTAGCGCGACTGACGTAAAACTTCATGACCGAGAAATCGTCTGACTCCAGCCCTCTGAAGATGATGCTGGTCATCAGGAAGCCTGAGATGACAAAGAATACATCGACACCGGCAAAGCCACCGGGTAACCATGAGGCGTCGAAGTGAAAGAGCATGACGGCGATGACGGCGATAGCGCGCAGGCCATTGATATCGTTTCGAAATTGCACAGAACTGTATCCGTTATTTTAGTTAATTTTTAATTGTTTTCTGGTTGAGTGCTGTGGTCCGGTATTTGTTTTGAGTTGCGGTGAGCTTGTGTTGTGCACGTAGCTTTATCCGGACGCATTTGTCCTGATGGTAGCAAATCAGAGGTGTTATTTGGCTTAATGAATGGGTAAGGATTTACAATTTGATGCATGCCAGCAGTCGTTGTTCTGTATATAGTGGTTGACCGAATCATTCGGTTATCATCGGCAATATCACTGGACATCACTATGCGGCTATTCTCAGATAAAAATCGACCGACGCACCTTGGGCCATATCCGCTGGAGCGCTTAAAACGGGTCGATCAATTACCGGATTTATCAACGGTTCCTGAGTTTTCTAACACGCGTTTCCAGCGTCCGGAGTCACCGCAGAATATCGTCAATGCTATGGACGAATACCAATCCATGCTCGATGCCTTGCGCGATGGTTTGGTGAATAAGTCGTTGTCGGAGATTCCTGAGGGTTTACAGGAACGCACGAATCACTTGAAAGGCTTTGGTTATTTCTCCGATGCCTCGATGGTCGGGTGTTGTGAGTTGCCGGATCAGGCGATGCTGATGACACCCATTCGTAATGCGGGAATCGATGCGCTGGCTGAAGAGCTTCGCAGTAAGCAAACCAAAACGCTGGCTGCGGGTATCGATATGATTATGGCTGAGCTGAAGGAGTCGATGGAAGCGCCGCCAACTTCAATAGATAACCATACTCACGCCATTGTGTTTTTGTATGAATACCCGCGTGATCCTGAGATTGATGAGCCGGGTTATGAATGGATTGAAAATGCACAAGCCGAGAGAGCCTGTTTACGCGCCTCAGAAACGGCAGTGGTGATTGCTAATTATTTGCGGGTATTGGGTTATCCGGCTCGCGCTCACTCTGCAACCACGTCGGATGTACATATCAATAAACTGGCGGTTGCCGCAGGTCTGGCAACGGTTGAGCAGGGAGAGTTAAGGCACCCTTATCTTGAAAATGGCTTTGGCGTGGCGGTGGTGACAACGGCACTGGAATTGGCTTGTGATAAACCGCTGGCAGCATTATCTGATCAGCCAAAGTCAGTGATACAGGGTCTGGCCTGGAAGTTAGGTAAAGGCTTTGCTAAGAGTGCCTCGAATCAGTTGATGTATAAAAAGCGCCGCTTTGTGGATGGTGCTTATCCGTTTGAAAAGCTCAGGCGCGTTGAGAAAACTACCACCTTTATTGATGCTGCCCGAGTAGCGCGTGTGCCAAAACGGGCGGATATGTTTGCTCGTGCGCAGTTTGGTGATATGGGTAAAAAAGTGCAGGATGGTGCAACGGGTGGTTTGTATGTGCGAAAGGCTGCGCCGTCATCAGCACAGCGTCGGGCGCTGGGTGCATTGGTATTGATTCAAAATGGTGAGGCAGCGGATACCATTACCGGGTGTTGTAGCGATCCACAGCGTAATGCGGAGAATATTAAGGCAGCCTGCTATTTTCTGGGGGTAGATGCGGTTGGGTTATCGGAGTGTCCGGACTGGGCTTATTACTCGCACGATGCTTTGGGTGAGCCGATTGAAGCGTACCACCCTAATGCCATTTCCATCATTATTGATCAGGGTTATGAAACCATGGAGGGGGCGTCGGGTGATGATTGGATATCGGTGGCGCAGTCGATGCGGGCATATCTGCGCTTTTCATTGCTTGGTGGCGTGGTGGCGAAACACATTCGCAATTTAGGCTATTCCGCAAGGGCACACACGGTGATGGATGGCGAGGTATTACAGCCACCTCTGTTGTTATTGTCTGGCTTGGGCGAGGTATCGCGCATTGGAGAAGTCATTCTCAATCCTTATCTGGGACCACGCTTGAAGTCTGGTGCGGTGACCACCAACATGCCGATGACATTTGATAAGCCGATTGATTTTGGTTTGCAGACCTTTTGTGAATCCTGCAATAAATGCGCGCGGGAATGTCCTTCCGGTGCAATTACTGCCGGGCCGAAAACCATGTTTAACGGCTATGAAATCTGGAAATCTGATAGTCAGAAATGCGCGACTTATCGCATCACCACAGAAGGCGGTGCGATGTGTGGGCGTTGCATGAAAACCTGTCCGTGGAATCTCGAAGGTATCTTTTCTGAAGCACCATTTCGCAGTTTAGCTATGAGCTTTCCTCAGAGCGCACCACTGCTGGAAAAGCTGGATGATGCGGTGGGTAATGGTGGATTAAATCTCACTAAAAAATGGTGGTGGGATTTGGAAGTACAGGCAGATGGCAGTTATCGGGAGACGGATAAACCTAAGAATGAACGCAGTCTGCAGACTGATTTGAAGCTGAAGTTTGAGGAGCAAACCTTGGCAGTTTACCCAGCCAATCTGGCTCCGCACCCTTATCCATACCCGTTTCCGATGGAGCGTGAGAAAGGTATTCAGGCGTATCAGGCGATGGTGTCTGCTAAGGAATATCAGCAGCGTTTGGCCAAGGGAGATACCACAATGGTTCACCAGTATCAGGCTGATTCTGGTTCGCCGGTGATGCGCGTTGAAGTGAGTCTGGTGGAGGCGATGACGGCTGATGTGCGTAAATATGAATTTAAATCTTTAGATGGTTCTGATCTGCCACAATGGCAAGCAGGCGCGCATTTGGATCTGGTGGTTGCGCCGGAGTTTTTACGTCAGTATTCCTTATCGGGTGATCCGGCAGATCGTTCGACGTATCAGATAGCGGTATTGCGAGAGGAGGAGGGCAAGGGTGGTTCTAAACTGCTGCATCGAATTTTTAGTGAGGGCAGAAAGGTATTTATCGCCAAGCCCATCAATCATTTTCCTTTGGACGAGACTGCGACTAAAACCTATCTGATGGGAGGCGGGATCGGTATTACACCGATGCTGGCAATGGCGCATCGTCTATATGCGATTGGTGCGGATTTTGAGATGCATTATTCTTTTAAGTCACGTGAGTCAGCAGGTTTTCTGAATGATCTGGCAGCGATGCCCTGGCGTGATCATGTCCATTTGCATTGCTCAGAGGATGGCACGCGGGCGCAGCTTGATGAAGTATTGGCGGGCTATCAGGACGGTTGGCATGTCTATACCTGCGGGCCTGATGTTTACATGCAGTGCGTTATTGATGCCGCTACAACAAATGGTTTTCCGGATGAGGCGAGGCATTTGGAGTATTTCTCCGTGCCAGATGTGCCAGATGTGCCGGAATATGAGAATCATGAGTTTACTTTGCGACTGGCTAAATCCGGTAAAGATGTATTGGTTAGAGCGGATCAGTCACCGACGGAGGCACTGGCAGATGCAGGCGTTACAGTGGATGTAAAATGCGCCGATGGGTTGTGTGGGGTTTGTCGCTGTGGATTGATCTCGGGTGAGGTTGAGCATCGGGATTTTGTATTGTCAGAGAAGCAGCGTGAGACGTCGATTATTTTGTGCCAGTCGCGTGGGGCGGTGGAAGCTGGTGTGGTGGAAATAGATCTGTAATTGATGGAAATGGTGCTGAGTACTTTCTTAAACAGCCCTTGCTTGTGGCTAATTCCCTATGACAACTTACTTTCAAAAGGCAAAGTCATCCGCGCAAAAGTCACCGAAATTAACGGTGACAGCGTCACTTTAATGGATGGCACTCAGCTTGAAGCCGACTATATCGTCGTTGCGACTGGCTCAAGTAATGGTGGTGCATTCAAACCTGTAGGCGATAATATTGACGACTTCCGTGCGGTGGTTACTGGCCTTAATGCCAAAGTAAAGGCCACAAAGACCATCACGATCGTAGGTGCGGGAACGGTTGGTACGGAAATGGCGGGTGAGATTATCCACGCCATGCCTGATAAAAAGATCACGTTGATCTCAAGCGAAGAGACGCTTTTCCCGCAAATGCCTGCGAAATTTGGCGCATCAATTCAGTCAAAACTTGAGAAAAGCAATGTAGATGTGCGCTTTGGTGTGCGAGTCGAAAACCTTGCAAGCCTGACAGATCCTTATGCTGGCTCAGTGACGCTATCCGATGGCAGCACTATTGATGCTGACCTGATTATTCCTGCGATTGGTTCGCGAGCGATGTCAGAGGTATTGAACACATTGCCTAACGTGAACATGCAACGTAATGGCCGTGCAGATGTCGATGGGTATTTACGTCTTTCCAGCTATGACAATGTATTTGCCGCAGGTGATGTTGCCGATAGTGGCGATGCAATGACAATTGTCGGGATAACATCCCGAATAATAGAGTGCCGGCTTCTAATTCAGAACCGGCACTTCATTTCATTGAGGTTTCTTGGTTGCGTGATCTGCTCTCTCACGGCCCAATATATGTACCCCCCACGCTGTCGCAATCACCACCAGTGCACCCACCGCCTGATGCATCACTGCATAATAAATATTGACCCCAGACATCACCGTCGCAATACCTAATAATATCTGCACACCAAAGGCGCTATGAATAGCAATGGATGCCTTGCGTGACTGCTGACGGATGCGTCTGGCGAGTACAATCAAAAAGACCACCGCAACCCACGCCCACCAGCGATGGATAAAGTGAATCAGACGCGCATCATTATTAAGCTTGGTCCAGAAGTCTGTCGCCCAGTCCAGACCGTTAGGGAAGAAATGGCCATACATGAGAGGCCATGTTTTGGCGACATGGCCGGCATTTAGGCCTGCGGTATAAGCGCCAAACAATAGTTGTATAAACAGTACCAGTATGACGACCACACCAAATAAGGTGAGCGTTGACGGTTTACTTTGGTGAGTTGCCAGTCGCCGCAGATCCAGTGCTGTCCAGACTAATGCACCCAGTATAGCCAGCGCCATTAACAAGTGAGCGGCTAGTCTAAAGTGACTAACATCAGTGCGTTCAGTCAACCCTGAAGTCACCATCCACCAGCCAATCACACCTTGCATACCACCTAATATGAGCAGAGCGGTTAGCCTTAGGCCGTAACCTTTTGGTATGGCTCGTTTCAGGGCGAACCAGAAAAATGGCAAGGCAAAAGCAAGGCCAATGAGTCGTCCTAACAGACGATGTGCCCATTCCCAGAAATAGATGTGTTTAAACTCAGCCAGCCCCATTCCGGCGGGGCCGTTGATCTCCTGGAACTCCGGGATTTGTTTATACTTTTCAAACTCTGACAGCCATGCCGCTTCATTTAAAGGCGGTAGGGTGCCAGTGATAAGTTTCCATTCTGTAATTGACAATCCGGACTCGGTCAGCCGCGTAATACCACCGACAATAACCATGATGAAAACCAAAAACGCAACGAAGTAGAGCCAGTTGGAAATGGCGATTGGTTGCTTGAGATGACTGAGGGTATCGTCTATGCGGGTGGTCATAGTGGGCAAGGTCACTGTGAAAAAATCGGAGTATAGCAATTTAAACCGTGGGCAGAAATAATGCTATGTTATGGAAGGACATTGGCCGACTGAAGTGCAATCAAACAAGGATGAGACATGCGTAAAGTGATTTTATCGACTCTGGGACTAGTAGTGGTCTCGGGTGGAGTATTTTGGGGGACTGCGGATAAGGATATGCGTCGTTTGCTAATGAATTTTCCGACCAATACCGATGTGCTTTTCTGGTCTACCGAACAACGTGATGCCGCTTTTCGTGCATTAGACCGCATGCCCGTGCTAGCCAAATCCCGCGTAATTGCCTCTGGCGGCAAGGTTTATGAATTACCTGAGGGTAAACTGCTTGACCTTAGTTTAGATGTCGATGCATTTATGGCACATCAGCGCTCAGCCTCTCTGATTATCGTGCAGGATGGCAAGATTCGCCTTGAAAAATATGGCCTGAATTTTGATAAGAATGGTCGATGGACGAGTTTCTCTGTTGCCAAGTCTATTACTTCCACGCTAGTGGGGGCGGCGATTAAAGATGGTTATATCCGCAGTATTGATGACAATGTCTCGACCTATATTCCTGACCTCAAAGGTTCTGTCTATGACACGGTGACGATAAAGCAGTTAATGACCATGACCTCCGGTGTACGGTGGAATGAGGATTATGCTGACCCCAACTCTGATGTGGCGAAGTTTAATGCACATAAAGCAGAGCAGGGTGTGGATGTGACTGTTAGCTATATGCGCCAGTTAGTGCGCGAAGCGCCTGCCGGAACTAAGTGGGTGTATAAAACAGGCGAGACGAATTTAATTGGTGTTTTGGTGAGCTCTGCAACGGGTAAAAAACTGTCTGACTATCTCTCTGAGAAAATCTGGAAACCGTTCGGTATGCAGCAGGATGCCAGCTGGATATTGGGTACAGGAGGTCATGAAATCAGCGGCTGCTGTGTACAGGCATCAACACGTGACTTTGCCCGGTTCGGACTGTTTTTATTGGGTGGTGGTATGGCAGGAGGTAAAGCTGTATTACCAGAGAATTGGATCACCGAGGCTACAAGTAAACATGCCGCGACTAATGATTTTGTGTTCGGTTATGGTTATCAATGGTGGAGTTTAGAGGATGGCGCATATATGGCGCGAGGCATTTTCGGGCAGGGCATTTTTATAGATCCTAAGCGAAATTTAGTGATTGCCTCAAATAGCAATTGGCCACAAGCCACCGACAAACAAGGTGGTGATCAGGAGAAGGTGCGATTAGCGTTTTACCGACAGGTACAGCAGGATCTTGATAAAGGTCTTTAGCGCTTAGGTCTGCGCAGTTTAACCAGACGGGCTTAGTCACTAAAGCGACTGTAATAGTCATCCGAGGCCTGAGTAAATGCACCGCCTTCAGTCTCGCTGATGTCGATAAAGTACTGGTCAGCAGGAGCTTGAATGATTTGATAAAGCTCGCTAACCAAGGCTCTGGCTCGGCGTGAGATGGCATTTTTAGCCAGTAATTCATCCGGTAATTCAGCCTCTTTGAGCAGGATGATACGGAAGCGATTAATCAGCAGCGTCTTGACTAAAAAGCACAATGCAGGGTCCAAATCAGTTTCTTGTTTTGCGGCTTTGAGAATGCCTTGAAAGTCTTTTATCAGCTCTGCGTATTTTTCATTGCTAGGTTCAAGATCAATGCATTGGCTAAGTAACCGGTTTGAAACCGGCAGGTGTTTAGCATCCATGGCACTGGCTTTCAGAATCACCACTTTATTATCCAGTCCCATGTCACGAACCAACTTCTTGACCTCATCAAGATCAATAGATGGATGTCCGTAAACCCCGGTCGTGATGCGATTAAAACCCAGCCAGTGCAGTTCCTTGCGAACTGTTTCGCGTTGTTCAGGGCTAATGTCTCCCAAGGATGTCATCACCAGTCGCCACTGACCGTCCCACTCCAGAGGTTTAGCGGCGTAAATACGCTTTGAGGCGCTGGCAAACTGACGTACCGCACGGTGAGTCAGTGAGTAATAACTGCGTCGTCCCTGTTGCTTGGATTGCAAGACACTTTTTTCTGAGAGCCGAAATACCGATGTACGCACCAGTCGTTGGTTAATCCCCAGTGGCTCGACCAGTTTGATTAGACTGCCTAGCCAGATACTGTCGCCATAAGCGCGAACGGTGTCACCATAAATAGTCAGAATCAGGGAGTTTGCGTGGATGGGACGGTTTTTTGCGAAGTTTTCTACGAGAGAGGTGGCTAGAGAGGTAAAAGATGACTTTGATGGCAAATGATTTTCCTCGCAGTTGAATGATGCTGACATGACTGATCCGATCATAGCATTTTAACAGAAGTAGGGCACATCTGCGGTATTATCCTGCAGGGCAATCGCTTGAAA
>NZ_QGKM01000070.1 GCF_003172875.1 Leucothrix pacifica | reverse complement strand
TGCGAAAAGAAAGGTTGTGGGAATGCTATTCGCTATGAATATCTAACTTATCATCCTAAGTGGGGGTATCAAACAGTGAGCTATGGTCAAGAGTAGTGTCTGAGAAGAATTCTACGCCGCGTCCCGGTTTTTCTCAGTTACCTCGATTCCATCTTTAAATGGTACGCCTTCGATTACCTTTGCCAGGTAATCAAATCCTCTTAATCTGTGCCAGCGCTTTTGCGCGCACTCACCCAGCTTGAACATCATGTGAAGCATTGTTTCGCGTGATAAACACCCTTTCGACCGCTTCGTTCTATGCCGTATAGTGGCAAACGCCGACTCTATCGGATTAGTTGTGCGTATGCTTTGCCAGTGCTTCGCTGGAAAGTCATAAAACCCCAGTAAGTTCAGACGATCTTTCTCAAGACACCGACTGGCTTTTGGGTACTTGTCTTCATACATGGCTATAAACAGATCAAACGATTTTTCGGCATCGTCCTTAGTTTCTGCTTGCCAGATGTCGTTGAGTGACTCTCTTGCTTTTGCCTGCGCTTTCTTAGGCAAGTAGTTAATCACGTTATTGGCCTTATGTTGCCAACACCGCTGATGAACCGTATCAGGATACACTTCATCAAGGGCGGCCCAAAAGCCTAATGCGCCATCACCTATACCTAAGTGAGGCGTGTTCATTCCTCGGGACTGAAGCTTCAACAGCACTTCTTTCCAGCTTTGAGTCGACTCTCTGACACCATCTTCAATGGCCAGAAAATGCTTTTCTCCGCGTTCATTGACGCCCATGATGACTAGGCAGCACAGTTTGGTGTCATCGGCCCTCAGACCAGAGTGTATCCCATCCGCCCAGACATAGATCCATTGATCTTTATGTAACGGCTTTTCCCGCCATTGTTTGTATTCCTCCGCCCAGCATTGCTTGAGCCTAGAGACAGTGCTTGCTGATAATCCCTCAGCGTCAGGGCCAACCAATACCTTCAACGCGTCTTGCATTTCACCACTAGAAACACCTTTGAGGTAAAGCCAAGGTATTGCGGCTTCCAGCGAACGGGTCTTACGCACGAACGGTGGCACTAATGCCGACCGAAACGAGATGGGCTTACCATCTCTTGCTCGTATTTTCGGCACTTTAACCGTCACTGGGCCAATTCCTGTTTGGATCTGCCTTTCAGGTTGATAGCCACTGCGTACAACACCTGCTAAGCCTTGGTTTGTGCGTCGTGTTGAAAGTCGCTCTAGTTCGAGCTCAACTTCCGCCTCTAGTGCTTGCCGAAGGAGCTTCTGTGCGCCTTGCTTTAAAAACTCTGTCAGTGAGTCTGTGGGTGTCCCTAGACTACTTAGGTCGATCACGTTATTGTCTGCCATAGCGGTGTATCCTCTTCGGTTTATTGTCAGTTGTGGTAACTAATAACAAACCAGATACGCCGCTTTTTAGCAAATTCTTTAGACACTACTTTCAATCATAACTCCATTGCTGAGCATTTGGTGGAATTAGAGCATCGTCATTTTGGTGTTATCTCAGGAATATTACGTGGTAATGATCGGGCGCAACAGCGACTGGAAGGTATCAAGCAGCACTTGCAGCAAAATGGCATTGGCTTAGATGATGGTGAGGTACTGGAGTGTCGTTATTCCGGAGAGCAAGGCCGCTTGGCTATGCATGAATTAATGACACATCACCCGCAAACCACTGCAGTCATTTGTGGTAATGATATTTTGGCGCTGGGGG
>NZ_QGKM01000007.1 GCF_003172875.1 Leucothrix pacifica | reverse complement strand
AAATAACAACTTAGTGATGGGCTTTCAGTTGATCAATATTCAAACGATATTCGGTCGTTTAGTTTTTTGTCGTGTACAGAGCTCCTAGCTATATGTTTTTGAATTGAGTGTATTGTGTCATTCGCAACTGACACTAGTCTGGCAGTAAAATGACATTACTGACATCTTCAAAATATATACCTAAGCAACTGTTTTATATACACTAACATATATAATATGTTTACTCCGGGTTAACTATAAAATCACCCTGAATACATAATAACCTAACCAATCAACATCATATAATCAGCTTCAGTCATTACTTGCGTGCCGAGCGCCTCTGCCTTCTCTATTTTTTTTGCGCCAACCTTCTCACCAATTACCAGAATCTCGGTTTTCTTATTCACGCTACTTTGAACATTAGCACCCAACTTACGGGCATTTTCCTGCATTTCAGGCCGTGGCATCTGCATAGAACCGGTAAAGACGATGTGTTTACCACTGATAGGGCTCTCTACGGCCTCTACAGGCTCATCTGAGAGCAAATTAAAGCCTAGGCCTATCATCGCCTCAATGACCGGCCAGCGTTGCGCTAGCGAGCGAGGTATCGCCTCAGCAGTGATTTCTCCAAACCCGGGAATCTCAATCAGTTGCTCACTGGTCAACGCATGCAAAGTTTCCAGCTTGTGTACACGCAAGAGTTTTCGAGAATCACCCCGACCCAAATGCTCAATGCCAAATGCTGCCAGCAAACGCCAATCCTCGACGGCTTCAGTTCTGGAACGCTCCAACTGCTCTACTAAGTTAGTCGCTTGCTTAGCACCAAACCCCATTGCTTCAAAATCTGCTGCTTGCTGTTGGTAGATGAGTGGTAATTCGCGAATATTGTTCTCCACCAACACTGCAATAGTTCGTGGACCAAACAAATCAACATTACCCAACACACTAAAGAAGTGCAGAAGACGCGCTTCAATCTGGGCAACACACTCGTCACCTTTACAGACCAGGAAATCACGCTCCATTTCCGCCGGTGCATCACAGGCAGGACAGGTGTCAGGGATAATGGCTGCTTCGCCTTCACTAATCACGCCCAGTAACTTCGGTATCACCTCACCACTGCGGACAATTTCGATCTGCGCACCAATGCCAACGTTTAAATTTTTAATATTGCCGGCATTGTGTCCGGTGACATTGGAGATATCAGCCCCTGACAGATTGATGGTTTTTACATTCAATACCGGTGTGATGCGTCCGGTACGTCCGGTTTGCCAGGTAATTCCCTCAACCGTTGTAGTCGCTGTCTCACCTTTCAGTTTCTTGGCTATTTGCCAGTTATGGTGGTGATTAGTCGACCCCATTGACTCGCGCAGTTCCGGATTTAATACATCAATCACACTACCATCAACCGGGTATTCACAGTCATTTTCAACCTTTGCACACAGCGCTTCAACGTTGTTTCTTAAAGCCTCGGTATCACATAGCTCATTATTGAGCTGAGAATACGGCACAAAGCGAATCACTTTATCCTGCATTGCCTCAACCGCTTCCTTACTCAGCGTGTCTGCACCGATCAAGCCGGTGACAAAATTACGCGGATGGGAAAACTGGTCACTCAGGTTCTCATTAAAGTAAGCGCTGCTTATGACAATTTCACCAATACCGGTATTTTCACCACCAACGGTCACCAGACCACGCTGTAAATTACGCGTGATGTCATTCCCAAGCTGCCCGTTACCACGAGTGGCCAGAATGTTGTCGCTGTAATTTGCCGCCATGCCATCCAGCTTGGGTGTTATGCGGAAAGATAACGCTGACTCTTCAATGCCTAGCTTGTTAGCAAACTTGATGACACGCGTCACAAAGGCAGTGATTTCTTCTTGTGTATACGCCTTGTCCGTCGACAACATTGGCGTGGTGTGACGCACCTTTTTACTACTCGTACCTTCGATGTCAGCCTCAGGCTCGACAGCACTCAGGTAGGGATGATCAGGATCACGTAAACGGAGTTCTTCCAAATAAACCTGATCATAAGTCGCATCTGTAATCAATGGCTGACCACTTCTGTAGGCTTCATTGGCTTGCTTTAGAAACGCAACTAATTCTTCTGTACCCATCTCTGTGGCGGGTTTTATCGCTTGGCTCACGCGCAACTCTCCGGTGCATTTTTATTAGTTGGCTATACTACCATTAAACGGTTAATGATCACGGTGTGATGGACGCGCAGATTTGACCAAAGGTCAGAAGTGTTATTTATCGTTTAGGTAAATTCTATTTACTTGTTTAGTCTTATAACATGTTGCTAATATACAACATTTGTTTAGCGTAAATAAAACAACGATATTAAGACATCTGATCTTTTGAATGGATTCAGTTATTAGTTGTCTAGCCTAGTAATTACGTACACGGCTTCTCAGATCGGAGAGCATTTCCCCCAATGCCTATAAATCAGAACTTTTCAGCTCAGTTGATGGGAACACTCTTGTTAGCGGGTTTTGCTGGCAAGACCTATGCTGTTGAATGTACTGACTACGCCAAACGCAGTGTTGCCCAGCAAGAGCAAAATGTTTTCAACCTGTGTGGTTTCCGGGGATCTAACTGGTCAAATGACTTTCAACGCTGGAATCGCGAGTGCCAGTCGATGAGTAGCAAAGATGTGCAAAGTCGTCTGACAATGCGTGACCGCTTCTTATCAAATTGTCCCACTCTCAATTACGCCGGCGTGGGACGTAACCGCCAAAACAAACTGTCACTCGCCTTACTTCGTGCAACCGAAAAGCAAGATATACGTTTGGTTGAGACACTAATTAAGGAAGGCGCTAATCTTGCCGTACAACCGCCCTGGTTGCTGTCTTCACCGCTGTATATCGCGACCATTAAGAATGATTTGAAACTAGCACGACTGTTAGTGAAACATGGTGCAAAGCCGTACTTTTTAGCAAAAGGTGAAGAAAGCTTACTCAGCTTGCTGATCAAACAGAAAGATACCAATTATGCTTTTCTGGAATTCTTATTGCAGAACAAGGCGAATCCTAATGTGGCTGCTAATGGCAAAGAGGCAGAGTTCCCAATCGCAATTGCAGCGATGATGGGAGATTTTCGGGCGGTCTCACTGTTACTAGCCTACAAAGCGGATCCAAATCGCTATATCGGTCGCCCTGCCATACAAATGGCTGTCGAACAGGATCATTACCCAATTGTTCGCATACTCATCAAAAACGGCGCTAATCCCAATCTGGGGATGGACGGTAAGGTTTGCTTTGGAACGATGGCGCTGGATTTGGCATTCAGAAATGCCAGAGATAGGGTGATTGACCTGTTACTGGATAATCATGCGCTGTCTTCACGAGAGTGCAAGGCGCAAAAATAACATGCAAACACGACGACCAGGCGCGATATTTAGCCTGATCGTCGTCAGTTGTTACTTATAACGACTTATCATCACCGGACTTATCAGACTCAGATTGATCATCCGTGTCTGTTGATAATGCAGCATCTTCAGATTTTGCTTCTTCGATGTCTGATTCGACTTTTTCAATCAGTTCCGCTTCTGAATCAGTCACTTTGCCAGCCAGCTCAGCATCCAATGCTGCCTGCTCTGCCGCAAACTCTTCCGCTTCGATCGCATCCAGTTCAGCATCCAGATCTTCTTCAGAGCGAGGATTATACTCTTCAAACGCTTCGTAAGCACGCTGCTCCTCAGCGTCAGTGTAGTCTTCACCAGACTCATCGCTGTCAGACCACAAAGCATTCGCTTGATCGGCAATACTGGTCGCCGCTGCAGTACCTGCCACTGCACCCGCCGCTTTAGCCGGACTGCGGTCTAAACTATCATCACCTGCCTCTAGCGCTTCAAGGTCCGCTTTTTCACGAGCCTCTTTGTTCATGGTTTCACGCGCTTCACCGGCTTCTTTAATGCGTTGGTTAAAGAACTTGCTCAGGAATAAGCCCAACTCAAACAGCAGCCACATCGGTACAGCCAGCAGAATCTGAGAAATCACATCCGGTGGGGTCAGAATCATACCAACCACAAACGCACCAACAATCACGTAAGGGCGCTTCTTAGCAAGACTTTCTGCGGTGGTAGTACCTGTACTAATGAGGAGAATAGTGGCAATTGGCATTTCAAAACTGAAACCGAAGGCGATGAACATCATCATCACAAAGTCGAGATATTCCCCAATGTCCGGGCTGTAGACAGCTGATTCCGGTAAGAACATTGGAATCACGGTGAACATCATTTTCAACAGTACGAAGTACGCGAACAGCACCCCGAGATAGAATAAGATGACACTGGAACCCAACAGCGGAACAACTAAGCGCTTTTCATGCTTGTATAAGCCCGGTGCGATAAATTGCCATGCCTGATAAAACACATAGGGTAGTGCAATCAGGAAGGCCAGCATCAAGGTGAGCTTGTAGGGAACCAGAAATGGCGCTGCCACACTGATACTGATCATCTGTACGCCAGTATTAGTCAGTGGTGCTGCAAAGATGTCATAGACGTGTTTAGCGAAAGGCGCGAGGATGATAAACACAGCACCTACAGCAATCACCATTCTCAGCAAACGGTCACGCAACTCGATCAGATGTGAGACAAAGCTCGTTAGTTTTGAATCTTCCGCGCTAGTTTCAGTATTACTCATCGTGTTTCGCTTTGCTGACTGGTTTCATAGCATCGTCAATACCGGACTGAATGCTGCTTTTGACATCTGCTGCCTGCTGACCAAGATCTTTAGTGGTATCGTCCATCAGGTTACGCAGCTCATCAATTTCCTTTTTCTGGCTTTGCAACAACTCGCGCATTTCACTGGCGTTTATTTCACGCTCAATGTCCGCCTTGGTGGTGTCCACAAACGCACGCGCCTTACCAATCCAGCTACCCACTTTTCGGGCAACACCGGGTAAACGCTCAGGACCAACTACCAGCAACGCAATTATGCCGACAATAAGGACTTCAAGAAAACCTGCGTCAAACATGGCAATACCTGTCTAAGAGGGGTTTTAAACTTTGTCTTGGTCTTTCACTTTTACTTCTGCGTCGATCACCGTTGGGTCGTCTTTTGTTACTTTCTCAACAGCGTCATCCACCTTGTCCTCAACGCCATTCTTAGCATCGCTCATGGACTTCTTGAAGTTTTTGATCGCTCCACCGAGGTCACCACCGGCATCACGCAGACGCTTAGTACCAAACAAAACTAATACAATGACCAGAATGATCACCAGTGACGCTACGCTAGGCATACCAATAGCTAACATTATTTTCTCTCCTAATTAATCGTTTTTACGGCTGGCTTTTTCCACCAGTCCGGATGTACCAAAGCGGCGCTGGAGCTCCTCCAACACTGCATCGGGATGTAAATTTTGTTCTGCCAGAAGCACCATGGTGTGAAACCACAAGTCAGCTACCTCATAGACAATTTTGTCAGGCTCGCCATCTTTAGCGGCCATGACGACTTCAGTGGCCTCTTCACCTACCTTTTTCAAGATAGCATCGGTGCCTTTGTGGTAAAGCTTCGCCACATAAGAGCTATCAGGCGCTGCGGATTTACGCGCTTCTAAAACCGCCGCTACTTCACTCAGTGTATTTTGTGTCATAGCCGAACCTCAATGCCCTGATCAGCCATATATTGCTTGGCTTCACCGACGGTATATTCTGCGAAATGGAAAATACTCGCGGCCAATACTGCGTCCGCGCCGCCCTGTGTTACACCATCGGCTAAGTGCTGTAAATTGCCCACACCGCCGGATGCTATCACCGGAATATTAACAGCATCGGTGATGGCTTTTGTTAAGGGAAGATTAAATCCTGCCTTTGTTCCATCGCGATCCATACTGGTCACGAGTAATTCACCCGCGCCGTAGTCAGCCATTTTCTTGGCCCATTCCACGGCATCGATACCTGTGTCACGACGTCCGCCATGGGTAAAGATATCCCAACGATCCGGTTCGCCTTCTTCACTGACTTTCTTGGCGTCGATAGCAACCACGATGCACTGAGAACCGAAGTAGTTGGTCGCCTCACGCACTAATTCAGGGTTATGGATGGCTGCTGTGTTGATTGATACCTTGTCCGCGCCTGCGTTCAACATACGGCGAATATCTTCTAATTCGCGAATACCGCCACCCACTGTCAGCGGAATAAACACTTCAGAAGCGATTTTCTCTACCATGTGAACGGTCGTTTCACGATCATCTGAGCTGGCAGTAATATCAAGGAGGGTAATCTCATCGGCACCTTCGCGGTTGTAACGCGCCGCGACTTCAACCGGATCACCTGCATCGCGGATATTAACGAAGTTAACGCCTTTAACCACTCGCCCATTATCAACATCTAAGCAAGGGATAATGCGTTTTGCCAGACCCATTAGCTAGCCACCGAGTCTACGTATTGTTGTGCTTCAGCCAGGTCAATCGTGCCCTCGTAGATCGAGCGACCCAGAATAGTTCCGCTAACACCGCGAGACTCAACCTCTAATAAGCCTTTAATATCGTCCATATTCGTCACACCACCAGAAGCGATGACCGGAATAGAGATGCTTTCAGCTAGTCGCACGGTCTCATCAATATTTACACCCTGCATCATGCCATCACGCGCTATATCGGTATAAACAATGGCGCTCACACCAGCTTTTTCGAATTTCTGTGCCAAATCAATCGCTGAGGTGGTTGATTCTTCAGCCCAACCATCGGTAGCAACCATGCCATTCTTAGCATCAATGCCCACGATGATATGACCGGGGAATTTCGCACACAGATCAATCACGAACTGTGGGTCCTGAACCGCTTTAGTACCGATTATGCAATACTGAACACCTGCATCTAAATAAGCCTGCACCGTTTCTTCATCACGGATACCACCACCAATCTGGATCGGCAGATCAGGGTAAGCCTGAGCAATCGCCTTAACTACTTCACCGTTGACTGGCTTGCCTTCAAAAGCACCGTTCAAATCAACAAGATGCAAACGCTTAGTACCGGCATCTACCCAGCGTGTCGCCATATCAACAGGGTTATCAGAGAACACCGTAACATCATCCATCAAGCCCTGACGCAGGCGTACACACTTTCCATCTTTTAAATCAATCGCGGGGATCAATAACATTAGCTTTGCCCATCCCATTGGGTGAAGTTTCTTAATAATTGCAGGCCGTCATCCGCACTTTTTTCGGGATGCGACTGAATAGCGAACACATTGTCTTTAGCGATCGCACTAGCGTATTCGATGCCATATTCCGTGGTTCCGGCGATAATGGATTTATCGTCCGGCTCTACAAAGTAGCTATGCACGAAATAAAAACGACGACCCGACTCAATGCCTTTCCACAAAGGATGATCCTGAGCATGTTCGATACGATTCCATCCCATCTGCGGGATTTTCAAACGCTCACCTGCTGCATCGCGACGACCAATCACGCCTTCAAAATGGCGCACCTGACCCTTGTAGATGCCCATGCAATCCACACCGTCATTTTCTTCGCTTCGCTGCATCAGCACTTGCATACCCATACAGATACCGAGAAACGGTTTGGTCTTTGCTGCTTCTGAGACTACCTCAATCAGCTCACATTTCTGCAACTCACTCATACAGTCACGTGCCGCGCCTTGGCCGGGGAAGACCACGCGGTCAGCATTTAGCACATCATCTGCGCTGGAGGTGATTTTGACTTCAGTATTGGCAGGCGCAACGTGCTGCAAGGCCTGAGTGACCGAGCGCAGATTGCCCATGTTGTAATCTACAACCGCAATAATTGACATGAATCGTAGCCCTTACAACGCGCCTTTAGTCGATGGGAGAATGCCTTGCATTCGTGCGTCGTGCTCAGTCGCCATACGTAATGTGCGGCCAAACGCTTTAAAGATTGTTTCAGCGATATGGTGAGCATTGCGGCCACGTAGGTTATCAAGGTGTAGTGAAACCTGTGCGTGGTTAACAAATCCCTGGAAGAATTCGTGGAATAGGTCTGTATCGAAGGTACCGATGTGGCTACGCTTATAGTCAACCGTATCGATCAGTGAAGGGCGTCCACAAAAATCGATCACTACACGTGACAGTGCTTCATCTAATGGCACATAAGCGTGACCATAACGACGGATGCCTTTCTTATTACCGATAGCCTTAGCAAATGCCTGACCCATAGTAATACCGATATCTTCAACAGTGTGGTGTGCATCGATGTGCAAATCACCCTTTGCCGTGACTTCAAGGTCAATCATGCCATGGCGGGCAACTTGTTCCAGCATGTGGTCCAGAAATGGGATATCTGTATCAAATCGCGCCTTACCGGTGCCATCTAAGTTCACGGAGACCGTGATTTGTGTTTCCAAAGTATCGCGCTCAATGGTTGCGGTACGTTCTGCCATAATCGTCATGCCTTCAATAATATCGCCACATGATAGCACAAGATATTGGGCTGATAACCCTCACACTGCTGATCATTGACTGCTAATAATAGCTATTAATATGGTTCTGATCAGACAAAATGCAAGGGTTGGTGATGCGCTTTGACTGTCCTCACCTTTGACGGATATTCTACGGCAGGAAAGTGGCAATTTCAGGGCATGCAATCAATACGAACAACATCACGGCCACAACTGACTATTTACCTTAGTGCAGCCAAAGTTTTCATTCCATTCATCTGATTGCATCCTTCAAAATGAACCTTTCCCAAAACACACTGGTCATTTAATACTGTTCTGGTTGCGACGGATTGCGATCAGTTTACGCGAGGGAAATTGGGACTAAAGATTCCGACTATTGGGGCAGGCATTTTCACTATTTTGTTATGGTGCGTTGCAGCATTTTTATTTGGGTAAAATGATAAGTTTTTGATGAACTGATTTTAAGAAAGTTTAAAATAAGTTTTATTGGTTATTTTATATACTTAAAGGTTATTTTTTATACGTTAAATCCGATAAAATCAACTTGTATCAAAAATTTTACCGCTATAAGCTTTGCGCTCTTTTGGTTTGGAAGCCCTCGCTAAGATAATCTGGGCTTTAGAGTTTATGAATGTTTTATCTGTTAAGCGTTCGTTAGTATTGGTATTAATTGCAGTTCTTTTACCATTCGCGAACGTCGGTTTTGCCCAGGCAAAATCGGAAACCTACGACACCAAGCAACTGATTCGTGATGTTGCTATTCTTTACCGGAAACACAAGCTGGCTGAAGCAGCTAAACCAACACCTTCTACAGATGTCGCAGTTAAAGACACCAAGAAGAAAAAAGTGGTTACTGCTAAAAAATCAGTGAAGCCCAAAGTTTCCAAGAAAAAGCGTAAGCCAACGACATTGGCAAAAAGCAAGAAATCTACATCTTCTGCTAAGTTCAAGAAGCAAATGACCGTAACGGCTACTGCTTACACTTCTCACGTTAATCAAACGGACAGCACTCCTAATATTGCAGCTTGGGGCGATCGCCTGGAGCCAGGTATGAAGGTCATTGCTGTATCTCGTGATATGTTGAACAAATATGGCTTGAAGCATCGCTCCAAGGTTCGTATTAAAGGCCTGAAGGGTGAGTACGTTGTTCTGGATAAAATGAACAAACGTTGGAAAAAGAAGATCGATATCTATATGGGCATGGATTTAAAAAAGGCCTACAAATGGGGTCGCCGCAAGGTTGAGCTTCAGTGGAACTAATGAGTTAGTTCAGAAAGGATTCTGAGAAAGAGCCCCTGCTTTATGAGCCGGGGCTTTTTTGTGTCTGCATGTTTTGCATGGCAATAATTACAAAAAGCAAACATGGGCGTCACAATTTGCTGCTATATTAAGAAAGGGCAGCAGGTATAAATGGAACAAAAACAACTCCACCTGCTCGAAAAAGATAACATTCAAAGCTTGTAAGGGAGTTTGAGATGATATTACGTCGTAGGATTTTACCAGCGGCATTGTCGCTATTAGTCGGGTTTGGACTTGCTGGTTGTGAAGGTGTTGATGCCGAAACGGAAGTCACTGAAACCACAAGCGAGCAAGTTGATGTGGCTACGCCTGATGCTGTCACACCAAAAGCAGCGTTTAATTGGGCTGAAGTCAGTGGCAGACACACCGAGGGCATGGTTGCCCGTCATTCTCCGATCCGCATTAAGTTTAATCGCGACGTGGTCAACGCTGACAGAGTCGGTACAAGTGAAAAGAACATCATTCAAATCAGTCCTAAAGTTGCTGGTGCTGCAACTTTTGTCTCTCCAACCGAACTCGTATTCGTTCCTGAAAATCCCTTAGAATCTGGCGCTCAGTATACCGTTGATATCTCTCCGGATGATTTAAAAGATATCCCGGCGAATGCTAAACCGTATCGCTTCCAGTTCAGTGTCGTTCCTCTGAAATTTGAAGTGACAACAAATGCGCTGCTGGCTGCTGCCGATACAGGAAGACGCATGACGCTAACCGGTGAGTTATTGACGTCTGACAAAGTCATGCCGGATGCTGTGAAGCAGATGCTAAAAGCCAGCTTTCAGAACAAGCCTTTGGAGGTTAACTGGGCATTTTCTGATAATGGCAAACAGCACCAGTTCACTATTGAGAATATCGTACGTGAGACCTTTGCTAGTGACGTCACGCTCAACTGGGATGGCTCACCTATCGGCCTGAAACAACAGGCTAAACAAGAAATTTCGGTTCCTGTACTGAATCAGTTTGATGTCATCGATGTCGCAGTGATTCATAACGTAGGCACTAATCCGTATGTGCAAGTCGGTTTTTCTGATCCTTTGGATAGTTCAGTCAATCTGCAAGGACTGATTCAAATCAAAGGTCAGGAGTACGAAGAGGATAAAAAGTTTACCGTCAGCGCTGAAAGCAATCTGATTAAGATTTTCCCCAAAGAAAATTTATCCGGTAGTTACACCATCAATATCAACCCCGGTGTTCGTAGTGAGGGCGGCAAGTCACTGACAAATCAATTGTCGCGTGAGGTGGAGTTCGACCTGCAAAAACCGCAAGTCGCTTTCGTTGGTAATGGCTCAATCATGCCACAGGACAGTCGTTTAGAAATACCGTTTAAAGCAGTCGCTGTCAATGCAGTCGAGGTCACAGCCTTTGAAATCTACCCTGATAATATGGGGCAGTTCTTACAAGCTAATAGCATTAACGAGAATGAAGAAACGGGACGTGTCGGGCGTTATTTATGGCGTAAAACTTTGCCGCTGAATGCTGCAAATTATGATCAGTGGAATAATTATTCGATTGACGTGACGGACATGATGAAGGAGCACAACGGTAGCCTGATCCGTCTTGAGCTTGAAGTGAAACGCCAACACTCAACCTACGAATGTGGGGCAACTGCGCCAATTAATACGAATCCGGTCCCATTATTCAACTCAGAAGATGACGGCAGAACATTACCCAGCGGCTGGGATGGCATAAGCGAGTGGTCAGAAAACAACTACAATAATTACAATTGGCAGGAGCGTAACGACCCCTGTAAGGACTCGTATTACGTTGACCATGAAGACATGGTGACAGCTAAGAACAACTTCATTGCCAGCAATATCGGCCTGATTGCCAAGCAAGATGGACATGGTAATTTACATGTCATCTCAACAGACTTACGCGATGCCACACCACTCACCGGTGCTGAGCTGACAGTGCTTAATTTTCAGGGCCAGCAAATCGCTACCGGAACGACTGACCGGGATGGCTTTTCCAATATCAAACTGGATAACATACCGTTTCTGTTAGTGGCGAAGAAGTTTTCTGACACGGCTTACCTAAAGCTCAATGCCCGTACCAGTTTGACTGTGAGTCATTTTGATGTAGGTGGTAAAAAACTTGAGAAGGGTCTCAAGGGGAGTATTTACGGAGAGCGTGGTGTATGGCGTCCGGGCGATCAAATGTACCTGACCTTTGCGCTATTTGACAAAGATAACAGCCTGCCAGATAACCACCCCGTAACAATGCAATTGATTGACCCTCGTGGGCGTGTAGCGGCAACCAAAACCAGTACAAAGTCAGTCGGTGACCTGTATCCCTTTGTGTTTAAAACCAATGAGAAAGACCCGACCGGTAACTGGATTGCACGTGCACATTTGGGTGGCAGCCGTTTTAGTAAAAACTTAAGCATTGAAACAGTTCGTCCCAATCGCCTGAAAGTAGAGTTGGACTTTGGGGCTGAGACGATTTACAAGGCTGACGGTACTCCCAAAGGTACCTTGAGTAGTCAATGGTTACATGGTGCAACAGCTCAAGATTTAAAAGCAGATATCTCTGTGCGGTTCAGCCCAAAGACCACCAAATTTACACGCTTTAGTGATTATAGTTTTGATGATCCGGTGCGTGAATTTAGTGCGGGTGAGTCAGCCGTTTTGGAAGGTCGTCTGGACAAGAACGGCAAGCTACAGTTTGCTAAAGACTTTGCACCAAAGACACTGCCACCCGGTATGCTCAATGCGCGGTTTACCAGTCGTGTGTTTGAGAACAGTGGTGCATTTAGCATTAGCCAACAATCGATCGATTATCATCCCTACGAGAACTACATCGGCATCAAGCTTCCCAAAGGTGATGCTGAACGAGGCATGTTACTCACCGATACCAAGCACACCGTTGAACTGGGTAGTCTGAATGCCAAGGGTGAACCTGTTAGCTTGAATAAAGTGAAGGTGTCACTCTACAAAATCGACTGGAAATGGTGGTGGGATAAGTCATCAGAATCATTAGCACGCTATGCGGACAGTGAGAACGCTGCCAAGCTTAAAGAAAGCATCGTTAACACCAAAGATGGGGTCGGCCAGTGGGACTTTGAAATTAAGTACCCTAGCTGGGGGCGCTATCTGGTGCGCGCATGCGATTTAAATGGCGAGCACTGCAGCGGTAAAATTGTGTATGTGGACTGGCCTGGTTGGGCTGGTCGCGCTCAGGAAGAAGGGAGTGGTGCCGCCAGTCGCCTGAACCTGTTTACTGATAAGCAGGCATATTTAGTGGGTGATAAAGCCGTCGTCCAATTACCAGCCGCTACTGAAGGTCGTGCACTCCTGACGGTTGAAACAGGTAGTGAAATTCTCAGCCAACGTTGGATTGAGTTTACAGAGAAACGAACGAAAGTTGAGTTGCCCATTACCTCGGCGATGGCACCTAATGCTTACGTTCACATCACTTTACTACAACCCCACAAAGGTAAGAAGAACGAACGACCTCTGCGACTCTATGGCATCGTGCCTATAGAGGTCTCTGATGAGGCGACTTATCTCAAGCCGGTCATTGAAGCAGCCAGTGAATGGAAGCCTGAAACGAAACAAATGATTAAAGTCTCAGAAAAGAATGGCAAGGCGATGAATTATACGCTGGCTGTCGTTGATGAGGGACTCCTTGGGCTAACCAACTTTAGTACGCCTAATCTACACCGTGAGTTTTATGTTAAAGAGGCTTTAGGCGTTAAAACCTGGGATTTATATGACTCAGTAGTCGGTGCATATAGCGGCAGTTTAGAACGAATGCTGGCAATTGGCGGTGGTAAGGCGGAGTTAAACCCAGATGCTAACCGCAAGCGTCGTTTCCCGCCCGTTGTCAAAGTACTCGGACCATTCACACTCAAAGCGGGCGAAACTCGTAACCACGAGGTTCAGCTCCCCCCTTATATTGGCGCTGTTCGCGTGATGCTGGTCGCTGCGAATAACGGTGCATTTGGGCGCGCTGAAGAGGAGGTGTTTGTTCGTCAACCACTGATTCTACAAGCCAGCCTCCCTAAGGTATTAGGCACAGAGGAAACCTTTGATGTTCCTGTGACGTTGTTTGTGACGGATGATCAAATCAACGATGTTACGCTCGAAGTCTCTGCGGATGACTATTTTGAAGTCGTCGGTGACGCCTCGAAGACCTTAACCTTTGAGAAAACCGGTGAACAGCTTGGGTTTATCCGCTTAAAGACCAAACAGTATGTTGGTCGTGCAAAGTTGACATTTATGGCCAGTAGCGGCGAGCATCGTTCTGAGTCGGAAATCTACATCGATGTTCGTCGTCCGAATACCCAGACAACGCGTGTTGTTACACAAGCAGTTGATCCGGGAAAAACATGGACACACGACTTTAAGCCTTATGGGCTACGAGGCACTAATAGTGCATCGTTAGAGATTTCCGCTGTGCCGCCATTGAATTTGGACCGACATCTTCAATACTTATTGCGCTATCCGCACGGCTGTCTGGAGCAGACAACTTCTGCTGCCTTCCCGCAGCTGTATATCAATCGCATGATGACGCTGAGCGATGAGCGCAATAAAGCGATCGATGCACACGTCAGTGCGGCCATTGAGCAGATGCGTAAGTTCCAGACCGTGCAAGGTGAGTTCAACTACTGGCCCGGCGCTGACTCTCACAATGCCTGGGCGAGTATTTATGCCGGACACTTCCTGGTTGAAGCTAAGAAACTCGGTTATAGAGTGCCACCAACAGTGTTAGCAAATTGGCTAAATTACCAAGGCTCTGCTGCACAACGTTGGGAGCAAAGCGAGACTAATGACTCTCATACGCAGGCCTATCGTCTGTATGTATTAGCACTCGCAGGCAAACCACAAATGGGTGCCATGAACCGCTTGCGTGAATCACAAACACTGAGAGTGAAAGCGCGCTGGATGTTAGCCTCAGCTTATCAAACTGTCGGGCAGGCAGAAGCTGCCTCCAGTGTTATCGAGGGCCTACAAGCCGTTGTTGAAAAAGACGTGAAACGTGATGAAACCTTCAGTTCCCATCTCGGTGATTTAGGGATTCAGCTTGAGAATATGGTTGCTTTAGATAAGCGTGATGGCGCCAGTTTAATTTTGGAGCAAATCGGTGAATTACTCGGTAAAGATGAATTCCAGAGCACACAGGGTATTGCATGGGCATTAATGGGCGCATCACGTTACTTGGGTGATGATAAGCAAATATTCACTGCAAACTACACACTAGGGCAGTTTGGCTCGCGTAAAGTGGACAGCGCTAAACCATTATTTGCCAGCAACCTAAGCGCGACTCAGGCATCACCGTTAGCCATCAGTAATACCAGTGGCGTACGTCTGTATGCGAGTGTCATTTCACATGGTGTTCCTGAAACAGGCCAAGAGCAAAGCATGAGTAAAGGCCTGACGTTAACCACTAACTACGAGGACAACAAAAAAGACAGCACACTAGACTGGGGTAATCTGCCCAGTGGCAGTAAGATTGCACAGGGTACTGATGTCAAAATCTCCGTGTCTGTTAAGAATGATCATACGGATAAAGCGGAATATCTGGCGCTGACTGTACCGGTTGCCGCTGGCTGGGAAATATTGAATGATATTGAGCAGTCGAGTACCTCTACCGCTTATACCCATAGGGATCAGCGAGATGATCGCATTATCTACTACTTTGATTTGAATAAGGGTGAAGAGAAAACCTTCACCTTAGTCGCAAATGCATCTTATCTTGGTCAATTTTATGTACCAGCGGTTAGTGTTGAAGCTATGTATGACGGTCATTTACAGGCCCGTGAACGTGGTAAGTGGGTTGATGTTGTTAAACCAGAAGAGATAGCGGCTCAACCACAAACGAAAACCAAGACGATCACCGCTCCAAAAGCTATCTTGCATGATGGTAGTAGTGACGAGCAGGCGACTAAGATGTATGTGATTGCCGGAGACAAAGTCACCGTACTCTCTGAAGTAAAAGCTGCTGACGGCACACTTTGGTATTTCATCCGCTTTGCAGGGACTAAGGTGCTTGAAAAGTGGATAAAGGCTGAAACCACTGAGTAAGCCGGCTTTTATGAAGCAACAGTAAAGCCTATGTTGAATTTTCTAAAACAACATAGGCTTTTATTGTCAGGCGTTTTGATATTATTTTGTGGGTGGTTTTATCAAAGCCTGCCGGATAAGCTATTTAACGCGCCTTATTCCAGCACTATTCTGAGTGAAGAGGGTAGACTAATGGGCGCACACATTGCCAGTGACGAGCAATGGCGCTTTCCACCGGTGAATGACGTCCCTGAAAAGTTTGCGGCCAGTTTAGTTGCTTTTGAAGATAAACGGTTTTATCAGCATATTGGCGTTGATCCGTTGGCGATAGCGCGTGCTGTAAATCTCAATCTTCAGCAAGGGCGGGTCGTTAGTGGTGCCAGTACCTTATCAATGCAGGTGATTAGGCTGTCACAGCAAAACCCACCACGAACCTTATGGAATAAACTCAAAGAAGCCTTAAAAGCCATACGGCTTGAGACCAAATACAGCAAGACTGATATTCTCAAACTCTACGCAAGTCATGCTCCATTCGGCGGGAATGTAGTCGGCTTGGAAGCTGCAGCATGGCGTTACTTTGGCCGAGCGGCTGATCAGCTTTCGTGGGCTGAAAGCGCCATGTTAGCCGTGTTGCCGAATAGTCCCGGACTGATTCATGTCAGCCGGTCACGTGCAAAACTTAAGGCTAAACGGGATCGTTTACTCCGGACACTGATGGAGCAGAATATACTGTCATCACTGGATTATTCGCTTGCACTCGTTGAGCCACTGCCAGTCAAACCGGAACCACTACCCAGACTTGCCCCTCATTTATTAGACACGCTGACACAGCAACAGCAACAGCAACAGCAACAGCAACAGCAACAGCAAATATTAGCAACGGCATCACAATTTAACACCAACATTAAATACTCAACGCAACGTGCTGCCATACAAATAGCCAAACACCACGGCGAGTCGTTAGCACTGCGTGGAGTCAATAACCTGGCAATGCTTGTGATCGATAACAAAACTTTCAAGGTAATCTCTTACGTAGGTAATACACCAAGAGACGATGCTAAACAATTCGGCCATGCTATTGATCTGATCACCCGACCTCGCAGCACCGGCAGCACATTAAAGCCTTTTTTGTTCGCCAATATGATTCAGCAAGGTGAGATTTTACCGGAGACATTGGTTGCCGATACACCTGTCAGGTATTCGGGATATCGGCCTAAAAACTTTAATCGTGACTTTCATGGCGCTGTGGTTGCGCGTTCGGCCTTAGCTAGCTCATTAAATATTCCTGCGGTGAATATGCTCAGTTATCACGGTGTCGAGCGTTTTTTAGACACGCTGAGACAAATGGGGCTGAAACACTTGCACCGTAACGCGCGTGATTATGGCTTACCGCTGATTCTTGGAGGGGCTGAGGCAAGCTTATGGGAGTTAACCAGTTTGTATGCCAATCTGGCATTCATTGCACAGCAAAACCAATCCTCTAAATGGCGTTACTACCAACAACCCTCTTTACTGAATATCGGAAGCACAACAACTAAATTAATTAATAAACTCACACCTCCGGCAGCATGGATGACGCTGCAGTCTTTACTGGAAGTCACCAGACCCGGAAATGCGGGTTATTGGAAACGCTTTAACAGTACCCATAAAATCGCATGGAAAACCGGAACCAGCTTTGGACACCGCGATGCCTGGGCAATCGGTACAACACCACAATATACAGTAGGTGTATGGATTGGTAATGCTTCAGGTGAAGGGCGTCCGGGAGTTACCGGTGTAACACTGGCAGCACCGATGATGTTTGATATGTTTAACCGTTTGAATTTGGATGGAAGCTGGTTTGATAAACCAATAACACAAATGAAAAGCATTAATATTTGTAAGGATGACGGATTTTTAGCAACTGATTCCTGTGAGCCTGAAGAGTACTTCATTCCACAAACAACCCATTTCGAACGTATCTCACCGAATCATCAGCGAATTCATGTCGTGGAAGAAAATGGCGAACTATTGCGTGTGCATAGCGGGTGCGAAGTGGTCAGGAATATGCGGGCAATCAATTGGTTTGTATTGCCACCGGATCAGGCTTTTTACTACAAACAGCTCAATGCAAATTACCAAGCGTTACCCAACTGGAGAAGCGATTGTGTTGAGGACTTACCACTAGCAAATGGAACAGATCAAAACCCAATCTCTCTGATTTACCCACGGGACAACACACAAGTCTACATCCCAAAAGATCTGGCCAACGAACGCAGCAAGGTTGTTTTTAAAGCGGTTCACCAAACTCCATCAGCGCGACTGTTTTGGCATCTTGATAACACCTTCTTAGGCATTACAGAAGATATTCATCAGCAAGCCATTTGGGTTAATGCCGGTAAACATACCGTGACATTAGCTGACGAAAAAGGGCGACAAGTTTCTCAAAACTTTGACGTACTCAGTGAGTGAGTCTTAGCCATCAAAATTATAGCGGAAGGTTTCCTCATTTTGTCCACGCATCACACTGATGGACATCTGGTCTGAGCCAATAAAGTTGTACAAGGCTTGCTGAACCGTAGCAGGATCATTTAAGCGAACGCCATTCAACTCTGTTACAACATCACCCGGTCTGAATCCGACCTGATACAACAATCGCAAACGATTGCTCAGATGCAATCTAAATCCCTTCACTGTGCCATCCATTAACAGCGGTTCCGGTGCAGAGTATTGTGAGAGAATCGATGCATCGTTGATCACATCCTCACGCAACTTACGAAGGTCACGCTGACCTAAATTTTCACCACCACGACGTGGGTCTGACATGCCTGAGGGCGTGCCTTGTTGTTGACCCGCCGCAATACTCGCTGAGACCGCTTTTGGCATTGTTTGTGGACGTGGTTGCTGTCGTGCAGTAGCCGGAAGTCGTGCTGATGGTGAATCCGCTGAAGCCATACTCTTACCATCTGCCAGGAAGATTTCTTGTGTTACACCTCTGTTTTCTACCACCACTTTGTCTGTAAAAATCTCTACTATTTTCACATCTTCAGCAATGCTTTCACCCTCCGAGTACATCCGCTGATCACCACCAGAGTGTGACATTATGGCATATGCTTTAGATTTTTTGGGGCTTGGTTTTATGACTTCAGTCTCAGTTGAAAACAAGCTGTCCAGGTCTGATGCAATCTGTGTGACTACATTTTTAGTCTGATCAATAGGTGTGGATTTATAGCTGTCTTCGGTACGTCCTTCTGATTGTTTTTGTGCCCACAGACCATGCAAATTTAGTGATAACGGTGGTACGACGGGCTTTGGTGGTTCTACTGGTCGGGGAGCTGCTTTTGGTGGAGTCGCCTGCGCGAGTCGGGGTAAACGCTTTACCTCACCAAACAAATGATTGTCCGCAATAATCCGGCCCAAGTTAGGTGATTGAGTTGTCGTAATTTGTACCGGATTACCAATAACTGGTGCCGCTGATACCTCCTCAGGTGGAGCAAACACTATCCACACTAGTTTAGCTAATGACGCTGAAAACGCCATAACTAACAGAGGCATCATGATACCGGGGACACGCTGCAACAATGGTTTATCAGAAACTCTCATAGACGACGGGGAATCTCGGGGGTAATTTTTATTATGACTCACACTCCGGTGAGAGATATCAATGCTAGCAGCGCCGTTATCTGAGGGCAGGCTTTTCCGACCTATGGAAGAGAAACAGCGATGGACTCTATCAGATATCTCCCCAGTAACTCTGACATAGTGAAAGGCCTGCGACCACTGCTGTTTCAGCTCGTAAAATTCTTGGACCAAATTTAACTAGGCGGATGGTTTGTTGCCGCATTAATTCAACCTCATCATCATGAAATCCACCCTCAGGGCCAATGATCAGTGATACCGGTTTACTCTCAATGTCTAGCTCAGTAAACGTCGACGTTGCTTCCGGCAACATGGTCAAACGCAAGCGCTCATCATCTTCAAGTAAATAATCATTCAAGGATTGGACCGCTAGTAATTCGGGCACACGGGTACGCCCGGATTGCTCACAGGCACTGGTGATAACGCCTCGCCAATGTAGTCTCTTTTTTTCCAAACGACCTGCTTTGAGATTCAGAACAGTTCTGGCTGCTGTCACTGGCTGAATGGATGTCACCCCCATCTCAACGGCTTTTTGAATCGCGAAGTCAAATTTGTCTGATTTAATCAGGGCAATCACTAATCTGACATCTAGCGGTGACTCTCTGTCTACATCATCATACTCGGTGATTTCAACGCTGGAATGGCGCTTATTTACCTCAGAGAATTTTGCGTGATATTCGCCGCCCCGACCATTAAACAAGATCAACGCATCATCCACTTTACCCCGTAATACTTGCACAGCGTGTCTGTGTAGTTCATCAGGTAATGGAATGATTTGGCCACACTCTAATGCCTGATCTATGTAGTAACGAGGGATACGCACTGCCTGTTCTCCGGATAACTGTGCGGTCTATCATAGTGCTGCTTGATGATTAGCACCAGCCAACAATTCACAAATACTTATAAATCTTATCAGGACGTGCTGCTATTGAGTAACGTGAGTAATGATAAGGTCATTCTCGCCGTGGCGCCCCACAGTAAGTAGTTGTTATATTTTTTAAAGTACACCACAGGAATCTCAACGCCATTGTATTGACGTTTTTCAAATCGATAGTTCGCTTTATCAGCAAGCCAGCGCAATGGAATCGTGAAGGTTGCTGCCACCTCGCTTTCCTGCAAGGTAAGACGATATGGCCATGGAAGGGTCGCGACAACAGGTGTGATCTGATAGTTACTAATGCTGTAATGATGATTGAGTTCGCCAAGCACTGTGACATGTTCAGGGGCTATTCCCACTTCTTCATGCGCCTCACGCAGGGCAGTCATTTTCAGTGAGTCATCACTATCCTCATAACGTCCACCTGCAAACGCAACCTGGCCACTGTGTCGGTCATTTTCATGCTCACTGCGTTGGATAAACAGCAGGTGCCATTCATTCTCTACTTCCACAAAAGGGACTAGCACCGCTGCCTGCTTTAAGACGTCTGGCTTTGTCTGTCTTGGTGCATCGTGAGTCGCTTTCAGTGTTCTTGATAAACGTTCCTGTATTTCAGTCACGCTAAGTGTTGCAAGCTCAGTCAAGGTGATCGCCTCTTATTGTTTTGTGTTTGCTGCTCTGTAATTATACCCTGTTTCGATACATCAATGAATCCAGAGGGTCGCTATGCAAATTGATAATGTGAGTGGTGAAAAGACTTATGGTCAAGGTGATCATAGCTTTAAAACGGCAGGTGGTATTGAAGGTATTCGTGCATTGGTCACGGATTTTTACCATCAGATGGATACACTGCCAGAGGCCAGTCACATCCGAAGTCTGCACCCTGCAGATCAGGAAGAATCTATCGATAAACTCGCCCGCTTCCTAACAGGGTGGATGGGAGGGCCATCGCTTTATGACGAGAAGTACGGGCGCATCAGTATTCCCGGAGCACATTATCATATTGATATTGGTATCGCCGAACGCGACGCCTGGCTGCTGTGCATGGAGAGAGCGTTGGAGCTACAAACAAGCTACCCGCAAGACTTCCGTGATTACCTAATGAAGCAGCTAAGCTTTCCGGCGAATCTCTGCCGCAACAGAGACTAACTCTCCTTGTCTCTCATCATGCACACTGCCTGCAGCCAAGTGCTTCGTTTATACTAAACGTTTGTCCCGGCCCACATGTTATGAATAACAAACCGAAAAGTCTTACTGAGAATCACCACGAACGTGCCGCTCAAAGCATGGAGAATTTTGTACTCTATGTCTCAAGCCCATGGCGTGTGGTATGGGTTAATTTTATTGCGGGTATTTTCAGAGGACTTGGGACGATCATTGGCGCTTCTATTGTTATCGCCATTATCATTTGGCTGCTGAGTCTTTTTACCAAGGTTCCTCTGGTAGGGGAGTATGCGCAAGATGTTGAAGACATCGTTTCGGGGTATGTGCGCGAGACCAATTACAACGATGAGCTGGATCGTGTCGGTGATACCTTAGAGCGCATCGAGGCCACACTAAAGCAACAAACCCAAACTGATACTGAGCTTCAAGAGTGATCTGATTATTGATTTATATAACCCAAAGGTAACGCAGTACTATCAATGATTTTACGAAGAATGAATGATGAGTGTACCCCCGTTACTCCTTCTATTCGGGTAATCTTGCCTAACAATATCTCGTAGTAGTTCTCAAGATCTGGCACAGCTACCTTCAATTGATAGTCTGCACTATTACCCGTAATCATGTAGCATTCCATCACTTCAGGAATGTTCTTTACCGTTTCTTCAAACGCTTCAAACCGTTCCGGTATGTGCTTATCCATGCTGATGTATAGCAGCACAATCATATTCAAATTAATTTTACGCTCATCAATACGCACAACGCGTTCTGCAATAACCCCTGATTCCTCCAGTTGTTTAACACGCCTTGAGCAGGGTGCTGCAGTTAGTCCAACACGATCCGCAAGCTCTTGATTAGTCAGAGAGCCATCGCTTTGTAGCTCACGCAATATTTTTAGATCAAAACTATCGATATTGGTATTTGTTTTCATAACTGACAGTTACTTCGCAATTTATCTAACTAAAAAGTCTATTCCTTAATCTATTTTTGTGCAAATCGTAGATATATAGATAAATTAACAAACTCATTGCGTCTACAGAGGCATATACTTCTCACTCAATCACTCATAACAGGAACCGTACCGTGTTTGACCACAACAAATATATTCCATTTCAGCCAATCAAATTGACCGACCGTAGCTGGCCGGATCAACAAATTACTCAAGCGCCTGACTGGTGCAGTGTTGATCTGCGTGATGGTAATCAGGCACTCATAAACCCAATGGATGTCGAGAAAAAAACACGCCTGTTCCTGCACTTGGTGAAAATGGGATTTAAAGAAATTGAAGTAGGTTTTCCTTCAGCATCCCAACCTGATTTTGATTTCGTCAGAAAGCTGATTGAAGAGAATATGATTCCGGATGATGTCACCATACAGGTGTTAACACAAGCCAGAGAGTCCTTGATTGCCAGAACTTATGAGTCGCTTGTTGGTGCGCGAAGAGCAGTCGTCCATGTCTACAACTCAACATCGACAGTACAACGTGAACAGGTATTTGCACTTGATCGTGACGGTATTAAATCTATTGCGGTAGAGGGCGCTCGTCACGTTAGAGACTATGCATCAAAGTATCCTCAGACTGATTGGGTATTCCAGTATTCTCCAGAAAGCTTTACAGGTACTGAGATGGATTATGCGGTTGAGGTCTGTGATGCAGTCATCGAACAATGGTCACCAGAGAGTGGGCGTGAAGTAATTATAAACTTGCCTGCAACAGTAGAAATGTCGACCCCGAACATCTTTGCAGATCAGGTCGAATGGTTCTGTCGTCACCTAAAGCAACGTAATCATGTTCGTATCAGTTTGCATACACACAATGATCGGGGCTGTGCTGTCGCCGCAGCCGAGTTGGCCGTTATGGCAGGTGCAGACCGGGTTGAAGGTACACTGCTAGGTAATGGTGAGCGGACGGGGAATATGGATATCGTCACCATGGGAATGAATCTTTATTCTCAGGGCATTGATCCTAAACTCGACTTTTCCAATATTCAGGAGATCATTGACGTCGTTGAATACAGTACTGAGTTAAAAGTACACGCCCGTCACCCCTGGGCAGGCGAGTTGGTCTACACTGCCTTCTCTGGTAGCCATCAGGATGCGATTCGCAAGTCAATTAAGCATCATGAGCAGCACGGTTATGAGAAGTGGAATGTTGCATACCTTCCCATCGATCCTGCAGATCTTGGCAGACACTACGAAGCGATTGTACGCATCAATAGTCAAAGTGGTAAAGGTGGCGTAGCACTTGTATTAGAGCGTGACTATGGTATTGAGCTACCGAAATGGATGCACATTGAATTAAGCCGTGTAGTGCAAAAGGCTGTTGAGGCTAGCGGTGAAGAGATATCTTCAGAAAAAATTAAATCATTATTTGACGAGCATTTCATCCGCACAAACGAAGAGTGGTTACTTGATCGCTTCGATCTCCATACCGAGGCGGGTCAAATATGGGGTCAGTTTGCTCTGGGAGAGTCAGGTCCTGTCATTAAAGGGCAAGGTACCGGGGCTGTAGAAGCGCTTTGTGATGCGCTAACCGCTACTTATGGTAAAGCGATAGAAGTGACTCAATTTGATGAGCACTCTCTTTCCCGAGGTACTACTGCACAAGCACAAGCATGTATTGCATTATCCATTGAAGGAAGCACGTACACCGCTGTTGCAATCAATGACGATATCTCAACAGCGGCACTGCAAGCACTACTAACAGCGTACTCTCAAAGTACTACTGCTTAACCGTACGTAGGTTCGTTTCCACTTTTCCACTTAATCCCGCAGCCTAGTGATGCTTTTTGCTCACTAGGCGCCGGGTGTCCTGCCAGCAGTTGATCAACGGCTTCCTGCATGTCTTTTCCTGTCGCTTCTATACCATTCCCCGGTCGTGAGTCATCATACTGACCTCGGTAATAAAGCGATTTATCACTATCAAACAAAAAGAAATCTGGTGTACATGCCGCTTGATAAGCTGCAGCTACTTGCTGATCCTCATCGTAAAGGTAAGGATATGTGAAGCCATGTTCCGTCGATTCAACCACCATTTTTTCTGGACTGTCCGCTGGGTAATTCTCGACATCATTTGAGTTGATCGCAACCACAGCTAAACCCTTAGCCTGGTTACTCTTTACAAACTCAGTGAATGAAGCACGAAGGTTAATGACATAGGGACAGTGGTTACAGGTGAATACAACCAGAAGTGGTTTGCCTTCAAAATCATTAAGGCTAACGCGTTTACCAGTGAGTGGCTCTGGTAGTGAAAAATCAGGGGCTTTGGTGCCCAGTGCTAACATTGTGGAAGGCGTACGTGCCATATCCTACTCCATGAAAAATGACTAGACGAATCAGTTTACCTATTTTTCCTGATTCGCCAAGTCACATTTAGCATGGGTTTATTACTTTTTCAGTAGCGCCTGAACCGCAGCAGAGTTTAAATTGCTACTGCCTGCTGCCAACACTGAATCAAGTTGTGCCAGATAGATTCTTGCTGGCTTTTTACTGTTCGACTTAGCTTGCGTATCAACTACCGGAGTTGCTGGTTTCGCAGCGTTCAGATACTTACTCGCCTGCAATAGTTGAGCGTAGCTAGCTTGTTGCTGTCTGCGCTTCTTAAGCACCGACGCAGGTGGTGGTGTCTTAGCAAAATGGAGTGCTGGATTCACTTTACGATGTTCCGGTGTGTAACGGTAATGACCTGTCATTGGGTAGCGGAACAAAATATCCTCTATAACCGGACCTGCACCAATGTTATGAGCAATCATCAAACGGTTAGGGTCTGATGGAGAAGGCTTATTTACCACCACACCGATATGCGGGAAGGTTGGTCCCACCATCCACGTAACCAAGTCACCAGGTTTATAATCACGCGGATTACGCGAACGTGGTAACTCTGCTTTATGTCGCTTGAAGAATGCTTGTAAGTTATAAACACGACGATGATCTATATTCGGATCAGGTTTATCCAAGCCCCATTTTGTCAGGTTAGGGTAAGCATAAAAGTCTTTACTGATATCTTTATGAACTTCGGACTGCAAATCAATGCCCAGTTTGCGATAAGCGCGTATCACAACATCTGTACAGACACCGATTGATTTTGGCACGTCCCCCCAAGGGTATCCAATCTTCAGATAGCGTCCATCGTAACGAACCCGATGTTTTGTTCTCTCGATAGCAGCGTTTGAAAGCGCATAACCAAATGAGTTATTCGGATCTATACGAGGAATAGCTCTTTTAGGCGCTGCTCTATTTACTACTGGCTTTCTGTAAACTGCTTTACGATAGGCTGTTTTTGCTGGCTTACGGTAAGCCGTTCTCTGAACTGGCTTTTGCGTTCTGGATGCTAACCTTACAGCGGGTCTGCTTTGCGCCGTCTTTGCTCTATGAACGACTTTCCTGACAACAGGCCTGGCCTGAGCAACTTTTTGTGGCGCACGTCTCTGGGCATACTGCTTTGAAACAGCGTTTCCTCTTGTACCAACAGGTTGCGGGGACCTAACACCGACTGGTTGTGGCGACCTAATATTGCTGACTGGTTTTCTATACGTTGTTTTACTAACCACTGGCTTTTTATAAACAGCCCTCGCCACACTAACAGTTTGTCTGGCTTTAACCTTAGCAGCCTGCGCTTTAGCCGCTCGAATTCTAGCCTGCTGGGCTCTCGCCCTTGCTTGTTGAACTTTTGCCGCCTGTTGAGCTTTCTGTACTTTAGCCATTGCAATGATCGACTTCTTCTTTGCAAGAGCTTCAGCCCTTGATGGCTTTGCAGGTGTAGCTACTTTTGCGATAGTCTTCTTTTTAGAAACCGACTCTTTCTTAACTGCTGCCACCTTTACAGGTGCTTTGACATTGTTAGCTGCCTTAGCGGCAACAACTGGTTTCTTATTATTAGTATCTTCTACTGGGTTTGCTGAGCATGCAGCAAGGACGGTAGCAACTGCCGCATACACAGCAATGCTACTAATATTCCCTATTGTTTTCATTTTATTTCCCTAGCGATTGTTTAGGTTTTCCGTATCGCTATCCTGGCTCCTACTGCTTATCCGTCCTCCTGACAGTTAAACATCCAGATTTGATACCGATAGGGCGTTGTTTTCAATAAACTCGCGTCGAGGCTCTACCAGATCACCCATCAGTGTCGAGAATACCTCATCAGCCTGATAAGCGTCCTCAATCGTTACCTGCAACATACGGCGTGACTCAGGGTCCATTGTAGTCTCCCAGAGTTGCCCTGGGTTCATTTCACCCAGACCTTTATATCGCTGTATGTTCAAGCCCCGTGACGCTTCTTTCATAAGCCAATCCATCACTTCATCGAAGCGAAGTACCGGCTCTTTCTTTTCTCCACGTTCGATCCATGAATGCTCGTTTAGCAGACCTGCCAATTGCTGATTTAACTGATTTAAACGATTTATTTCTTCGCTAGCAAACAAACCGCTACTGAATAGTAATGTTGTATCAACCCCATGCATACGTCTGACGACATGCACGCACCAATTGTCGGTGTCTGACTCTTTCATTTCAGATTGATAATGTCGTGTACCGTTAAATTTATGATTGAGGCTTTCACAGACATTATGCATCCACCTCTCAACAATAGCCTTATCTAACTTATCAGAAGCTGAATCAGTAAATAACATTGCCTCAAGTACTTCACTGTCAAACCGCTGCTTCAGTCGTGCTATACCCTCTGTTACCAAGGTGTAACTCTCGGCAAGCTTCGCTAAGCCTTCGCCTTTTATACCCGGTACGTCTTCATTAGAATATAGAACGGCGCCGTCCAGAGCGATCTGTAATAGGTGATGATTGAGCTCTTGGTCATCTTTTACGTACTGCTCTCGTTTTCCCTTCTTCATTTTGTATAACGGAGGTTGTGCAATATAAACGTGGCCACGCTCAACCAACTCATGCATTTGACGATAGAAGAATGTCAGTAGTAATGTACGGATGTGAGAGCCATCGACGTCAGCATCGGTCATAATAATGATACGATGGTATCTCAGCTTGTCAGGGTTAAATTCTTCTTTACCAATACCACAACCTAACGCAGTAATCAGGGTTCCAACTTCCTGTGATTGCAGCATCTTATCGAAGCGTGCCTTCTCAACATTCAGTATTTTACCTTTCAGTGGCAAGATAGCCTGAGTCCGGCGGTCTCGACCTTGCTTCGCTGAGCCGCCCGCAGAATCACCCTCTACCAGATATATTTCTGATAGTGCCGGATCTTTTTCCTGACAATCTGCAAGTTTACCCGGCAAACCAGCAATATCCAGTGCGCCCTTGCGACGGGTCATTTCACGTGCTTTACGAGCGGCCTCTCGCGCTCGAGCTGCATCTATTATCTTAGTGGCAATAATCTTGGCTTCAACCGGGTTTTCCAGTAAGAAATCTGACAAGCGCTCACTCATCGCAGACTCTACAATTCCACGTACTTCAGACGAGACTAGTTTATCTTTTGTCTGAGATGAGAATTTAGGATCAGGCACTTTAACGGATAATACTGCGGTTAATCCTTCACGTGCATCATCACCTGATGGATTCACCTTCTCTTTCTTTAGTAATCCTTCACGCTCAAGATATTGGTTCAATGTACGGGTTAATGCAGCTCGGAAGCCTGCAAGGTGGGTACCACCATCACGCTGTGGAATATTATTAGTAAAGCAGAAAATATTTTCCTGATAGGTATCGTTCCACTGCAGCGCAACCTCTACACCAACATCATCTTTGTCAGTACTAATATAGATTGTATTAGGGTGTATGGCCGTTTTCTTTCTGTTCAAATGCTCAACGAAGGAACTAATTCCACCTTCGTATTCAAAAATAATTGCCTCGCCCTCACCGCGCTCATCCATCAAATTGATACGCACACCTGAGTTAAGGAAGGAAAGTTCACGTAAGCGCTTGGCTAAAACATCGAAGCTAAATTCGGTGATTGCGAAGATATCCGGACTTGGAAGGAATCGGACTTCAGTACCTGATTTATCCGTAACAGCGCCTGCTTCTAAACGACCCTGTGGTTCACCTAGACGGTACTCTTGGGAGTGAATCTTGCCTTCACGATGAATCGTTAGTTGTAGCGTCTCTGAAAGGGCGTTAACCACCGAAACACCAACACCGTGCAAACCACCAGATACCTTATATGAATTATCATCGAATTTACCACCGGCATGCAGTACCGTCATGATAACTTCAGCAGCAGAGATACCTTCTTCCTCATGGATATCAACAGGGATACCACGACCGTCATCAGATACGGAGACTGAGCCATCTGTGTGTATGATGACTTTAATTTCAGAACAGTGTCCTGCCAAGGCCTCGTCGATCGCATTATCGACCACTTCGAAGACCATGTGATGTAGACCTGTACCATCGTCTGTATCACCGATGTACATACCCGGGCGTTTGCGGACCGCCTCTAAGCCTTTCAGAACCTTAATATTGGAGGAATCGTAGGTCTGTTCTTCTGACATGTAATTCACCTTATTTTATACTCGCAAGATTATAGCACTTTGTCTTACGAAGAACAGCTAAACACTTGAATTTTTAAGAAATACCTTTCCTTGTTTCACGTGAAACATTCGATCATCTGCCTCTAATGGGATTAGATCTGACTGAGTTGTGGTGAGTAAAAGCTGCTGATTTAAACTGCGCAATGTCGCCAAAAGTTTATGCTTATTCTCACCATCCAACTCAGCAGCTAAATCATCAATGGCAATAATTCCTTTACCTTGATTATTCGTATCAATGCTACGACTTTGCGCAAGCAGCATGGAGATTGCTATTAGCTTTAGCTGCCCCCTGGATGCACTTTGCTGTGCCAATGATTGGTTAAACATAATCTGTAAATCAGCACGGTGTGCACCCGACAAGGTTCTGGCTGATTTAATTTCATTATCTCGTTTTTCAAGATAGAAGGCCTTTTGTGACTCAGCACTCAAATCCATTGCCTGAGCAAAACCAGTTGTTAGCTTGATACTAATACTATGATCACCAAGCAATCGCTCGCACAGCCTTTCTAGCTGTGGCTTCAGGACCAATAGCGAGCGCTCACGATAGTCCTGAATACGGATCTGAGCCTTAATCAGCTCATCCGTCCATACGGGTAATGCAGACAGATAGGATGGGACACGCAAGCAGAGATTGCGCTGCTTAAGTACACGTTGGTAGTTTTGCCAGACTTTATGGAATTCAGGAAATAAGTAAAAAGCAATCCAATCAATATAGGCACGTCGTAAGGAAGGGGAACCAGTCACTAACTCAATTGAGTTCGGATCAATAATGGTCACTGGCAGGTAACGGCTGAGTGCCGCTTGCGTATTAATATCTTGTTGATTAACGCGAATTCGGGTTGAGGTACGACTTTTCTGAATACCGATACTGAAGGCATTATCATCATCAGTCGTCTTGGCACGAATGAGTAAATGATCTTGCTTATGCTGAATCACATCCACAATTCTGGGACTACGAAAAGAACGTCCTCTGGACAGAATTGCCACAGCCTCAAGGATGCTGGACTTACCTGAACCATTATCACCGCTAATTAAATTTACACCTGGCGACAACATCAGCTCTGCACTATCGATAATCCTGCAATGATTGATCGATAGCTGTTCTAGCAACATACAGAAATTACAATCTAACCGGCATTACCACGTAGCGTACACCACTGTCTTCAGCAGAAGATAGCAACGCACTGGCTGCAGAGCTGGTGAAATTGAAGTCGATCATTTCCCCTTCCAGATGATTGACAGCCTCGAGGACATAACTGACGTTAAATCCAATTTCGAAGACATCACCACTGTAGTTAATATCAATTTCTTCCTCAGCACTTTCTTGCTCAGGGTTATTAGACATTAATGTCATCACGCCTTCACTCAGACGAAGACGAATACCTCTGAATTTCTCATTAGATAAGATTGCAACACGAGCCAATGTATCGCGAAAAACAATGCGATCCAGTTGGATAGAAATAGTCGTTGAAGAGGGTACCGCTGCCTGATAGTCAGGGTACTTTCCATCGATTAACTTTGAAGTAAAGCGTACATTATCTTTTTCAACGCGAATGTGATTCCCACTCATTTGCACTTTAACTGAGACATCGGCACTGGATTCCAATATGCGTGATAATTCCAACGCACCTTTTCTGGGAACAATAATGCTTGAGCGCTCATTGACTTTAATGGCTTCGTCTTTGAATTCACACAGAGCAAGGCGGTGACCGTCCGTTGATACTGTATTAATAGCACCCGCTTCGATATCCAGTAGTAAACCGTTCAGATAATACCGCACGTCCTGATTGGCCATACAAAATGATGTCTTATCCAGTAGACGCTTAAACTGACTCTCAGTAATGGTGATTTCAGTTTCGAGAGGAATTTCATCTAATTCAGGGAAGTCTTCAGCAGGCAAAGTCGCTAATTCAAAACGACTACGTCCGCCTTTTATCAACAAACGTGAACTTTCCAGATCTTGCTCAATCAGAATAAAGGAGTCGGCAGGCAATGCTTTTGTAATATCCAATAATTTACGGGCGGGCGCTGTAATCGCACCTTCTCTGTCAACCTGAATATTAATACTGGCACTCAATTCAATTTCAAGGTCAGTTCCCACTAAGCGTAACTGATCGTTATAAACACTGAGCAATACATTCTCAAGAATTTTGGAGGTATGCTTTTTTTCAACCGCACCAACAACATTTGTCAGCAGCTCAACAAGAGTATCTCTGGAAACTGTAAATTTCATAGTGTCTGATTCATCCGTTAACGATATTAACTTCGTAAGGTTCTGGAAAGTATCCGGTGTGCTTCTTCAAAAGGACTGTCAGATTGTACCAGTTCTCTCACTTTTCGGCATGCGTGTAATACGGTAGTGTGATCACGTCCGCCGAATTTGTCACCTATTTCCGGTAAACTGTGGTTAGTCAACTCTTTAGACAGCGCCATCGCTAACTGTCTGGGCCGCGTGATATTGCGTGCGCGGCTCTTTGAATCCAGATCTGACACCCGAATATTAAAATATTCCGCTACGAGTTTTTTGATCCGCTCTATCGTGACCATCTTATCCATGACGGCTAACTGGTCGCGCAATGCATCCTGAACAAAATCAAGGGTAATCGTGGTGGTGTTTCGCAATCTCAAAATTGCAACAACACGCAGCAACGCACCTTCAAGATCCCGAATGTTGGAACGAAAGCGTCGGGCAATGAAGAACGCAACATCATTCGGTATATCCAAACCCAAGTGTTCAACTTTCTTTCTCAGAATAGCAACTCGCGTCTCGACATCCGGTGGTTCAACCTCAACGGTTAAGCCCCACACCAGACGAGACTGTAAACGGTCATCAAGATTTTCTACCTCACGAGGCAATCGGTCACCCGTCATGATGATTTGTTTTTGGCATTCCAACAGAACATTAAAGGTATGAAAAAACTCTTCCATACTTCGCGTCTTATTGGCAAAAAACTGAATATCATCGATGAGCAAGGCATCAACAGAGCGGTAATAGGTCTTAAATTCTTCTATCTTGTTATGGCGAAGCGCTGCAACCATACCATTTACAAATCGCTCAGAATGCAAATAAACCACATTAGCATTTGGGTTACGCGCTTTGATCTGATTCCCCACCGCATGCATCAGGTGAGTTTTACCCAGACCAACCCCACCAAAAATAAACAATGGGTTATAGGAAAGCCCGGGGTTATCCCCGACCTGCAAAGCCGATGCCCTTGCCAGTTGATTTGACTTACCTTCAACAAAGTTATCAAACGTTAAAGCAGGATTCAGATTGTTAGCAAATATCAGCTGGGACTCACTATCCGGCACCGGAGGAGGAGGCGGTGGCTCAAACGGCGGTTGAGGTGGTGGTGTCGGCACCTCCGGTATGTCCGGCGGCGAGGCCGGTGGTGGTGGTATTGAGTCTGCGCTGCCTATCTGCAGACGAACCTGAAAGTTATCGTTTTTTGTGACCTGTCGAACGACAGTGACGATCCGTTCCAGATAGTAATTATGGACATACTTGAGCACAAAATCATTTGGTGCGAGCAGAAGCAGTATGTCATCGTGCTCCTGACCATGAAGTGTTCGAAGCCAGGTATTTAACTCATGATCAGTGAGTTGATTGGCAAATATTTTCAAACAGTCAGGCCAAAGCATAAGACGATGTACACCGGTAGGAGGGTTCACAAACGAGGGCTAACTAGTTTACTAGAAACCTTGTTTTATCCACAACTAGAAAATTATATTTTTTTCCTAGTGATGACTAAAACCAATTTAAACTTTTGTTTTTATTGATATTTTTAACCAAGCAGAGGAATCCCCCATAATAACCTGATCGTTTTTTAATCTGTTTTTATTCACAGAAAAAATGAAATCGCGGCTAAATACTTGTTACGCTTAGTATTTAACGGGAAAAAAACCTCTAACCCCCACAAAAAAAGACTTGTGCATAACACATAGCGTAACTAAGAGGACTACTGCTGAATAAACTGTGGATAAATACCCATACTTAAGTTATCCACATATCATCAACATTTTTTCCCTGAATTAAACATAACTGGTACAGAGCAGCGTTAATTAATAAGTCATTGAATCACAATGGAGAACTGAACTAATCCACATAAAACAAGCGCCCTTATTATTACTTTTATCTTTATATATATAAGATATAAATAACAACCAAGCACAGGCTATAGATGTCTTGTCCGGTTTAAATCAGAAACAGATTTGAAAAAAGATTGACATCATCCGAACATTGCATTATTTTCTTCGCCCTTCCGCCATGTCAGAGAAATCGCTGACTGGCAAGCTAATAACGTTGAACCCAGGTTTACTACCATGAAAAGAACATTTCAACCCAGCAATCTGAAGCGCGCACGTACTCACGGTTTCCGTGCACGTATGAGTACTGTTGGCGGACGTAAGGTGATTAAAGCTCGTAGAGCAAAAGGTCGCGCACTACTTTGTCCATAATTTTTTCGGCTCGGGGCTTTATTTAAGCCCTGTGCGGAAAACGCAATGACAGGGCAAAGTTTTAGTAGGGAACGAAGACTCCTTACCGCAGAGCATTACCAATTTGTTTTTGCAAAAGCAAGACGATTTGGTAACCCCAATTTTACCCTGCTAGTGAGAGAAAACGATCTGGGTTATCCTAGATTGGGTCTTGCTATCGCAAAAAAAAGTGTAAGACTTGCGGTTGATCGCAATCGCATCAAACGGCTCATCCGCGAAAGCTTTCGTCACCAGACGGAGCTTCCCTCCATAGATATTATTGCCATGTGTCGCAAGGGCGCGGTAGAATTGCCGAGCCAAGAAATTCGCACGCAGCTGGATACTCAGTGGCGATACATTTGCAAAAAACTCCCAGGATAATCCATGGAACAACAACGCCCACTTCTCTACCTCATGTTGGCTTTCATTACCTTCATGATTTGGCAAACCTGGCAGCAAAGAAATGCCCCTCCTCCGGTTGCAAACACACCAACGACTCAAGGGATAGCTGCGACGAACACCGCACAGCTTGATGTGCCACAAGCACAAGGTTTACCTGCCGCTTCAGCTAACGGTGCAACGGCTGGTAATGTTGTTAGCGGAAAGAATATCCGGGTTAAAACCGACGTACTGGATCTTGAAATTAGTCTAACGGGCGGTACCATACTTCAGGCAGATCTGTTGACCTACCCTGTTAGTCTGGACGAACCCGATAATCCGGTACGTGTATTAGATATCGCGAAAAGCTATGCCGCTCAATCCGGACTGGTAGCAACGGATGGTAGTCCTGAGAAAGCACCTAATCACTACGCTGCTTTTACTACCGAGAAAGCAGAGTTCGATTTAGGCGATAGTGACACATTAGTAGTGCCACTGACGTGGACCTCACCTAATGGCCTTAACGTTATCAAGACCTTCACGTTTACCAGAGGCAAGTTCTTAGTCGACGTGAACCAGACGATTAACAACCAATCCGGTGAAACATGGGTGGGTAGTGAATATCACCAGTTAACCCACGGTGTACATGAAAGTGAAGGTATGGGATTAACCTCTGTTTCATATGTTGGTGGTGCTTACTATGATGACAAATACGTCAAAGTAGACTTCGGTGACATACAAGATACTGACCTGAAACAACCGATCAAAGGCGGATGGGCAGCAATGCTGGAGCACTATTTCATTAGTGCATGGATTCCGGGACCTGAAGCGACCAACAACTACTACACCAAGTTCATACCTAACAATAGCAACCATATTCTGGGCGTTAGCTCTCCACTGTTAACCGTGCCTGACGGTAAAGCCGGAGTCTTTAAAAGTCAGTTTTATGTTGGCCCGAAGACCCAGGCAAAACTTGAAAAAATGTCTCCTGGTTTAGACCTGACCGTAGATTATGGAATCTTCAGTTTCGTCTCCAAACCCATTTTCTGGATGATGAACAAAATCCATGATGTGGTAGGCAACTGGGGCTGGACCATCATTTTGATGACCATTCTGATCAAAATTATTTTCTTCTATCCATCTGCGATCAGTTATCGCTCCATGGCAAAAATGAAGAAGCTTGGACCAAAGATCAAAGAGATCAACGAAAAACATAAAGCTGACCCACAGGCTAAGCAGAAAGCAACCATGGATTTTTACCGTAAGGAAAAGATTAATCCACTGGGTGGTTGTTTACCGATCCTGATCCAGATGCCGGTATTCATGGGACTGTACTGGGTGCTTTTAGAAAGTGTGGAACTACGTCAAGCACCATGGATTCTGTGGTTTAAAGACTTATCAGTGATGGACCCGTACTTCGTACTACCGTTACTAATGGGCGCGAGTATGTACATCCAACAGCGTCTGAATCCACCACAGATGGCTGATCCTATGCAGCAGAAGATCTTCCAGTTCTTACCGGTCGTATTTACGGTTATGTTCCTGTTCTTCCCTGCTGGTCTGGTACTGTACTGGGTGGTCAACAACGTGTTGTCAATAGCACAACAGTACGTAATTACAAAGAAAATCGTGGGTGATGCAGCCCCTGTACTAAGCTAGGACTTAGCCTGATGTACACAAATGACACCATCGCGGCCATTGCCACTCCGGCAGGTCGCGGTGGTGTTGGCATAATACGCCTCTCCGGCCCCAAGGTTTCACAAATTGCAGAAGCCATGCTCGGCCAACTCACTAAACCGCATCGCGCCTCACATCGTCAATTTCTCGGAACAGATAAACAAGTTCTGGATGACGGCGTCGCTATCTATTTCCCCGGGCCTAACTCGTTTACCGGTGAAGATGTTCTTGAATTACAAGGTCATGGCGGTAAGATCGTCATGGATATGTTGCTACAAGCCTGTCTACAAAACGGTGCCAGATTAGCAAGACCCGGTGAATTCTCAGAACGAGCATTTCTCAATGACAAGCTAGACCTGGCTCAGGCTGAAGCCATTGCAGATCTGATTGACAGCAGTAGTGAGCAAGCCGCTCGTTCTGCCTTAAGATCACTACAAGGTGATTTTTCCGCTGCAATCAACTCACTGCTAACACAAGTCACCGAGCTTAGAATGTATGTGGAAGCGGCATTAGACTTTCCGGAAGAGGAAATCGATTTTTTGGCCGACCAACGTGTTGTTGATCGCATAGACGCTATCCAGCAACAACTCCACAATATTTTTGATAAAGCCAAACAAGGCAGTTTGCTACGTGAGGGCATGCAATTGGTTATCGTAGGTAAACCCAACGCTGGTAAGTCTAGTTTGCTGAATGCTTTGGCGGGTCAGGATACGGCTATCGTCACTGAGCATGCCGGGACAACACGTGACGTACTTCGCGAATCCATTAATCTGGACGGTATGCCACTGCATATTATCGACACAGCAGGTCTACGCGACAGCGATGATCCGGTTGAGAAGATTGGTATAGCACGCGCATGGCAAGCGATTGATAAAGCAGATCTCATTCTGTTTCTAGTCGATGATACAGAAGCAGCAGACCAGACTCATCATGGTTTACTGGAGAAAATGCCAGAGCATCTACCGCGTCTAACCGTTCATAATAAAATTGATAAGAGTGGTCATGAGGTGGGGCAACATGGCGAGCATCTGTATATCTCTGCTAAACAAGGCTTAGGGATTGATGCGCTACGTGAAGTCTTGAAACAGCGCATGGGTTATCAGGCAGATAGTGAAGACTTGTTTATCGCTCGTCGTCGACACTTGCAAGCATTGGAAGAGACTCAGATAGCGGTTGATAATGCCTCAGAACAACTCAAAGTGTTTAATGCAGGTGAACTCATGGCAGAGGAACTAAGGCTGGCACAGGATGCCTTAGGGCAGATTACAGGGCGATTTACACCTGATGATCTTCTGGGTGAGATTTTTAGTTCGTTTTGTATTGGCAAGTAAACCCCCGCCGCCATTCTTAGACAGACTCGAATTACCTCTCGGTATCCTGCATCCGCCAAGTGACTGATGTGATACTCAACCTTGAAATAAGGCTCAGCTGCATAAGTGTTTCACATGAAACATACACTGCTAACACTTTGGTTAGTAAAAAATATTTATTAGCGGATCTGAACTTTCAGGGACTCGAACTTTTAATCTGCTAAGTGTAATTCCCTGATCTCAGCCGTCTCCAGAGGCGCTAATTGGCGGTGAGTTGAAGCAGGCTGTTTACCAAACGCTATCTGTAATATTTGCAGCGTGTCACCATGAGAAACCAGCAGAATACTCTGACCTGTGTAACGTTCCTCGAGCGTTAGAATCAATTGACTGACCCGTGACATTACCGACGCTGCGCTTTCTACCTGATACTGAGTGTGTGTGGAGTCCAAAGCATCGGCATCCCAGACTGCTTGGTAGTGGCCACTTTTCGATAACTCAAAATCACCAAAATTTCGTTCACGAAGTGCTTCCTCAAGGACAATATCCGCAACCGTACCTTGTAAGTAATCCAGTGCAATTTGTGCGGTCTCATAAGCACGTTTGAAATCAGAACTAATAATGCAGGATACATCTGAAATACTCCGGCATTGGCTGAGACTGTTTTTAACTTGCGCTTTGCCGTGATCACTTAAGCCATAGCCATTCACACCATTTTCAGGTGTGCTGACAATCAGCCCCTGTTGGTTAGCGAGGCTTTGTCCGTGTCTGATAATGAAATAACGGTTATTCAGGGCCCTGTAATTGAGTAGATGATTCATGATCTGGGTCCTTGTTGTGATAGGGCCAGTTTAGCAAAACTTTGTCAGGCTTCGGTAGCGCTTTTGCGAGTTCTGGTTTAAGCCAGATAACCCGCAGTGATAGCTGTTAAGAACGCTTATGATGCATGAATCCCATATTAGTGATTCCGTTCAAGAACGGAAATTAGCTACTTCCGTGGCACCCGCCCCAACATATAAAACTCATCATTAGGCCGAATACTGGCCATATTCACCATACGATTTGATAACCCAAAAAAAGCTGTAATCGCGCCGATATCCCAAATATCATCTTCCGTAAAACCATGCTCGCGCAGCAATTGATAATCCTCCTCAGACACCTCTTCTGCTTGCTTACAAACTTTGGCTGCAAAATCCAACATCACCCTTTGACGTTCGCTAATATCACTCTTGCGATAGTTCACGGCGATCTGATCTGCGATCAACGGGTTCTTCGCACGGATTCGTAAAATAGCGCCATGTGCCACCACACAATATTGACATTGGTTCAAGCCAGAGGTCGCGACCACAATCATTTCACGCTCAGCCTTGGTCAAGCCCTCATCCTTTTCCATTAAAGCGTCGTGATAGGCAAAAAACGCCCGAAACTCTGCGGGGCGATGCGCTAATGCCAAAAAAATATTCGGAATAAAACCGGATTTTTCCTGTACCTCTAAAATCAGCGCGCGAATATCATCTGGCATATCCTCAAGTTTAGGTATGGGGTAGTTACTGATAGCCTGTTCAGACATCGTTATTTCCTCTGCAGATAATGTTGATATAAAGAGTATACTGTGAGCTTTTACAGACACTCCTCGGAATAAGGGTGTAATTTGTAAACCGACAGTAAAAGACTGCGCTAGACTGAATAGCCATTTGTTTACGCTTAGTAATTGAGAGAGATGATGACCTTCCCAGACTTTAAATCAGCTTCCACATTGGAAAAGCACATCCAAACCACACTGGCTTTTTATCAGCCCAATGTATTTGATGAGAACGGTGGATTTTTTCAGCATTTTCGCGATGATGGCAGCATTTACGATGCCGACACCCGTCACTTAGTCAGTAGCACACGCTTCGTATTTAATTACGCAATGGCAGCGCGTTATTTTAAAGATGACAGCTTATTGCCGTGGGTTGAGCACGGTCTGAACTACCTGGAAACTGCACATCGTCAAGCGGAAAGCCAAGGCTATATTTGGTTGATTGGCAAAAATGGCGTAGAGGATGCAACCAATCACTGTTACGGCTTGGCGTTTGTCATTGTGGCAGGTGCTACCGCGTTATTAGCCGGTGTTGAAGCGGGTCGTGACACATTGCAATCGGCATGGGATTTGATGGAAGCGCACTTTTGGGATGAAGCGGCGGGTCTGTATCGTGATGAGGCTAATGCCGATTTCTCTGTAGTTGGTGATTACCGTGGGCAAAATGCCAATATGCACAGTTGCGAAGCCATGTTATGGGCTTATGAAGCAACTGGCGAGACGCGCTTTTTAGATCGTGCTGAGTTGTTGGCAAGCAATATTACCCAGCGTCAGGCAGCCAAAGCGGATGGCTTGGTATGGGAGCATTATGATGCTAACTGGGAGGTTGATTGGGACTACAACAAGGATGATCCGAAGCACTTATTCCGCCCTTGGGGATTTCAACCGGGTCATCAAACAGAGTGGGCGAAGTTACTGCTTATTCTAAATCGTCATCGCCCGATGGATTGGTTGATACCACGTGCCAAAGAGTTGTTTGACCGTGCTTTAGCGCCTGCGTGGGATGAGGTGAACGGTGGTATTTGTTATGGCTTTGCGCCCGATGGTTCGGTGTGCGATGGCGATAAGTATTTCTGGGTACAAGCTGAGAGTTTTGCGGCTGCAGCGTTACTGGCTGAAGCGACCGGAGATGCGAAATACTCCGAGTGGTATGAGAAGATTTGGGAATACAGTTGGCAGCATATGGTGGATCATGAGTATGGGGCTTGGTATCGTATTTTGACGCAGGATAACCAGAAGTTTGATGATCTTAAATCTCCGGCAGGAAAGACGGATTATCACACAATGGGCGCTTGTTATGAGGTGCTGCGTTCGGGGTTTTAAGTGTAAGTGCTTGTGATAGTTTCGAGTTATGTAATCGTTAAAGCATTAGTGAGAGTGTAAATCCATTTGGAATCCAAAACACCATGAATATCCTCGAACCAGCAGCCTCAGAACCCGAAATCAGCGCGTTCCAGAATCTGTCACCTGATGAAATTCTCGACGCTGTTGAAAGTCAGGGTTACTTCTGCTCGGGTAGTTTCCAGGCTCTCAACAGCTATGAAAACCGAGTCTACCAATTAGGGATTGAGGACGGTGCGCCGCTCATTGCTAAATTCTATCGCCCTGCTCGCTGGGATAATGAGTCCATTCAGGAAGAGCATGATTTCACCCGTGAGCTGGTCGACAGCGAATTACCTGTTGTTGCGCCACTTTACAACGCACAGGGCGAAAGCATCCATCAGCATGGTGAATTCCGTTTTTCGCTCTACCCACGAGTGTCTGGTCGCACACCAGAGCTGGATAATCCAGACCAATTAGAGGTCATTGGGCGATTTTTAGCGCGCATTCATTTGCATGGCGAACAGGCTGATTTCAAGCATCGTCCCGCCGTAGATATTGAGAGTTACGGAGCTGCCCCTTCGCAGTATTTATTAAGCGAGGGAAAGCTCCCTGCGGGAATGGAAGTGGCTTACCGCAACTTAATTGATGACTTACTGGTAAAGATTAATGACCACTTCAGTGCGGCAGGTTCAGTACAGCAATTACGCATTCACGGCGACTGCCACCCCGGTAATATTTTGTACTGGGATGAAGTGCCGCACATCGTTGATTTTGATGATGCCCGCATGGGTCCCGCGATTCAGGATTTATGGATGTATTTGTCCGGTGAGCGCCCGTATCAGCAAGCGCGTTTAATGGATATATTGATTGGTTACACGCAGTTCCGCGATTTTAACCCCAAAGAGCTGCATTTAGTCGAAGCGCTGCGCACATTGCGAATGATTCATTATGCAGGGTGGTTGGCAAAGCGTGCGGAAGATCCGGCGTTTCAGTTGGCGTTCCCGTGGTTTTATACTGCCAGATATTGGGATGATCATATCCTTGCATTGAAAGAGCAGTCAGCCTTGCTTGATGAAGAACCATTGATTTGGGATTAGATAAAATGCTTAACTAAAATAACTGAGCGATGAAATAAAGTCCCAGTCCTGCAGCAATTAGTACGGAAATGCCCACAAGATAATTCAACCAAGAGTCATACTTCAAAAAATAGGATAGTCGAATATCTTTACGCTCAATCTGGTTTTGCTTGAAGAACGGCTCCAGCGTATTGAACAAAAAGCGTTGTGGGGTTAACGGTTGTGGTGTCCAATCCTGACGAAACAATAGAAAGCGTGCATCCGGTTTATCCGCAGGCAATGGCTTGGGCAGTACGTCATTAGCCCATTGCCTAAACTCTTGGTAATCCGCTTGCGTGTGCGGCAGGATCAATAATATGCTTTGTGGCTTTTGCATCTCTACCAGCTGTTCCAGCTCCCAGCGCAAACCCTGTGTTTTTCCGGCTCGCATGATAACCATCTGGGAACGATGAAAGTATTCCAGAATTTTGTCCTGCCAGTCATCGTCAGAGACATAAACACGTGCCGCTCCTATTCCTGCTAAATTTTCACCAGGTCGACCGATGGCGATATAAGGGCCAATGGATTCCAGTAGGGTGTTGAATTGTAGCTGAACCCCCGGCCCCCAAACGTTGTTATTGCTCAGGGCATCCGTATCCATCGACTTGAGTGATTTGTTGTAACCAGTAAGTGAGTAGTCGTCCTGTTCATCCTGAAAGGAGCGAACGAATACAATCGGTGCGCGTTTGTCTTTGGCAAGCAGATCACCTGCGGAAACCGATCCAAGTCGGGAAGCATAAAGATAAATCGCCACACCAAGCATCATAATGACAATAGCGACTATCCAGCCGAGTCCATCCAGCGCACTTCCAAATACCGGTATGCCAGCTGCGCCAAGTACAATCATCAGAAAGCCGATAATTTTGAGTGACTTTCCAAGGGCTGGATTTCGACAGGGCGTTTCGATCATTGCTAAACCCTCGTATTCATTAGAGAAACCATGCGTGCTTTATCAATAAGATATCACTCACGCATGGCTTCATCGGATGATTTAGGTCAACTTACAATGAATCCGCGTCAGTAACTCATTCGGTGGCGTATCTTTGGGATCATTTAAATACTCCTCAAACGGAGGAAAGTCAGCCGCTTCATAACCACTTTGTGGCAACCACTGCCCAAATAGCCAGGAATACGGCTTTTCCAGCTCCGCATAAGAACCCTTAAACAGCAGTGTTGCGTACTTCCCTGCGGGTATTTGCATTGGCGTCGGTGCATCATCGTCAGCCGGAATGTCATCGACACTTGCGGTGATACAAGCCATCGATTGCAACTCATCGACGGGTGTGGATTGTGGATCACCATAGTACAAGCCGATAGAGAGCGTACTGTCATTTACAAGGCCGTGGCTACCTGCGTAAATAAACAACTTCTCAAATACGCCACCAATATTCATATAGTCGCCTTGGTGCTGGTATCCAACCAAGTCAATCGCGTCAAACTCCATAATTTCTGTTTCAAACATATCTGTATACTCCTGATTATCTGCCGGAAGCATTGCAATGTAAGGAACACAGGCCTTTCCATCGGTTTGGCGGCCTTCGCGATAATCACGAGGGCGCTCACCAAAGTGGGCGGTGAAAGCGCGGCTAAACGCTTCCACGCTGCCGTATGAAACCTTTTTTGCAATGTTGGCTATTGGCTGCTCCGAGCGAATCAATTCCGCTGCAGCATGTTGGAGGCGCAACCGGCGAATTGTGGCGTTAATTGGCTCCTTAGCCAAGCCGCGATAGATCCGGTGAAAATGATACGGAGACATAATCGCGACATCCGCCAGTGCATTAACACTCAAGTCTCCGTCAAGATTATTGTAAATATAATCAATGACCTGAGTGAGTCGTTGGCGATAGTTTTGTCCGGTTGTCTGTTTCATATCATTACCTCTTGTTAGGAATAATACGGCGGGTGAACTGATAATGTTTGCGGTTTTTGTGAAGCTTAAGTGTTAGCGTTGAGTGTCGCTTGGCGTACCTGACGATTGCGTAGGAGTGTGTATATGCCACCAGCCACAATAATGGCACTACCCAATAGTGTCATCGCATCGGGTCGTTCACCAAACACCAGAAAGCCTAATAGTAAGGCGAATACTAAGCGGGTATAGCGAAAAGGCGTCACCACGGATATTTCACCTGTGCGCATAGCCAGTGTCAGGGCGTAATAGGCAATGACGCCAAACACGATAGCTCCCAGTATCTGGCCGCTGGCTAGCAAATCAGGAATGACCGCCCCACCACTATACAGTAGCAACCCTATCCCGGTTGGAATCAGCACCAAAAAGCCGTAAACACCTAGTTGTACATTGGATAATACCTTGGGGGCTGCACGTGTCGCCAAATCTCGTCCGGCAAACCCCAGCATACCGACGACCGCTAACAGTGAGTTCGCCTGAAATCCTTCAAGGCCGGGGCGAATAATCATTAATACACCGATAAAGCCAATCAAAATAGCACTCCAGCGACGCCAGCCAACTTTTTCGCCAAAGAATATTGCAGCACCCATGACAACGACTAAGGGAGTGGCTTGCAAGATTGCAGAGGTGCTGGAAAGCGGAGTTAATACCAGTGCCAGCGTAAAGCCTAAGCGACCGATAATTTCACTGAGGGCGCGTATCAACACTGCTCGTGTGAGTATTGCCGGATGAAGAATAGCTTCACCACGCTTCAGGGTCATCAGCATAAAGGCAATACTGCCGCCGATACCAAAGAAAATGAGAATTTCACCTGCCGGGACCGAACTGGATGCGGCCTTGATAAACATATCTTCCAAGGCGAAGAATGCCATTGCCAGTATCATGTAAGCACTACCGCGTGAGTTTTCCATGGTGCGATCCGCTATGGATTAAGAGGCGGTCAGTGTAGCCCAAATAAAGAAAAGCAGACATGATAATCATGCCTGCCTTGTGAGCGATTTACAGATTATGTTAAATCAGAAAGTCATGTCTGGTGATCCCGGTTTTGCTGACCCCAGCGCTTTCCCTGTCCGGCTTGTTTACCGTAACCAGCTCCGTTACCTTTACCAAAACGATGACCTTGTCCTCTGCCTTGACCACGACCTTGTTGCATACCGTGACCATCATGTTGGCTCATATTCTGTCCTTGACCATGTCCACCACCCTTGCCTTTACCGCCATGACCTTGGCCACCTGTCCCACCACCGCGTTCCTGTTCTGAGTTTATAATGGCACTCACTTCGGCCGCTGGCATGAGTTGCGCCTGATAAACACTGCCAATGTTTTTGTTGTACTGCTTGGCAAAGGCTCTTAAATGGTTACGGGAGCCACGCATCAGATTTTCATAAGTGCTATCAACGTCTGCTTTATCGGACTCTGCAATGGCTTTTTGAAGATCCATAATATCCAGCTCTTCAATCATACCGCCAACTTTGAGCGCACCCTCTAAAGAAGCCAAACCTTGAGTCGTCAGATCCTTATACATCTTCGCCAGTTCAGGGTTAGCAAAATCACCGACTGTGCTGCTTTGAATAGCCGAAGGAACACCGTACTTATCCAGTAGTGCCTTTAGCTGATTCTGATGACGTTGCTCAGCACCTGCAATGTTACTGAATGAGCGGATATTCCATTTATCATAAAGCGTCAGGTAAACATCTTTAGCCAGTTTTTCTTCTTCATGCATGAACTGAAGTGTTTTTGATTCAGCTTCTGTCAGTGTTGAAGCAGCCTGACTTGTGGCTGCGAAGCTTCCTGCTAATACCGCTGCGATGGCTGTGCCAGTGAATAGTTTTTTCATTGTTTTGCTCCGATTGCGTTATTGATTTCACGCTTTCAGAGTAAGGCTTAGCCACTGATCAAACATTGCGAAATATCAAATTGATACCGCGTAAGTGATTGTTTTACAATAAACTTACACTCTTAACATACCCCTTACATTGCTTGTGAAACAATGCCTTCAACCTTGCATAAGCTGCGTCAGAGTGTGGCTGCTTCACGTTCCCGGTGGAAGATATACAGTCCGGAAGCAACTAAAATGGTTGCACCAATCCAGGTGGTAACCGCAGGAATATCATCAAACAACCACCAACCAAGCAATGCCGCACTAATCAGTTCGATATACTGAAACGGTGCCAGAATTGAAGCATCGGCATATTTAAACGCCGTGGTTACCACCAAGTGCCCAACAGCAGCCAGAAAGCCAACCAGTACTAGTTGTCTCCATTGCCAAGGCTCTGGCAGGGATATCGTAAACATCGACACCTCGAACGGCTGCATCACTGTAATGATGGTAATCATGATTAAGGAGCCGAATAAACCGGAATAAAACTGCATGGTAAGTGGTGCAACCCCGCTGCCTTGATGAGTTTCACTGCCTACTCGCGCCAATTTACGGGTAAACATCAGGTAAAACGAGAAGGCAAGTGCAGTCATTAAAGGCAGCAAGGCGCGTGCGCCGAATAAGGCATGTCCGGGTTGAATAATGATAACCGCACCCAATAAACCCACAAATACCGCAACTAACCGCCGCCACCCCACAGATTCACCGAGTACCCAAGGGGCCAGCAGTGTCACGATTAAGGGCATTACAAAGAAAATGGCCAGCGCATCCGCAATGGGCATGACTTGGATGGCGGTGAAGAAGCAGACTGTCGCAACCGCGATACTAAAAGACCGCATCAGATGAAGTGCTAATTCTCTGCCTTTGGGTAAATACAGTGTGCTCCATACAAAGGGCAGCAGGAATAAACTCTGAAAGGCAAAGCGCCCTAGCACAATGAGTCCTGATGAAATTGTTTCCCCCATATACTTTGCAGCGGCATCCATCAGAGGCAACAGAATACAGCCCAGTAACATGAGTTGAATACCGCGGGTTTGATCCTGTCGTAAAGATGACATGGTGTGATCTCCAATGGAGTGAAACAGCGTTACAGGATAGGCTTTTCGCAATGGGAACACTATGACTTTTAATCGATAATAATGCGGTAATATGCTCTAAAAATACACATATTGTGATAGCATGACTTCCAGATAAAATAATGGGGGAAATAATGAAGTATAAATTCAGACGTAATGGCCTGTTGCTGTTGTTGCTGTTCGCTATCTCAGGCTGCACGGTTCAACTGGTTAGCAAGTATGATTCCCGCACTGAAAAGTCAGTCCTGAATATGCGAGAGCAATTGACCGGATTATTCTTTGAGCTAGATGAGCTGGCGGGCATAGAGCCAGATTGTCGTTACCAGAATCATACTGAAGCCTACAAACAACTCTGGGTAGAGTTTGATCTGCTTGCCATGCGTGAGCGCACAAAGCATAAAAATAAGACGACGGCATTGCAGGTTGGCGTACTTGACGAAGGCCTGAAAAAGCTACAGAAAAAGCACAAAAAAGCCTGTCTCACTAAAGTTGAAATCGCAATTTTGAGTAAATCGTTAAGTGGTTTGCTTGATAGCATTTTACGCTTTGAAGAAGCCAAACAACGTGATTCTTCACATTCTTATAATTAGCCCACGGTGACATAACATGACGTACACAATAGATCAGGGTGATGCCGGCAAGCCAGATTTGGAAACGGTCAGTAAAGAGATGTTAGTGATTTTTAAAGACTCACTAGGCGCTGATTGGGTAAAAATCCGACCAGATATGGAAAAGCAGGTCATGGAAGTGCGTGCGAGTATCGACTACATCAACGAGTTACAGATAGCTGGTGAGCTTACTGAGGAGTCTGCCCGTGAGCTGATCGAATTCCAACAGCTCAATATCAAAATGCTGATGATTGAATTCGGAGGAATGAAGGATATTGCTATCGAAACTGCGATCAATGCCGCTTTTAAAAAGGTACGTGAGGCGGTGAACAGACTGGTAAATTTCGAGTTGCTGTAATCTATTATTAAACACCCATGCTTTAGCAGCTGGTAGACTGAATGCTCCGTTGATAAAGTTATTGGAAATGGCAAAAGCGGATCAAGAAGTTGTTATGTGGGATAATGAAAGCACCGCGGGGTAACCCCCCTTCCGCCACTACAGCTTCTTGAGCAGAAACATACCCAAGCTCCAGAAGCCGGGTGGCAGGCGTTTGTTCTTAACGACACTTCTCGCCATGATGCCGGCAGCGACTGCTACACCGACGCTGGCTGCTGGATGCTTTTTAATGGACTCCAGATAGTCTGGCTTTTTTGGCTGGACTGCCAATAAACGTTGTTTAGCCTCTGTTACGGTTTGCGGTTTAGGCGTATAGCGGTCCATAAAATACCTCCGGCTAACAGCAAAGAAAACAGCGATAGAATCAGGAATACCGCACTAGGTGGCATCCAGTTAGCTAACAGATGATATAGCGAGGTGATCAGAAGCGCTAAGGCAGCCAGTAGCATAGCAGCAGCGATAAGCAACAAAAGACCCACCGATATTGTTTGCACTACCTTGTGCTTTAGCAGCCGACCTTCGGCCTCTGCCAGATCACAGATACTGACAATGGTTTCTGTCAGCATTTTCATCGTCTTATCACCTGAACTTATTTATCACTACTAAATAGTTTAGAGATGATGTAACCCACACCGAAAGCGATGGCCAAGCTGGCAACAGGGTTTTTACGCACCCGTTCATTGATTTCTTCCAGCCCGAGATTGCCTTTTTCGTAAACGGCCTCTGCACTTTTTTCTACAGTCTCACTAATATCTTCCGCGTAAGAGCCGCTTTTGTCTTTCACTAGCTCCATCATTTCAGCAAATTCTTTGCGTAGTGTTGCAATTTCTTCACGTAGATCTTCTGTCGCTTGAGTGGCTTTTGATGCTGGCATAAATAACCTCTACTAAATTGGATTGAAAATGAAAATTGCCTGTACTATCACTGAGTCACCGATAGAAAAGACCGGGGGCGGTGACTGAAATCATTACTCTCTAGCCTAGGGTTGATCATCTCTTAAGTCAATTAACCATTTGCTATATTGGTTTAAAGTATTTTAAATAAATCAATTAGATAAGGAGGCAATAACCTGCTATCTCTAAACTTGGATACCGTTATAATTGATTCGATGATGGCGATATCTTCAACGAAAAAGATCCCTATCCTTTACTAAATCGCTCCTCCAGTAGTGCTGTAATTTTCTGATACAAGGTTTCAATATCATCCCTGTCTTTAGTGGCTTTAAAGTTCTCATCACACGCTGAATAGATCGCATTGACCTGCACACCAATGGCCTCAGCCTGCGCTTGGCTTCTGACTTGTTGGGTCAGGCAATACATGGTTTCCAGCAGACGAATCGTCACCGATACATCCGCACGGCCGTGTTGACGAATTTGGTTAAACGATACCTCTACAATCCCCTCAAAGGTAAATGGCTTGGTTTGCAGACGCAGTCGCCCTTCTTCGTCAAAGTGCTGATCAGACGGAAACTCCCGGTCAATCAGAAAAGCAATATTATCACCTAAGCGGTCGATACAGGTGATGGCGGTAAATGGATCATTGATGCCCGGTGATAAGGCGCGAACCGCCACTTCAACCAGCTGTCTCACCGCAAACTCAGGGTCTTGGCTGGCAGTGCCTTTCGCTCCAATCAGAAAACGGTCATTAACCGGGTCGCTGATGGTCTTTTTAAAATCCTCTTTTTGCTCATCACTAATCAAACAAACACCGATCAGGCTGTGTTTAATCAAAAAGTCGCCAGGTTTGACGGTGAGCTTCAGCGAAATATCCTCATCGCTTACCCATGCGATTAAACTCTCCATGTCGATAGCCTGCAGGTAGCCAGACTGCTTGGTATAGATATAATTATCGATACCCTCAAACGGGTCGTCAGCGTGTTCGGTGACAGATTCGGGAAGGTGCTCTGTCTCAGTGTATTTATCTGGAAAGAAGGTGTTGAGTTGTGACTGGAGTGATCCATTGACATCAGCAATCACGCTCTCAGCCTGAATGGATACTGCGGTGTGGTGAATAAAAAACACCAACATCAGCAGATTCGTCACGATGAGTATTAATAGACCAATCATCGAGATAAGGGGTGTGGTCTTCTCTAAATCCATCGAGCTGGTGAATTGCAGCATCATGATGCAGTACAGGAAGGTACCGATAAACACTCCCAACACAAGCTGATTAAAGCGGTCCATCATAAAGTTACGTAATAATCGCGAGCCAAACTGTTGTGATGCCAGCGTTAAAGAGGCGATAGTGATGGAGAACGATACACCTGCAACGCCCAAAATTGAGGAGGCCGAAACACTCAGCAAGGTACGGATATTCTCAGAGTTATTGAAGTATAAAAATAACTTGGGAAACTGAACATGCTGCGCAAACAGGGTTTTATCCAGGTAAAAATTAAGAAAAGCAATCAGCACGGACGCGATTAAAAATAACGATGGCACCATCCAGATATTGGCACTCGCTAATTCCATAAAGTGTCGCAGGCGCGTTTTCATGCATCACCCTGTTTTGTATTGTTGTCCTGAGGAACAAAGCTGATGATCTGTTTGAACGTTTGAGTGTCTAAGTTCTCATCCCATGGGTAAAAAACGATGTTACCTGACTCGTCAATGGCCGCGATTAATTCAGTGGCTTCGGGTTTGTCACTGGTGAGGTTTTCAAGTGTGTATTGCTCAGATAAACCGGTACTTTCAAACTGCCAGCCATCCTTAAACGACTGTGCGAAATCGTTGTAGTAAATAGCCTCACCAAACAGTGTTTCACCGCGAATTGACTGACTCGGTAACTTACCTTCTGTGGCTTTGTTAGTGCCGCGACCGGTATCCGCTTTCCAACCCATCTGGTAAACATGGCGATGACCCAGCTCAGGCCCGAAGCGACTACAGATCAGCGTGTTATAGGCTTCATTGGGTGTGACTGCCAGCAGCTTAGTGATGTGTGAGAGCTCCAGCACTTCCTCGGTTCGTTCGGATAAGACTTCACCATAGTGCGTGGGAATATTATTCATTCTGGCAGCTTTCAGCGCGTCCCAATTGGTATCGATCAGCACTACAGGGATATCATTTTTATGCAGCTCATTCGCCAATGCGGTACTCCACGATGAAGCACCGACAATCATGACACCATCCGGATGAGAAGAAGCGAGTCCAAGTTTTCGCGCCACCCAGCCAATACTTAAGCCATGCATCACCACGGTGAGTATGATCAAGGCAAAAATCAATGGCAGTAACAGCTCTGCACCCTCATAACCTTTGTCGGTTAACTCCGCGCCGAATAGTCCGGCAACGGCTGCCGCCACAATGCCTCGGGGGGCAATCCATGCAATCAGCATTCTGTCTTTTTTATTGATATCAGTACCTATTGTCGACAGATAAATCGACAGCGGACGAAATACAAAAATAACCAGCGCCAGTAATAACCAACTCTGCCAGCCCAAACGTTGCAAAATCTCCGGATTGATGTCTGCCGTGAGTACGATAAAGGTCGATGAAACCAGCAGAATCGTTACGTATTCTTTAAAACGTTTCAGCTCATGCAGGGTATTAAGTTGTTGGTTTGCCAGTGTAATACCTAGTATGGTTGTAGCCAGTAATCCTGCCTCACTTTGTACGCGATTACATAAGGTATATACCAGTAATACTGCGATCAGTATCAAAGGGGATTTTAAGTATTCCGGCACTTTTCCCTGACGAAACGCGCGGGCTAACAAAAGTCCTACGCCGACGCCAAGTGCGGATGCCACCACTAGGCTAATCAATAAACCACTGGCTATGTTGATGGCTAAGGCATCACTTTCCGATAACACGTAATAGCCGTAAATCAGTACCACAAGTAAGGCACCGATAGGGTCATTGACAATACCTTCCCAGCGCAGGAGCGATGAGGGTTGCTTGCGCAGATTCGCTTGTTTCAGTAGCGGCATGATGACCGTCGGTCCTGTCACGATAATGATGGCACCAAAGACTAACGCCACCGGCCAGGATAGCCCGAGCAGATAGTGCGCTGCCAGACTACCTGTCCCAAAGGTGATCACAACGCTCCACGTCACCAAGCGGTAGATGACACGTGAGTTTTTCTTAAACTCATGCCACTGCAAGCTCAGGCCACCTTCAAACAGAATCACCGCTACACTTAATGACACCATGGGTTGTAGCAACTCACCAAAGTCCTCGGTGGGTTTTAGCCAGCCGGTGATTGGTCCCATAATAAAGCCAGCCGCAATCAGCAATATCAGTGCGGGAATTTTTAAACGCCAACCCACCCATTGCAAGGCGATACCAACGATAAGAATAGAGGCGATAAGTTCGGCGACATGATGATGCATAGTGACTGTAGCTCCTTAATAAAGTGCTATGGGTGTTTAGCTGTCGGATTGTGTGTCGATTTTTAATGACTCATTAAATGTCAGCGTGCGATACGGGAATGGAATTTCAATATTCGCCTGATCCAGAGCAGACTTAATCGACTGAATCACTTCATCGCGTGACTGACGAATATCCAGTGGCTTAGAGCCTGTCCACCAGGTCACTTCAAAGTTGATTGAAGAGTCTGCGAATTCTTGTGCAAATATCTGCACGGGCTTGCTATCACTGGCCACACTCGGGCAACTCAGGACAGCTTCGCGAATCACTGAGCGGGATTGCTCGATATCTTCTCCATAGGCGACACCACAGATAATGGTTGTTCGGCGCTGGTCAAGATCCGTGCGAATTGTGACCGGATTTTTAAACAGCATGCTGTTGGGGATAATCACCAATTGGCCATCTGCTTGCCGAACATGCGTTTCTCTCACCAGTATATTCTCCACTTTACCTTCCAGGCCTACACACTCGATATAATCGTTAATACGCATCTCGCGGCGCAACAGGATTATGATTCCGGCTAAAAAGTTTTCGAAAACGTCTTTGAAGGCAAATCCGATGGCGACCGAACCAATACCGAGTCCGGCAAGCATTTTGGTGGGGGTGAGGTTTGGAAACGCGATGATCGCGGCCACCATGATGCCGAGCACCCAAACGCCCATGGAGGAAAGAATCACGATGAGATTCACCAGACTGGCGCGCAGACGACTGTTTCTGAAGATGCGACGCACCAGTCGACGGACCAATGAGGCGGCAAAGTATGTGAGCACCATCACTAAAACAGCAATCATTAGCTGCGGTAACAAAGCAATGGTTTCACGAACCATATCACGCAGTTGGGTGAGTAAGATTGAAATCGGTTCCATTGTTGATCCTTAAGTGTCTTGGGGAGATGGTATCGCTGGTGTCAGTGCAGTTTATATCAGCTTGCATTTAGTCAGGCTGGGGCTCTAAGCCGTTAACGATGTCATGAGTAACCTGCCAGAGGTCGCCGTTATCCAATAAAATACCGAAAAAAGTAGAGTAAACCGCTATCTCCTTCTTCTCGCGATCCACTGAAATAGTGAGTTTGACTGATTTGGTGGTCAATCCGGAACGTACCAAGCCACGTCTATACAAACCGGTCAGCGGGTCTCTTGAGAACCCCAACTGGGTAATGGTGTGCTCAACATCCGCATCATCACGCTGATAACTTGCCAAGTACTTTGGGAAAAAGACGATGCGTGGTTTTTCAGGTGTTAGCGTTTTATAAGGTTTGCGGCGATACAAAACGGTGATTGATGTGATGCTGGCAAACAGCGCAACGAAAAATAGTAGTAATCCGAACATTTGAGGTTCCTGATGATAGTAGTAACTAAGCGGATTTAAATAAATCCAGTGCCTTGATGGTCGACACTAACTTTCGCACGGCCTCCATTCTTGGGTAATTTGCCCGGATAACCGCTGCAATCTCGCGTGTTGGTTGGGGTTCTGCAAATTCACGATAACAAATCATGTCGGATTCTGCTTGATTCATGACTGCCAGTTTAGGCATTAAAGTCACGCCTGAGCCACTGGCGACCATATAGCGCAGAGTCTCCAGACTGGTTGCTTTAAAGCGCTTATCCTCCTCAGCACCTGCGATGAAACAATAGCCCATGGCCTGATCTCTCAGACAGTGACCATCTTCCAGAGTAAGAATCGTTTCATCCTTTAAATCGTCCAGTGTCAGAGGCGATTTTTGGCTAACTGCGTGGTCGGGTGGTGCAGCCAGTACTAACGGCTCATCCATGAGTTTATAGCGGTCAAAACGTTTCATTTCATCATCAAGCCACGGCAGTATCAGGATATCCATCGCGCCGTTGTCGAGATCCTCTAGCAGAGTTTTTGTCTGCTTCTCATAAAGAAACAAATTCACATTAGGCATGGACTTGGTCAGCGCAGGCATAATCTGTGGTAACAAATAAGGTGCCAGGGTGGGAATCAGACCAATATGTAAATCACCCGCGAGAGGGTCAGCCAGGTTTTTAGCAGCGGTTTCAAACTCTTTGGCGCTGTTGAGTACTTTGCGGGCTTGCTCAGTGAGTAAGGCACCGGCTTTTGTCAGCATAACGTTTCTGGGATGTCGTTCAACTAATGTCAGGCCCAGTTGTTCTTCCAGTTTTCTGATTTGAGCACTTAAGGTGGGTTGACTGACATGACAGGCATCGGCTGCTTTACCAAAGTGCTTATAGCGTTCAATAGCATCTAAGTATTCTAAATCGCGTAATTTAACCACAAAGTTATCTCACTCTATGAAGTTGATATATAATCGTTGACGGTATATCAATAGATGATATCAATCGCAAAGATAGATTCAAGTGACTTTATCTATTTATGGGGTGGGGATAATATACTCCCAGATTTTATAGAAACCCGTAACAATTTTCATTTAACAGGAGACAATTATGTCAATCATTAACTCTAAAGTAGCACCTTTCAAAGCAACGGCTTACCACAACGGCGAGTTTGTTGATGTATCAGAGCAGGACATGCTGGGTAAGTGGTCTATCGTATTTTTCTACCCTGCAGATTTCACATTCGTATGTCCGACTGAGCTAGGTGACCTTGCTGATCATTACGCACAGCTTAAAGAGATGGGCGTTGAAGTTTACTCAGTATCAACTGACACTCACTTCACTCACAAAGCATGGCACGACACGTCTGACACTATTGGTAAGATCGAGTATCCAATGATCGGCGATCCAACAGGCGCAATCACTCGTAACTTCGACGTAATGATCGAAGAAGACGGTCTGGCACTACGTGGTACGTTCGTGATCAACCCTGAAGGTGAAGTGAAAGTTGCTGAGATCCACGATCTGGGTATCGGTCGTTCAGCGGTTGAGTTGGTTCGTAAAGTTCAGGCTGCACAGCACATCGCTGCTAACCCTGATGAAGTTTGCCCAGCTGCATGGACACCAGGTGAAGAGACACTAGCGCCATCATTGGATCTAGTAGGTAAGATCTAATAGCGCGTTAATCGCTAATAGAAAAAGGCAGCCCGATACTCCTCCTCGTGTCGGGCAGCCACTTTAAGCATCAATCAGTAGGTCATAAAAATGTTAGATTCAAACATACAACAACAGCTAAAGCAGACATTTGGCAATCTAAAAACTGATGTCGTGCTACGAGTATTTGCAAACGATACTGACAAGTCGAAAGAGCTGGTAACACTTGCTAACGACATGGCGGAGTTGTCTTCGTTGATCAGTGTTGAAGAGGGATCAAATGGCGAGCGAGCGCCGTCATTACAGGTGCAAGGTAAAGGTTCTGACAGCAGCATTTTCTTTGCAGGCGTACCAATGGGTCACGAGTTTACCTCGTTGATTTTGGCGGTACTGCACAGCGGTGGCCACACCATGAAAGTGGAACCTGAGCTGATCGAGCAGATCCGCAATTTAGAAGGTGAGTTTAAATTCGAAACCTTTATATCGTTAACCTGCCAAAACTGTCCTGATGTGGTTCAGGCCTTGAATATGATGGCAGTGATTAACCCGAATATTTCACACGTGATGATCGATGGTGGCGTCTTCCCTGAGGAAGCTGATTCACGCAAGGTCATGGCGGTACCAACGGTATTCCTGAATGGTGAGCAGTTTACACAAGGCCGTACCAGCTTAGCGAAGATCGTTAACAAGATTGATACCGGTGCAGCGAAGCGTCAGGCGGCTGCGCTGAATGAAAAAGAACCTTACGATGTATTAGTCGTAGGCGGTGGCCCTGCTGGTGCGTCATCTGCAATTTATGCAGCCCGTAAAGGCATCCGTACGGGTATTGTAACCTCTCGTTTTGGTGGACAGGTACTGGATACGGTCGGCATTGAGAACTTTATCTCGGTTAAGAAAACCGAAGGTCCAAAGCTTGTTGCGCACCTTGAAGAACATGTTCGTGATTACGATGTAGACATCATGAACGACCAAACCGCCAGTAAACTGGTGGCTGCGGAGCAAGTTGGTGGCTTAGTATCGGTTGAGCTGGAAAATGGTGCGGTACTGAAAAGCCGTTCAGTCATTCTGTCAACAGGCGCAAGATGGAGGGAGATCAATGTACCTGGTGAAAAGGAATACACTGGTAAGGGAGTTGCTTATTGCCCTCATTGTGATGGCCCTTTGTTTAAAGGCAAGCGTGTTGCTGTTATCGGCGGTGGTAACTCAGGTATTGAAGCGGCGATCGACTTAGCGGGTATCGTGGGTCATGTCACGGTACTGGAATTTGCAGATAAGTTGCTGGCTGATGCGGTATTGGTTCGTAAGGCAGAATCAATGTCTAACATCACGATCATCAAAGAAGCAGCGACGACTGAAATCACTGGTGACGGTGAGAAGGTCTCTGGCTTGACCTACACCGACCGTGTGACAGGTGAAAGCCATGATATTGAACTGGAAGGTGTCTTTGTACAGATTGGTTTAGTGCCGAACACCGAGTTCCTTGAAGGCAGTGTTGAGCTTAGCCAGCGCGGTGAGATCGTGATCAATGATCGTGGTGCAACCAATGTACCGGGTGTGTTTGCCGCTGGTGATGCTACAACGGTTCCGTTCAAGCAGATCATTATTGCGATGGGAGCGGGGTCTACCGCTGCCTTGGGCGCATTTGATTACATGATGCGTACGCCGGTTGCTGAAGAAGAAGCGGTGACTAAAGCGGCTTAATCTGATCGACTGACTGAATCGATGCGGTCTGTGTTTGCCTTAGCTTAGGTACCCACAGGCCGCATTTTTTATGCTTGATCATTTACCACAATGAAAGTGGGAATTACTGTTTATGGCGTGATAAAAACAGGTAAACCGATAGCATTAGCAAGACAGGAATACCCATTTCTAAAATCTCTTCCAGTGCTTGGAAATAAACAGACGCACTCTGTTCAATAGTAATACCAAAGCCACCGAGTTTTCGGGCAATACCATCCAGAGTCTTTGAAATAAAAATAAAGGACATGGCAAAAAAGACTGCCAAATGAGCCGGAGAAAAGCGCAATACACCCGTGATGAAGTCTTTTAGATGGTTTTTGACCAGACGAAAAACAATATAGAAAAAGATGGCGATAACGATTAAACCAATAACTTTTTCAATCATTGGTACATCGCTACTGGCATAGAACTTACTTTTAAAAATCCCCATGGTAGTGAAGCGTTTATCAAAATCCAGCTCACGCATGCCAAATAGCAGCACCAGCATGAAAAGATAATGATATTTCTTTACATAATGCCAACCTCCCATCAGGAGCATAAGTGCCGCGCAGACGAAATAGCCCAGTGCTGACAAGCTCTCAACAATCCCCCCTTCACTCAGCCAAAAATCTCTGCCTGATGCATCTAAACTAAAAGTTAGCGCATAAATGACTAGTAATAGTAAAACGACGCCAAAGACCAGAAGTAACTGGGAGCGTCTGGAACCTGAGGGTGTCAGTGTGTTTTGCATGAAGTGTTAAGTCCCTGGAAGAGTAGCTAGCAAGAGCAGAAGATAGCATAGGCGAGCTTACAAGATTAGGTTTCTATCACTATTAGTTAGCACCGAATAACCCTACAGACCCGCCATAAACAGGTTTCAATGAAATCGCAAACAGGGCTAATTGCACCGCTAAGAAAAACACCTTCTCACTGACAATGTCTGACAGTATGTAAATGGGGAGTAATAACACTGCAGCCAGCACTGGCGACATCATCAATAAGCGCTAGCAGCTGTGGGAGTTTTTACTTCACCGCATCACAAACGGATTAGCCATCGGCGCATCCGAGGTATTAATCCAGGTCGTTTTAGTATTGGTGTAATCCAACACCGCATCTAACCCTGCCTCACGCCCATAACCGGAGTCACCATAACCCCCAAATGGCGCAATTGGTGATATCGCCCGATACGTATTTACCCAGCAAATCCCTGCCTTAATCTTCTTTGACACACGGTGTGCCCGTGCCAAGTTCTGCGTAAAGATGCCTGAACCAAGCCCGTAAACACTGTCATTGGCCATGGCAATGGCTTCGTCTTCGTTATCAAACGGCACGATTGACATCACCGGCCCAAACATCTCAACGGTCAGCGTTTCAGTTTGGTCATCAGGGCACTCCACTAGTGTCGGGCTAAAGTAATTGCCCTGCTCCAAGCCTTCAGGACGCATGCCACCAAACACAATATTGGCTCCCTGCGCTTGGGCTTTTTCTAGTGTGTCTTCAATGCGCTCAACCTGTGTTTCAGTGCAAAGTGGTCCGACATGACTGTTGGCATCCAGCGGATCACCTATAACAATAGACGCTGCTTTTTCTTTAATCAGGGCGATGAGTTTGTCTTTCACCGAGCGCTGCACAAAAGCACGCGAACCTGCCACACAAGACTGACCGGATGCTCCGAAATTACCGGCAATTAGGCCATTCGCTGCACTGTCTAAATCTGCATCATCAAACACCAGAATCGGTGACTTGCCGCCTAATTCCAGTGTAGTGACGGCAAAGTTATTCGCTGAGTTGCGTACCACATGACGCGCTGTATCAGGGCCACCAGTGAAAGCAATACGGTCAATATCCGGGTGACTAGTCAGTGGAATTGCACAGTTCTCAGCATCACCGGTAATCACTGATACCACACCTGCCGGAAAGCCTGCCTGCTCAATTAAACGTGCAAATTCCAGCATAGAAACCGGTGAGATTTCTGAGGCTTTAAGTACCACCGTGCAGCCTGCCGCTAAAGCTGGTCCAAGCTTTGTAGCGGTTAAAAACATCTGTGCATTCCATGGCACAATCGCAGCCACCACACCAATCGGTTCGCGTGAGGTAAAGACGTGCATGTCCGGCTTATCAATCGGTAAGGTTGCACCCTGAATCTTGTCAGCGAGACCGGCGTAATAGCGGTAGTAGTCCGCGACATAACCAGTTTGCATTTTGGTTTCAGCCAGTAATTTCCCGCTGTCTTTGGTTTCTAATTCACCGAGTGCTTGCGCGTGTTCTTCGATTAAATCCGCTAATTTGTACAGCAATTTCCCGCGCTGTGTGGCGGTCATTGCTGGCCACTCACCTTCATTGAGTGCCCGACGTGCAGCGCTAATGGCGCGATTGACATCTTCCTTACTGGTGCAGGCAAAGTTTGCCCACGCCTCGCCGGTGGCAGGGTTGATGCTGCTCATGGTTTGTCCGGTGCTGCCATCCGTCCATTGGCCATCGATATATAACTGAAACATCGGTAATTGTGTGCTCATAGTGGGTGCTCCTGCGGGCGGTGGTTTCAGCTAAAGGCTGGCATAACTTCATCAATAAAACGGGCTAAGGATTCGCGCTTGTCGGCACTACTCATGCCGGAATCAATCCAGAATGAGAATTCGTCATAGCCTAAATCTTCATAATGCTTGAGTCGGTCAATCACTTGTTGTGAGGTGCCGATCAGTAGGTTTTTACGCATGTTTTCAGGGCTATACATTTCCATCGCATCCATTTCTTCTTGCGATAAGGTTTTGATTTGACCCTGAGTGACCGGGCGCTGGTTTCTAAACCATGAGCCGAAGTAACAATAAAAACGGCTTAAGCGTTTGGAGGCGGCAATCACAGCGGCTTCGTCTTTGCCAACATAAGTATGCTGCAATAACATGATTTTTGGGCGAGCGACTTGCTGATGCTTTTCACAAGCATCTTTGAAGCACTTCATTAGGTTCTCTATTTCTTCGATCCCTAACCAGAGGGGGGTGACTTGCACATTGCAGCCATTGGCTACAGCAAACTCATGGCTATTAGGGTCTCGTGCAGCAACCCACAGAGGTGGTCCGCCATCCTGTAATGGCTTGGGTGCGCTGGTACTGGCAGGAAATTGGTAGAATTCACCGTCATGCGCATAGTCGCCCTTCCATAGCTGCTGTACGGCAGGCACGATCTCACGCATGCGTTGACCCGCTTCCCAGGCATCCATACCGGGCATAATGCGTTCGTATTCATAGCTATAAGCGCCGCGGGCAATGCCGACATCTAATCGTCCACCTGTCAATACATCGGTCATAGCGGCTTCACCGGCAAGTTTGATGGGATGCCAGAATGGTGCGATCACCGTGCCAGTCCCTAGTCGAACCTGCTTTGTGCGATGGGCTAAATCCACCAGTGTCGTAAACGGGTTGGGGGCAATGGTGAATTCCATGCCGTGGTGCTCACCAGTCCATATGGCGTGCATACCGCCACGGTCTGCCATTTCACACAGAGTTACAAATTCATTGTAGAGCTCACGATGAGTCGCGCCCGTAGTGACACGCTCCATGTGCGCAAACAGTGAGAATTTCATGAGTTAACCTCCGGGATGCAGGGTGTGTACTTCTCCGTCTTGTTCATCACCCAAGTACAAGCCAAACACGCCGGTATGGCGTTCCAGCGCATATCGATTTAACATATTTTTAACTGGCTCAGAGGCCAGTTTGGCATCAGCCAGTGAATCCAACGGGGTAAAGGTGCCATAGTCAGTTGCCACTGCTTCATCGCAACTTGCGCGAAAATACACAGAGTAGTCACCCGTTTTCGGGTTATCAAAGATAGAATACGCAGGGCCCAGTTCGACGGGCAGGTTAGCCTGTTTAAAATGCTCACGAATCGCAGCTAAGGCACCGGTACGACTTTGTACTTCCACGGTTGGCAGGCGCAGCCCCTGTTCTGACCCCTTCACCAGAATGGCGCCATCTGCCTCAACAATCGCGCCCACTCTAAAGGAGCGCACAGTGGCAGGCGCTTCACCAGCACCACGCTCTAAACCTAAGCTGAAATACCCTTGGTTGGAGTAGCCTAAGCCTTCGTCACCCGTGCTGCTAAAAGCCTGAATTTCGCCGAACAGCACCATGTGATCACCGGCATCGACGCGTTGGTGAGTACTGCAGGAAAAGTGTGTGCTTGCACCCGTGAGGATTGGTGTACCAAACTCATCGGCTTGCCAGTCAACATCGGCAAAGCGATCTCCATCAAAGCTTGCGAAATGATTGGAAATATCTTGTTGATCCTGTGCCAGTACATTCACCGCAAAGTGGCTGCAATTTTCAAACACCGGATAACTGCCCAGTGATTTTCCCGGACAGACTAATAATAAGGGTGGTTCCATCGACACTGAGGTAAACGAGTTTGCAGTAAAGCCAACTAATTCACCGCTTGCGCTTTTTGCTGTGACGACGGTGACACCGGTTAAAAAAGTGCCGAATGCCTGTCGTAAGGCCTTGGGGTCCAAATTACTCATGATGAAACCTCCGTGCGGGTAGTCTTTTGTGTGGCCACATGCCGATGCAAAAACATCATTAATGCATCATTTACTGGTGCAGCGTGGGTGAGCGGAGTCATGTGGCGGGAGTGTTGAATCACCAGCGACTCTGCATGTTGTAGCTGCTGTGCCATGGTATCACTCATATCGGGTGTTGAATTAGCATCCAGTTCACCGGTGATGAACAAACACGGTAAATCAAGCGCCTGTAGCTCTGATTCTGCTAAACCATCGTCTTCAGAAAATACTGTATAGGCATCCGCATAGCCCTGTAAATTGGCTCCCTGCAGCCACTCACAACACATCGCTGCGTGTAACTGATCCTGTGCAGAAGGCGTTTCGCTAAACCAGCGTTTTACCGGCGCAGTCGGGTCTGATTGTGGTTGTTCCCGCAAGTGTTTGGCACGGCTGAGTACTGCTTGTTTAGCCTCATCACTCCGCTGATAAATCGCATTCATCGGCACAATAGCCAGAGATAAATCAGGGTAGGATTTAGCCAGTGATAATGCCAGTAAAGCACCCATAGAGTGACCAATAATCACTGCTGGTTTACCAATGACCTGCGTCATAAACTGTGCTAAACAGTCTGTAAAATCAGCTAATGTCGGTTCTTTTGACTCAACTGACAAGATATTACTTTCACCATGGCCGGGCATATCCACTGCATAGACATCGTAGTCAGGTGCTAGCGCATCAATTTGTTGATACCAACTTTCAGCGCGCAAACCGACGCCATGAATCAATAACAGCGGTATGCCATTTGCATTCCCACTGTGGTGATAGGCGATGCCTTGGTCGGTTTTAGACCGAGGCAGGATTATCGAGGTCATGACCCAGCTCTTTTAAGTCTTGGTAACGGTCACCAATGCGGTGATGTGGTCGCCCGCCTGATGCTCCACCCAATACAATCACTACCTCATCCGGTGCAGGTGCATCAGGAATGGCGAATTGGATCGTCAGGTAGTGAGAACGGCGCCCGGCGTCATTTTTATCCATCAATGGAATGCTGATGGGCGCATTGGCCGGACCGCGGGTATTCGTGAATGATAAATAGCTTTTGGCTGCCACTGCATTGCGATAATGATTACCAAAATGCAGCGTGTGAATTAGGGCGGAAGCGTGTTCAATCTCGCCATTAGTCCCAACGACGCCTGCTTTCCCATAGGCTTCAATAGCATCACCACCACCTGCCAAGCTGACGATGCGTTCGGTTAGCATTTCACCCAGTATTGGGCCATATGCACGAATTTCCGGAGTCAGATCCTCAACAAAACGACCTGCCCAAGGGTTTGTGATTACGGCTGCAACCGCGTAGAGGCGCCATGGCGTGTCTGCTTTACGAAAACCTTCGCTAAACACTTCTTCTTCAAAAGTAACGATTTTTCTAATATCGGGTGTCATTCAAAAATACTCGTGGTCGCTGTTTTTTGTATGATGGTATACAATATGCAAAAACGCAAACAATTAATGAATGGGTGATAACGACAGATGTTAACCAGCTTAGAACGACCAAAAACCTTAAAAGAAACCTCATTGGAACGACTGCGTGAAGCCATTACTATGGGCTATTTTTTACCCGGAGAGCGTTTGGTTGAACGAACGCTTTGTGAACAATTAGGTGTTAGTCGTACGGTAATTCGTGAGTGTATTCAACATTTAGAGAGTGAGCAGCTGATTACAGTTGTGCCAAATGCCGGCCCTTCAGTGGCTACTTTGAATCCGCATGAGGTACAGGAAATTTATGAAATCCGTACTATGCTGGAAAGTGCTGCGATCGCCAGTTGTGCCGCTATCGCCAGCGAAACAACGGTAGCCACACTCGAAGCGTACTGCGATAAGATTGCCCGATCACTGCTAGATCATGATATCAAACAGGCATTAGTAGATACCCGCATGTTCTACCATACGATATTCTCCGAAGGTGAAAAATGGGTAGCCTGGGACTTGGTTGAGCGCCTGAACGGACGCATTGGACAGTTACGCGCCGTCACACTCAGCTCAAAAGGACGCTCTACTGCAGGCCCGCGCAACCTTCGGGCGATTACCGCAGCCATTAAGCAACAAGACCCCGACACAGCAGCAGAAGCCTGTGCAAAACATTTACAGCAAGCGATGACGATCGCACTCAATGAATTACAGAAACCCAAAGAGGATGTATTAGATGGATAAGGAGCTATTTGAGAAAGGTCTGGCGCAGCGCAAAGCCACCTTAGGCGCAGAGTATGTGCAAAAAAATCTGGAAGCAGCGGATGATTTTACTCTGCCGTTTCAGGAAGCTATGACCGAGTGGTGCTGGGGCTTTGGTTGGGGGGATGACACCATTGATCCTAAGACGCGTTCTATGATGAATCTCAGCATGATCGGGGCGTTGGGCAAAATGCACGAGTGGGAAATTCATTGTCGTGGCGCGATTAGCAATGGCGTAACTAAAGAAGAAATCCGCTCGATTATTCATGTGGTGGGGATTTATTGTGGCGTGCCACAGGCGCTGGAGTGTTTTCGGGTAGCGCGTAAGGTCCTGGAAGAAGAAGGGCTGTTATAAGCTTTCCCGGCCAGACCACCTGTAAGCTAACTAACCTCAGCGCTTTAGTTGCTAATACTTAGCAACGCATCACCCTTTATTGCTTCAGATTCAGCCGATATGATAGAGAGACTTGAATGTCTGGAGAGTCCAATGCAGTACTGGTTAATCAAAAGTGAGCCCGACGCGTTTTCAATCGATGATTTGCAAGCGGCGAATGTTGAACCGTGGGATGGTATCCGGAATTATCAGGCGCGTAATTTTATGCGTGATCAAATGAAGGTTGGTGATCAGGTGTTTTTCTATCATTCCAGCTGTGCAGCGCCAGGTATTGTCGGGATTTGTGAGGTCGCCAGCGAGCCATACCCTGACCCCACAGCGTTTGATCCTGAGGCAAACTACTACGACCCTAAAAGTGATCCCGACAAGCCGAAATGGATATTGGTTGATATGAAGTTTGTTAAAAAACTGGAGCAGGTGATTAGTCTGGCTGAGCTCAAAACCATGCCAGAACTTGCTGAGATGAGGCTGCTGAAAAAAGGCAACAGACTCTCCATCATGCCAGTCGAGAAGTCAGAGTGGGAGTTTATTATGGGGATTGCTGGGTGATTAGTGCTGCTGCGCTCAAGTTTTTCAGTAGTGATATTACAACTACCTTGCAAATTTGGCACTAAAGTCCATAATTACAAGGATGATATCTAGAAAACTCACAGCCACAGTCAGGAAGCGTCTAAACCAGTTTCCTGCCGTAACACTGCTTGGACCTCGACAAGTAGGTAAGACAACCCTCGCTAAAAGTCTGGGTAAAGAAACCGATAGCATCTATCTTGATCTAGAGAATCCTGAAGATCTGGAAAAACTCTCAGATGCACGTGAGTACCTACTCCATCACCGAGGAAAGCTGATCATTCTTGATGAAGTTCAACGCCTACCAAACCTATTTCAGATTTTAAGAGGTTTAATCGATGAAGGTATTGAATTGGGTTTTACGACGGGTCAGTTTTTACTCTTAGGTTCAGCTTCTATAGAGCTACTCAAACAATCCAGTGAAAGCTTGGCTGGAAGAATTGCATATCTCGAATTAACACCTTTAGAGGTGGCCGAGATTGACCCTGCTTCAATCAATGAGCTTTGGATTCGTGGCGGTTTTCCCCGTAGTTTTCTAGCAGCTGATGAAGAGCAAAGTGTGACTTGGCGTAATAACTTTATTCAAACCTATCTGGAGCGAGATATTCCGCAACTTGGGCCGCGTATACCTGCCGAAACATTGAGGCGTTTTTGGACGATGTTAGCGCATTTACAGGGGTCACCACTGAATGCTGCAAACTTGGCGAAAAGTCTTTCCGTTGATGGTAAGACTGTTGCACGTTATCTCGATCTAATGGTTGATTTGTTGCTCATCAGGCGCTTACAGCCTTATCACGCTAACGTAGGCAAACGCTTGGTAAAAAGCCCTAAAGTTTACCTGCGAGACAGTGGGCTGTTACACACTTTGTTACGGCTCGATGATTATGATGAAATTCTCAGTCACCCGATTACGGGTGAAAGTTGGGAGGGTTTTGTCATTGAAAGTTTGATTCGGGCAGCACCAGATCGAGCAGAAGTGAGTTACTACCGTACCTCAGCGGGTGCTGAGATTGACCTGCTTTTGGATTTGGGCGGTAAGCATGGCGTTTGGGCGATAGAGATAAAACGTAGTCTTGCGCCTAAGGTTACTAAAGGGTTTCATATATCCGTGGATGATATTAAACCTAGTAAAGCATTTGTGGTTTATACGGGATTGGAGCGCTACCCGAAAGGAGGGGGTGTAGAAGCTATTGGATTGGTGGAACTTTGTGGGCTATTGTATGAATTATAATCGGCTTTTGTCATGCAGGTTGGATACACGATAGCAGTTTGCCGAATACCCATATTATTAGCTTTATGGGGACCGAACCTAGGGAGAGCATCCAGTACTGATAGAGCTCGCCCTATTTGTTGTGAGCTATTTATAGAATTGAGTTTCGCTAATATATTTGCTGCTGATACAACATCGGATGTGCCAGAGAGGTAGTGTCGGATGCTTTAATGGCAATTCACGACATTCCTATGGCTTCAGTAGTCTTTCTGTGATTCGCTTCCTCTTTGGTCAGAGAGATACCAGATCCAATTGCTAAGTGGGAAGATAAGCTTCTGTTCAACTATTTATTGATGACTCTTCGCATATCGTTATTGTCCAACTCAAGCGATGGGTCGGCATAGACAATTGCCCAGTTTTTAGTCTTTGCTGCGGCCAGTGATGGCTTTTAATACGAATTGAACGTCGTTTCTAAGTGGTCGACCCTGAAAAACTCCGCCCGACTTATACGTTTTTCAGACTGTTTAGTTGTGTGCCAGACTTATTCGAAATTGGGCTTGAACACGACTCCCCCTCGCTAATACCAACACAATAACAAGGCAAAAGTAGTATTTTGCCGCCGCTGAAGCAGCCACTAACCACTTTTTTAGATTCCAGGCAGCGGCTGCCATCAACAGATTGATTTCATCACCCATTACACCCTTGAGGTAATTTCGGGATAAGCGAAAGTCTGATTTCAGATGACCAATGATAGGCTCTATCGCTGCCCGTCTTCGGCACTGCCTGCGTTTCTTATCACGCTGATAGCGGTTATCCCGTTTTAGTGGCGGCTTGGGCAGCACGATCTCCGTACCATTCACCCGGCGTTTGCCGCGATAACCTCGATCACAGGTCGCTTGTTTGACTTTCTTGCCACGGCTGCGCTTAATGTGAGCGAGTATGTCCGGCAACGTATGACCATCATGAAGGTTCTGCTCATGGCTCACCGCACCCACAATAATATTGCCTTTAGCCGTACTGGCGATGGAGACCTTATTGCCATACTCGTATTGCACGTGATCCTTGCCTTTTCCAATACAATAAACTGCCGGTTCATGCAGGGAGTAGATTTTGTTGTTATCTTTGGGCTGCTGAGCCAGCACCCGCTCATAAAAGAGAAAGTCTTTCTGATACTGCTCAAATAACGCCTCAGCCGGTAACCTTCTTCTGAGTTCTCTGATCAACTTGCCTGCGATGGTACGCAATCGTTTCAACGCCTTTTTAGCTTGGCCTCGTTTTTTGGGATGGCGAAAGTTACGTATCGCTAACCGGCAATGCTTGACCTCCTTTACATAGGTGCGACGTTGTTGAATGCCTTGTTTCTTAGCCAGTTTGTTCAGGCGCTTGATAATTTTAATCGCCAGCTTACTGTCAGTGGGATAGGTAATGTTCTTCTCTTGTACGGTGGTGTCAATATTGACGTTAGCCTCGAGTGCTGCCTTCCCGTGCAGGGCAACACTCATGCGAAAAACCAATTCGACGCCTGCTTTGCCAATCCGTTGTCTGAATTTGACCAGCTCTGTGCTATCGCAGGGCAGGGTTTGCTGAAACTCGGTCATGCCACAAAATGCCTGATAGTAAGGATTGCGCTTCCATTGCAACACAACCACTTCATCGCTCAGGCACTCCAGCTGCTTAAGCAACAGCAGACCGACCATCAACCGGATGGGCTTAGCAGGCGCACCCGTGGTTTTACTGTAGTGCTTGGCAAACGCCTCATCAAACACTGACCAAGGGATCTTAGTCGCTAAGGCGAGCAATGGATCGTTGGGATCAAGCTGTAGCAACAGATCCGGGCCAAATAAATTGGTTTGGTGGTGGGGAGAGTCAGGTGTGAGCATCTTGAACCTTTCGACCAGAAAAGAGCGTTCATTTTACCCTTTCTGGTCGAAATGACCATGCTTTAAAGAGGGTTTTCCTTTAACTATCAAGGGCTTTGATGGTTTTTCAGGGTCGACTA
>NZ_QGKM01000069.1 GCF_003172875.1 Leucothrix pacifica | reverse complement strand
ATTATTCTATGTTTTGAATCTGTTCCCGCATTTGCTCAATTAATACTTTTAAGTCCATGGAGTGGCGAGTGGTTTCCGCATCATTCGACTTTGACCCCAACGTGTTGGCCTCCCGGTTAAGCTCCTGCATAAGGAAGTCCAGACGACGCCCGACCGCTTTACCACTCCCTAAAATCTGGCGCAGTTCCGCGATGTGTGCCACCAGCCGATCCAATTCCTCACTGACATCTAAACGCTGCGCCTGAATAGCCAGCTCCTGCTCCAATCGCTGAGGATCAAACTCAAGGTCCAGCCCCTCAATGCGCTGCATCAATCGCTCTCTCGCCCCGTCAACAACGACCTCACGGCGTGCGGTCACCGCTGTCACAATGGTTTCTATCTGATCACAACGTTGCTCAATAAACCCAACCAAGCGCACACCTTCCCGGCCACGAGCATCAACCAAATCGTTAAGTGTGTCTTTTAATAAGCTGATCGCATCACTGAATAAATCTTCGAAATCAGTTGCTTTAGGTTTAACAACACCCGGCCAATTCAGGATTTCAGCAACTGATAATGAATTGGCATCCGTAGTCAGCTCTTTGACTTGCTGCTGAGCTTCTAACAGCACCTTCACTAAGCTAGTGTCTACATTTAATGCTGCTGCCTGTTGCGCGCCTTCAATTTCAAATCGCAAAGTGGCATCAACTTTTCCGCGTGACAACAAACTCCGAATAACTTCTTTATACTCGTTTTCCTGACTGCGAAATCCTTCCGGCAGGCGTAATGTGCTCTCCAGATAGCGGTGGTTCACCGTACGAATTTCCCACGTTAAAGCACCATTTTTGCCTACACAATCACCTCGTGCGAATGCCGTCATACTTCTAATCATGTCAAAGCCTCATCATTGGAATGGTGATCCACTCGTTGGCCTTTGACGTATGTACGCAGTAGTTTCCCGTTAAATTCCCAACCCTCAAACGGGCTATTTTTACCGTGGCTATACATAGCAGCCGGATCAAATATCCACTGCAGCAAAGGATCATAAATCAGAAAGTCAGCATCGCTGCCTACAGACAAACGTCCATGAGGCCGGTTAATAATATCGGCAGCATTAGACGTCACACTAGTGATGGCCTCCTGAAGGGTCAATGCCCCCTCATCCACTAATTTCATGGTCAAGGGCAATAGGGATTCTAACGCGGAAATACCCGGACTGGATTCCTGAAACGGCGCTAACTTGGCATCGATATCATGTGGCTGATGATCAGAACAAATCGCATCAATCACCCCCTCACGAACAGCTTGCCTCAACGCATCACGATCCGCTTCACTTCGCAGAGGTGGAAGTGTGTGACACAGTGGGTTGTAATCAACGATATCCTGCTCACTCAGATGAAGCTGGTGCGCTGCCACATCCGCGGTAACCGACAAGCCACGTGCCTTGGCTTGACGAATCATATCCGCACCTGCCGCACTGGAAAGCCTGCAAAAATGAACATCCACTTTTGTCTGCTCGGCCATCAATAAAATTTGCGACAAAGCAACCGTTTCAGCGGCAACCGGTATACCCGGCAGACCCACACGCGTCGCTATCGCACCGTCATGGACACAGCCTTTACCGGCCAAACCATGCTCTAATGGCTGTATAAATAATTTAATCCCGCAAGTCTGCGCATACTCCATGGCTTTGCGCATAATATCGAGGCTTTCAAACTCATGATGTCCCTGACTGACCGCCACACACCCTGCTTTTTTAAGCCCAGCCATATTACTCAGTTGCTCTCCGCCCAAGCCCGCAGTCAAACTGCCAACAACCTCAAACCAGACTTTCCCACTATGCGAGGCCTTCTCTTGAATGAGTGTCACCTCAGCAGTTGTGTCGGTAATTTTAGCTGACTCCGGCATACAACAAAGTCGGGTAATACCAGCGTTTGCAGCCGCTATAGACTCCGATTCAACTGTCGCAACACGCTCTTGATTTCGCACATAAGCACCTAAATCAACCAACCCCGGCAACATCCATTTACCTGTTGCATCCAGCACCGACATCCCATCAGTTGCGGTGATTTCAGCATCAATTTGCGCAACTTTACCGTCAGTAACTAACACATCACAGACTTTATTCAAATCACTGGCCGGATCTACTACCCGTGCTTGTTTAATCAATAATTGTGTCATTAACCCTGCCCCTTAGACTGTGAATCCACCACCATCGACATCACTGCCATACGAACAGCGATACCATTGGTGACCTGTTGCATAATCACCGATTGCGGTCCATCAGCAACTGAGGATTCAATCTCTACCCCACGGTTAACCGGCCCGGGATGCATCACAATGGCATCTGGTTTTGCCAACTTCAGGCGCTTTTCAGTTAAACCATACAGAGAGAAGTATTCTTTTTCTGATGGCAGCATCGCACCTTGCATACGTTCTTTTTGCAAGCGCAACATCACCACCACATCGGCATCACGAAGACCTTCGTCTAGAGAACTAAACACTTTCACGTTCATTTGCTCAATTCCGGCGGGCATCAAGGTTCCCGGTGCGATCAATCTGATTTCTTTAGCGCCTAATGTATTGAGCGCATGAATTTGTGAGCGCGCTACCCGTGAGTGACGGATATCACCTGTGATTGCGACGGTCAGTGCTGAGAAATCCGGCTTATGTTGACGAATCGTCAGCATATCCAGCATTGCCTGCGTAGGGTGTGCATGATAACCATCACCCGCGTTCAACACGCTAATATGCGGTGCGCAGTAACGGGCGATAAAATGCGGTGCACTGCTGTGATGATGACGCACCACAAACACATCACAGTTCATGGCTTCCAAGTTGCGTATGGTATCCAACAGACTTTCGCCTTTAGAGGCTGATGAACTACGGATATCCAAATTCACGATATCAGCGGAGAGACGTTGAGCGGCCAGCTCAAAGGTGATACGAGTGCGGGTGGAGTTTTCAAAGAACAAATTCATCACGGTCTTACCACGCAACAGTGGAAACTTGTTCTGTGCTTTACTTGGTAAGGTGACGAATTGCTCTGCTCTATCAAGGATTTCGGTGAGTAATTCCTTTGATAAGCCTTCTGTCGTTAAAAAGTGCTTCAACTTGCCATCGGAGGTCAGCTGAAGTGATGCCGGCAAGGGACCGGGAACCAAATTTGCCTTAATGCTGCTCACGTTGAATTATACTCATTGCGAGTTGATCCGGCCCTGAGACTTGCAGGTATTGATCCGGCCCAAGCTCATGTTTTACACCTACCACCTGAGCCTCAATGGGTAACTCACGATGGCAACGATCAATTAAAACCACCAGCGTGATACTTGCCGGACGACCATAATCGAATAATTCATTCATTGCCGCCCTGATGGTGCGGCCGGTGTATAATACATCATCGACCAAGATGATGTGACGATCTTCGACACTCAATGGCATCAATGAAGGCTTCATTTGTGCACTTAAGCCATTACTGGAAAAATCATCCCGATAAAACCCACTATTCAGTTCACCCAAGGTATCTTCGATAGCCATCGCCTCATGCAACCGTTGTGCGACTAATACACCACCTGAGTGAATACCCACCATCATGGGATTACTAATATTGGCGGCTTTTATATGTGCTTCCAGATCTGATTGCATTTTTAACAACAGAGCATCAACACGCTTATTATCGTATTCCATAAGAACTGACATTCCAGAGATTAATTCAAGGGATTATTTATTGGTTTTGGTACCAATTTTCAAAAATTATCACGGCGGATATTTGATCCACTTCTTCTTTTTTCACCTTACGCTTACGGCCAGCCTGGCGCACTTCCTTCAAGCGTCGCCCTGCTTCAATTGAGGTAAACTGCTCATTCGCCTGAGCCACTGGCAGATTGTATCGGCCATTTAATTGATTGCAGAATTTCTCAATAGGGGCGGTTAGCGGGGTATCTTGACCATCGAGTTGCTTTGGCATACCAACCACTAATTGGGAAGGTGCCCACTGCTCTATCAGACGGGAAATACCATCCCAATTCGGTTTATTGTTGATACTTTGCAGAGTCTCGACGGCTGACGCTGTCCCTACAATCGTATTCCCCACAGCAACACCCGTTCGCTGTAAACCAAAATCAAACACCATGACCGTCGACATGACTTATGCATGCCCCACAGTGGGACTAATCAAATTAACATCAACACCAAGAATTTCCGCAGCACTGGTCCAGCGCTTGTCGTAGGGCGTATCAAATAAAATACGGGCATTCGCCGGGCAAGTTAACCAGGCATTCTGGCGAAGCTCATCTTCAACCTGACCGGGAGACCAACTGGCACAACCTAGCGCCAATAAGAAATTATCCGGTCCCTCACCTGCTGCAATATCATCAAGAATATCGCGTGATGAGGTGACTGATAACTCATCGCTAACCTGAAGTGTGCCTTCCCACGAGCGTGCCGTATCATGCAGGACGAAGCCTTGGCTCGGCTGAACCGGGCCACCGCTTAACGCTGAGTAATCTAATAAGGACTGTTCAACCGAAGCGATTTCCAATTGTTTAAACAAGTCACCCACGGTTACATCAATAGGACGATTAATGACTACCCCAAAACAGCCCTCATCGGTATGCTCGCAGATCAGAGTCACGGTATGAGAAAAGCTCGGGTCATCCATTGCCGGCATAGCAATCAGAAGTTGATTACGCAAATTTGAGGATGTCAGTTGCATATCAGGTCAGGACACTCACAAGGTTAATTTGTGTAGAAAGCCGCCCTGCCATTCTCTTTATGAAATACAATTGAACGAGTGATGTTAAGGCGATCGTATTTTTTGCGGATTTCGGACGGTAATGGCTCATACGGTGCGGCTAACTTCACAATTCGCAGCGCAGCCTTGTCCAATATCCTACTACCTGATGATACATCAATCTGCATCTCAACAACACGCCCCGCCCGGTCAAGTGTTGCATTAAGGATCAATGTCCCGCTCAAACTTAAGCGAATCGCCTCATCAGGAAAGTTGATATTACCAATGCGCTCTAATTTCTTTGCCCAATCTTTAATATAACGCGCCTCAACTGCACTCTTAGCACTGATCGAATCCACAAAGTGAATACGAGGGCGCCGGGCATATTTCTGTTCTTCTTTATTCATTTCCGCCATTAGCATGGCGATCTTTTCTGCCTTTTCAGACACTTCTGTTTTAACAACGCGAGTCTCTTTAACCTCTTCCTCCTGCACCTCTTTTTTGACCGTCTTACTGGTCTTACCTTTGGTGGTTAACACCTGAGGCTTAGGCTTCGGAACAACCGTTGGAGCAGCCTCTTCGCTACTGAAGGTTTTATCACCATTCTCGTCATTGGGTGTTTCTGAGGCCGAACGACTGGTGATCTTTTGTTTTTTATCCAGCGTACCGCTGCCCTGCTGGTTTGACTCAGCAATAAAGTCAGCATCCTTTGGCGCAAAGTCAGAGTGGGAATTCACCAAGGTGATATCCAGCAACGTACTTTTTCTCACTGCATTGGGCTCAGGAGTCATAAAGCCTGTGGCAAAAATCAATACCCCATGCAAAAAGATCGCAACAGGAAACGTCGTGAACAGTGGGTTCTTCTGGGCTTTATCTGAAAAAATCGTGGACATAATCCGACTCGCTACTGACTGTTGTTTTTATTTTAAGTCTTGAATATAACTAGTAGGGTATCCCCATCAACCCCAGCAGTCAACTTACAACAACGAGGCTGACAGTAAGATTAATAGAGCGGCTGATCTGACTCTTGTGTGGTTTTAAACAGACGCATCAGCCACATATATTGAAGTGGTTCGCGTTCGATGAGTGATTCAAATGCCTGGTTCATTACTGAGGCATCCTTTTCTGCATTGGCGCACGGATAAGACTCAGGCATGCTTTGCACATGTAAATTGTACCTTTTACTAGCCTGATCAAAAGCCACGAAACCGGCGAAAACCTCGGCTTTGCCCAACTTAGTAAGTCGGGCCGGTGTTGTGAGTGTCGCTTTTTGCCTTCCAAAAAACGGGGCAAATACACCATTCTCCAACCCCAAATCCTCATCCGGCAAGAAGATCATCACTTTTTTAGACTGTATCGCTTTGACCAAAGGCCGCAAACCATCCTCACGTGACACCACAAAATCTACAAAGCGACAGCGACTTCTCGCAATCATCCAATCCAACACCGGGTTCTTAGATTTTTTATAGGAACCAAAACTGTGCAAGTCTTCGAGCGACAAAGCAACCGCCGCAAATTCCAACATAACGCTATGTGTTAGCAACAAAATGATAGCCTTATCATTTTCAGCTGCTTTCAATAATGAGTCACCACCGCTAATACCGACCAATTTTTTAAGCCGCCGCTTAGGAGCAAAAAAGAATACGGTGTAATCCACCAACCCCTTACCATACCAATGCAAATGCTGCCGAACCTTTTCATTCAATGCCGCATCGCTAACTTCAGGGTACACTTGCCGAAGGTTGGCTCCCGCGTATTTACGGCGTTTAGGGCTGTTTTTATACAGGTATTCACCAATAGAAACACCCAAACGATGCCTTAGTGACTGAGGTAGCACACTCAAAACAGTGGCAACTCCAACGCCCAACCAAGACAACCAATACTTTGGGTAAAGTAGATCACGGGTGAATGGCAAGCCTTTCTGATTCACTATTTTGTCTGACGCAACCGACACTTAGAGTTTAGCGCCTTTAGCCTTTGCCAGTGTCTGCGCTTGCTTGTTACGTGCTTCATCTGCCAACTCACTCCAGTCCGGACTCACCTCTGGCCAGCCTTGCGAATGTTGCTGAATTAAATCTGCCAGCACCTGCACATGCTCCGGATCATTATTCAAAGCCGGAATATAACGGTAAGACTCACCTCCAGCCTCTTTAAACACCTCGCAGTTTTCGACAGCTATCTCCTCCAGCGTCTCCAAACAATCTGCCGGAAAACCAGGACAAACCACATCAATACTCTTAAGACCCTCTCCTGCTAACTTTTCCAGTGTCTTGTCTGTGTATGGCTTCAACCATTCTGCCCGACCAAATCGTGACTGGAATGTGACAAGCCACTCCCCTTCTTTAAGGCCCAACTTTTCTGCCAGCAGACGCCCCGTTTTATGACATTGGCAATGGTATGGGTCGCCTAGTTCAAGATTGCGCCTAGGCAACCCATGAAAAGACATCATTAGCTTTTCCTGTTTGCCATGTTTAGCCCAGTGCGCCTCAATACTTTGCGCTAATGCATCAATGTATCGTTGGTTATCGTGATATTGATTAATAAAACGAATTTCCGGCAACCAACGCCAGCGTTTCATTTCCTGACTGACTGCGTCATAACTTGTTGCAGTGGTAGTCGCTGAATATTGCGGATACAGCGGCAGCACTAATAATCTTCTTGCACCTTTCGCTCGCAGCGCTCTTAGTCCGGCCAAAATCGATGGATTGCCATAACGCATGGCAAGTTCCACATGAACGGGCCCATTAAATCTAACTGACATTTCATGCTGCAATGATTGTTGAATATTTTTACTATGAACGAGTAATGGTGAGCCCTCGTCAGTCCAGACCGATGCATAAAGTTTTGCACTGGCGGCCGGACGGCGACGCAAAATGATGCCATTTAAGATAAACCACCAGATTACGCGTGGAATTTCCACCACCCTTCCGTCAGATAAAAACTGCTTAAGGTATTTTCTGACCGACGGAGTAGTTGGTTCATCTGGTGTTCCGAGATTTACCAACAAAACACCTACACTTTCGGCTTTTCCATGAAAAAACTGCTCATCATGACTGTATCGACTCATCACTTTTACCTATCTGTAAGGTTAGAATTCTGTGGCACACGGACCCAATATGGCGCGCCGAAGGATAGCATAGTAACTAATGTTTTCGGTAAATCACTATTTTATACCTTGATTTATTCAATCGCGCATTTTTAGGCTAGCAATTAATTAACAGCTGTCTATAATTGACAACCCTTGCAATAAAAATAGTTGGGTTTAAATATGGCCAGAGTTACGGTCGAAGACTGTCTAAAGCACGTAGAGAGCAACTATGCACTCGTCCTTCAGGCATCGAAACGCGCACGCGCAATCGCCAATGGTGCAGAGCCATTAGTAGAGCGGGATAATGACAAACCAACCGTCATTGCTCTACGCGAAATTGCAGATGATGTAGCCGCTGAATCGCAGGTAAATCCTGAGCTGGAACAGCAGAGCCATCAAGACGCGTTCGAAATCAACATCGAAGCTTAGTACCATGACTGCGGCTAGCGCAGCTCCGGCTTTCGTATCCACAGATTTATATCGCATCGTTCAGCGATACCAAACGCCTGAGGATATTGAAACCACGCAAAGCGCTTACGAATTTGCCGCTAAAGCCCATGCAGATGTTCGCCGGAAGTCTGGCGAACTCTATATACACCATCCTCTGGAAGTCGCCCGCATTCTTGCGGACTTGCACATGGACGTTGATACGCTATGTGCTGCCCTGCTCCACGACGTCATAGAAGACACTGAATATTCCAAAGAATACATCACGGAGCACTTCGGGCTAGTTGTTGCCGAACTCGTTGATGGCGTTACTAAGCTAGCAGGCAATCACTTCACATCTCGCACAGAAGCTGCTGAAGCAAGCTTCCAGAAGATGATGATCGCAATGACTCAGGACTACCGGGTCGTACTTATAAAGCTAGCAGACCGTCTGCATAATATGCGTACACTTGGCTCAATGCCTGCTGAGAAAAAGCGTCGTATTGCTAACGAGACACTACAGATACATGCTCCTCTTGCCCGCAAAATGGGCATAAACATGCTTCGCAAAGAACTTCAAACGCTGTGCTTAATGCATCTACATCCTTGGCGATATGAAATTCTACGTAAATCTGCTGCTGCCAACATTAGCCATAACAGAACCACCTACGACCGAATCCTAAACGACATCACTGAAGCTCTACGCTCCCAGCAAGTCGAAAGTTCGGTTTTTTTGTGGGAGAAGAATCTATACCGTATCTATGAGGACGCACAAAAGTTTAAGTCCAACAAATACCTGAGCAATGAGTCTGACGGTATTGAGATTCGCGTATTGGTCGACAAAACACCTGAGTGCTATCTAGCGCTTGGTGCAGTACATCAACTCTACAGCCCTAAAACCGGCAAGTTTAAGGACTTCATAGCAGCGCGTAAGGCATACGGCTATCAGGCACTTCAAACTGAGCTAATCACCTACGAGCGTCAACTACTCAAGGTTGAAATACAAACCAAGCAGATGTATCAGGTCTCTCAGTACGGTGTGACGTCGCACTTCCGCTACCCCAACTCAATGACAGCAACCGACTTTTCGAAGACCTATTTGGATCGCTGGATCAAGCAGGTTGCTGACATTAACAAAGCGAATGGTAGCCCTTCCGAGTTCATGGAGGACATCACATCTGATCTGTTTCTTCAGGATATTCAGGTCTATACGCCACGAGGAGATATCCGCACCCTGCCGAGAGGTTCAACGCCTATCGACTTTGCCTATGAGATCCATACCGATCTGGGTAATAGCTGCTCTTATGCCGTCGTGGACAATCGAAGAGCTCCACTAAGCACACCACTTAAGAACGGTGCGACCGTACGTATTTACAAAGGCGAAAATGCACGACCACAACCTAACTGGCTAAATTTCGTCGCAACAGGTAAGGCCAGAGCGGCAATCAGACACTGGATAAACAATCGTAAAGATGGTGAGTTTATTGCATTAGGAAAGAAACTGCTTAATGAAGCACTGATGCCATACCATGCTGATATCAGCACAATACAACCAGATCAACTCAAAGGCACCCTAAGCACGTTAAAACTCAAAGATGCTGACGATCTTTATAGCCACATTGCACAAGGCGACCATTGCGCGAAATTACTCGCACGGCGGCTAGTCGACGAGGACAGCCTACTCAAAGTCAGCGAGGATGATGCCGACCAGCCCATTCCGATTAAAGGTACGGAGGGATTAGCGGTTGAGTTACAATCATGCTGTTACCCAATCCCCGGTGACATCATTGTTGCACAACTTGAAAAAGGTCACGGCTTAGCCATACACCGCGCTGATTGCAAAAACCTTGATAAATCCGATACACGACCTTTGAAAATCTCCTGGTCTAAACATCAGGATCAAACTTACCCTGCGGCCCTATCTATTGAAGCCAGCAATCGGGTAGGTGCACTTTCTAGTGTTAGCAATACGCTGCATAACCTGGAAATTAACACAGAAGAAATGCACATAAGCGGCGATAACGATACAAAAACATTTTTCCTGGTTATTGAAGTTCTCGACACTGAACATTTACGGAATGTTGCCAAAAAACTTCAGGAACTGGATTTAGTGCTAGCCGTAACCAGACCACACTGATCATCTTTTATATCAACACCCTCTAAAGTCATGACTCAATCTGAACGTAAGAATACTGCTATTTATGCAGGTACATTTGACCCCATCACCAATGGCCATACTGACCTTCTTCGCCGTGCATGCGAACTGTTTGATCACGTGATTCTGGCTATTGCTTCTAACTCAAAGAAAAACCCGCGATTTACACTCGAGGAACGCATACAACTCGCCCAAGAGGTTTGCGGTGATAAATTCGACAACCTCACCATAAAAGGCTTCAACACCTTACTGACTGACTTCGCAGACGAGGAAGGTGCTGGTGTACTGATTAGAGGCTTACGTGCCGTATCAGACTTCGAGTATGAATTTCAGCTCGCCAGCATGAATCGCAATCTTCGTCCCGAGATAGAATCGGTATACCTAATGCCAGAAGAGAAATATGCGTTTATCTCATCGTCTTTGGTTAAGGAAGTTGCTAGTCTGGGAGGGGATGTATCTAGCTTCGTACATCCTGCTGTCATGAATGCACTGCAGAACAGTTTAAAATAAACTATTGCCGACAAAAAACGTATTAAGTATTTTGTCGGCGTATTCAATGCGTTATATATAGAACTTTATAGATTCTTCAGCGCTTCGAGTTGAGCTGGTGAAAAAGCCTGACTAATACTCTTTTTCTTGCGCTTACTTTTTTTACTACTTTTGGACTTGCCGTTATCGAAAATTTGGTGAGATGTCACATTCGTGCGACTCGACAAATATCCTGCCACTTGATAGTGCTTTAGATGACTAGCCAGCCAGTGAGCCGTATTTCCTTCTGAATTACGTGCATCCGGATCTAAGCCCAGAGAAAGATAATATCGAACCATGTCTACATGACCATAGCGTGCAGCCAGGTGTAGATTAGTCCAGTTCTTTGCAGTTTTTTCCTCAGGGTCTAAGCCAGCCTCGATGAGCATTTTCGCGATATCATACGCTCCCTGTACACTTGCATCATGAAGCAAGTTAACATTCCCCGGCAGCTTTTGCTCAAGATCAGGGTCTCGTTCCAAAAGTACGCGAACAACCGATGCCCAGCGCTTTCTGATTGCCAAGCGCAGACTTGTATCTTTTGTATCCGTGACATAGACATTGCCAGCACCCGACTTAAGTAACCACTTAGTGCGTGCAGCATCACCAACATCCAACGCATTGTAGAGACGGCGAGCTAACTCTGGGTTATAGAAGGCAGGGTTCTTTGGCTTTTCGACAGGCTTCTCTTCCTCGGCAACCACGGACTCCTCATCAGCTGCAGCCTCAGGTGCTTTTGTACTTGGAGATGGTGTTGGCAACGTTTGAACCGAGGGAGGTGCAGACACAGCCGCAGGAGCTGGATCGAGCCCTAAAATTTTTCTCTTATTGCTATCCGAAGATTGCCCAAGCTGCTCGAGTAAAGCACCAAAGTCACTCGGTAAAGGCTTACCCGTTGAATCTAACAATACATTGCTATTAGCATTTGCCACAGGCAGGAGCCCGATGACTACGACTATTGACAGCGATGCTAACTTCGCTGAAGGCGTAAAACTGAAATATCGCGACAACATCTTCAGTCCCCAAACTGTAATATCGAATGCAATAGTGTAGCCCAAATCGGGCGGTGATGTGTATAGTTCTATCTCATATGAACATTAATAGGACATTAAATATTCATTAACAGAAAAATTAATGCCCTAATAGCTAAGCAACAGCCTGATAGTCTCTAAACACACCGATTAAGACGCCTTGAATCTCAACCTGATCAGCAGGGTAATACATCGTTTTGAGCTGATTATTTGCAGGTTTGAGCTCGACAACACCTGTCGAGTGCGGGTGATAATATTTGAGTGTTGCCTCTCGCCCCTCAACCAATGCCACTACAATCGTACCCGGCCTGGCGGTCTCTTGTTTTCGGATCACAACATAGTCTTCATCAAAGATACCGGCACCAATCATAGAGTCACCACTGATCTTCAACACGTAGCGACCAGCACCACAAAAGAAGCGTGCAAGATTAATCTGCTTCTGGTCGATAATGGCTTCGATTGGCTTACCCGCAGCAATTCTTCCCAGATATGGCAAACTGCCTAACTCATCATCTTCATCCACATATTCATAGGCGAACTTACCTGACGACTCAAATAAGTTTCCAGCCCGGATCAAGGCCTGAACATGCTTATGAACCGTACTACGACCAATTCCTAACTTATATCCAATTTCTTCTAATGTTGGCTGACGTTGATTTTCGCGAATAAACTCGCGAATCACGCCTAGCACCATATTTTGTTTATTCGTCAGCATTCCTGTTTCCTTTTAGTTGCCCCTACTCTCTTATATCGAACAAAATGGAAACTTTCAAGCTCTTCTCATTAACTGAACACGATTTAGGCAAATATTAGTTTCTATCGGTCAACACTTAACAAACCCTATCAATTGGACTATATTATACCAACGGATGATTACTGGGCTGTTTGTCAGTATTCGGGTATCCCTTGAGCCTAATTACTTTACCCGGGAACAGGCGTGGAAAGGCTGTGTGCATGACCGCTTGTCGGTACGCCTAATACCTTTCTCGTGGTTCCCACTTGAACCGCTGGTTCAAGGTCAATGTCTACAACGGCGGTTTGGTTTTCATCCTTATTGTTAAATCCTACAGCATGACAATTTCAGGCTGTAGCATCCGCAGTACTCAGAATCAAATCAATTATTCCATCTACCGCCCCCAAGTGAGTCATTACTCTGAACTGAACATTCGGATAATCTTTTTCAGCCTGCGCTATCAACTCCGGAACATCGTCGACCACGTGTGTACCGGGCGCCAGAAAGTACGGCAATATCACGACTTCAGTAGCACCCTCTTTAACCAATGATGAGATACCATCAGGTATGGACGGCTCCGTAAGCTCAAGAAACGCATATTCAACTCCGTCAAAACCCGACGTATTCAGCCGACTCCTGAGCTTAGAGGTTAATTGCTTGATGGCATCATTTGACGATACCAGACGGCTACCATGCGCAACCAATAGAAGGGATTTCATACTTAAAACTCGCAGGCTTCGGGAAGTTTCTGCACACTGACTTTTGGATCTACTTGCTTACTCCATGCCTCTACGGGTATGGATTCACCAAACGGCTCGTCATACCCAATCCAGTACACATAAGCTCTCTGCCTTTGCTCAGTATAGCGTGCATCATATCCTAAGAAGCGCACATACTCAGCATGGCGGCGAGCCCGGTCAAGATCATCAAATGTGCCTAATGCGATAGCATTTTTATACGGCCCGGAGTCAATAATCTCGTACTGCTTAATCTGCTTTTGCTGTATCTGGTTCTGTTTGATATCAGCAACTACCTGCTCAGCCGCTTCACGACTGGCAAGCTGTGGCAAGAAAACTAAGTATTTCTGTATTCTGTCAGTCTGCTGGCGTGAGATTTTAACAGCAAAACCTTCATCTGCGATTCTATTCGCCACTAAGCGTGCGGTCTTTTCAACGCTGTAGGGACCAACCGTAAAACAAATGGCTGATTGATTAGCAGAAGGACTTCCGGCACCACCAGAGGCATTCATACTGAGAAGTTTAATCGTCGGAATACCAGGTTCTTTCAATGGCGGCGGACGATCAAAAGCCACACTAAATAAATACACACCCACAAAGTAGAGTATATTCAAAGTAATCAGTGCAATGATCAAAATACGCATTATGTTCCAGAAAATTCCGTTAAACCCAGCAAAACAAGGTGTGGCTCTAACTCAAAAGTAAGCCTTGAATGCTTAGCTATGACGTGCGCGTCGCCGCCACATAGCAATCTGACAACACTAATATCACCACCATAAGTAGTCCTGAGTTGAGACTCAATTCTTTGACATAAGCCTTCAACTGCACCTACCAAACCATACAAACTACCGCTACCAATTGCCTGTGCCGTATCTTTTGCAAGCACTGAAGGCCGATCCAGCTCATGCGCATCCAACTGCTTTGCCCTACTGGTCAGGCTATCACCCCATAATTGCAATCCGGGAATAATAACCCCACCGCAAAATACACCATCCGATGTTAAAGCATCAACTGTTACTGCGGTACCACAGTCGACAACAATACAATACTGATTCGGAAAAAGCTTTTTAGCTCCGACCAAAGCGACAAATCGATCACTACCTAAACTTAACGGCTTAGCATAGTTATTTTGAACACCTTGAGCATTCTCAGATGAGGCTGCCCAAATTAAGTTGATACCTTGCTGCTCACAATAGCCTCTGACGCTGCTTTCGAAGCCTTGCCCCAGCACAGACACCAATATCAGTTTTGTGAGATCAGGGAAAGCCAACAACTGTTTTTTTAAGCACTCTATAGCAGGCTCATTGTTGTAGGGGATTGATTTAAAATCGGATAATTCGCTGTCGGAATATACTGCCGCTTTCAGACGACTATTACCCATATCGACTACTAGCTCCATCACCAACGCACCTTTCGTATACTGGTGTTAAATGCGTTGATCGCTCCACTTTCCAGCTTCACCAATAAATGACCTGAGTCATCAATACCTGACGGTATACCGCTGACTTGCTCATCACCCTCAAAAAATGTGACCTGTTGACCACGGACGATATCCCAAAGATTCCAACGATGCTTAAATTCTTTGACAGCCACATGTGGGAACTCCACCATTGATGTAAAAAGCGCATCTAACAAAGCAATCAGCAACTGTTCACGGTCAACAGACCGACCCATTGCCTCACTCACGCTTGTCCAGGGCTGATCAATATCAGATGCCTCAGCCATATTGACGTTTAAGCCAATTCCAACAACCAAACGGGAGGACAAATTACTTGCCTCAATGAGGATGCCACCCATTTTCTGTTGCTGCCAATAAATATCATTTGGCCACTTTACCCCGTGCCCTTGCATACCCTGCTTTTCAAGCACCTCAGCAACCACTACCCCAATCCACAAACCCAACAAGCCAAGATGTGCAGGCGGCTCGTCAAATTCCCAACCAAATGAGAGATAAATATTCTCATCACTGCTTGAATCCCACAGCTGGCCATGACGACCACGTCCGGCTGTTTGTTGATCCGCCAAACAGACCAACGGAGACTGTTGCTGAGACTTTACCCAGTTACTCGTGGAGTCAACCGTATCGAATACACGAATATCCGCCCAAGGTTGCTGGCAACCTTGACTTAATCTGTTTGCATTTAGTTTGTAGTGCATAGATGTGAAGTCTTTGAGCGTATTAACCACCGGAAGCAGCTTCAGCAGATTTCAAACCAACCAGAGCCGACAAACTAGACACGTTTTTTGCATACCAGAGTCTGACTCTCAACCCCCACCCCGTTGTCAAACCAACCTCTTTGACACGGATCGCCCCTTTACCATCGATGATGTAACTTGCCGGTACAGCCTGCACACCAAACAACTCAGCCAGTCGTCCGTCGCTGTCAGGAATGACATTCCATGAGTCGAGGTCTCTTTCTTTTATGTATTCAGCGACTTCTTTTTTATCTCCGGACTTAAATGCAACACTCAATACATTCCAATCCTTCTGTACGCCCGTAATAGACCCTTCAGTCATTTTGCAGAATTTGCACCAGCTGGCCCAGAAGTGCAGCAATACCGGTTCTCCCCTGTAATCCTCAAGATTCACAACCTTGCCGTCCATCAGTACCGCCTGGAAATTAGGCGCTTGCCCCGATGGCAAGTCTCGCTGCATCCAGAAGCGAGCGGCAAAGACAATACCGACAATAACTAATAATTCAGTGAACAATCGCAACCAGCTACGTTTACGTTTTTTTCTTACTGATCCACTCATTTACATTCATTCCCCAAATTAACCTTCGAACAAGCCTTATGTATCTGGCAAATAATAACATAGTTAGATTAATTCGTAGCACGCAAAAAGGCCGCCTCTACCCGAATGAATCCGGATAGCTTGGCGGCCTTCTGCTTAGCAATGATTCGAGTGATTAACGGAAGGTAATTGACACCTTACCAGAACCATTCTTACCACGACCATCATGGACACCATAGTAGAACTCATCCGTGCCAGAAGCATCAGGCAAGGCAGTGTATTCTACCCACGTCAGAACACCGTTATTGTCGGCAACTTTCGTCGTTGAACCTTGTGAGCCACTGGTGACCTGATCCAATACCAACGTGTCACCATCGGCATCAAAGTCATTCTCAAGCACTCTGATTACGACCGTTTCACCCGGAGATACTGTAATCGCTTCACCCGTAATGGATGGAAAACTATCATTATCATCATCAGGGTCTGTCACACTAATCGTTGCAACCGCAGAAGCAGTTCCACCATTTCCATCGGAAATGGTGTATTCGAAAGCATCACTTTGAGGCGTACTTGGTGGTGTATAACGAACAACGCCACCTGCAGTCAGACGAACCGAACCGTAGCGGGCGGTCTGTACATCAATCACTGTCAAGCTATCGCCATCAGGATCAGTATCATTTGAAACAATATCCAATGTCATTTCAGAGCCATTGATAAAGGCAGACAAAGCATCTTCAACTGCATCTGGCTCATTATTTGGGCCGCTGGTAGGTGCTGTAACATTCAAAGTAACTTTTGCAGCGTTGGTACGACCATGAACATCCTTCATGGCATACCAGAACTCATCAACACCGGTGAAACCAGCAGGAGGCGTATATCTTACTGAGCCACCATTATCGTAGGTTCTTCCACCTTTTTGAGTCCAGTCATATAACTTCTCAAACTCAAGACCTGAACCAGTATCGTTACTGAAAATATTCAGTACATTATCGCTTGAGTTTTTGACGATATCATAATTATCAGCCCCCGCAGTAGGCCACGCTCCGATATCAACAGCATGTGCAACCGTGACAATAACGCGCGCTGCATTAGTACGGCCCTGACTGTCAGTGATAACATACCAGAACTCATCCTCGCCCTTAGCCCAGCTAGCAGGCGTATACGTTAGTTTATTGTTCTGGATTTTTACTGAGCTACCTTGAGTCGTTATTGCATTAACGTCTGTTACCCGTAAATCATCTCCGGTATCGTTCCATAATGGATCAATAACAATGAACTCACCCGGACTTGTGCTTGCTCTGTCCTGGCCAGCAGTTGGCCATGGTGATGATACGGTTGGCTCAGAGACGGTAATCGTAAGCTCAGCACTGGTAATTAGACCATCAGCATTTTTGATACCGTAGTAAAAACTAGTCGTACCAACAAAGCCTGCAGGCGGCGTGTAAACAACTTTATTGTTCACAATGGCAGAAGAACCGGTACCATATGGTGCGGGCTGATCAACCACTTCGATGAAAAGACCTGTACCGGTATCATTTGCGAGAACATCTACAGTTACTGGCTGACCTTTTGTGGTACTTGCAGAATCAGCATATGCCTGAGGCACCTCAAGTGAACCAGCAGCTGTGACGGTGATGGGCGCACTGGTGATGTCGCCGTTAGCGTCTTTAATACCGTACCAGAATTCCGTACTGGTAAAACCAGCTGGTGCGGTGTAAGTGATTGAGTTAGAAGTAAAAGTCGTTGTACCCGTACCAAAAGGAGCTGGCTGATCTACCGCTTCGATAAACAACCCATTACCTAAATCGTTATCTAATGGCGTAATGGTGATACTCTGGCCGGGAGCGACCGAGTAAGCATCAGGGTTCGCTGTTGGAGCAGCAGTGGCCTGAGCAGAAAGCACCATCAACGAGCATGCGATAAGAGGACGTTTGAAGCGGGAGTGTGACTTGATTCTTATTGGGGAGGTCATATTGTTTTTCCTATTACAACCTGGTGAGCCAGACACCCACCATTGGTTAATATCCTGACGATCCTTTGTCGGGACCACGATTATTAGTTACACGCACTAATAGTCCTATTATCTCAACTGACCGACGATCGATTACTTCCACTTATCGGCTTTTTACACTACGCATATCGGATCATCACCATATCACTACCGTTCATTTCATACGTTCATCCTTACGAGCAAATACAGACTATGACTTTAGCTGAATGACGTCGTCCACTCCGGTCGATAACTGTGTACCAAAAACTATCGCGTCCCTCGTAACCTTTTGGTGGGATATATAAGATTTTATTATTTTTGACATACACCCTCCCTCCTTTGGCCGAACGATTATTCACACCACTTAACCGCAGGTTCAGGCCACTATCATTAGCCAATACATTTATACGAAGCTTACTAGTGCCAATCGACACATTCAGATAGTCTGTTTTTGCTCTGGGATAAGACATAGAAGGCTGGTGAACATCACTACGACGACGATTTCTCCCAGCGATTGGCTTTGGCTGCGATGACATGGTTTCAACGTGATTTGCGTTACTGGTCGAACTGGCAGCACGTACGCAAGCCACATTAAATACAAACGTCGCTGACATGAGTGTAGTCATGAACATTGCTTTTTTATATTGCGAAATAGACATAACAAATTCCTTTTTATTTTGATTATTTCTCACTAGTCTTGTTAATTATTAAAGATCTAGTCTCTATGAGTTTGAATATCGTCCTGACATCCATTTCTCTACCTATATTCTGACAATGTCTACCCCCTGATGACACACAGCAATTAGCCCTTCTATCCAAAAAAAACGACCATTAACAAGTAATTGCGAAAAAAATCGCCTCGTACTACCCCAATGATGCAATAGCTATCGGTTTTTAATGAAAAACTTGATATTCTCCACCGTTCATAAAAAGCTCATTCAGGTAAAACACGGTGACAGACAATACAATCGACTATAAAGCGACGCTAAACCTACCTAGCACGGATTTTCCGATGCGCGGCAATCTGGCGAAGCGTGAGCCCGATATGCTTAAAGGCTGGGCAGACGATGGTCTCTACCAAGCAATGCGGGCACATGCTGCCGGACGCCCTAAATACGTTCTGCACGATGGCCCTCCTTATGCTAACGGTGACCTGCACATTGGTCATGCGGTGAATAAAATCCTGAAAGACATGATTACCAAAAGCAAGAACCTGGCGGGCTTTGATGCAGCCTATGTTCCTGGCTGGGATTGTCATGGTTTACCTATTGAACAGAAAGTGGAGCAGAAAGTTGGAAAAGTAGGTGTCAACGTTGATGCTAAAAAATTCCGCCAACTATGCCGTGAATTCGCACAAGGCCAGATCGATGGGCAGCGTGAAGACTTCAAACGTATGGGCGTTTTAGGTGACTGGGAAAACCCATACCTAACGATGAACTTTCATACTGAAGCCAACATCGTTCGCTCTCTCGCTAAAATCATCAAAAAAGGGCATCTTCTTAAAGGAGAGAAACCAGTTAATTGGTGCTTAGATTGTGGCTCATCATTGGCTGAGGCTGAGGTGGAGTATGAAGATAAGACCTCACCAACGGTTGACGTTAAGTATCGCGTGATTGATACCGCAGCAGTAGCCGCAACGTTTGGCATCGAGACGCCGGATGAGATCTCTGCCGTAATCTGGACAACGACCCCATGGACACTGCCTGCCAGTGTGGCAGTCACGGTACACCCTGATTTCACTTACAATCTGGTGAAGACTGAGCGTGGCTACCTGATTCTTGAACCTACCTTACAGCAAAGTGCGCTTGAGCGTTATGAGCTGGAGAACACCGAAGTTGTTGGAGAATGTACTGGTAAAGATCTGGAGAATGTTCTGCTGCAGCACCCTTTCTATGAACGTGAATTACCCATCATTTGTGGTGATCACGTGACGACAGAAGGTGGCACAGGTGCTGTTCATACCGCACCCGCTCACGGTACAGACGACTATATCGTCGGCCAAAAGTACGGTATCGAGGTCTACAATCCGGTTGGAAATGACGGTAAATTCCTGCCAGACACGCCGCTCTTTGCAGGACTCGATGTTTATCAGGCAAACAAAGCTATCATCGAGTTGTTAACTGATAACGGGCAACTACTCAATACCCAGAAAATCCGTCACAGTTACCCACATTGCTGGCGTCATAAGACACCGATCATTTTCCGTGCTACGCCTCAGTGGTTTATCAGCATGGAAAAGCAAGGTCTGCGTCAGGCAACCCTCAAAGCGATCAAAGAAGTAGAGTGGATTCCTGCCTGGGGGATTGACCGAATCTACAATATGATCGAAACCCGTCCCGACTGGTGTATTTCCCGTCAGCGTTTCTGGGGTGTGCCAATTTCTTTGTTTACACATAAAGACACTCAAGAACTTCACCCTGACACCTTAGAGATTATGGAGAAGGTTGCTCTGGGTATGGAAAAAGAAGGCATCGAGTACTGGCACAGTGTTGATGCAAAAGAACTGATTGGTGATGATGCAGATGACTATGTCAAAGCCATGGACACTCTGGATGTTTGGTTTGACTCAGGCACTACGCATGAATCAGTATTGCGCACCCGTGTGGAGTTATCTTTCCCCGCGGATATGTATCTGGAAGGGTCAGACCAACACCGTGGATGGTTCCAGTCATCATTATTGACTTCGATGGCAATGAACGAAACACCACCATACAAAAATGTGTTAACACATGGCTTTACGGTGGATGCGAAGGGCAAGAAAATGTCCAAGTCGATCGGTAACACCATTGCACCACAAAATGTAATCAACAAGCTTGGAGCGGACATCCTGCGCTTGTGGGTATCCTCTTCTGATTACAGCCGTGAAATTACTGTTTCTAATGAAATCATTAACCGAACGGCTGATGCTTACCGACGCATCCGCAATACATCGCGTTACTTGCTATCAAATCTGAATGATTTCAATCCAGAGACAGACTTGTTAGCCGCAGATGATATGTTGCCACTTGACCGCTGGGCGGTTGCCAAGGCAAATGACGTACAGACGCGTATCACCAAAGCCTATGCAGACATGCAGTTTCATTTGGTTTACCAGGAAATGCTCCACTTCTGTTCCATTGAAATGGGTAGTTTGTTCCTGGACATCACTAAGGACCGCCAGTACACCATGCAAGCAGACTCAACCGCTCGCCGTTCAGCACAGTCCGCAGCTTATTTAATCCTTCACGCACTGGTACGTTGGATGACGCCAATCCTCACGTTCACGGCGGAGGAGATCTGGAAAGAGATGCCGAAGGATGCTGACGATAAAGCACTACCCTACGCGCAGTTTAGTGTTTGGTCTGATAAACTGTTTGCCATGAGTCATAATGATCTACTCAACAACGATGAGTGGGCGACTATCTTTAAGGTACGCGAAGCCGTCAGTAAGCAGCTGGAAACCTTGCGTAGCGAAAAATTGATTGGCTCCTCGTTGGATGCCAGCGTTACTGTTTATAGCAGTGGCGAAACCTTAGCTACCATCAAAAAACTGGGCACTGAGCTTCGCTTTGTACTGATTACTTCAGGCGCAACCATCATAGAAGCGGATACCGCACCTGAAGGAACTACCCCCGTTGCAGAGCTGGCATCAACATGGATTCATTCGGAAGCATCCAGCGATGATAAATGCACGCGCTGCTGGCACCATCAACCCGACGTTGGCGTTGACAGCAACCACCCCGAGTTATGCGGTCGTTGTGTCAGCAACGTAAGCGGTGATGGCGAGGTTCGCCATTATGCTTAAGTGGGTATGGGTATCCATCGTTATAGTTATTCTGGATCAACTCAGCAAATGGATGGCCGTCGCCAATCTTGAGGAGGGGGTGCCAAATGCTGTTATACCTCACCTCAACATGACACTAGCCTACAACTATGGTGCCGCTTTTAGCTTCTTAGGTGATCAGGGGGGGTGGCAACGCTGGTTTTTCGTTGTGCTTTCCTTTGCCGTTAGTGTCTATATCCTTTATTGGCTGAAGAAGCTAGACCGCAGTGAACGCTGGACTGCTATCGCCTTATCTTTAGTCCTCGGCGGCGCCTTTGGTAACGGCATTGATCGTCTGTTAAGCGGAAGAGTGACTGATTTTATTGATTTTTACGTCAATTTTGATCTCTTTTTCCTGAATAACGGCCACTTTGCAATATTTAATATTGCGGATATAGCGATTACTATAGGTGCTATATTATTAGTCGTGATCAGCTTCTTCCCGGAAAAAGAAGAAGCTAGCACCACAAACTAACCCCGCGGGATGGCTTTTCCTATCCTATCCGGACTGATTGAGGTGAATGTGTAGGTGCATTCACCTTCAACCAACTTTAGCTGCGAAGGTGTTCGGGGAAACTTTCGACAGTTAGGTGGTCGGTATTTATAAATAGAACAACGGAACAAGCCATCATTATCAGTTGTCAGAAACACGCAACGCACTGGCAGCTTGCAACAAGCACCACAACCACTACAACTGCCTGTACGGTTTTTATGTACAGGAAGGATTGAGGTTATGGTTCTAACGAATTTAGAAGACATAGAATAACTCTAGTTTAAGAATAATAATCAGAACTACTTAAGCCTGAGTAAATTAACATCACAGTATAGTCTGCTTACTGGGGGGACGTCACTATCAGACGCCGGTTCTACTATACTCGGGAGAAACAAATGCCACTCTTTAAGAAGCCCGACATTACAGAAAACGACATTACTGACTACAATATCTATAAGAACAGGCGTCAGTTCATGAAAACGGCAGCTGGTTTGGGAATTATCGCCACAACAGGCATGGCAATCCAACCATTATTTAGCCAATCCACTAAGAAATCTTTTTCCACCGACGAAAAGCCAACCTCGTTCAAAGATATCACCAGCTATTGCAACTTCTATGAATTCGGCACCAAGAAGACTGACCCATCAGAATACGCGCACGAGCTGCAAACAACGCCGTGGACAGTAGACATTGATGGGGAATGTGACAAGCCGGGCACCTACGCACTGGAAGATCTGCTAAAACCAGTCACCATCGAAGAGCGAATCTACCGTTTACGCTGTGTTGAAGGCTGGTCCATGGTTATTCCATGGATGGGATTCACACTTGCCGACCTGATCAAACGCGTACAACCTAACAGTAATGCGAAGTATGTGCGTTTTGAAACGGTCTATGATCCGGATGCGATGCGTGGCCAAAGAAGCGACATGTTGGAATGGCCATATGTTGAAGGGCTTAGGATGGATGAAGCCATGCATCCACTGACAATCCTGTCGACCGGATTGTATGGAAAGGATCTCCTGAACCAGAATGGCGCACCACTTCGCTTAGTGATTCCCTGGAAGTACGGCTTCAAAAGCATCAAAAGCATCGCGCGCATTAGCTTTACCGAGACCCAACCGTTCAATTCCTGGCAACAATTTAGTCCGGAAGAATATGGCTTTTACTCCAATGTAAACCCCGAAGTACCCCACCCCCGCTGGAGCCAAAGTAAAGAGCGCCGGATTGGTGAGTTTATGAAACGAGACACCTTGATGTTTAACGGTTATGCTGAGGAAGTCGCTGAGCTATACGCTGGCATGGACCTGAAACGATACTTCTGAGCTTATTATAATGCAGCTTAAGGCGACCACTTTTAATAACATCCTCAAGCCAATACTGTTTCTATTACTGCTTGCTCCTACGATATGGCTAATCGCAGGTCTATGGTTAAACACCCTAGGGGCAAACCCAATTGAATATATTCTTCATACTCTCGGGGATTGGGCACTCAGAATATTACTGTTAACACTACTGCTATCCCCACTAAGGCGACTCTTAAACTGGATTCAACTGGTTCAGCTGCGACGGATGATGGGGCTGTTTACGTTTTATTATGCCTCACTACACCTACTGTGTTATCTGTGGTTTGAACAAGGATTTAACCTATCCAGTGTTTATTCAGACGTCTGGGATCGCCCGTTTATCTTGTTTGGTATGACTGCGTTTTTGTTTCTTATCCCGCTTGCCATCACGTCTACCCGCAACAAAATGAGACAACTGGGAAGGCGCTGGAAAGTGCTTCACATGCTCGTTTATCCTGCAGTCATATTCGGCGTGGTACACTTTTGGTGGCTGGTAAAAGCTGACACTACAGAACCGCTCATTTACGCCCTCCTGACATTTATTTTGTTAACGGAGCGGTTGTGGCGATTCAAACGGGGAGAAAAGTCCGGGGCTTAGGGTTTCAGAAAGTTTATCAGCGCTAATAACAATAACAACAAAACGGCAATATCACATGAATAATACCGCCCTGATTAGCGTCTCACTTATTGTAATTTTTGGACTGACTGCGTGCAGCAATAACTCACGCAAAGCATCATCAATGAAGGTCAATACTGCTGCAAAAGTACAGAGCAATTCGAACTACACAACACCTCAAAATGTAGCCTCCAGCAAAGCTGTTCAAAATAATTCACGTACTCAACAACAGAATTACTACCAACAACAATGGGCTGCAAAACAAAAGGCGCTTCAGGCACAGCAAGAACAAAAAAGACTAGCCTATAACCGTAATTGGCAGAACCAACAAAGACAACTAGCTCAACAGCAAGCTAATGAGCGCGCTACTCAAGCAGCACAGGCTCATGCGCGCAATGTTTGGCAACAGCAACAAGCCCGCGACAAAGCAAATCAACTGGCAGCACAACGACAGATTGCACAGCAAAAAGCCCAGCAACAAAGAATCGCGCAACAACGTCAGATGCAAGCGCAGCTCGCGGCACAGCAAAAAGCCCAACAGCAACAGCAAATGGCTCAACAGTACGCCATGCTGCAACAAAACCGCCAGATGATGCAGCAACCTCGCCAACCAACTCAAGGTAGTGGTATTGCCAGTCTTTCTGATAGTGAGATCAGAGCGATTGGTGATAAGATTTTCAGAAATGAAAGTGGAGGTGATATAGACAAACTAGTGCACTGGAACGTGGGTGAGAACTTCGCATCTATGGGTATTGGTCATTTCACTTGGTACCCGGCAGGACGCCGAAATCGTTATGGTAATACCTTCCCGGGGTTACTCGACCACCTACAATCTAATGGCGTGAGGCTGCCTGTCTGGGTGCAAAAAGCTCGTTATACTGGCGCACCCTGGAGAACTAAAGGTGAGTTAAACCGGGCCAAGCGAAGCGCTCAGGTTCAAGAGCTCCAAAACCTGCTGTACCAAACCCGATATATACAAGCTAGCTATATCTTCGATCGGGCAAAACGAGCAATGCCTCGTTTAGTCAAAGCAACCCCAAGACATCTGCAGGCACATGTTGCTCAAAACCTGAATGCTGTGGCGAACACACGCGGTGGCTGGTACGCCTTAATCGATTATGTAAACTTTAAAGGTGAAGGCTTAAATCGTAAGGGTGGCTACCGTGGTCAAAACTGGGGCTTACTGCAGGTTCTTGAAAACATGAGACCAAGCCAACCGGGGCAGATGGCGTTGAATAACTTTGCCGACTCTGCCATCGATGTACTCACTCGTCGAGTCAGAAACTCAGATCCTAAGCGAAATGAAGCTCGTTGGCTGCGCGGCTGGACAGTGCGGTGTAATACATATCGCCATCCGTTTGTAATCTAGACAATATTAAGCACCGGTACCTGAGTTGATTTCCAGTCTTCTCAGGTGCTTGAGTGTTCGATTAATTTTAGTGACAAGTTCAGGAAAGTTAGCAAGTACCTTACACTCCGGCCAACTTCCTGTCTCATCAACCACTTGATCTAATCGCTTCAATTCATCCAGTGCTTGAGACTTAGCACCGACTTCAAAATAGGTCAGCGTTTTGATTAGGTGTTCCAGACTGTCTGCGACCGACACCCGAGACCCTTTGATAAAGGCATTTTCAGTATCGCCTCTTTCCAGATAATAAAAAAATTCGGGTATAAAATAATAACCCGGCGGTGAAGGGTTATACTTTCTCAACTGTCGGATTTGCTTGATACCCTGCTCTGTCTCTCCCATGAAGTACAGCACACTTCCTCCAATGAAATCCCACAGCGTATTTTCTCTGTTTAATTTTTTAGCCGTATCCAGATAACGCTTCGCCTGAACATAGTCATCCAGAAGAAAATAGCAAAACCCTGTTAACAACGCGACTCCAGCATCATTCGGGTAATACTTTGCTAACTCATAACAATGCCGGAGGCGTATTTCGTAAGTGTCCTGAATTAGATTATAGTTGAGGAAAAAATCGAAGAACCCTAGTGAGATATAACCCGCTTTAGCCACATAATCTGCAGGGAAACGCTCCAACCTACCTTCCAGGAAATCAAGATACTGACGTGCCCCATCTAAAGTTGGTTCATTGCATATCGAGATATAGTAAACATAGGCAGCCTGATGATCCGGTATAAACTCAACACCTTTCTTTAGGTACGATTGCGACCAATGTTTACCCAACAACCCATAAGCATCTGCGATCAACGGACTTATCAAGCGCTTATAAAACAACTCCAGATCAGTGACTTGGTAAGACTCCGGTAACACAGAGGACTGACTCCAGAGAATCTCCTGAGTGACACGGTGAATAGCCACGCTACTTAGTAAATAAACGCCATCTCTAGAGTTTTCAACCACCTCAATCCGTAATACATAGTCATGCTGCTCCTCTGCCAAAAAATGAATTGCACCTCGTTCGGCCACTTGTCCCTCCGCCGAAAAATCCACCGTCAGATCCATGTGCCTGAAGTCGGCTAGCTTAATCGACAAATCACGCCTGACACGCAGCATTAACTGCATCGCCTTCTCGGTTGCGATAAGAGGACTCTGACAAACCAGTAACAGCCCCAACCCTTTGCTAAGCTTGTTTTCCAAGCTACGGGAAAAGCTCAGCTGATATGAGCCTTTGGGCAAACTAATTCGATATGGAGGTGGAATGAAGTTATCTTGCTCATAGAAACTATCTAGCAACTTGCGTAAACGTGCGGCTTCGATGCGAACAATGGGGTCCTTGCTAGAATCAAATGACTCATCGCGACCCAAGCAATTAACAGCAATAGATCGCTGCTGCAGGCCAGCACTGTCATTGAGATAAGTATGCTTAACCAAATACTTCAGTAACCGCTGCATTTGGGGCTTTGACCGAAACAAGTGACTGCTCAGAATCAGGGCTTCGGTAGTGGCTACCTGTTCATCAAGCTCCATCACTGCTCCAGGTGCTGTCTGACACGCGCTGAGAAAGCCTCTTTATCAACGGCTACCATAGCAATATCTGATTTAAAGCGTGAGAACTCCATAAAATGAAGGCATTGATGAACAACTGATTCACAATGATGTTGCCGAACCTTTTCCCTGCATCTATCAATTGCAGACTGATCATTTACCAATAAAACGTAAATGTATTCCAGCGCAGGGTAAATCGCCGGAAATCGCCCAAACTGATCAACAATCAAAGCGATGCGCTTAATGCCAGCCTGCCACTCCCCCATCAGACATTGGAGCACTGCCCGCTGAAATGAAAACGAGTAACCAGTATCATCACAGTCCTTAATCGCTTCAAGCTCCATTCTGGCGATATCGTACTCTTTAGAAAAGAATGTCATAGAGGCCAGTAAAGTGTGCAAACTTGCATTCCCGGGATCGAAGCGAAGCGCTTCTCGCACATGGCGAATACCATCTCTTAGTGGCTCCTGAGAAACGTCAAAACCATGAATCATTTCTCTGTAGTAAAGGTCCGCTAAAGCAAAGCCCAGAAGTCGGTCACCAGGATGTCTTTTAACGGCATCAGCCACTGTGAACATCGCCTTTTCAAAGTTTTGCTTATTAGCCTGAGCCTGAAACTGGTGATATTGAAACATAGCATGCAGCGGGATATTTTCCCCTGAATCACTCCCCCGTCTTAACTCAAGCCATAACGACCAGAGCTGACCGACTTGCGGATCAAAGTAATCAGATACCCAATGATGTAAGAGCCGGCCGATTACCTGATGATCATAATCAACGGCCAAGGCTTCACTATGCTCAAACAGTACCTGCTCTGCATCCCCTTGCAAAATACTGGAGCTAACCTGAAAACCATTGCCTGTCGCCGACACAACAACACGCATTACAAAGTCAATTGAATCTCCTACCTTACCTTCCTCATTAGGCAATGCGACCAGTAGTCTTACACCATGTATTTTACCGATATCTATCGTCAGACCAATTCTCATTTGGTGACGAAGCAAATAAAGTGCTGCACTTTCCTCACCCTGCGTAGCAAACTGTACTAAAAGTGATAAACACTCTGGCTTTGCATCGTTTGCCGCAAGCTCGGGTAAGTAGCCCCGATCTGAATCTATAAATTGTTCTTCGATGACCGGGCGATATTGACCAAGGGGGATGCTAATACGGATGCTTCGTGAAACCTCCTCTTCATAGAATCGATTTAAGATACGACGCAGACGTCCTATCTCAATTCTGACAACAGGATTTTCGGCAGGGTCAAAGTCATCACTCCTCCCCAGACACTCTATGGCAATCGCTCTTTGATCGAACGCCACTTCACTATCATCCTCACAGTGACGAACCAAATATGACAACAATCGCCTCATCTGAGGCTTATTACAAAAAAAGTGAGAAGCAAATAAATAGTCAATCTCTTTTGTTAGTTCGTAACTGCTTAATGTCATTAATATGTATTCAGCTATCGCTGTCCGTTACGAAGCATTGGTAGATAGAAAACCGGCCAAACATGGAACAAAATCTTTAATATCTCTCAAGCCCTAAGTTTATGAGCGACATACTACTTCACGGCTTTGCAATTGTACAAACCTGACATGTGTGTTTTATAAGCATAAGCATCTAATTCGTAAAATATTTCTGTCCATATTACTAGTAAAATACATACCTAACTTACTGTAAGCTTAACATGAGACTATTATCACCCTCGAGATGTAATCTCGGGGATTGGCGCTGATGTTCAAACTAGGTCAACTTGAGTAGAAAACTGATGCGCCTGATTTAGGGCCGGGCATATACCTAATATTGTCCGGCCTTTTTTGGTATTTCAAATACTATTTAAAAAGAGTGGGCCAAAGAAGCCCAACAGCAAGCACTTAAAACAGTGCCAAGACGAGGTACACCCCTATGAACTACAGTAAAACGCTCGTAATACTTTCACTTATTGTCGCGACCAGTGCACTCCAAGCCTACCGCGCACCGCTCAAACCTGGCAGCTCTCCTTATACCCCCTCAAAACCAACGCAAACACACTTCATTCAGTTCTTTTCCAGTACTAATGCGACCAAAGCTGAAGGGATGAAAAACACATTACAACTTCAGGGCTATCCGGCATTTGTATTTGTAAACAACCCCAAACAAGCTAATCAAACTTATTATCAGGTTCAGGTTGGCCCTTTCCCAACTCGTGATCAAGCGAAAAAAGCAAAAACCAAAGTTGTTAACACCTATCCTGAATATGATTTTTTAAATGATGCCATTCTGAAAACCTCATTGTAACTATGTCCAAGCTGATTCTATTTAATAAACCCTACGGTGTGTTATCGCAATTCACTGCAGAACCAGGCATCAAGACACTGGCGGATTATATTCAGTCACCTGGCTGCTATCCGGCCGGCCGCCTTGATAAAGACAGTGAGGGGTTAATACTGCTGACCGATGACGGTAAGCTACAGCACCGAATCGCTAACCCAGCCAAGAAAATGTCTAAATGCTACTGGGTACAAGTGGAAGGCGAACCCAATGAACAAGCATTACAGCAGTTGCGTGATGGCGTGTTACTCAAAGATGGCTTAACCAAGCCTGCAAAAGCACGCTTGTTAGAACCTGTCCCCGAGCTTTGGGATCGCACGCCGCCAGTGAGAGTCAGAAAGACAGTGCCCGATCACTGGATTGAACTCACCATTCGCGAAGGAAAAAACCGACAAGTACGTCGCATGACTGCCGCGGTAGGCATGCCTACGTTGCGATTAATTCGCTACCGTATTGGTTCATGGACATTTGACGGGCTTAAAAATGGCGAATGGCGAAGCGAAACCGTTTAAGTAAATAACTGCGGGCAAATTAATCCAGACGATAAGTTTTTTACCTAACATCGCGCTATACTTCTGCGCCATACTGATTAATCGACCGGAACTCCTATGGCTATCGGAACCCTATATATTATCTCTGCACCTTCAGGGGCAGGTAAAACAAGCTTAATTACTGAACTACTTACTAGTGTAGAAGGCCTGGAAGTCTCTGTTTCACATACCACACGCGACATGCGTGAAGGCGAAGTGGACGGCAAACACTATCATTTTGTTACGGCAGATGAGTTCGAGCTTGGCATTACAGATGGCCTGTTTCTTGAGCACGCCAATGTCTTCGGCAATTATTATGGAACATCCCGAGCCAGCATTTATCAGCGGTTAGAAGCAGGTGTTGATGTTATCTTAGAAATCGATTGGCAAGGCGCACAACAGATTCGTCAGCTTGAACCATCAGTGCGTAGTATTTTTATCCTTCCCCCTTCGGTAGAAGAACTGGAGAAACGACTACAGAAACGAAATCAGGATAGTGATGAGGTCATTAGTCGTCGTGTGGCACAGGCAAAAGAGGACGTCACTCACTTTGTGGACTATGACCATGTCATTATTAATGATGACTTTGATATTGCTTTAGACAATTTACGCAGTGTATTTAAAAGCCAACGAACAAATCTGGATAAAGTACAGCTACGTAACCCAGCTTTTTTTAGTGCATTATTGAATCAGACTTGAGTCTCAGGCCTCATTACATACACTGAGAAATAATGAGAACGGACTTCACAGTGAAGCCCGTGCCTTTTTATTTACTTTTTCAGCAAGTCACGAATCTCTATCAAAAGCTCTTCCTGAGATGGACCAGTTTCTTCAGGCTCTTCTTCTTTCTTACGCTGTGCTTTATTCATAATTTTGATGATGATGAAAATAGCAAACGCAACGATTAGGAAATCAATGAGTGTTTGTGCAAATGCACCATACTTAATGACAACAGCCGGAACATCACCTGCTGCCTCCTGAATCGTGTAAGCCAGATCTGTAAAGTCGACTCCGCCCATCAGTACACCAATTGGCGGCATGATGACATCTGCTACCAGTGATGACACAACCTTACCAATTGCCGCACCGATAATAATACCGGCCGCCATATCGATTAGATTACCTTTCATTGCGAATTCTTTAAACTCTGAGATCATTCCCATTTCTAGTTATTTCCTTTATTTATATAATTGGTGGAACGAGCAATGGCCTCACCCCGGAATGGAACGAAAACATCTAACAAGTCCTTGGGTTTTTTACGAACGACGCTTAGTTGGGACTACTCAGAATCCGGTTCAAAGCGAATGATAATTCTTGATGGTTCTATCTCAAGAATCTGGTCAGCTACTTCAGGCGCAATCAGACAACGCTTTTCCCCCAGAAAAGCAATGGCAAGTTTGCCCGCTGAAAGTAGTTCCTGTTGGGCCTCGGTCACGAATAAGTATTTCACCGAACTCCCTACTACAAAGTTATAACGCAACTCAGCCGCTTCATCATTTTGCATATTATTGCGGATTAGTGCGCCAATCTTTGCACGATTTTGCTTACGGACTCTGGCGGCCTCTTTACGCTGCCGATCCTGCTCTTCTTTCTCTGCCTTCTCAGTGCTATCACGCTCTTTATAAAAGCGCTCTAAATCGGTCAACTCTCGTTTCTTTGCTTTAGCTGCTGATTGCGTCTGACCAGTTTGAGGTTTTGATTTGTTTTTATTATTTTTTCTCGGTTTACCCGATGGCTTTGGTTTAGTCTCAGCTTTTTTAACTTGCTCTTCTGTGACCAGACCAGCCTTGAGCAACTGATCGCGTAAGGAACTCATTTTTAGATATAACTCTTTTTAAAATTAATCAATCAGTATCCAGCAGCTACATAACAACCCAGAATACTCAGCGCGATGATATCGCCTACAGCTGGCCTTGTCACATAAAAACAAATCAAATCGTAATAAGTTTTAGTATCGTCCGGATTTAATGCAATCAAGCTTATAATAAAGATTATTAGTTTTCTCATTTCGCCCCAAAATCATGCATCATTCCCTGAATAAGCATAGGATTTATCATGCTCTACCGCTATAATGCCCCAAAAATTTGTAACAACCCTTCTAGGATTACACAATGAATATTGATAATTTATCAGTAGGCAAGGACGTCCCTAATAACGTAAATGTTATTATCGAGATCCCTGCTAATGCTTCACCAGTAAAATACGAAGTAGACAAAGACAGCGGCGCACTAATGGTCGACCGTTTTATGACTGCTCCAATGTTTTACCCTGCAAACTACGGTTTCGTTCCTCACACACTTGCTGATGATGGCGATCCTATTGACGTACTTGTTGTTACACCAGAGCCATTGGTTCACGGCTGTGTAATCCCAGCTCGTCCTGTTGGCGTATTAAACATGTCTGATGAAGGTGGCGGTGATGTAAAAATCGTTGCAGTTCCTGCTGGTAAGCTTTCGACCGAGTATAACGATGTTGAAAACTACACAGACCTTCCAAAGCTTTTGCTTGAGCAAATCGAACACTTCTTCGAGCACTACAAGCAGCTAGAGAAAGGAAAATGGGTGAAGATTGACGATTGGGCTGACGCGGCTGAAGCGCGTAAAGCCATTCAGGAAAGTGTTGACGCTTATAACAAGTAAGACATAAGTTGTACTGTTAGGCATTGCCTAATAGTAATAACAATCCTAAACGGACTGTGCTAATTTAGTACAGTCCGTTTTTGTATCTGAATCCTAAAAATACCGCATCGCAATGTCTGAAAAAAAAATTCTAAAAGATGAAAAACAGGAACACTTACTGTTTCGTTCACGGGCTATCGTTGCTGCCTTAGTTGTTGCACTATTACTCTCTGTCATCGGTGTTCGACTGTTTTATCTTCAGATTACTAACCATGAGCACCTGACTGAGTTATCTCAGGAAAACTATCAAAAACGCATTCCAACACCGCCGGTTCGTGGCCAGATATACGACAGAAACGGTATCGTCTTAGCGGACAACAAAATTGAATATGTACTAGAAGTTACGCGCGACAAAGCAAAGAACATGGACGAGGACATTGCCACACTGCAGGAAATGATCTCGATCACGCCAAAAGACATCAATAAATTCAAGCAACAACTCCGTCTCAACTCACGCTTCCAACCAGTCATACTGCGCTCTGCATTAACAGAAGAAGAGATTGCCATCTTCTCGGTGAACCGATTCAGATTTCCCGGCTTTGCTGTCAATATCAGGACAGAACGCGTTTACCCCTTTGGTTCGGTAGCCTCGCATGTAATAGGTTATGTCGGACGCATTGATACCCGTGATCTGGAGCGTTTGGGCAAAAATGAATACAAGGGCTCCACCCACGTGGGCAAAACCGGCATCGAGAGGTTTTACGAATCCCGACTTCATGGCAAGGCAGGCTTTAAGAAAGTCGAGATGGATGCACACAGTGAGCCTCAACGCACCTTAGCAGAAGAATCACCAATCTCGGGCGAAGATCTATTCCTAAGTATCGATTTAGAACTTCAGACAAAGGCTGAGAATCTGTTACAAGGTCAACGTGGTGCAATCGTCGCAATGGACCCACGTAACGGTGAGGTGCTGGCAATGGTCAGCGTACCAATGTTTGACTCCAACCTATTCGTAAACGGCATCTCTTATAAAAACTATAACGCCCTGCGGGACAATCCCGACCGTCCACTATTCAACCGTGCACTTCAGGGCGCTTATCCACCTGGCTCAACCATTAAACCCGCAGCTGCTCTTGTTGGATTAAACGAAGACGTCGTGACCCAAAAACGGTCTGTGTTTGGACGTGGTTTTTTCCAAATTCCGGGCACAAAGCATCGCTACCGTTGCTGGAAGAAAACCGGTCATGGCCACATCTCGCTTAACCGCGCCATTTATCAATCCTGTGATGTCTATTTTTATGATCTGGCTTATCGGATGGGCGTAGAGAAATACTCTAAAGCGATGAATCAATTTGGATTCGGCAGTAAAACAGGAATTGACCTGCCTCATGAACGCTCCGGACTCATGCCGACGCCTGCGTGGAAAGAGCGGCGTCATAAAACCAGCTGGTATCCGGGCGATACTGTAAATATTGGTATTGGCCAAGGCTACTGGACAGCCTCTCCCCTTCAGCTGGCGCATTCCACTGCGATCATTGCCATGCGTGGCAAACGTATGATGCCACATGTATTGAAGGCGATAAGAATCTCCAGAAATCTACCGGAGAAAGAGGTAAACCCACAGCCACTTCCCAGCGTCATCGCAGACAAAGCGCATTGGGATGCCGTTATCCAAGGCATGGTTAATACCGTGCATGGACCAATGGGAACCGCACGACGCTCGGGCGAGGGAGCAAAATATCGTTTTGCCGGAAAAACAGGTACGGCGCAAGTATTTGGTATTGCACAAAACAAAACTTACAACGCGTCTAAATTAGCTAAACGCTTGCATGATCACTCTCTGTTTGTAGCGTTTGCACCGCTGGAAAATCCAACCATTGCCATTTCAGTGATTGTTGAAAATGGCGGTGGTGGTAGTGCCGTTGCAGCCCCGCTTGCCAGAAAGTTGCTGGATGCTTATTTACTTCCTAAAGAAGAGCCAATCGAAGCAAACAAAGAAGATGACACCGACGAAAAGAAGGTTGGGCAAAAACCAAATAAGAAAAATAATAATGCCTAAACAGGAGCGCACATAACTATGGACAATTCACTCGGCATATTAAGACCCGCTTGGGCGATTGTCTCAAAAATAGACTTGGTGCTACTAATTGCACTAGTTATATTGCTGACACTCGGGGGCATCACGCTGCACAGTGCAAGCGGTGAAAATGCGGCGATGATGGAGCGACACTTCATCCATCTGGCCATTGCCTCAATTGTCATGCTGATCGCAGCTCAATTTCCCAGTCATATTCTGAGTCAGTGGTCGCTCTGGGTATATTGCGGTGGAATCATCCTGCTAATCCTGGTTATTTTTCAAGGCTCAATGGGAGGTGGTGCGCAACGCTGGTTAGAAATCGGTGCGTTCCGCTTTCAGCCCTCTGAAGTGATGAAACTAGCTGTGCCGATGATGGTAGCCAGTTATTTCTCCAACAAAACACTGCCCACTAAATTCAGGCACAACCTAATTGCGGCCTGTCTGGTGCTGGTGCCGATGCTACTGATTGCCAAGCAACCTGATTTAGGAACCGCTCTACTGGTGGGTAGTGCGGGCTTCTTTGTGATCTACTTTGCAGGAATCGCATGGAAATGGTTAATCACCATATTTATTGCACTCGCTGCTGCGGCCCCGCTACTGTTCTTTTTTGGGATGGAAGATTACCAACGTCAGCGCGTCATGACATTACTAGACCCTGGCAGTGACAAGCTAGGTACAGGCTACCAGATCACACAATCAACCATTGCTATTGGCACAGGTGGTGTCTACGGCAAAGGTTGGCTTAATGGGGACCAATCTCGTTTAGACTTTCTTCCGGAGCGCCATACTGACTTTATCTTTGCTATTTTTGGTGAAGAGTTTGGATTACTGGGTAACCTGATACTCCTTGGCATCTACATCTTTATTATTTGGCGAGGACTCTATCTTGCAAGCTGTGGCGGAGACACCTTCTCTCGCTTACTGGGTGGCAGTCTAAGTATGACCTTATTCATCTACCTACTCGTTAACACGGGAATGGTGAGTGGCATACTTCCGGTTGTCGGCGTTCCCCTACCGCTCATCAGTTACGGTGGTACATCGATGGTTACATTAATGGCCGCATTTGGCTTATTAATGGGGCTAAAGAAGCGTAAAATAGGCTATGACGATTCATAAGACCAAAACCCCGATAATCCAGAAGCTCGAAACCTCTAATAGACTTATGCTAGTATAAAAAGTAGTCGCCTGGGCTTGGCGTCATAATGATAATAATAAATCCTGAGATCAGGGGAAAATAATAATGATAATTCGAAACACTCTCACACTGTGTCTGGCAGTTGGTGTACTTACTGGTTGTAGCCAAATCGCAGATATCAACCCACTTAGTCAAGTCAGTCAGTCCATCCAAAGTGTCACGAAACTGGGTAGCCAAAGTGATGACTCTTACTCTGACGGTGAAACCGCTGATTTAGTGGTTCCGCCTAGTCTGGCACTCCCTGCCGACGTTCAGCGAACTCAGCAAATCCAACAAGCAACCCAACAACGACAACAGCAGCAACAAGCATTAAGCAGTAACAAAAACTATTATGTGGTTGTCGGTACCTACCCTGACTCTGAGCAGGCGATGGATATGTTTGTCAGACTCTCATCAATCGGCCTACCAAACGCAACCATGGAATCTCGTGCCACTAAAACAGGCAAGAGCCTACACATGGTTCGCCTTGGCCCATTTAAACGACAAGAGCAGATCGACAAAGTAAAAGACAGTCTGGTCAGCGATGGCCTGTCACAATTTAAGGTTGTCGAAAGTTAATTTGACAGCTGGGCGGCCTGTGAGCATGATGCAAAAATAGTCACTGCGCACAGGCCTTATAGACCTCGAAAACGCTGGAAATAAGGGTTCATAGGCTGTAAGGTTTGGACACGCAGTTTATAATTAAAAACATCTGCGTAAAAAATATAGCAGGAGCTAACCTTAACCCGATCGTCGAGGCCCTAAACAAGTATGTTTGTCCGAATAATTCCGTTAATTTTTTGCCTATTCTTAGGCCTGCTACCCACGTCTCATGCCGCCAGTAATGTGCCGGAGCTACCCAAGCTTGACGCTGCACAGTATTTACTTGTCGACTTTTTAAGTGGCACCGAGCTCGCAGCGAAAGACCCGGATAAACGAATAGAACCTGCCAGTATTACCAAACTGATGACAGCTTATGTGCTGTACCAAGAGCTGGAAAAAGGCAACATCAGTATCGAAGATCGCGTGCTGGTCAGTGAAAAAGCCTGGAAAATGGAAGGCTCCCGCATGTTCCTTGAGGCGGGTAAAAAAGTCCCCCTGGAAAGAATGATTAGCGGCCTGATTGTTCAGTCTGGCAATGATTCAGCCATTGCACTCGCAGAGCACACCTCAGGTAGCGAAGAAAACTTTGTTCGAAAGATGAATGAAGAAGCTGTACGTCTAGGCATGACCAATACTAATTTTGTCAATGTGACTGGTTGGCCAAACCCTCGTCATTACATGAGCGCACGTGATATCGTCACCCTAACCCGCGCAGTCATCACCGAGTACCCTGAACACTACAAGCTGTACGCTGAGAAAGAATACAGCTACAACGGAATCAAACAGTACAATCGCAATAAATTGTTATGGCACGACGAGACTGTCGATGGGGTTAAAACCGGTCATACAGAGAGTGCTGGCTATTGCCTGCTCGCTTCGGCACAACGCGGCACCATGCGCCTGATTTCTGTGGTACTGGGCACCGAGTCTGACAAAAAGCGCAGCAACTACAGTCAACAACTACTGGAATACGGTTTCCGCTTCTACGAAACACATAAACTCTACGATAAAAACTCTGTGCTGACCGAGGCACGAGTGTGGAAAGGAAATTCACCGACAGTCCCTACCGGTATACTTGAAGATTTCTACGTTACAATCCCCAAAGGACACTACGCCCAACTCAAAGGCTTAATGGAAATTAATAAATCCATCGATGCACCGGTGAAGCGTGGAGACGTTGTCGGTATGGCGATTATTAAAGATGTGGATCGTGTTGTGCTACAAAAACCACTGGTTGCCATGGACAGTGTTGATACTGGTGGTACCTGGACCAATATTACTGACAGTATCAAAAAGTTATTTGTGGAGTAATATATGAGCGAAGAACAAGAATCATTAATCGATTTCCCATGCGATTTTATGATCAAAGCAATGGGAAAAACTGATTCCGACTTTCATCAAAACGTGGTTGAAATTGGTCACCGTCATGACCCGAAATTTGACGTCACCCGCATTGTTGCGCGTGAAAGTAAGAACGGAACTTATACGAGTCTGAGCGTGACTGTCTATGCAGAAAGCAAGCCGCATTTGGACAAGATCTATCAGGATCTTTTTGATAACGAACATGTTTTGTGGGCGCTATAAACAGTCAAATTATTGTTCGGCAGCTTGGCTTAAGTGACTACGAAACCACGTGGCAAGCCATGCAGGAGTTCACCCGCAGCCGTGAAGCCGAAACACCTGATGAAATTTGGGTGCTTGAACATCCCCCTGTGTTTACCTTGGGTACCAACGGAAAGCCGGAACATATTCTGAATGCCGGTAATATCCCTGTGGTGAATATTGACCGGGGAGGCCAAGTCACCTATCACGGCCCCGGTCAGCTAGTCATTTACCTGCTGCTAAACCTACACCGACGTAAATTAGGCATCCGTAAGCTGGTCACCTTTATCGAAGACACCATCGTCGATCTGCTGGCAGACTATGATATCAAAGCAAATAGTGACCCAGACGCACCCGGTGTTTATGTAGACGGCAAGAAAATTGCGGCTCTGGGCCTACGTGTGTCGCGCGGCTGCACCACACACGGCTTAAGTTTGAATATCGATATGGACCTCAGCCCATTTAACCGCATTAACCCTTGCGGCTATAAGGGACTGGAAATCGTTCAATGCAGCGACCTCGGTATTAACAAAACACTCAATGAGATCGCTGATCAGCTGACTAACCTTCTGCAGCAGCGCCTGCCGGAACAAGCGTAACTGCTTCTTCTTTCTCTGACTCTTCGTCGACCAAGTCTGCCATTACCGGCTCCAGTACAGTTAAAACATGCTCAAACACCTTTGGCTGTGCCTCTGCCGTTGGATGCAAACCATCCGCCTGCATCAAATCAAAATCCAAAGCGACGCCTTCCAATAAAAACGGCAAGAATGGCAAATCATTCGCTTCAGCGATATCCACATACACCTGCTCAAACTTCTGTGTATAAACAAAGCCATAGTTCAACGGAATCCGGATTCCAATCAAGGCAACCTGAGCCGACGCCTCCTTAGCCAGATCAATCATAGCCTGCAAATTTTCTTTCATTACATCAGGCTTTAGCCCTCGCAGACCGTCGTTAGCACCCAATTCCAACACTAATAACCGGGGCTTATGCAGTTCAAGCGCATCAGGTAAGCGACTCAATCCACCCTGCGTGGTTTCCCCGCTAATGCTGCCATTAACCACATCAACCTGATCCTTATATTTAGCCTGTAATAAGCTTACCCAGCCCTTCTCGACAGGAATCCCGTAGGCTGCACTGAGGCTATCACCCCACACCAATACGGTTGGTTTTTCAGCTCCTGATTCCACTTTAGTTTGCTCTGCGTAAACCTCACCAGAATTTAATAATAGAGCCACTGCAACGATAGAAAGGTAAGCGTATACTGCTTGCATTATTCTCATAAAAAGTCCTAATCCGATGGTAGATAACACGATTAATTACGCCCTTGAGACAACGGCGCTTGGTAAAAAGATCCAACTTAAAAACAATCAATCATTATCAATCCTTCATGATATCACGCTACAGATTCCACAAGGCAGCTCCGTCGCGATAACTGGTGCATCAGGCTCTGGTAAGACCACCCTGCTCGGCTTGTTAGCCGGTTTAGATACTGCCAGCACCGGTGATGTGAAGCTACTGGGACAATCGATGGTCGACTTAGATGAAGACCAACGTGCTGCTCTGCGCCTCGGTCAGGTGGGGTTCGTATTCCAATCATTCCATCTGATGAACAACCTCAGCGCCTTGGAAAATATTCTTCTTCCCTTAGAGCTGGAGCAATCCGTGAGTGATCCGCACAAAGCCGCACTGGAAGCATTGGAACAAGTCGGACTGAGCAATCGTGCCACACACTTGCCAACACAATTATCCGGTGGGGAACAACAACGCGTCGCACTAGCGCGAGCGTTTGTGAATAAGCCCAAAGTGCTATTTGCTGATGAGCCAACGGGTAATCTGGATCAGGCAACCAGTACAGATATCGAGCAACTGCTGTTTAAGTTGCAAAAAGACAACAACAGCACCTTGGTACTGGTAACGCATGATGATGCTTTGGCAGATCAATGCCAGATTCATTACCGTATCGTTGACGGGCAACTGGTGACTGAGGCATGAATTTGTTAAAAATCTGGCGGCAGGCTTGGCGTATTGATGAAATGCGATTGCTGTTTCTGGCGCTATTAGTTTCAGTCACAGCGGTAACGTCGGTCAATTTCTTTACTGACCGCACCGAACGTTCAATGACGCAGCAAGCCACCAAATTACTCGGTGCAGATCTAATCGTGCGTTCATCACGCCCCTTAAGTGAAGACTACCTTTCACAGGCTAAACAACTTGGCCTGCAACAAGCTGAAATCATTAGCTTTCGCAGCGTGGTATCCGTCGGCGACAGCCTGCAACTATCAGACGTTAAAGCGGTAAGCGACACTTTCCCTTTACGAGGCAATGTTGAGACCAGCTCACTGCTAGACGGGCGCAGCGAAGTCGACAGCCTTAGCAATTTAAAGTCAGGTCAGGTCTGGGCTGCACCCACTTTATTCAGCAGTTTGGAAATCCCACCGAATACCGAAGTCCGCATTGGGCGTAGCTTGTTTAACCTCAACAAAGTACTGGTAAAATCACCCAATCAAGGGGCTAATGTTTTTCAGTTCTCCCCTGAAGTGTTGATGCCATTAGCCGACCTTCCGGCAACTGGGCTGCTGACACCGGGAAGTCGTGCGCGCTTTAGCTACCTGTTCTCCGGAACTGATGCTCAAGTAAAAAACATGACTGATTGGTTAAAGCCTCAATTAAAAACCGGAGAACGCTTAGAAACACTGGATGATGGCTTACCGTCTGTCGGCACTGCGCTACAACGGGCACAGCGTTTCTTAAACACCGCTGCCCTACTAAGTGTGATTTTAGCAGGCGCAGCCATTGCACTAACCAGCTACAGCTTTAGCCGTCACGAGACACACTCGGTTGCAGTACTAAAAACCATGGGGGCGTCGCGCAGGCGCATTCTGGTTCGCTACCTTAGCCAATTACTTTTGACATCAACCGCTGCAGCGATTCTGGGGGCGATATTAGGATACTTCATCCAAAACGGTATTGCCTACATGCTGCGCGACGTCATCGGCACTGACTTACCTGCACCAAGTTTAGTACCTCTAATCACTGGTCTGTTAACCGCATGGATTATGGTTTTCAGCTTCTCTTCACCTCAACTACTACAGCTGGTGAATACCGCGCCCGTGCAGATTTTCCAGAACCAACCGCAACCACGCAGCAATCGCTGGAAGCTATTACTCCTGACCATTATGTCGGGAATTTTTGCGCTGATGTGGATGCAAACCCAAGACCTAAAACTCAGTGCCTTCCTATTTCTGGGAACACTCGGTGCCATCTTGGTGTTTTGGGCCGTTTCAACACTCCTCCTGTCACAACTGAAAAAGCTCAGCCGTAATCGCAAATACTCCGCACGCGCCCTGAGTAGTGCTGGCAATCGTTTGGTGCTTTTGGTGGTAGTGTTTGGAATAGGTCTATTTAGCTTATTACTACTGACTGCCCTACGGGGTGACCTGCTGGATCGCTGGCAAAACAGCATTCCGGACGATGCACCCAATAACTTCCTGATCAATATCCAACCCGATGAGGTCAGCAAACTCAGAGCTTACCTCAACGAAAACAAAATCGATCCTGACCTCTACCCCATGATTCGCGGGCGATTAGTGGCGATGAATGATAAGCCTGTGGTCATCGATGACTTCGAGTCACCTCGGGCACGTCGACTACTCCAGCGTGAATTCAACCTGTCATCGGTTGAAGCATTTCCTGAAGCGAATATCCTGCTGGAAGGCGAATGGTTCAAGCCGGAAGATAATCAAGGCTTCTCCGTTGAAGAAGGCGTCATGGAACGCTTCTCGCTGGTACTCGGCGACACCATGACCTTTGATATTGGTGGTGTGCAATTTACACAAACGATTACCAGTGTACGGCGTGTAAACTGGGACAACCTCACACCCAACTTCTTTGTTCTGGGCGCACCCGGCTCTATGGAAAACCTTCCGCAAACCTGGATTACCAGTATTTATGCGCCACCGGAGAACCGCAGCTTAGTCCCTGATCTCATCAAACAACACCCCAGTGTGAGCGCCATTAATATCAGCGCCATTATGACGCAGATTAAAGACCTGATCGGTAAAGCCGCCTTCGCGGTACAGGCCATTTTTGCCTTCACGCTGATCGCCGGTATCGTGGTTTTGTTCGCAGCTTTGCAATCACAAAAAGCGGAACGACGCAAAGAACTGGCAATCCTCAAAACCATTGGCGCCAGCCGTAAGCAATTGCGTCAGAGCATTCTCACCGAATTTGTAGTGGTGGGTGCCGTGTCAGGGTTTTTAGCCGGATTATTTGCCGTACTCGCCAGCAATATTGCCGCCTATGCGTTATTTGATCTGGAGCCTAGTATCAACCTGATGTTGATCTTGATTGGCACTGTGGCGGGCGCTGTATTGGTCGGAATCGCAGGATATTTAAACCTTCGTCCTCTACTCAATGTTGCGCCAGCGGTGCTGTTTCAGGAGCATGCTGAATAACATTGTTAGAAATGATTCATTAGTGGGTGGCGCGAGTTTAATTCCGGCCCACCCACTGATGAATTTGCCAGGCCTAGAATGGAATATCGTCCAATACATCAACAAAGAACGTGCCGATAAGCGTCAGAACCAGCAAACTACCACCGACGACAATTGCCAACACATTCCAAGGCGTGAAGTCACTGTTGCGCCTGAATTCCGGCTCTACCTTCTGATTCACTTCGATTGCTAAGGCATTGAAGCCAAGCATAGGAGCAAAACTAAAAATGGACAGCAGCCAGTACGGATCAGGGCCGTTCGACGTAATAGACAACAGCAGATAGGCCAAGCCTAGCCAACCCGCTGACAATGACGTCGGCACACCATGCTCTACTGCCGCTTTATTGACCTCATCAAACGCTGCAAATCCCCAAAAAGGCGCAAACACTGCACGCCAGACCGGCATGATGTTACTAGCTGCCCGGTGCTTTATGATCACCCAGTTTTTATAAAACCAGTACAGCTCATAAAAACCGAACGTGCACAGCGACATGACTACCAATTTCACCGGTGACGCCGTGAAAAAATAAGCCTGTTCGGCTGATACCTCTAAATCGGACTTTAAATCAGCTTTGGGTGCTTCATAGGGATTTACATGATCAGTCATAGAATATACTTGTATTTATGAGTAATGACGGAGTCAGCTTGTTTACCAACTTCACTCAATGATAGGCCTATATGATCAATATAAACACTAAAACCTGATTGAGGTAATCAATCCCTGTACATTTAAGACTTTGCTAGCTCAGCCACAACTTTTGCTATCGCCGCCCCAAAAACCTGATGTGACTGCGCACTAAAATGCACGCCATCAACCGGACTCGTCTCGATAAAACTGCCTGCATCCACAAACTGACAACCCAACTCTGAAGCAACCTCAGCAAAACTGGCTGCGAACTGTTGTGACTTTGCCAGCCCGAGCTGACGAAGCCCCCAGCCATCCGGCCCTTCAACCACTGGCGGAGGCGCAATCAATACCACTTGAGGAGCTGACCCTTGTGGGCCACAATCGCTTTGCTGAATAAGCGTCACTAACCGCCCTGCTGACTTTGCGATTTCCGGAGCGCTGACGTTAAAACGATCCTTCAGATCATTCGTTCCCAGCATGATCAATACCAAATCCAGTGGCTTGTGCGACAGCAGACAAGGCTTTAAGTAAGACAAACCACTCATGAGACCATCGACCGGATCATCCCACACCGTGGTGCGGCCATTCATGCCCTCTTCCACCAGCTCGAAGCCTTCACCCAAAGCGCTGCGCATGACACAAGGCCAGCGTGTGTTGCTGTCGTAGCGTGAGTAATCTTCTGGCTTGAAGCCCCACGTGTTTGAGTCGCCGAAGCACATTATTCTGTACATTGTTTTTACCTGCTAAGGATGTCTGAGTTGAGAAAAAGCACGAGCCGCTAAGATCGCTTTTCGTTCAATAGAATGGGCGGATTCAATCCATTCGTGCTGCTCCAGAAAATCAAGAAAAGCACGTGTGCTAATCTTCCTACAACTCTCTGGTAATACAAAGCTAGTTCGTGCAATTTTATGATCTTCAAACAGGAAAACACCCACCTCCGGCGGCTGCCTCAGTACAAACTGCTGCATCACCTCCTGAATCGCTAGTTCTCCCAGATTTGCCTTACGGGGAGCTTCACCAGCTTCCAAAGCCGCCGAGTAACGTCTGTAGGTTTCTGATTCTTTAATGTCGATGTGGTTATCTTGAATCCATCTGGAAATTTTCTGGCTTGTGGGCGTATCGTTTCGGGTAACTTCATGCACAACCATATCAACCAACTGCACCGACCAGCCCGGCTTAAACAGAATATCCAGTGAGTCAGCATAGGCCAATGTGATCAGCGGCCCTGCATCCGCAATTAAAATGACATTCATGCACCAGCCTCAGTTTAATAAATCATTAAGATCATCAACCATTTTAGCCGTACGTTCAGGCGATAACCGTGGCATCGGTAAATGCGCTTTTGCCATAAGCAAAAACAAATCTTCCTCACTCTCGACTCCCAAAACCTCCATGGTTTCGGTGTCATCAGCTTTGCCCAAAGAGAAATTCAGCAAGGCCTGATAGTTATTGATGCCTTGATATTCCGCTGCCTCGAAGGTTTCGACTAAGTACCGCAACTCACTGTTGAATAAGGCATTAACCGAGGTATCGTGCTTCGCGGCAATCACTTTTACACGGCGCAACAAATCACGCTCTATGGAGGCGGTAAAGTTAACAGTAGCTGGTTTCATGATGCTCGACCCTAATTAAACACATAAATCAGTGTAGCACATAAATCGGTGTTGACTTCTATCATGGACTTAATCACCCAACGACTACCCATACTATCGAGTCAAACGGACTTAGAACCATAGATACCTCAACCACAGACAATTTGATACCACCATATAAACAACATAAACTATAACCTTACACTTTATGGTTTTAGCAATGTACAAATCACTAACACAAAGAAAACAGGAACTGGACGGCTACCGACCACTCCCCCCAGGACTAGTCACCAATCTGGATGACTGGTTTCGTGTGGAGCTGACATACACCTCCAATGCTATTGAGGGCAATACACTCACGCGCAAGGAAACGGCACTTGTGGTTGAAAAAGGCCTTACGGTTCGTGGAAAAAGCTTGCACGAACACGTCGAAGCGCATAACCACGCCAAAGCGCTTGATTACGTTCACAGCCTTGTGGATATGCCGACTACAGAACTAACCGAGTCTCACATTCTCAATATTCATCGTATCATTCTGCAAAGCATTGATAATGACAATGCCGGAGTGTACCGCAGCTTTCCCGTACGCATATCCGGCTCTTTAGTCGTGCTGCCAAACCATGTCAAAGTGCCACGTTTAGTTGGTGAATTTGTTACGACGCTAAACGCACAGTCCAGCAAAATCCACCCCGTCGAACTGGCAACGTGGGCACACTATGAACTGGTCACCATTCACCCTTTTGCTGATGGAAACGGGCGTACCGCACGCTTACTGATGAATTTGATTCTGATGCAAAATGGTTACCCTCCCGCCATTATTAGTAAACGACAGCGAGAACGTTATATTCGCACTTTGGAACAAGCTCAACTGGGCGGTAGTCGTACAGACTTTGACAAGCTGATTGCCGGAACTGTGGATAAGTCTCTGAATATCTTTTTGAAAGCTGCCAAAGGTGAAGATGCACCGCAAGTGGCTAATCGGGATAACCTTCTGAAAATTGGCCAGCTGGCCAAACTGAGCAGCCAGTCAGTATCAACGCTGAGACACTGGACGGATAAGGGCTTGCTGGAGGTTGCTGACCAAACCGACAAAGGCTACTACCTATACTCAATTGCTCAGGTCGACCGGATTAAGGAGATTTTAGGGCTTAAAGCGGCTCGGTTTAGTTTGGATGAGATTAAATTGAAAATGACTACACCAGATTAAGCAGCCCACTTACGCCCCTGCTTAGCCAAGTCAGTCACTAAATTGAGTGTCGCATCACATTTCTGGCGAAACACCTCAGTATCATAGCTCTGCGGCAAACTTTCGTTCAGGCAATCTGAAATTCTGTTTCGGACTCGCTCAGTATTTTGACGATCTTGATACCAACGATCCAATAACACTTTTGGCGCAGCTTCTTTGAGACTTGGTATCAAACTCTTAGCCGCAAGCTTGACCTCTTCTTCCTCTGCCTTAGTCAGCTTATCTTTCATGAGCAAGTCAAATAACTCTAGCTCATCTTCCGTTAGCCCAAGACGGATATGGCGCTCTTCCTCTACACTCAACTCCTTACCCATACTAAGCAGTTCATCCATATAATCATCAGTAGAGGTAGCACCACTATTATAGCGATCAATAATTGCTCTCAGACGATCAGCAAACCCTTTTCTCTCCGAGTTTTCCTTTAGCATCTGTGCTAATTTTCGTTCCAAAAATGCTCTCAGGTCACTGATTTCAATATTCTTATACTCAGCCTTTTTGATCTCATCTTTTAGCTTTTCAAAATCAATGTTTTGTAAGCTAATTTTATTACCACTTTTAATGATGCTATGTGTATAAAGTCCCGCTTTTTCAGCTGCCATCTTCTCTTTAGCATCGTCATCAACAACAATACTATCATCCAACAAGTCCTCTATCGCTGGCTCGTATTTCTCGACATCCACCTCTTCAACCGTATCCGATATGATTTTTCGCAAGTACTGGATAACCGCAACCTGTTGACGCAACGCGTAGTAATTGGACTCGTTTATCTCTGGACGGCAAGCCTCATATAAAGCGGCAACCGTATTTTGAAAGACATAAAAGGCTCGATAATGGTCACCAGCCCCAAGCAAATTATTAGCAAACTCCTGAAACAACGCCACCTTTTTAAAGGCCGTTTCAGCGTGTTCACTTAGTACCAAACTCAGATCAATATCATGCGCCAAACAATAACTGTGCGTCGCTTCAATCGCCTCCTCAAGTAACACAAACAACCGAGACTTATCCTGGATCGGTGACTCCTCACCATCATCACCCACCCCATAATCACGCAACGCCTTCTTCATATTGCGGAAGACATTGTAATAGTCAATTACCTCACCATTCTTCTTCTCAACCAATTTACCTGTCACGCCTTTTACCATGTACGAAGACACACGATTTGCACGGGCGATTGCCTGCATCAGCGTATGATCTTTCATCGGTTTGTCGAGGTACAAGGTTGAAACAGACGGCGCATCAAAGCCCGTCAGCCACATCGCACACACAAACACCAACTGAAGCTCATGCTCTGGCGCTTTAAACTGATCTTCGATATCCCAACCGTTAGCATCAGTTGATTCCATTCGCTTGGCGTGCGGCTTGATGTCTAAATCTTTCTTTTGAAAACGCTCAACGTCGTTAGCATCATGGCTGACCACCACGGCCATATCCACGCCTTTCATGTAACTGAGAATATGATCCAAACGACGTTTTTCTAACTCATCAGACGTTCGCTTAATGCGCTTTTGTAAATCCTTCTTCGCTTCTTTCCAGTGGTACTGCACCTTGTTGTACATCTTGACGGCGGTGAACTTATCCACGCAAATCATCATCGCCTTGCCACGGTAGCCGCGCCGTGGAAAGTGGTATACAAGGTCTTTGGCAATCACCTCAAGGCGGTCATCGCCTTTAATCACACTCAGCTCTGTGGCGTATTTCTTTTCGAGTTTTTCCCGCTGTGCCGTCGTGAGATCATCATCTTCTAATAATTCTAAAAACTCCTCATCCAAGTCATCGTTTTCAATCAATACAGATGGTACGCGCTTCTGATAAAACAGCGGCAAAGTCGCGCCATCATCCATCGCCTGCTGAAAACTATATTCCGACACATAGTCACCAAACCACTTATGCGTCTTACGCTGCTTTCCCAATAAGGGCGTTCCTGTAAACGCGATGTAATTGGCATTGGGCAAGGCTTTGCGCATATTCTCTGCTAAGCTTTTGTACTGCGTGCGATGTGCTTCATCGACCATCACCACCCAATCATCCGCTTCGCTCAATGTTGGGAACGTCTTACCCTTAGGGCTATGAAACTTATGAATAAGCGTGAAGACAATCCGCTTATTTTGAGTCAGAAACTCCTTCAGCTGCTCACCATTTTTCGGCATTACGGCATCTTTGGCGTTGATGGTTGCAGTCGCTAAAAAGTTTTTATAAATCTGCGTATCCAAATCTTTACGATCCGTCACCACAAGGAAGCGGTAGTTACCCTGTAACTTACGATTGATTTTCCGCATATAGAAAACCATCGAATAACTCTTTCCCGAACCTTGTGTGTGCCAAAAGACACCGAGCTTACTACGCTCATCTTCGGGATAATCATCACGGTTTTTAAAGCGATCGAAGGCACGATTAACACCGAGGAGTTGATGGCTTTGCGCAATGATCTTGGTGGATTCATTTTGATAAACAATGAAGTTTTCAACGTAATCCAACAACTTGCTAGGCTCTAGCAAACCCTCAATCGCATACTCCAAACTCGTGCCAGCCGACTCTATCTTCTTACGGTCTATCTTTTCTTTTTCACTACTGACACGTAACCAATCAAAGAAGTAATCCCAATCAGACGCATACGCCCCGACCTTGGTATTCAGCGCATTGGATAAGATGCAAAAAGCATTGAAATAGAATAGCTGCGGGATGTCATTTTTATACTCCGCCAAATTAACCGAATAAGCGGTTTTCAGCTTCACATTCGAGTTTTTCAACTCGATAAACACCAGCGGCAAGCCGTTGACGTACAAAATCACATCAGGACGACGATAATTTGCTTTTGCCTGTGCGCCCTGACTTTTAATCCAAAGCTGCGATACCGCCAAAAACGAATTATTTGCAGGCTGTTTGAAGTCGATCAAATACACCGAACAGGACTCAGTTTTGTTCTGTGCATTATTAAAACTTAAGTCTGGGATACCATCGCGCATCCAGCCGTCCATTTGACGGTTAATGTCAATCGGCGAGCCTTCTGCGGGAGCCATCAGCTTATCAATCGCCCGATCAATAACATCACGGCGTTGATCTTCTGGAATGTGTTGATTCAGGGCGGGGAGTGCCGCTCTTAGCTGCTGAACCAATAGCACATCGGTCTTTTTTGCTCGACCTGAACCGTCATTAAGATCATCCGAATTTGCCGTGAAACAGTTTAACTGCTCAATATTGTAATCCGCCAATAACTTGGCTAATAAGGCGCGTTCTATATCGTCTTCACTGATCGGTGCAGGCATAGCTTATCCTTTATGCTAAAGCATCTTCCATACTAGGCGGAAAATTGATGTCTAAATTTTCTACGGATAGTTTACCTGAAATAAGTCTGGGGAGTAATTTATCGCGGGTGTCTGATAGGTTTTGATTAACTTCTTTTAACAAATTTATTTCTTTTAAATTTGTTTTAACTAAATCACCAAACTCTATTTGTAAATTTCGCGGCGCGACAAACACCTCCTTAATAACCAAATCTCCCCAGTGCCTCTTATACTCAGTTGTTTTTGCTAAACCTTTGACTGTATAGAACAAATAGTGAGCAAGAACATCCTTAGTCTTTGGAGTAAATGGAATCATGTTTTCAGCCAGTGAAAAGTCACTTTCCATCAGAAGCATTTTGCATGAATGATCACCAAATACGATTATGGGGTCATCATTCGTAGCTTTAAAATCTACATCACCATTATGAAAACCCAAGGTGTCTTTTGTCGATTGATCCAAAACAGGAACTCTTCCTTCACCTAAAACCTCCTTTTCTTTATATTTTTTAGGAGTTGGCTTTCTAGAAATAAGAGACTTAATAGTACTAGTACTCCATCCAGATGGTACACCCTTCACCACTTTCACTGTTTCGTGACCCGGAAACCGCAAACGAACAAACCATTCTTTGTAAATTTCCTCCGCCATTTTTTCTAATAGCTGGATGCGTTGGTTGTTGGTTTCGATTAGGTCATCGTAAGAGGTTAAGATAGCAGCGACTTTATCTTGTGTTTGAGTCGAAGGTAGCGGAAGGCTAATACGTTTGACAATTCCCTGATTTAAAGAAGCCATCGTTGCCCCAAAAGAGCATAAAGCCTGCATCCAATCTTGATGAGCTTGGGTTCTTAAGTAATAAGAAACGAAACGATTATTGACGCGATTGCTGTTTATTCTGAGTCTTAGACAATCCGAGCCCTGAATCCAGCCATCCCCATGATCATAAATTAAAGCATGCCGTTCAACTGCGCCTTTTCTACCAAATACAATATCCCCTTTCTGCAAAATATGAGCAGAGAGTTTTTCCCTCATTTTGTCATTAACATACTCCAACCCTGCATGCCTAATCGTTCCAAACCCTACATTTTTAACATTGATGACTGGTGTTCCTGACTCAACATAGTCTTTCGCTTTTAACTGTGTTCCAAAAGGGCCTGTTTGAATACTTGCTTCACCACTGTCTATCAGTTCAGAGATATTTATTGTTTTCATTGAGCATCCACTAATGATAGGACATTTTGACCAATAGACTTGCTCAGTTTGCCAGCCAAGGTGTTTAACTCATTCAAACGTGCATTCATCTCCTGCAAATCAGCCAAAAACTCCTCTTCCGTCTTACCATCCTCCTCAATCACCACGCCCACATAACGCCCCGCATTAAGTGAGTAGTCTTGTTCTTTCACATCTTCCAGACTCGCTAATTTACACAAGCCGGTCACGTCCTCATATTTCGCATCAGGGAAACGATCCTGCAACCAGCGAATGTGTGTGAATGGCAAACGACATTGCTTTAATACCTCATGCAGCGCTTCGGCATCTTTGCGCAGTTGCTTATTGGCTTTATCCAGTGAAAAACGCTTGGGTTTGTCTTCGTTCGCCTGTTCGATCTCATGCGCGGTTTGTAAGTCTTTTTCGTGCTTGCGAAGTGACGTATCCAGCTGTTTCAAACCTTGCTTTAACGTCTCTAAATACGGCTCGCACTGAGCTAACCATGCGTGCTGTTTCGTATTGAGATCATCGGTTGATAAGTCCTTGTCTAGCGATTGCTGTAGGTACGCTTGCTGCGCCAGCCACAATGTTTTGAAGCCACTTGCGATCGTATTAATTTCCTCACACAAGGTTTTTTGTATGGTTTCTGGCAAAGCTGCTTTTATCTGACAGCGCAATGAGGCCAACTTTCGCTGCTGTGCTTTGAGTAAGTCGATACCTTGCTTGAAGTAGTCGCTCACCGTGCTGGTAAATTCTTCGCGATCGTCTCGGTGCAGTTTGCCGATTAAGGCTAAGTTACGCACTTGATCATCGCTAAACTCTCGGTGTGCACGGTCAATCTGGGTAAAGACATTACGCGCATCAATAAACAGGATGTTTTCATCCGTTTTGGCCTTATCAAAAAACCATAAGGTTGCGGGCAAGGTCACGGTATAAAACATATTCGACGGTAGCGTCACCATGCTGTAGATAAGGTTTTCTTCGATCAGCTTTTGGCGTATCTCTGCTTCTGAGTGACGCGCATCACTGGCAGAGTTAGCCATCACCAAGCCCGCACGACCATTTGATTTTAGTGAGGTGGCGAACAGGTTAATCCAAAGGTAATTGGCATTGGGAACCGTTTCTTTGCCTTCATCCGCTTTCTTGGTTTTGGTCTTTTTCTGCGGGATGCCGTAGGTATTAAAACGCGGCTGGTCTTTGACTTTGGTGAGGTTAACGTCATCGACATTAAACGGTGGATTTGCCATCACGTAGTCAAACTGCCCAACGCTATCAAACGGGTTTTCGTAGTAACTATTCAGTGTGCTGATCTCACCTTTCAGATCATTCAAGAACAAGTTCATACGGGCAAGTTTGGCGGTTTGCGGTGTTTTTTCCTGACCACAAACCGTAAATTCTCGCGCTTCGCCATGACTGCGGTGTTGGTCAATAAAATGAGCGGATTGCACGAACATACCGCCTGAACCACAGGCAGGGTCGTAAATCGTCCCACTGCTCGGCTCGATCATGGCGACCATAAATTTAACCACAGACTCAGGGGTAAAGAACTCACCACCACCCTGACCTTCGGCAAGGGCAAATTTACCGAGGAAGTATTCGTAGATTTTACCAAACACATCACCGCCTGCATCGACGGGTATGTCTTTAAAAATACGCAGTAGTTCGTTGAGTGTCTTTTTAATTTCTTCGGTTTTGTCACCGCTTAGACCTGCATACTCGTCTTTAGGGAGCACGTCTTTAAACTGCTCATCATCAATCCCGTCTTCAACCGCTTGCATGGCGTGTTTGATGTGCAGCGCGATGTCATCTGAATCACTGAGATCAAGTAATGTTTGGTAGCGTGCTGAATCGGGCAGGTAAAAGCGGCACTTTTCAACAGCGATACTTTTCAGCGATTTTTCGTTTCTCCCGCCTTTGTTGCGCTCGTATTCCTCATTGATTTCAGCTTCAAACTGGCTGTATTTGTTGTCAACGAAACGTAGAAAGATAAGCCCTAGGATAGGCGCAGCGTATTCTGATGCTTTTAAGCCAGAGTTAGCACGCAGGCTATCAGCGGCTGCCCATAGATCATTTTCTAGTTTTTTTAGGTCTTGGGTATTCATTCTTATCCTTGAAAGGTGCGTTCGTTGGGTGTGGGCATAATAAACGATTGCGGGGGTATTTGCTTTGTCTGAGTCAAAAAAACGTACACGACTTGTAATCAAAAACGGTTTACAATAATTACCATAAAAATAAATTTATAAACCATTTTCAGGAGTGTTCGATATGATTGGAGAGCGACTAATACGTGCTCGTGCAGCATCTGGTCTATCAATGAAAGCTTTAGGCGAAGCAGCTGGCGTTAGTGCCAATATGATCAAAAAGTATGAGCATGACATCAGCATGCCTAGCTCAGGCGTTTTAATTAAATTATCAAAAGCATTGCAGGTACGCAGTGAGTACTTCTTTCGTCCATCAAAAGTAAAGCTTTCGGCTGTTGAATACCGTAAACGTGCAAACACTCCGAAAGGCGTACTTAAGCGCATAGAAGCGGATGTATTAGATCAGGCTGAGCGTTGGGAAGAGTTAAGCAACCTATGGCCTAACTTTCCTGTGCCAGATTTTGCTGCACCCGATTCGCTACCAGCACAAGTAAACACATTAGAAGAGATTGATGGCATCGCAGATTTGATTCGTCAGGAGTGGCAGCTTGGACTAAACCCAATTACTGACCTGATTGATACGCTTGAGTTGAACGGTATTTTGGTAATCGTCACCGCTGTTGATGAAGATGCAAAGTTTGATGGTTTACAAACCTCGATTTCAGGCAAACCTGTGATAGTTGTCTCTGCTAATTGGCCGGGGGATCGTCAGCGTTTTACGCTTGCGCATGAGCTTGGGCACTTACTTTTACATGACCGCCTTTCTGATAGCTTAGAAGAGGAAAGTGCGTGTAATCGTTTTGCCTCGGCATTTTTGCTCCCTGCTTCAAGTATGTTTAAGCAGCTAGGAACGAAACGGCATAAATTAGAGCCGCAAGAGCTTTACTTGTTGAAACACGAGTATGGCTTAAGTATGCAAGGCTGTTTTCATCACGCAGCCAACTTAAACATCATTAATGCAACAGTACGAAAAAGCTTAATAATTAACTTTTCTAAAAAAGGCTGGCGCAAGCAAGAGCCCGGTACAGCCTATCCTAAGGAAACCACATTATTGTTTAAGCAGTTAGTCTATCGGGCACTCGGTGAAGGTATTATTGGTGAATCAAAGGCCGCTGAGCTGCTGGTTATGCCTATTGTGAAGATAGCTGAAATGCCCGCCTTGAGAATAATTTAGACAATTATTCAATTCTGAAATTAGCTCCCAACTCCGACAAAAGCTCAAAGGTGTTTATATACCTGACTCCGAAATGATCACAAATATTGGGATTTTAACCTTCTTACTATTTGGGTCTTGCCAGACTTCATGAGTAACCAAAATGTGGCCTTCCACGACTGCAGACGCAATAAGCCACGGATCGGCCTTCGCCAAAAAGATGTCGATATTGGACTGAGTCTTACTTGGTAATGACATAACATAGTTCGCTACATCTCCCATTGCACCTTGTATATCATCAGAAACTGTTGGTATAAAATGATCTCTTCTCCCCTTAACCCATTCTGCAAGCTCATCCGAGCCGCAGACTAACTCGTCATATACTTCAGAAATGCTACCTACTTGACGTAACTCAGCTTGTTGATCTAACCAATCCCAATATGCGGGGCAAAATGCCATGTTGTAATAACTATTCTTAGCCTGTATGTAGGTATTCGCATCCAAAAGATACATTACAGGCCAAGTTCCTTCGCAAGCTTAGTTATATTTCCGGGTTTAACACCCAGCAATCTGCCTGCATCACGATATAAAACACGACCACTCATTGCTTCACTAATAATAGATCTGGCGAAGCGCTTGCTAATTTGCCCAGGTTTATATCGATAGTAAGAAGGGCCATCACTACCACCTGTTTCTCGCTGCTGATATTCAGCCTTAAGCACAGCAATATAACGCCGATACTGATTTAGAGAAATTTTTCCTAAAGACTGGGCGCGTCGAGCAATAACCCAACGACTGACATGAAAGTGAGACTTTAAGGTAGGGATATTCTGCTGCCAATCTTCATGCTCAACCCAGTACTCTTCGAACTCTTCTTGTGGCACCAGAAATTCAGCTGCAACGGCATTGCATAACACCTCTTGCTTATACTGCGTCGCTGGACTTGCATCAGAAATGCCACTTTCGCCAATCCATATGTGAGATGCCTCATGGATCAATGTAAAAAGCCTTGCACTTGGAGCATCCGCCTGATTAATAAAAATAACTGGAGCGGTAGTATCAAATAGCACGAATCCTCTAAACTCACTCACAGAGAAAGTACGTGTATGGTGGCCTAAGTTAGATTGACGCATGACTAAGATGCCTACAGCCTCCAAGCCATTTACTAAATCACGAAAATAATCTTGCCAACTTCCGCGGCTTGGATGAGCGGGAAGCCCTAGGACAGAACGCATATCGCCCACAATTTCCTCAACGGAAGATTGAATCGTATATTTACCCGCAAAAGGTAACTCATCAAAACCATTATCTTTAGCGTATTCTAAAAACCATTCTTGCCGCTGCTGAGCAATATTAATAATATCTCTAAGCTCAGCACTCGCCTGCCCTCTATGCTCATTATCAACCGTTCTCAAATCCGGTAATGGTAAAGATTGCTCGCGTGGAGGAGCCGCAAGAAATAGATAACCAAATGGGATTCTTGTTTGCTTAGCAAACTTCTTAGCTTGATTAAAAGTGGGGGACAAGTCCCCAGACTCCCAATCACGAATTTTCGCTTCCGTGACTTGTAATTTTTTTGCAAGCACAGCCGCACTTAACTGAGCCCGTTGACGTGCCCAATTAAGAATATCGTGATTGACGTTGGCATATGCTGTGGCCATCTTTAGCTACACTAAGTTAGTTTGAGATTTCATACTTTGATAATACTGTTTTTAGATGGAAACTTCATTGGATAGTTTCGAGTAATATGTACTAACTTGTAGCTGTAAGATTCAGCGAATATGCAAAATTAATCCCCCACACCCCACTCAACCCCGTATAATTCCCCCATCAAAATTTCACACAAGGATTCACCTATGAGACCCAGCGGTCGCGCCAATGACGAAATGCGTCAGGTTACTTTCACACGAGATTTCACTTGCCACGCCGAGGGCTCGGTTCTGGTCGAGTTCGGCAACACCAAAGTAATCTGCACCGCCAGCATCGAGGAGAATGTTCCGGGCTGGATGCGCGGCAAAGGCAAAGGCTGGGTGACCGCAGAATACGGCATGCTGCCTCGCTCTACGCATTCACGCATGCGCCGTGAAGCCTCTGGTGGTAAGCAATCAGGCCGCACACAGGAAATCCAACGTCTGATCGGTCGCTCACTTCGTGCAGTAGTAGACATGGAAGCCTTAGGTGAGCGCCAAATCATGATCGATTGCGATGTGATTCAGGCAGATGGTGGCACACGCACAGCGTCAATTACCGGTGCTTATGTAGCGATGTACGATGCGGTTCAGAAGCTGATGAAAAAGCGTGGCCTCAAGCGTAATCCTATTCACGGTCAGTTGGCGTCTGTGTCAGTCGGTATTTATAATGGTGAACCAGTATTGGATCTGGATTATCCGGAAGATTCTAATGCCGAGACGGATATGAATGTGGTGATGAATTCCGGTGATCATTTCATCGAAGTTCAGGGCACGGCAGAAGGACACGCCTTTACACGCACCGAAATGAACAGCATGTTGGATTTGGCTGAAAAAGGCATTCGTGAGTTAATCGCCGCCCAATCAGCTGTATTAAATTTAGACTAACGTTTAACAAGGGTTTAGCAATGAAAGTGGTACTCGCCAGCGGCAATGCCGGAAAAGTTCGGGAATTTATGCAACTGCTATCAAGCGTTGGCATGGATGTTCGCCCGCAGTCAGAATTTGATGTGCCGGATGCTGATGAAACTGGCCTGACTTTTGTTGAGAATGCCATTTTAAAAGCGCGTAATGCGGCTAAGATTACCGGATTACCTGCGATTGCGGATGATTCAGGCATCGAAGTGGATGCACTGCAAGGCCAGCCGGGCATTTACTCGGCTCGCTACGCTGGCATCGGCGCAGGGGCTGCAGCATGTAATGAGAAACTACTCAAAGCACTGGAAGGCGTTCCGGAAGCTAAGCGCACGGCACGTTTCCGCTGCTGTATCGTGATGATGCAGCACGCGGATGACCCATCGCCTATTATTGCTGAAGGTGCTTGGGAAGGTCGCATTCTGGAGCAATTAACCGGCAGCGAAGGCTTCGGTTATGACCCTTTATTCTTTGTACCAACGCATAATATGGCCGCTGCAGAAATGGATTCTGCTGAGAAAAACAAAATCAGCCACCGTGGACAGGCACTCAACGCTTTACTGGAACGCTTATCATGAAACGATCTCCTTTAATGACCTTATGGCTGGGGCTTCGCTCCGTAGTATTTATGGCCGGTTTTTTTGTCGTAACAGGTGTCATAGGCATTATAGCTCCCCTACTCAGCCTGCTGGGTAAACCGCGCATGACGTATAAATTCCTGCAACAGTGGGGTAATATCAATTTATTCTGGTTGCGGGTCACTTGCGGCATTAAAGGTCAGGTGCGCGGTAAAGAGAATCTGGATCTTAGTACACCAACCATCGTGCTATCCAATCACCAGTCCACATGGGAAACCATGTACCTGTTAGCCAAAATGCCTGCAATGTCATGGGTGATTAAACAAGAACTGCTAAACCTGCCTTTATTTGGCTGGGGTATGCAGCAATCCAGCCCCATCGCCATCGACCGTAAAGCCGGCAGCTCTGCCATGAAGCAGATCCAAACCAACGGTAAAATACGTTTAGATGAAGGCAACTGGGTGTGCATCTTTCCGGAAGGCACGCGCGTTAGTCCAGACAAAAAAGTGCGTTTCAAACTCGGCGGTGCTAAGTTAGCAGTACACAGTGGTTATCCAGTACTACCTGTTGCACACAACGCCGGTGAATGCTGGCCACGTAACGGACTCATCAAAACACCCGGCACTATTACCGTCAGCATTGGTCCGCGCATCGAAGTCACCGGTAAAACCGCAGAACAAGTCAATGCCGAAGTAGAAGCATGGATAACTGAAGAACGTACAAAGCTACCACCCGTTCGTTAATTTAAAAATATATTGCAGCCAACACATAAGGCAGGTTTTTGGAGTTTACCTCAGCGAAGCTCTGTATCATTTAGCTTTAAAAACAATAATCAAACATAGCCTGTACAAGTAACACCATCGCGGCAAACACCCAAAGCAGGTCATTGGTGTTTACCGCCGAGAGTCGTTTCAAGCGCAGCTTGTGCGAGCAAGGCAAACACCAAAGGCCGGCACCAAAGAGGAAATCATGAAACCAGAAGAAATACGCTGTCAGAACGATTTACAACTCTATAACACACTTCTAAAGCACCGCGATGTCATCAAAGTCAACGAGATGATCGCGCGTCAGGAAGAGAAAGGCCCAACCGGTCTGCGTCGTCATTTATTGGCCACCTCGGTTAGCCTCAGCAAAGGCATGGCACCCAGCGTACACAAAATGGCGGATGAGTGTATCGAAACACTGGAAATGGATATTCCGCTGGAGCTATATGTTTTCCCTAGCCCACAGTTTAACGCGATGTGCTTTAAGCCTGAAGAAGGTCGTCTGCATGTGATGTTTTCCTCCAGTCTGCTGGAAGGTTTTAAAGATGACGAACTGAAATTCGTGATCGGTCATGAGCTGGGGCATCATGTTTATAAACACCACGACATTCCCATTGGCTACCTGCTAAAGGGTCAGCGACCAGCAAGTCCGCGTTTGGCGTTAGAGCTATTTGCATGGTCACGATATGCTGAGATTTCTGCGGATCGCGCCGGAGCACATTGCGCGCAGAATCTGGATGCGGTGGCTCGTGCCCTGTTCAAACTTGCCTCCGGTCTCACCAGTGACTTTGTCCAATTCGACTTAGATGACTTCCTCAAGCAAGTCAGTGAAATGCAAATAGTAGACGCAGAACCAGGACAAGGTGCACCCAAGCAAGATTGGTTCTCGACTCACCCGTTTAGCCCGATGCGTGTCAAAGCACTGGAGCTATTCGATCAGTCCGTGATGGCGAATGGCGATACTTCTAAAGATGATTTGGAAGTCGCGGTTCAGGGCGTAATGAGCCTGATGGAACCCAGCTATCTGGAAGGAAAAACCAAGACCGCAATCCATATGCGCCGCTTATTATTCGCTGCCAGCATTTGCGTGGCCAATGCCAGTGACGGGATTTCAGCTGAGGAAATCAAAACCTTTGAGGAGTTCTTTGGTAAAGGCGAGTTTGATAAAAACCTCAACGTTGAGCAGTTGAGCGCAACGCTGGACGATCGCATCAAAACCGCAAAAGAAATGGCTTCAGTGCCACAACGGATGCAGGTATTGCGAGATCTGTGTACTATGTCGCGCTCCAGCGGTCGCACGACCGAGCCAGAGCGTGATGTCATGAATGATATTGCGGATAAATTAGACGTGCCCCGCAGTTTTATATGTCAGTCGCTCGCGCAGGATGTCGAGCCAGATTAAGCGAATTACACCATGAATGCAGAGATCCAAGCCGTAGAATTAAACAGTAACGCCACAGTCAAACTGGATAAATCATCCGGAGAGTTTGTGAAGTTACAGAAACGTTTGCGCAAAGCCGCAGGCGAGGCCTCTGTTGACTTCAGCATGATTGAAGATGGCGACCGGATAATGGTGTGCCTGTCTGGTGGTGCGGACAGCTACACCATGTTGGATGTATTGCTGTATTTACAAAAAGTCGCCCCTATCAACTTCTCATTGATTGCGGTTAATCTGGACCAGAAACAACCGGGCTTTCCAGAGCATGTATTGCCGGAGTATCTGGACAAAATCGGTGTCGAGTATAAGATTTTAGAAGAAGATACCTACAGTATCGTGATAGATAAGGTTCCGGAAGGCAAAACGACCTGCGCTTTATGCTCGCGTTTACGGCGGGGAATTTTATACAAAGCGGCTCAGGACTTGGGCGCAACAAAAATCGCCCTCGGCCATCACCGTGAAGATATTCTGGAAACGCTGCTGCTGAATATGTTTTATGCCGGCAGCTTGAAGACGATGCCGCCCAAACTAGTGTCAGATGATGGTAAAAACATCGTGATTCGTCCGCTAGCCTACTGCAAAGAAGCGGATATCAAAGCGTATTCTGAGGCGATGGAATTCCCGATTATTCCTTGTAACTTGTGTGGCTCTCAACCCAATTTACAACGCCAGGCCATGAAAGCTTTGCTGAGCAAATGGGATCGTGATTATCCGGGGCGCTTAGCCAGCATGATGACTGCATTAGGCAACACCAGCCCATCACATCTTCTGGATCGTGAGCGCTATGATTTTGCGGCCATTCGTACTACTGACAAGCCAGTTAGCGATGGCGATACCCTGTTTGACACAGAAATCCCGCCAAACAGCTCCGCCTTATCACAAACTGTGATACCCATCTGGAAGAAATAAGCTATTATCATAGGCTGTCATTTAAACAGAGAGCAGCCTTATGTCAGACCTCTATCCCGCTATTCTTGAAAATCATCACTTCATGCTTAAGGTCGATGACATTCATGACCTGTATGTAGAGGAAAGCGGGAGCATTGATGGCGTTCCGGTTGTGTATCTGCATGGTGGCCCCGGCACAGGTAGCTCTGCCTACCAACGACGTTTTTTTGACCCTGAAAAATACCGCATTATTCTGTTTGATCAACGCGGTGCAGGTCGCTCCACACCTCATGCGGATATTCGTAATAACACCACGCAAGACCTGATTGCCGACATGGAAAAAGTGCGCGAAGCACTGAATATCAAGAATTGGGTAGTTAGCGGTGGCTCTTGGGGTTCTACACTTGCATTGGCTTATGCACAGGCACACCCTGAACGGGTCTCCGGCCTGATTGTCCGGGGTATTTTTCTGGGCACAAAAGCAGAGATTAACTGGTTTTATCAGGAAGGCGCTAATCGTTTCTTTCCGGAGTATTGGGAAGATTACCTCACTCCTATTCCAATGGCAGAGCGCAGTGATATGCTGACGGCGTATCATCGACGTCTGAACGGCGATAACGAAATCGCGCGCATGGGTGCTGCGAAGGCATGGTCAACATGGGAAGGCCGAACGCTAAGCCTACAGCCTTCACCGACCATGTTGGAGCAATTTTCTGACCCACACACGGCACTGAGTGTTGCCTGTATCGAATCGCATTATTTTGTGAATAACTGCTTCATGGAGGATAACCAAATCCTCAACAATGCGGATATTTTAAAGAATATTCCGGGCTATATCGTTCACGGTCGCTATGACATGATTTGTCAGTTACAACATGCTTATGACTTACACAAGGCGTGGCCCAATGCGGATTACTTCGTGGTACAAGCTGCCGGTCACACCGCCATGGAGCCCGGTATTATCAGCGCCTTAATCAAGGCAGGTAATGACATGTTGAGGAAACTAGCATGATTGGATTAATCCAGCGCGTACAAGCAGCGCAAGTTGAAATTGATGGTGAGTTGGTAGGAAAAATCAGTCAGGGCATTGTGTTACTACTTGGGGTGCAAAAAAAAGACAACGAAGCACTTAGCGATAAGTTGCTGCACAAAGTCATCAATTACCGGATTTTCGAAGATGATGACGGGAAGATGAATAATTCCCTGCTGGATATCGAGGGCGAGCTTTTAGTGGTGTCACAATTCACACTGCCCGCTAATACAAAGAAAGGTTTGCGGCCTAGCTTTGCCTCAGCCGCACCGCCGGAACTGGGTCAATCGATGTATGACTATTTTGTTGCACAGGCAGGACATAAGCTAGTCAAGCCCGTTCAAACTGGTGAGTTTGGAGCTGATATGCAGGTCAGTCTCATCAATGATGGGCCTGTGACATTTTGGCTAGAAGTCTAAACCAATGAAATAGCCCGAAGCCCATAACACTTCGGGTATTAAACGGGTTTAAGGACGGATATAAGAATAACCTTGCTCTTGTAGTTCCATAATGCGTGCGACACCTGCCTGAACCGTGCCAACGCCCTCGATTAGCTTAGGTGCCACACCCGTTTTTTTCTCAATAGTTTGCATGGTGTTGCCACAAGCACTGAATGCTACTTCCTGCAAAGACAAACTGCTTACACGATCCATGACAGAACTTTTCTCTGTCAGCATTCCCAAACCGGGACCATAAGCCACGATTTCTATATCAATATTATCAATGCCATAGTGCTTTTGCAGGTTCACTGCATTGTTCAGGGCAATGGTTTGAGTGCGTGGGTCATCTGTGCTGACCTGAATTACTAAACGGTGTCTGACTTCCTCAGCGTCTGAGTCATCTTTAGCATGTGAATCCGCGACACTGATCGAGTGAATCAGAAAAGCCAGCGCCAATGCAAACACACCTGCAGTCATATGTTTTATACTCAAAATAGATACTCCTTTCGAATTTATAGATATACATCTAAACTATTAATCAAAAAATAGCTAAGATAAATTGTACTTTACCTTCGTCCCCTTTAAAATCCAATCACTCTCACTGATAACGCGGTAACCCCCACTAAAGTGATATTGACGGTATCTCATTATTTATGGAAATAATGACGGGCGAAGGAAATCCAATTAAAACTAATTCTCTTACAAACATTGCATAGGCCAATTCATGAAAATATTCACTGGCACCTTGCTGTTCTCATTGACTGTGCTTCTGACAGGCAATGCTTACGCAGAGACCACCACAGCCTCTTCTGAAACAAAAGCAACCACTGAAGCCACAGCAGCAGCGACTAGCACCGAAGCCGCCATTTCTGAAGTAGTTGATGAGGCCGCTAAGCTTCTTCCAAAGAAAGCGCAAGAAGCGCCTGAAGCATCAGATAAACCCGAAGATACAGAAGACACCCCATCTGACACCGCTGAAAGCTCTGAAGACCATAAGATGGAAGGCCACGATAAAGCTGCAATGGACGATGAAAAGCCAGCAGAGGAAGAGCCTTCTGAAGAAATCAATTATGATGAGGAAGAAGAGCCAAACGAAGATAGCTGCGATTAACCCATTACAACCGTAGTACCGGGCGCTAGCCCATTTCTAATGAAATGTCTGGAGGACATCAATGAGACTAATAAAATCACTAATAGCACTGACTCTTACTTTAGGCCTTGGCACAGCGGCTTATGCCGACAGCCACGGTGGAAAGCCAGTTGGTATCACACCTGATCTAATGAGCGTTACGGTCAACCATAATGGTAAAGAGGTAGAGATTAAGCGTAACCAAGACAACGATGCAGTGGTGATTCCTGCCTTTGCTAAGACCTCACGCCCATGTCCACCATTCTGTATCCAGCCTATGGTTGTTGCACCAGGTGTTGAAACCATCGGTGAAGCGGAAGTGATCGATTACATCGCCAAGATGAGTGCTGGCGATAGCTCAATCTTCTTAGGTGACTCACGTACTCCTGACTGGGTAGCGAAAGGCACGATCCCTGGCGCAGTCAATGTGTCATGGACAAGTCTGGTACCTGCTAAAGGCGCGACTACTGAAGGCATCATTGACGTGATGGCTAAGAACTTCGGTGTAAAACTGATGGGCGAGACGGATGCAATGGATGTTGATGAAGCCATTACAGATGGTGATACCAGCAAAGTATTTGATTATTCCGGCGCTAAAACACTGGTACTGTTCTGTAATGGCATGTGGTGTGGACAATCTCCGGCAAGTATCAAAACACTGCTGAAGTACGGCTACCCTGCTGAGAAGATTAAGTACTTCCGTGGCGGTATGCAGACTTGGGAAATCTTAGGTCTTTCAACAGCCAAGCCATAATTGTTTTGATATAGGCTTCGGTTCAGGCCGTTGCGCATACTCCAATGTAAAAAGCCCCGTCCGGTTTAACTGTGACGGGGCTTTTTATTGGCTTCCAAGTCATCAGGAAGCTCTGCTTAATCAATCAATTAGAACAATCGCGGGAATACGCCATTCACAATAATCAATAATATATACAGACCAATCATCACGACCATGGGCGATAAATCCAGCATACCAACCGGTGGCATACGACGACGTACCGGCGTCACTAACGGACTCACCAGACTGTTGACCAATGGTGCTACCGGATTACCGTGCGAGCTGCCAATCCAGCTGATCACCGCCATCAGGATTAACGCAATAATGTAAACCCAAATCACTGAGCGAATCAGTTCGCCGACCGCTAACCAAATCAGAGACACAATGTTTGCACTGACACCGACAATAGCGGCAATCAACAATACTTTGATGATGATAAGTACAAATGCAACCGCCACCGCTGACGTATCCAGCTTACCAATCGATGGCACAAAACGTCTGACCGGAACCAGCACAGGATTAGTGATTTTCACCAAAAACTGTGACAACGGATTGTAAAAATCAGCGCGCGCATAGCCCAGCAAAAACCGGATGACGACTGCGGAGATATACAGAGACAGCAGCGTCTCTACCAAAAATAATCCGATTTGTTGAATGACCGACATAGTAAATTATCCTTATGATTTTTCGATTGCGGGCTTGTTGCCACTGAGTACTATTGAGCGCTGTGCCGCTGCTTTCAATGCCAGATCAAACGTATTCTCTAATCCTGACGCCTGAAGCTGATTAATCGCAGCCTCCGTTGTGCCACCCTTTGAAGTGACTTTTTTCCGGAGTTCAGCAGAGGAATCGTTACTCTCCAGCGCTAATTTAGCAGCGCCGAATGCCGTTTGCACCACCAGCAATCTTGCCTCTTCCTCACTCAGACCGAAACCTTCGGCTGAACGTTGCATGGCTTCCATTACTAAGAAGAAATAAGCCGGACCTGAGCCAGATACTGCCGTCACCGCATGCAGCATGTCTTCATCATCAAACCATAACACCATACCGACAGCACGCATCACACTCTCAGCTAAGCTGCGTTGCTCCTCGTCAACCCGAGTGTTGGCATATAAGCCACTCATACCGGATTGGACAAGTGCCGGTGTATTCGGCATGCAACGCACTATCGGTAGCAGTCCACCCAACCAGGTGTTTAAACTCGACTCGCTGACGCCCGCAGCGATAGACATAATCAGCGGTTTACGCTCCTGAATGTCTGACGCTAACGCTTCACAAACCATCTGCATGATTTGTGGTTTCACGGCCAGTACGACCAAATCAGCCTGGCTGACTGCCTGCGCATTATCAGTCGTGGTGATACAAGCTGGCCACTGGCCACGAATGATATCTAACTGCTCTTCACTCGGATCAGCAACGGTAATATCAACCGAAGCTCCGTCGTCAATCAGACCCGCAATTAAGCTACGCGCCATATTGCCAGCACCGATAAAGGTAATGTTTGTTCTGTTTTCTGTCGTCATGATATCCCTTAACTAAATATCTTAAGATTACGCGGTGGGGCGCTCGCCAAAAATGGCCGTACCAATTCTCACAATGGTTGCCCCCTCTGCAATCGCAGCATCCATATCGCCACTCATCCCCATCGATAAGGTGTCCAACTGATAACCCGTCGCGTTGAGACGAGCCATAGCGCCTGCCAGCAGGCGGAAGTTTTGCCGTTGTCGTGTAGTATCGTTGGTCGCCTCTGGTATCGCCATCAAGCCCCGTACTGTTATATTGGGTAGGTCAGAGACAGACTCAAGCAGCTCACCAAGTTCATCCAGACTCACCCCGGATTTACTGGTTTCGTTATTGACGTTTACTTGCAAGCAAACATTCAGTGGCGCTAACGTTTGTGGGCGCTGTTCGCTGAGTCGTCGTGCTATTTTCAAACGGTCCACGGTGTGTACCCAGCTTGCTACCTTGGCAACGTCTTTGGTTTTATTAGACTGTAGTGGACCGATAAAATGCCACGCTATATCCAGCGCTCCCAGCTGCTCAGCTTTTTCCAGCATTTCCTGAACATAGTTTTCACCAAAGGCTCGTTGATCACAGTCATAGGCCTCACGAATTGCGCTGGCTGGATGGCGCTTGCTGACAGCCAACAATGTCACGCTGGCTGCGTCTCGGCCAAAGCGTTGACAATCTCCGGCGATCTCCGTGCCAATTGTCTGAAGGTTATGCTGAATTTTGGACATTTATGATACGGTCAATTTTGTATTTAAATAATAATAAAAATCTAATCATGGATATTACACAACTGCTGGCCTTTTCGGTAAAGAATAACGCCTCTGACCTGCATATTTCCGCAGGGCAGCCACCGATTATTCGTGTGGATGGTGACATGCGTCGCGTCAACCTACCATCGCTGGAGCACAAAGATGTTCATAGCATGGTGTATGACATCATGAATGACAAACAACGCAAGGACTTTGAGGAAAAGTGGGAGACTGACTTTTCTTTCGAAATCCCCGGTGTCGCTCGCTTTCGTGTGAATGCCTTCAACCAAAACCGTGGTGCAGCAGCGGTATTTCGAACCATTCCCAGCAAGATACTCAGCCTGGAAGACCTGAACGCACCGGCGATTTTTAAAAAGATTACTGATAAACCGCGCGGTTTGGTACTGGTTACCGGCCCTACGGGTTCTGGAAAATCAACCACCCTTGCTGCCATGATTGATTATAAGAACAAGAATGATTACGGGCATATTCTGACGCTTGAAGATCCGATTGAATTTGTTCACGAGAGTAAAAAATGTCTGGTGAATCAGCGAGAAGTGCATCGCGACACAAAAAGTTTTGAGGCCTCTCTGCGCTCCGCGCTTCGTGAAGATCCCGATACCATCCTGGTTGGAGAATTGCGTGATCTGGAAACTATTCGCCTTGCGCTGACTGCAGCAGAAACCGGCCACTTGGTATTCGGCACACTACACACCACCAGCGCACCCAAGACCATTGACCGTATTGTTGATGTATTCCCGGCGGCTGAAAAAGACATGGTTCGCTCGATGATTTCAGAATCATTGCAGGCAATCATTTCACAAACGCTTTTGAAGAAGACTGGCGGCGGACGTGTGGCAGCCCATGAAATCCTGATTGGTACTCGTGCGATTCGCTCGATGATCCGTGAAAACAAGATCGCACAAATGAAGTCCACCCTGCAAACCAGTTCCGGGGAAGGTATGCAGACGCTGGATCAGTCATTACAAAAACTGATGTCACAGGGTTTGATCTCACGCGAGGTTGCCGCTTCTAAAGCAGACAGCGCCGCTTCTATTGCTTAATCACTCAAACATCAGCGAACAACAAGAATAAATACCCTCAAGGGGCAAGAATATGGATAAAGAAAGTGCTATGGCTTATGTGCACAACCTACTTCGTAGTGTGCTTAAGCAAAAGGGATCTGATCTCTTCGTAACAGCGGGGGCCTCTCCGAGCGTAAAAGTGAATGGCCAGATGAAACCATTATCCAACCAGCCACTCACCGAAGACCAGTCTCGTATGTTGGTTCGTTCTATTATGAACGACAAACAAATGCGTAACTTCGAAGAGCATTTGGAAGGAAACTTTTCTATCTCCCTACCCGGCTCTGATCGCTTCCGTGTCAACGCCTTTACACAGCGTGGTTGCTCCGGGATGGTGCTGCGACATATTCCCAGTGATATCCCAAGTCTGAAATCTCTACATATGCCACCGGTGCTTAAGGATATTTCCATGACCACCCGTGGCTTAGTGATTATGGTTGGTGCGACAGGTTCAGGTAAATCCACAACACTAGCATCGATGATTGATCTGCGTAATGAGGCAACCTATGGCCACATCATCACCATTGAAGATCCGATTGAATTTACTCACGATCACAAAAACTGCCTGATCACTCAGCGTGAGGTTGGTCTGGATACCGAAAACTACGAAATCGCCATGAAGAATACCCTACGTCAGGCGCCTGACGTGATTCTCCTGGGTGAGATTCGTGATCGTGAATCCATGGAATATGCAATTGCCTATGCTGAAACCGGTCATCTTTGTATGACCACGCTACACGCTAACAGCACCAACCAAGCTATTGACCGTATTATCAACTTCTTCCCTGAAGAGCGTCGTGAACAGCTGTTAATGGATTTATCGCTGAATCTGAAATCCATAATCTCTCAGCGCTTAACCCGCAAGAAAGATGGCAAAGGCCGCTTCCCAGCCGTAGAGGTGCTCATCAACACACCAATGATGGCAGACTTAATTCTGAAAGCCGACATATCAGGCATGAACCTAAAATCCTCAGTTGGG
>NZ_QGKM01000068.1 GCF_003172875.1 Leucothrix pacifica | reverse complement strand
GCATCACCCATGACGCCAGATCGGCCTGAGATGATCACGGTTCAGTATGGCGCGGTGAGTATACAGATCCCCACGTCTTCAGCGCCGATGGTTGTGTCGTTGGTCAAGGCGCTGGCTTTATGATTCAGTGGCCGGATAATGTTCGATGCTATTTACATCGTGAACCCGTGGATTTTCGCAAAGCGATTAACGGCCTGAGCGTGATTGTACAGGAGGATATGGGGCTGTCACCGTTTGAGCCATGCTTGTTTGTGTTTTGTAATCGTAGGCGCACCCAACTGAAGGTGCTGTATTGGGATGAAACAGGCTTTGCCTTATGGCAGAAGCGGTTGGAACAGGATAAGTTTTGTTGGCCACGCCACTGGCCCGATGACACGGTGATGCTGAGTTCAGAGCAATGGCAGTGGTTGTTGCGTGGGATGGATATTCGCCAGCTGACCCCGCATAAAACCTGTGTTTTTGGTGTGACCGCGTAATCTAATCTGGTAAGCTAACGGCATGCGTAGTGCCATTGATTTACAACAAGAAAATAGCCAATTAAAGGCCGAACTCGCGGTCAATGCTAAGCAATTGGCAAGCCAATCTCAACGCATTCAGGCGCTGGAAGAACTGCTGCGGCAATCCCGCCAGCAACGGTTTGCTGCTAGCAGTGAGAAGTTGCCTGCGGATCAACTCAAGCTTTTCGATGAGGCCGAGGCGATTGCTGATACGCCTGAGCAAGAAGCACCTGAACCCACCCAAACCGTTGCCGCGCATCAGCGTCGCAAACCACGAATCAGTATCCCGGCACACTACCCGCGGGAAACGATTACCTACACCTTGCCGGACGATCAACAGTACTGTCCGCATGATGGCACATTACTCAAAGCCATTGGCACCGAAGACCATGAGCAGTTGGATATCATTCCGGCGCAGCTCAAGGTTATCCGGCACAGTCGCCAGAAATACATTTGCCCTTGCTGTGAGCAATATCATGCGATTGCCGATAAGCCCAAGCAGCCCATTGAAAAGAGCATTGCCAGTCCGGGCTTGTTAGCCCATATCGCCGTTCAAAAGTATGCCGATGCCTTACCTCTGTATCGTCAGTCCGTCATCTTCAAACGGGTCGGGGTTGAACTAACGCGCGCCAACCTCGCCAACTGGATGATCCGTTGCGGTGAACTCAGTCAGCCACTGATTAACCTGTTACAGGATCATTTACTCGAGCAAGCCGTCTTGCATATGGACGAGACACCGCTTCAGGTACTCAAGGAGCCAGACAAGACCGCGCAGAGCCAAAGTTATATGTGGGTCATGGGACACTTTGGTCATCAAAGCGCCGTGATCTTCCACTACGCGGCCACGCGCGCTCAAGCCGTCCCCATAGCATTACTCTCGCCCGAGGTTAACACCCTTATGGTCGATGGCTACAGCGGCTACCAATCCGCTTGTGATGACTACGGTATTACCCGCTTAGGCTGCTGGGCGCATGCCCGACGCTACTTGGTGACCGCTAAAAAACTTCAGAAAGCCGGTAAAGCAGGCAAAGCCGATCAGGGACTCGCCTACATCCAAACGCTTTACGCCCTTGAGCGGACACTGAAAGACAAACCACCCGATGAACGCTATCAGCAACGGCAAACTGACGCGCGTCCCATTCTGGATAAGCTGAGGCAATGGCTGGACAGCAGTCTGCCACAAGTATTACCCAAAAGTGCCATCGGTAAGGCGTTGTCCTACCTTGATAACCAGTGGTCACGGTTAATCGGCTACGTCGACGATGGGCAGTACCCCATCGATAACAACCCTGCGGAAAATGCTATTCGACCGTTTACCGTGGGCCGTAAAAACTGGCTATTTGCCAACAGTCAATCTGGGGC
>NZ_QGKM01000067.1 GCF_003172875.1 Leucothrix pacifica | reverse complement strand
TCTTAATCTGATGTTTAAGAGTTTACATTAGATATCCATCAGAGCTAAATTTTTAGACTACTAGAGGCAATTCACTACTTCATTCTTTGGTTAACTATTGATGTTGTGATCTTCTTCAATATGTTCTCAATTAAAGAGGTCAGTATTGATGAGGAGAAGAAGCAGATTCATGTGTCTAATTTTAAGGAAACAAAGGTGTATTCGTTTTCGGATGTCGAGTATGTTTCCGGATCACGTTTTGCCATTCCAGAGCAAGTGTGGTTCAGAACCAAGGATAAGAAGATTACCGTTTTTATGCCGAAAGTGCGCTTTTCTGTCTTTCAGTTTTACCGTCACCCGATGGTTGAGGAGCTTGCTGATTTGTGTGGACTTGAGGATTGGTAGATCTCAAGTAATGATATAAAAACATAACCGTATTTAGTCGTTGGATAAAATGTTACAAAGGCCGGTTTTCTGTGTAAACTTAAAAACATAAATTTACGTTTTAGGCTAACCAGATCATGGCAAGAATAAGAAAACCAAAAGATTTTGAAACCCTGCTGGAAAGCTCCGATATCACCCAAATCACCCCGCTACTGGGTAAATACGGCGCGACTGACTCCAAAGGGAGATACCTGCACTGGGATAAATTTCGCTGGCGTGTGGAAAAAGAGGTGGGTGATGAAGAAGCATGGTTAGCCACTAAAATTGCCCGCAAAGCGATTACAAAACTTATTCCCGAGCTTAAAGCGTATAAGGACTCAGATAGTTTCAGTTATTGCATCCCTGATTCCCTGTTCGCGCAGTTGCACCATATTGATAAAATCACCGGGGGCGGTCATGCGCTGGGTGATGCACCGTTTATTTCAGCGGGTGAAAAAGGGCGTTATCTGGTTAAAAGTTTGATGATGGAAGAGGCGATTACCTCCTCGCAATTGGAAGGCGCGTCCACCACCCGTAAGGTGGCGAAGGAGATGCTCAAAACTAATCGTGCACCATCCAACAAATCGGAACAGATGATTTACAACAACTATCTGCTGTTGAAAAAAGCGGTGGAGCGCAAGGACGAAGCGTTAACCATTGATCTGATTTTGGAGCTGCATGAGATCGCGACGTATCAAGCGATTGAGAATGATGCGGTACCGGGCGAGTTTCGTACCGATGATGATATTACCGTCAAAAATCTTTATAACGAAGTCGCACACGAGCCGCCACCTCATGAAAGTATTCACGAGCGCCTGTTGGCTCTGTGTGAGTTTGCCAATGCAGACAGTGATGGCGGTAAAACGGATCAGTTTATTCACCCCTTGGTGAAAGCCATAATCCTGCATTTTATGATTGGTTTTATTCATCCGTTTGGTGATGGAAACGGGCGTACCGCTCGGGCATTGTTTTACTGGTTTATGCTGCGTTCCGGCTATTGGCTATTTGAGTTTGTGTCGATTAGTAAGCTGATTCAGGAGAAGCGGACGGATTACGATACGGCCTATATTTACACGGAGACGGATGAGTTTGACCTGACTTATTTCATCTACAATCAGGTCGGCGTGGTGACCAAAGCGGTCGATGCACTGCATGAGCATATCGAGAAAAAGAAGCGTGAGTTCTACGAGTTTATGGAGTGGATTGAAAACAGTCCGGTGTCCAAAGTATTAAAGCAGGGACAGCTGGAAGTGCTGAAGGATGCGGTGAAACATCCCGGTAAAATATTCACCACCAAACAGGTCAGCTTGGAGTTTAATATTAATGAAAATACGGCGCGCGCTTACCTGAATAAACTGGTTGAAGAAGACTTGCTGATGGCAACTAAGAGCAAAAAAGGCAAAGGGATTTTATACCTTGCACCGGCGGATTTACGGTCACGCCTTCAGTTGTAGTTGCAGTATCAGTATCAGGTATTAATCTGCTGAGCCAGCCAATCCCGGAAACTATTGAGTGATGGCAGGTCTCTGGCAGATTCTGGTGAAACAAGGTAATAGCCCTTATTGCCTTGCAGCACATGATCACAGGCAATCGCCAGGCGTCCGGACTCAATGTCTTGCTGGATGAATTTTTTATCAATCAGCCCGATCTCTTCGCCGGATTGAATCGCTTCAATCATTTGTGCTGCGTTTTGTACCTGTAAGTTTACGGTTTTAGCCGCTGCGTTTTTTACTGAGGCAGACTCAAACCACTCCGCCCACATGCCAGGAACGGATGCGTTCTGAATCAATGTGTTGTCCATCACCTCTGCGGGAGTGAGTAGGCCATCGTTTTTCTTAATCAGGCCGGGGTGACAGACCGCCACTATCTCATAGCCAAACAGTTTGAGAATCTCCACCTCAGACCAGTTACCGTCGCCAATCCTTATGGAGGCGTCAAAAGGATCACTCTTAAAATCCACCAAATCAGTCGTCACGATGACGGACAAGTTGATATCCGGGTAGTTGGCATAAAAGTCCTTGAGGCGTGGCAGCAGCCAGCCTGTGGCGACCACCGGTGCGACTGATATTGTCAGTGTGTTGTCTTCTAAACCGCGTAGAGCTTTACGACTGGCCTCGTGAAGCTGCTTCATGGGCGCTCGAATATCCGCAAATAATTGCGCACCCCTAGAGGTCAGGCGCACACCTTTATCCAGCCGGTCAAACAGCGGGTAGCCTAGTACTTTTTCCAGATTCCGTATCTGATGACTCACCGCAGAAGGCGTCACATACAAGGACTCTGCCGCATCCTGAAAGCTCAGGTGTTCGGCGGCTGAGGCGAAAGTATTGAGGTTGTTGAGTGGCAGCCGATATTGCATGCACATGAGGATATCTCATGTGGCGAGCGAGATTAAGTCCTTTGTATCAGAATCTTTTCAAACCTATGATTTATCCATACAGCAATTAGCGAGGTTACAAAATGGCTAAGTCAACACACACGGAATCAGCGATTAAGCACACAAACAGTGGCTCTATTGACTACAACTACTATACAAATCGTGCTCATGATATTCGCGGTGGTGAAGTGATGAAGTCAATGAAAAGCCTGTTCTCAGGTAAGAAAAATTCATGAGTCGTTATGTTGCCATTAAAGGGCACCGCTTATGAAACAGGATCAACTTCTCTCTCCTACATGGTCCTGATTTGGGGTGGTGCAGTGATTACTGTGCCACTCCTAATCGATTGTTATACTCCTTACCTCACACACGAGGCTATAACATGAAAACTGTCGATTATTACTTCTGCTTAAACTCTCCTTGGTCATTATTTGCATCCAAGCAACTGATTAAATTACTACCCACCTTAGACATCCAGCTTAATCTCAAGCCATTGAATATTGGTGAGTTGTTTACGGCTATCAACTTCCCGCCAGTCCCAGAGCGTCCGCAGTATATGCAGGACTACCGCATCGTTGAATTGACGCGTTGGAGTAAGCGCTTAGCGATTCCGATTAATCTGGCGCCGGCGCATTTCCCTTCAAATGAAGTCGGCGCTATAGCCTTAGTGCTAGCGGCTGAGCAAGCCGATGGTTCTGGTCTGAAAGTTGCGGCTGATCTGAGTCACGAGCTGTGGAATCAAGACGCTAATATTGCTGACATCGATTATTTAGCGGAGCAGGCGACAAAATTAGGTCTGTTGGAAGCCGTTGATCCTGAGAAGTGCGCTGAGATTATGTCGGCCAACACCAAGGAATTACTGGAGCGCGGTGGCTTTGGTGTACCGACATTCATCGTTGATGATGAAGTGATTTGGGGACAAGACCGGATTGATTTCTTGGTTGAAGCGGTCAGCTAAAACAAGATTTAAATCAAGATAAAATATTATTACCCAGATAATAATAGATATTTTATTTTTATCTGGGTAATATTCGTATCTCACAATGACTGAGAGACGAAATCATGTCTGTCCAATACATCGCAGTACATCATAAAAAACTACTGGCACAAGGTTCTCTTGAAACGCTGGTCAACACTGTTAAAGCTATTTCAAACGATATCGAACCGCTGGTGTTTGCATTGGGTTCTTTTAAGCGAATTGAGATTAACTGGCATGGGGACGCCGCTAGCGTTTTAGCAGGCTTACCTCAGCTGGGTGATAGTGACTCTGCTTCTACCGAGACCTCTGCTGCCACCGCCGAAACCACTCAAGAACCATTCGCCCCCAAAAAGCGTGGTCGCCCAAAACTAGGGGTAACCTCCAAAGAAGTAACCTTGCTACCCAGACATTGGGAATGGCTGGCCTCACAGCGTGGTGGTGCCTCTGTAACGCTGCGACGACTCATTGACGAAGCGCGTAAAAATCCCACCATCGAAGAAGTGATCTCGCTTAAACAGCAGCGACTCGACGGTTTTATGGGCTTATTGTTTGGTGATGAAGCGGGCTATGAAGAAGCCAGCCGAGCACTGTTTCGCAATAGCCGGGTGAGTTTTGAAGCAGCCATTGCAGGTTGGCCGGATGACTTAACTGTTTTTGTGCAAGAGGCATTTGATGAGATTGCCGCACTCCATAATGGGGAGATTGAGAAGCATTAATTCAAGTGTGAAAATTGATCTTTACGACTTCTTTACGCGTTCATGACACACGTTTACGTTTAGATACTGCACACTTAATCCATCGATCGAGCAGCGATGTTCATCGACTTTTCGTTTTAATTGATAAAAATACTTCTCATATTTAGTAAAAAAGGAAATAGTCATGAAAACAGTAAACACAGTAGTGATATCAGCACTTTTAGCAGTCGGTCTTGCCGGTAACGCAATGGCAGCGCCGAACCACCACGGCGAAGATAAAGTCGTGAAAAAAGCACCTGCTAAGGTTTACCGCGTACGTCCGGGTGATAACTTGTACCGCATCGCTGCCCGTAACCACGTTTCTGTTGATAAGCTGATTAAAATCAATGGATTATGGGGTAAGAAAGCAAGCAACCTGAAGGTTGGTATGGTACTTCGTTTGGCTTAATGGATTGACCCTGTTCGAAAGTCTGAGTGTAATTGCTCAGGAATGACCGTGTAAAAGGCTGGCGTTGCAATTGTAGTGTCGGCCTTTTTTGGTTTTTGAATTGGTGATTGTTTTAAGCGGCACTTTCTAATGCTCGTTTCATCGCCTCACGTAGCTCACGGTTCAGACGAGTTTGATAACCACTCCCACCGGATTTTAACCATGCCAAAACATCAGCATCAATACGTACAGTGACCTGCTTCTTGATGGGCTTATAGAACTTTCCAACCTCAGCAACTTTCCAGTCATCATCGGTGGTTTTAGGGATATCGCTGTAGTCTATTTCCTCATCCGGCATAGCGGCTAATGCATCTAGCTCGGCTTGCTGATCTGCTGTGAGTTCTGGTGGATTACCAGCATCGATAGAGTACTTAATGGTTTTTGTTTGCTTGCTCATAACGTCTCTTCTCCTTTCCTCATGACTAAATATTGTAAAATGAATTTTACAATTATTGCTGATAATTGTATTGTGTATTTATGATTTCTTTAGTCCTAAAACAAGCATCAGCCTTTATTCTCGCCAGAAAACTACCAAAGTATCGGCGTTTCCTACATCAGAAAATTGACTTTACAGAGTCTTTAATCGGCATTAAAGGTGCACGTGGTTGTGGTAAAACCACATTGTTATTACAGCACGCTCAGCAATGTGAACTTCAGCCAAGCCAGATTCTTTATGTAGCCTGTGACCATCCTGCAATGGTTGATGTCAGCCTGTATGACTTATCGCAAACATTCTATCAGGAAGGTGGGCGTTTATTGCTATTGGATGAGATACATAAGGCCAAGGGCTTTGCCATACATCTAAAAGCGATTCGGGATACCTTTGATATCAAAGTGATTTTCTCAGGCTCTTCAGCCCTGAGAATTGAGCATGAATTAGCGGATTTATCACGTCGTGCCGTGGTATATGAAATGCCCGTTTTGTCGTTGCGGGAGTTCATGGAGATTGAAACAGGCGAGTCCTTTGAGGTTTATGCACTGCCGGATATTCTGGAGAATCATGTCAATATTGCTACAGATATCATGCAAAAGGTTAGACCCATTGAGCAGTATCAAAAATATCTGCAATACGGTGCTTATCCGTTTTACAAGGAGTCACTTGATAACTACACGCTGAAATTGCTTGAGGTAATTAATCTGACTATCGATTCCGATTTGTGCGGAATCTACAATATTGATCCGCCTAAGCTGGATAAGCTTAAAAAAGTACTCTACATGCTTTGTAGCACTAATCCGGTTGAATTGAATATTTCAAAACTGAGCGCTGCCGTTGGCACATCACGCCCGACATTGATGAAATATCTGGAACGTATGGCAGCGGGTAGCCTGATCCATAATATCCGAGGTGGTAGCGGTATGCGTGTGGTGAGTAAGCCAGATAAGATCTTGTTGGATAACCCAAATCTGTTTTTCGCCTTATGTGCATCGCCCAATATTGGCTCGATTCGCGAGTGCTTTTTTGTTTCTCAAATGTCCCATCAACACCAAGTTCATTATCACGACAAAGGCGACTTTATGGTGGATGAGCGTTGGGTGTTTGAAGTGGGTGGGGCTAATAAAACCCTCAAGCAGCTAGCTGGAAATGCCGATGGCTATGCGGCGATTGATGATGTGGTCGTGGGTGATGGCAAAAGAGTGCCGCTTTGGGTGTTTGGGATGGGGTATTGAATCTCCTGAAGATGTCATCTGTCCTCTTCTATAGGGAAGCTCCTAGTCGCAGGATGACGTTATTAGACCGAGTTCGATGTAGTCTAATTTATTAGTTCTGTCCTCAATACTCAAACGGATTTATAGTCTCAACATCGAGTCCCATCAGGTCTAATTAAGCCTCCAATGTTTCTCATTATTTACTCACCGCCAACCTTCGCACCACTTGTATTTAGGTGGCACATAGTGTTCAGTTCTTGCACTTTGACCGTTTGTTCATGCAATTAATTTCCATATTTTAAAGTAATATTTTTGGTTAATATGTAACCTGTACAGATAAAATATGCGACTTCATTTAACTTCTGATGCTCAGCCGAAAGTGCAATAACTCTTTGTAAGTAATTATTTTTGAGATTAAAAATGAGTTTTAAAGGGGATAAATTTAGTCAAATTAATATTTTATTTATTAATTGAGTCTATCGGGGTTAATAAATAAATTGAAATAATAATCATGTTGTATTTTTAGTGTTTTAGATTAGTATACGGTCTTGTTGTTAACGGTCTTGTTGTTAACGGTCTTGTTGATTACATAAGATGTGTCGATATTTTCGTTTGCCAAAGAATGAGGCAATAGGCTCAAAGGAGTGTGTATTGAGTGCTTCAGTTAGGAAACAATACTGTCTAAAAGATTGGCTAGCTCTACACGGTCTATCAGTAATTAAGGTGAGAGACTTCCTCTTTCATCAACAAGCAAACTCTGTCGTTGGGAATGTTAAAGTTGATGATAAGCAAGCCTGCCTTACATTAACCGCCAATGATGGTTGGGAGTTAGCTGCTGAAGCGTTATCACTCAAGTTTCCAATGTTGAAACGTGAGATTGATACAGTAAAAAAAGGTTGTGAGGTGAATTTTTATGCAAGCAAAAAAGACCCTCCTTATACCTTAGATAGAGGCGATGACTTTCCTTATGTGTCAGTTTGTTATCGCGGATATACCTCAGATTTAATCTGCATAGCCCATGAGTTCGGGCATGCCGTACAACTATTTTTGTCAGCAGGTAAGTTTTTACCACCCGTGCTTCGGGAGCTAGCAGCATTCATTAGCGAACTAGCATTGATAGAATGCTTACGTGATTTAAATAGTGAAATGACAGCGTATTTGGTCGCAAGTTGGTCACAGGAAAACAAAGTCTACCTCACAGATAATGTAAGAAAACTGGAGTTAGTTCTCAAGGATGAAAAGTCTCCGTATGACTACTGCTGGAACTATCCAATTGCCAGATATTGCGCAATCGCACTATCGGACTCACTACCTGTAGTGCAATTGGAAGAAGTGTTTAGAGGTCTTTGGTCTGTCGAAAAATGCGTCAATGCCGCATGTGATAAAAAGGATGTATTAGCAATGCGAAATTATTTACCTGAAGTGCCTGCGCTTGATAAAGAAAAGCCAGCACTTAATGCTTATCGTTCACTGGGAATGATGGCGTTATTGGATATTGATTATTGGCAGGGGGAGTCTGAGAAACGTATTGAAGACTATTATGCTGGTTTGCTTGGGCACTTACAGAAACGCTCAAGTATGATTGCTATTAATGATGTAAAAAAGCCAATCGGTTATGTGGCATGGGAAATAGACTCTGATAAACCGGAGGTGATTAACCTGACACGACAGGCCGCGCCTTTTGGTGACCACTTGGAAGTGCTGAAAAAACTCAAACAGCGCCTGCCAGATGATGCGGTGGTTATTTCAAAACATATGCGTAGCTCAAGGAAGGAGCAGTCAGTATGGTGACCATTGATTATTATGCAAGTACAGGCTTTGCACTCGAACTTTTGGCACAGTCTACATACCACAAGCAACATAAAGTCGGTGATTATCTTCGTGTTGAAGTGCTCCCTGCTTTATGGGTAAATCAGACACGGTTTTATCTTACGGATGAAGGTATTCCAACGGCTATGGTGACATGGGCATGGCTTAACGAAACGGTGGAAAAAGACATTCACACAACAGGGCGGGCACTAACGCGTGATGAATGGAATTGTGGGGACAGACTTTTCTTTAATGATTGGATCACCCCCTATGACAATATTAGAGAAGTGCTCCATGACATGACCAATAATATTTTTCCTGATGAGGTCGCAACGAGTTTACGTCGAAGACAAGATGGCACCGTCAGGCGTATTAATCGTTGGACGGGTGTTAATTTGCGAAAGGCAAAAGAGGTGGTCTAAAAATGAGTGATAATTTATCTAACATCTTTTTCAATGGGGGTAAAAACCCTATTTATGATTTCGCGAATTTATTGAAAACAGGATTCCAGAATCCAGAGGGAATTACTGGGAGTGTCAAGGTGCATATTCCTGAGCACCCTGATCAAAGCTTTATTGCACGGTATAGTGATGAGTTACATATTGAGCCATGTGAGGCATTGCAAGAGACGGATACGCTTGTGAGTATTCCAATGGCGACGATGGAGCGAATTGCTACCGATTTCGAGTTTCTGGACTGGCGAGACCCTGAGATTATTGGAACAATCACGTTTGAAGGTAATTTAAATCTGGCTAACCACCTCGCTAAGTCTTGTCAGCGTCCAACCGACGTTACGACAGCGCTGTTTCAACGGGTAGGTAAGCTGCACCGTGAAAAGGGCTATAGCAACCTGACAGAGGTTGAAAGGCTGAATTGCCCGACACAGATGCAAGTACTGGAAAGGATAGAAGCAGGTTGCCCCACTATTATTACTGGTTTAGAGCCAAGCTCCTCCAGCGGAAATTGGTCGCTTGATAAATTAGCTGAGCGATATGGTGTTGCGGTTGTGCGAGTGCGTTCTGCCACTCAAAGGCAAACGATGCGTGAATTTGTAGAGGAGCTTCAAGCATTTGAGCAGAATCCTTATGAAGAGATGGTTGAGGGTTTCGTAAAGCCCTATACCGAGGGCGCATCTTTGCCTGAAGCAATGTGGGCAGACTTTGGACCTTTGTTTTTTGACAGAGAGGATTTTACACCTCCTCAGCTTTGGTTGGGGTCAGTGCCAACAAATATCCCAACATCCAGTTTGCACCGTGACCCACAAACAGGGTTCTTATTGCAAGTGATGGGGCAAAAGCGTTTGGATTTGTATTCGGCGGATCAAGAGGCGCTGCTATATCCCCATAAGGCTTATAACAATTACCAACCTTGCTGGTTTAAACCGGAAGTACCTGACTATGGACTCTACCCAGAAGCGGAAAAGGCAAAGTGCATCTCGGTAACATTAAATCCGGGTGAATTATTATTACAACCTGCAGGTTGGTTTCATCAGGTCTATGCACTGGATAGCCCGAATATGTCAGTGAGTTATTTTTGGCGTTACTGAAAGGTAATGTCATGCGAAATTATGATGACGCGAGCGATTGACGTGCCATTGTAAAGATGGACGGTAGGTTCTTCTACAACCTACCGTCCAATTGAGCCGCCGAGTGAGAACTCGGCAAACACCAACAATTGCCTTATAACATAAATAGGCAATATACGATATAGGAATAAACTATGTTTAATAAACATGATGTTCGTGCAGATGATCTTTTTGGACCAGTAAGCTTCGGTGGCGGTGGCGGTGGCGGTGGCGGTGGCGGTGGCCGTATACCTGCTAGTAATGAAGGCGGTGGTATATCGGTTAATGAAGTTGCAGGTGTTGCACTTTGTGGTACGGCTTCAGTTGTATCTGGTGTTGCTGCAAGTATTGTTGCGACGCCTGCAGTTGGTACTGCAGTTGGTGCTACAGTTGCGACAGCTTGTGGTATAGCTTGGTCTAGTAAGGATTAAGCTCAAGTGTGGGGGTTCTTATCTTTAAGAGCCTCCATCCAACATAGGGAATGCCTTACATGACTTCCCTAGGTAAACCCAATATAGGTACTAGATGAGGTAAATATGTCGAAGAATACAAGAAACATCCCTTACATCTTGATGATAATTTTGAGTGCCCCCTTGTTGTCTCTCTTTTTTAGGTTGGTGTTAGATTTTCCTCTGATACCGTCAATCATTCTTGGTACTGTGCCAATGGTAATACTATTTAATTATCTTTTAAGAAAATAATCGGCGTCAAAGAAGCGGTAAATATCATCGCTCAGTCACACAGAAGCCTCTTTGAGGTCGGAGTAGTTTTATAGGCTACCCTCCCCTCCCCTACCTTAAATTTAGATTAAACACTGTAAAGTATTTATTTAAATTTAAAAAAGTCACAAATAAATTTAGCGAACCACTAAAGCTATAGACACATTTACTTTCAATGCTATAGGCAATTTTAATGCGAACAATACTATACATTTTTTTACTGACAATGCTGGTGTCTTGTGATTCAGCTAAAGATGAAACAGATCAACCTCTGCCATTTAAAAAAATCTTGCTAAAGGTGGATAGAGATATAAAAAGCAATGAAGTTGACCTAAGGTTAGTAATCAACCGCGGCAGCCTAAGCGAACAAACCAACGAAAGAGGTTTTGCTCACTTCGTAGAACATCTAGCCTTTAACGATACGGCTAAATACCCTAATGAATCTCTAATTCCTTTGCTTGATAAATCTGGTATAGCACTTGGAATTCATACTAATGCGGCGACCTATTTTGATAAGACGGTTTATCAGCTCACGCTGAAAGAGCCTAATAAGGAGAAGCTGGCGTTAGCGCTTGAGGTATTATCTCAATTTGCGATGCATGTGCAGTTTGACCAAAAAGTTATCGATGCTGAGAAGCCCATTGTTAAGGAAGAATGGCGCGCTTACCAACCCGAGGAGACAAGTTGGAGTAAGCAATACCTCAAATCGGAGTATGCCAATAGCCACTATCTAAATAGACTTCCCATTGGTGATATGGCGATTATTGAGTCTGCAAAAGCTGAAGACTTGAAAGCTTTTTATGAGCGCTGGTATCAACCGCAACATGCCGCATTGATTGTGACTGGTGACATTGACCCGAAGCAAGTGGGTACGCTGGTTGATCAATACTTTGGAGACTGGAAGTCAACGGAGCAGTCCGCTAGAACCGAGTATGACGTATCAATCACATCGATCCCTAAAGTCAGTGTAATCTCAGATCCCTATGTCAATGGTAGCTTTGCGGCTATCCAGTATTATCAACGGCAATCCCGAGCTAAGAGCCTTGATGAGCGTTATGAAGCGTTGATTGTGCAGGCGAGTATCGACATTCTTGAGCAGCGACTTAGTTTACGCCTTCAGGAGACCAAAGGAGCGGTTGGATCAGTGTTGACTAATATTCGTTTTCCTTCCCCCAATGTAATGAAAACTCGGCTTATTGCCAACATGCCGGGCGGTGAAGTAGATACGGGCATTAAATTCCTTACCCAAGCGATCAATCAACTCTTACAGCAAGGAATTACTCAGGATGAGCTGGATAATTGGCGTGATTCATTATTGAAGCGTACACGCTTACGCCAAGAGCGATCAGGAGACTTGGCATTGATGGCCGTGCGCCATTTTGTTTACGGTTCACCATTGCTGAGAAATGCCGATTGGCTAGCCGCATTAGAAAAACGCCTGCCTTCGCTGACCATTCAACGCATCAATAATGCCATACGCGATTCATTACAGAAAAAACAAGCAAGGTTGCTAGTGGTTCACAACCCGTCAGTGAAGCCACCTCCCGAGGCGACTTTGCTGACATTGCTTGATGAGGTCGTTGTTTCTCCGTCTTCTCTAAAGGTGGAGCAGCCTAAAAAAACAGATCAAGTCTGGGATATAAATCCAGCAAGTGAAGGCGAACTCATTCAGACGACACGGTTTGACAATGGTCTGATTGAGTGGACGTTTAGTAATAATACCAGCGTCGTATTTAAGCAAGATAGTAGCGAACCCGATAAGGTTTTTTATGTGCTATCTGATGATCACGGCATGCGTTATTTAAATGAAGCGCAATCCATTCATGCACGATTGGCACTAGAAACTATTGGTGGAAGTGGACTTCGTGATATGAACGGACCAGAGTTGGAGCAGTGGTTAAACAACAATGGTATTTCGAATTATCCTTATTACTCTTTCTGGAACAAGGGCGTTCAGGGAAGTGCTGCAGTCAAGGATTTTTCAACTGCAATGAATTTGCTGCACGTTACTTTGACTGAGGCGCGAGTACATCCCTCTGCTCGGGCGCATTTTTTGGAGAAAAACAAGCAAGAGCTAAAACAGCGCAACAGCAGTACCTTGAGGCCTTGGCAAGACAAAATTTCTAACCTTTTATTTCAAGGTGATGCCGCTTTTCGTGTATTAACTGAGGCAGAGCTTGAAGGTACCAGTGTTTCAGATATGGAGGTCTTGTATCAGCAATCTTTTTCAGGTGCCCAAGCGTATCGTTTATCTGTTGTTGGGGATATTAGTGAAGAAGAGGCTCTTAAGGCTGCGTTAGCGAGTATTGCAACATTGCCGACATCTGTTTTGCCAACTGAAAAACCCAGGGACTTTCCGCGCATTAGTAAGCCGGAAGTCGCTACGATTGAGGGAAGTGGACGCAAAGCTGCGATTATTTCTCATAAGCTGACTCTAGAAAAAACGGCGTTAAGTGATGTGAGTTTTAATGAGTTGTCTTACTTATATCTCTGGTTACGTTCTGTATTGATGGCTGAACTGCGTGAGAAGGAAGGTTTGGTTTACTCGGTGAATGTTATTTTGGAGGGTGGCATTGTTGATCAAAAAGATTACTCGCTAACCATTGAAGTAGCCTGTGATCCTAAAAATATCAATACCCTCAAGACTCGGATTAATGAAATTCTACATGAGCAGGTCACGTCTGTTATTGAGTCGGATCAGGTTGAAATTTGGAGAAAGGAAAGGCAATCACAGATTAAGCCAGCCATTGAGCGATCTGAAGGAATGGTGACGGAAATTAGTTCAGCGCCACTTACAGGGATTTCATTGGATAAGGTCTTGGATGTTGATTTCCGCAGTCGCTTAAAAGACCCTAAAATGCTTAACGAGTCATTGGCTGTCTTTTTAAGTGATAAGGCGATTGCCACGACAATGATATGGATGCCATAGCAGAATGAAAAGCTCGGTTTCCTTATTTACAGGCTTGTTTTATCGCTACAAACGCCTGTTGGCGCTGAGTGCGTTGTTAGGAGTGTTTCTCAACTTATTGTCGTTAGCCACGCCGCTGTCATTTATGGCGGTGATTGATCGTGTTTTGATCTCAGAAGGGTATGCGACATTAACCGTTATCTTAGCCATTTTGTTGGTGACGGCGGTTTTAACGCAGTTTTTACAAGCCGGGCAGTTTCATGTTTCACAGTGGACTGCTTTAGGCATGGGGAGCGAGTCAGCAGGTGTTTTTTATAAGCACCTGTTTCGTTTAAAACAAAGCTATTTCGACCAGACGCCCGTTGGAGAAATTGTCTCACGCACAGCTGAGCTTGATCGAGTTAGAGGAATATTAACGAGTTGGATTTTATCGCTAGCGGTGGATTTTATGTTCATGCTGGTGTTCTTAGTCGTTATGTTGGGGCTTAGTGTGCCTCTCACATTGATTGTACTGGCAACGGTTCCGATGCATGTTGGTCAATACTTCATTTTTGGCTCTGCACTAAAGCGGCGTGAGAGGGAAAATTTTGAAGCAGGGGTTAACCACCAGTCAGCAGTGATTGAAAGTCTTCAAGGAGTTGAAACGGTCAGAGTGAGTGGTAAGACGGATACTCAGCTTGAGGGTATTTTTTCAACGTTAGATCATCGTTTGCGTAAGTCTTACCGATTAGCTCAGGTGGGCATGTGGTCATCCAGAATGTCTGAGTTTATTGGTGCCGCTTCAGAAGCTGTCATTTTATATTATGGAGCAAAGTTAGTGCTCGGACTTGAGTTAACTTTGGGTGAGCTGGTTGCTTTTAATATGATGAAGGATCGAGTGACATCACCGTTGATCCGGCTTGCTTCTATTTGGGAGGAAGTGGTTGCGTTTCGTCTTTCGGTTGAGCGACTCAACACAGTGTTGCAATATGAATTAGAGCAGTCAGATAGTTCGACAAAGTCGCTGAGGAAGCTTGATAGCTTCAATACAGAAGTTACTTTTGATGCCTTGTCTTTTTGTTACCCTGGCTCAGAAAAGTCAGCAGTGTCAGACATTTCTTTGAAGATTAAGAAAGGAGAGCGTGTTTGCTTTTTAGGTGAGTCCGGAGCAGGTAAAAGTACTTTAACCCGCCTTCTAACAATGGTTTATGATGATTATCAAGGTGATATTTGTTTCGATGGGATAGAGCTGCGAGCGCTAGATTTGGAGTCGGTGCGCCAGCAAGCATATTATGTGCTTCAAAAAAACATGCTGTTCAAAGGCAGTATTGCGAGCAATATTTTGTATGCGAGTGAAAGACAGGATGCCGCATGGGTGAAATACTGTGCTGAAATAGCCTGCGCTTCTGGTTTTATTGAAAAGTTACCTCACGGTTACGATACCCCCATTTTAGAGGGGGCGAGAAATTTCTCCGGTGGAGAGGTTCAGCGTATTGCTTTGGCCCGCGCGATTGCAGCGGATACCCCTATCCTTGTGCTTGATGAGGCAACAAGTGCTCTGGACTATGAAACGGAATCAAATGTTGTTAATAACCTAGGTAAGTTAGGCAAGGAAAAAACGCTAATTATTGTTACTCACCGGCTTTCTCTTGCTCGAATATGTGATCGAATTGTAGTGCTTCGCAATGGAAAAGTTGTCGAAGAAGGTAAGCATGAAGAGTTGATAAAAAGAGCAGGGCCGTATCGGCGTTTATATGGTTACCAATTTGGTGATGTTGACCGTTTGCCACAAGTGGCTGGGGCAGGATGATGAAAGAAATATGCTTTCATCCTAATCATATTACGTCGCTGAAGCGACCACGATTACCAGCAAGTATGCTAATCCCTGCGTTGGTTGTGATTACAATATTAGCCGCTCTAGTTATTTCTAGTGTTGCGAATGTTGAAGTGATAACAACTGCTTCAGGGCGCATTATTCCAAGCGGTAAAGTAAAAGTTATTAAAGCGTCTGAGTCAGGAGTGGTTTCAAAGTTACTCGTGACGGATGGGCAAAAGGTTAATGCAGGTGACCCTTTATTTGAGATCGATGATCGTAGTATTCGGTCAGAGTTACGAAGAATTTCAACAGAGCTTGCTAGTGTTACCTCAAAATACAGTTTGATTGAACCAATAATGGGACTTAACTTTAAGCCTTTCAAAGGCTTTTCCATGGAGCATATGAGGGCATGGGTTTCTAAGATCGAGGGAACATCCGAGCTTGATAGGGTCTGGTTAGTTAAGCGGTTGGCCAGTGTTCAGGATGTGGTTTTGCAGGTTGATCGAGAAATCAAGGAGTTGAGGGTGCAGCGTCGGATTGTCTCTTCTGAAGCGGACAAGCTAAAAAGAATAGAGCCAATAGCTGAGAAAAACTATCAATCACAGAGAAGACTAGCTGGCAAAGGGTATACGTCAAAAGTAGCGTTAGGACAGCAAGAGATCGACTATTTAGAAACTAGTTTTAACCTCAGGAAAAACTGGCTAGATATAGAGCTTATTGATGTGAAGGTTGCCTCGTTACAAAAAAGAGGAGCCGAGATATTTAGGCAATTTCAAGTAGATATTACGAGTGAGTTACAGACGTTGCAGCAGAGGAAAGAAGAACTCAGCGAAAGAAGAGTAGGATTACTTGCTAGTTTAGACAACACTAAAATAGTAAGCCCTATTTCAGGGGTTGTGGAAGCAGTAAAGCTTACGTCGTCAGGTATTTATGTGGGAACGGGAGACGAGTTGATGTCGATTGTACCTGCAAACGATACTCCTATTGCTGAGATAGCGATACCCAGCCGAGAGATTGGTTTTCTTCGATCCGGCCAAAAGGCTAGAATTAAGATTGATGCATTTCCATTCACTCGATATGGGAGCGTCTCTGCCAAGCTTATTTACTTAAGCCGTGATGCGATGACGAGTGAAGATGGCTCAAATCTCATGTACACGGGACACTTGCAGCTTGAGGATACCTCTTTTTCAGTGAAAGGAGAGAAGCAGCCAATACAGATTGGGATGAGTCTCAAAGGTGAGGTGATTACTAATGAGCGAAGGTTGATTGATTTTTTTATATCTCCAATCAAGGAGACACTTTCTGAAGCGTTAAGAGAACGGTAAGCTGTTCGATCCTGAATAGATCTTACATTGGGTCTGTATAAACCATCGAGCGACTAATTAATCCATAAGTTCAAGCAGTTATATGGTAGTTTGCCGCGGTTATCACTTTGATTGTTTGACAGTCCTCACTCCAGCAGCATGGAAAAACCAATGAGCAATGAAAACCGCTACTACTACGAGCCATCCCAAGGTCACGGACTCCCTCATGACCCATTTAACGCCATTATCGGCCCGCGCCCAATTGGTTGGATTTCCTCAACAGATAAAGACGGCAACCGCAATCTTGCACCGTACAGCTTTTTTAATTGCTTCAACTACACTCCGCCCATTATCGGTTTTGCCAGTAACGGCTGGAAAGACAGCGTGGCGAACATTGTAGACACGGGCGAATTCGTTTGGAATCTGGCAACACGCCCACTGGCAGAAGCCATGAACAATAGCGCTGCAGATCTGGCACGTGATCAGGATGAGTTTGAATTCAGCAAGCTGGCGACACTTCCCGGCACAAAAGTCAATGTGGATCGGGTAGCGGACAGCCCAGTGCATTTTGAGTGCAAGTTAACGCAGTGCATACAGTTACAAACGGCTGCAGGCGATACGGTGGAGTCTTGGTTGGTGTTGGGTGAGGTGGTTGCGGTGCATATCGATCAGTCTTTGCTGAAAGAGGGCATTTACCAAACCGCAGCAGCACAGCCGATCTTACGGGCAGGCGGCCCAACTGCTTACTTTGGTATTTCTGAAGCGCATCGTTTTGACTTGGCAAGGCCGGTTATTAAATAACACTACTCGCTAGGGAGTGCATGTGTTGCTACTCTCCCCGATTGCCATTCCAAATTGTGAAAAGTTGAATAAATGATCTTAGAAGTTATTACCCAAATACTGATTTTCTTCGCGGTGTTTTTGTTGGTTCTGTGGATACCGCTCAGAGATGATATGGCTAAGTTTTGGAAAGTCGCCAAAGTGGCTGTAATGATTAATGCGGTGATAATTGGCTTGTATATCTTGGGTAAGAATTTCTTGTAGGTGGTTGTATCAAATAACCTGATAAATTTTATATCAAGTCAACGAGATAACCACTCGTAATTCCTCCCCAAACTCGGTCACTTCAACGGTTTTTCCTAGTTTTTCCATTTCACGGAAAATCATCGGGAAACCTCTGCCAAGTCGGTCTATGTAGCGCAAATTATCCATAAACTTCAGTAGCACTGGGTTTGAAGCATGAGAAACACCAAAGCGCAATTTCTCCACGGTGACACTGTTGGGTAAGCGTCCCGGGCTAATGCATTCAATTCGGTCATCGTAGATAAACAAACGAATTTGCGCTCCGGTAATGCCATAGTTGCGATGGACGCAAGCGTTTACAATCATTTCCCGCAATACACGATCTGGCGGTAAGGCAACGGTATCAACCCGTTTCATTCCTTCGATTGTTGAAGGTCGCACCAGGTGGTTTTTCAGAATCGCAACAGCAGTGTCAACTTGGTAAGGCAGAGTGCCGATTATTTCTTGCCGATTGAACAACTTGGCGGAAGGCTCCGTACCATCGAAGTGCGCGAACATAATGCTAGCTTGTGGAAGGTAGCGACTCGGGTTAATGCCAAACATGAGTAAGCCACCAACGGTGGTCTCACCAGAAATAGCCAATATATCTGTGTTAATGAGTAACTGCTTGCGTTCGGCTTCGGTTTCTTTGGAGAACTCGATTTCATAAGGTGTGAAATATTGATCGAGTGCAGCCATATTTAAATCATTGATGCTGGTTTTTGGGACAGCGACCTGATCGAAGTGAAACATGCCACTTTGCTGGAACATACGCATCAACTCGCCTTGTGTAGCGATGCGGTTAGTGGAACCAACGCGTGTCAGAAATTGATTCTGTTGTGTTTGATAGGGTTTCTCAGGGCCTTTAGGTACCTCGATGTACAAGACCGATTGAGAGTCTATAAGTAGTTGTTCTACTCTTAGGCTGAGTGCAGGGATAACATTGTTTCTGGCAATATTGCTAGCCCACTCTTCATAGTTTTTGTCATCGGGTAAACCACTAATGCTGCCATCGTCTTCAACACCTAATAGAATAGCGCCACCAGACGTGTTGGCAAAGGCCACCATTTCTTTGGCCAGAGAATTGGAATGTACCTTGGCGGATTTGAATTCCAGCGATTGGTTTTCGCCTTGGCCAATGAGTGATTGTAGGTCTATGTTCATGATTAGAGGATACTATAGTTTGGAGGCTAAGGGATTTCAATTCAGGCTTGAATCACCGCTAACATAATGGTTACCCTACTGATCCCAGTAAGGTGGCTCACCAAAAAAACCAGCAAAGTAATCAATAAACACGCGTACCTTCGGTGCCAGCAAGCGTGAGCTGGGAAAGACCGCCCAAATTGCCGTGTCGGAAGCCAAAGAGTAGTCCGCCAACACCTGCACTAATTCACCTCGTTTCAGGTGCTGATAAACACTCCACGTTGCATTAATCGATAATCCCAAACCACCTACGCAAGCATCGCGCATGGCTTCACCACTATCCGTGCGTAAGTGACCATTGGTTTTAATGCTGACCTGACCCTCCGGACTATTTAGTACCCAAGTTTCTAAGCCCACCAGATTAATGCATTGGTGGTCTGCTATTTCCTGCGGTGTTTGCGGTGTGCCGTGCTGTTTCAGGTAGTCGGGTGCGGCACAGATAATGCGTTTATCCGGGGCGAGTTTACGCGCAATCAAGGTGGAGTCGGTGAGTTTAGAATTACGGATGGCGATATCAAAACCACCTTCCACCAAATCGACGATGTTATCGCTGAGTCTGAGGTCAAGTTTGAGGTCGGGGTAAGCGTTTAAAAAATCTTTCAGAGACGGCACCAGATGCATGCGGCCAAATGACGCCGGTGCGGTAATGCGTAGTGTCCCGCTGGGGTTGGTACTGTCCGCACCAACAGCGATCCGAGCGGCTTCTACACTCGCTAATACTTCCTCAGCATGGGGGAGAAATGTCCTCCCCGCCTCGGTTAACGAGACTTTGCGTGTGGTGCGATTCAGTAATCTGGTGCCGAGTTCAGTTTCCAGTTTATTCAGATAGGTGCTGGCGACGGCGGGTGATAGCCCCATATTCTGGCCGGCCTTGCTGATGTTATAGGTAGCTGCTAGTTGGACGAATAGCTTGAGGTGTTCAATATTCATAATTCATTTTCAATAAATTCTATAAAGTTATTCTCTATGTGAGCTAATTATCAATTCATTTTAATTAAATAGAATAGAGGCATCAAAGTACAGATGTTAAAAAACTAATTCTGAGGTAAATGCAATGAAAGCAATGATCGTTCGTGAGTTTGGTGGCCCTGAGGTATTTGAAGCGGCTGAGTTAGCTAAACCAGAAGTAAAGCCTAGTCATGTGTTGGTTCGTATTGATGCGACGAGTGTCAATACCGTTGACACGATGATTCGACAAATGGGTGAAGCATTACCACTGTCACCGGCAGCACCTGCGTTGTTAGGAATGGACTTTGCTGGTGTTGTAGAGTCAGTCGGTGAAGGCGTGAAGCAGTATGCGGTGGGCGATGAGGTTTATGGCTGCGCGGGTGGTTTGGCAGACTTGTCGGGTACTTTAGCGGAGTATATTGTAGCTGACGCAAACCTTGTGGCGCGTAAGCCTGAAAATCTGTCAATGCGGGAAGCGGCTGCGATTCCTTTGGTTGGTATTACGGCTTATGAAGGTTTGGTTCGTGCAGGCGTTAAAGCCGGTCAGAAGGTGTTGGTGCACGGTGCATCGGGTGGTGTTGGCCATCTTGCGGTTCAGTTGGCTCGTCATCTTGGCGCGGAAGTTTATGGAACCGGTGGTGGTGACAAGCAGCTAGCACTGATCGAAAAACTCGGCGCAACCCCAATCAATTACATGACAGAAACCGTTGCTGATTATGTAGAAAAATACACAGACGGTGCTGGTTTTGACGTGGTGTTTGATTCTGTCGGTGGTGAGAATATGCTGAAGTCATTTGAGGCAGCTATCCTGAATGGTCATGTGGTTTCTACGGTATCAATGCTGGAAATTGATCTGACACCCGTACACTTCAAGGGCTTGTCGCTGCATGTGGTATTTATGTTATTGCCAATGCTGCACAATGTGAACCGCGAAGCGCATGGCGAGATTTTATCAGCGATTGCAGATATCTCCGAAGCGGGCAAGTTAACGCCAGTATTGGATGAAATGCACTACGACTTGGCTAATGTAGCAGATGCTCATAAGCGTTTGGAAAGTGGCGCAGCTATGGGTAAGGTTATGGTTGATATCAACGGATAAGGTGGAAAAGATCATGCAAAAGAAGATTTTACTAACCGGTGCGACAGACGGAATTGGGCTGGCAACAGCAAAGATATTGGTTCAGCAAGGGCACCACGTTCTGCTGCATGGTCGAAGTGAGGCTAAGCTGGAGGCAGTGGCTACTGAGTTGACTGCACTCAATGCCGGGCCGGTTGAGCGTTACATTGCTGACTTGTCTGATATGAATGAGGTGGTTTCATTGGCGCAAGCGGTAAGTGCGAAACACGAGCAGCTGGATGTGTTGATTAATAATGCGGGTGTTTTAAAAACACCCCGGCCAATGACATCCGATGGCTTGGATGTGCGCTTTGCCGTAAACACCTTGGCACCGTATTTATTGACTCAAAAACTATTGCCTCTGCTTGGCTCGACCAGGCGTGTGGTCAACTTGTCCTCGGCAGCACAATCGCCGGTTAATTTGTCAGCCTTGGCGGGTAAGACTTCGCTTAAGGATGACATGGAAGCCTACGCACAAAGCAAGCTGGCGATCGCGTCATGGTCACGCAGTATGGCGCTCACGCACACGGATGGCCCAATGATTGTGGCAGTGAATCCCGGTTCGCTACTTGCCAGTAAAATGGTGAAAGAGGGCTTTGGGTTTGATGGCCATGACATCGGTATCGGTGCGGATATTCTGGTACGTGCAGCGCTATCAGATGAGTTCACCGATGCCTCTGGCAAGTACTTTGATAATGATGCCAAGCGATTTGCTTCACCACATGCTGAGGCAATGAATGACGCGAAGGCAGCGGCGTTAGTGAAGGAAATTGAGGCGGTTTTGGCGCACTTGGTTTAGGGGGAGTGTAAGATTAGCACCCACTATGTATTCATACTGAGTGGGTGCATCCGCAAATACATTTGTTTGGCTATAAGAAGCGTTTTTGGTTGATAGATTAAGCGAACAGAGAAGCGGACATCAGAGCAGCTAAAATTGGCTTATTAAAGTGTTTAACAGTATGATAATAAAATACTTTAAGTTAATTTTTAAGCGGACAAAGAAGCGGACATGAAAGCGGAAGATAGAGACGAACATATCAGCCTAATGGAGCCACTGTTGGTTTCCGATGCATCACGCTCTCGCAATGAGTTGGCTGACCTAGCTTTGGAACTTACCGCCAAATCTACAGCACTGCGCACAAGCCTGCCTGAAGGAATTGTTCGTGCATTATCTGACTTAGTCCGTTCAATGAATTGTTACTACAGTAATTTAATCGAAGGACATGATACGCACCCCATCGACATAGAACGTGCTCTCAACGAAGACTACAGTACCGATACCAAAAAACGAGACCTACAACTCGAAGCTAAAGCACATATAGAAGTACAGCGATGGATTGATAACGATGGTTTAAAAGCGCGGGCAACGTCGGTTGATGGCGTGCTCGAAACCCATCGCCGATTTTGTGAGTTGTTACCCGATGAATTATTATGGGTAGAAAGTCCTGATGGAGGTAAGCGAGAGCGTCTTCTTGCGGGTGAGTTTCGACAACGTGATGTCATGGTTGGAAAACACATTGCCATTAGCGCCGGTGCTTTACATCGCTTTATGAAGCGCTTCGAAACAGCCTATCAAAATCTTGGAAAGGTCGATTCAATTACCTCCGCTGCCTATGCCCACCACCGTTTGTTATGGATGTATCCTTTTCTGGATGGAAATGGCCGTGTAGCACGTTTAATTTCCTACTCTATACTCCGTGACGCGCTTGATACCGGTGGTATTTGGTCAGTGGCTCGTGGCCTTGCAAGAAATGAAGCGAAGTATAAAAGCCTATTGGCACAATGCGACCTGCCACGTCAGAGTGAGAGGGATGGTCGAGGAAATTTGAGTGAAGCTGCGCTCGCTAACTTCGCTATATTCTTTCTTGAAACCTGTATTGATCAAGTCGACTTTATGGAAACGCTGGTTAACCCGAAAGGTCTCCGTGATCGTATTTTGGTCTGGGCTGAGGAAGAAATGCGGGCTGATCGTCTTCCACAAAAATCAGGCATGGTTTTAGAAGCTGTGCTTTATCGTGGTGAGTTACATCGTGGTGATGTCGCGGGTATTTTGGGCACTGGGGATCGTAATGCACGTCGGATTACGTCGGCATTATTGGAAAGAGGTGTGCTTGTTTCGAAGTCGGTGCGAGCACCGTTGTTGTTGAACTTTCCTGCAGCTTTGGCTGCGAGGTGGATGCCGGGATTGTTTCCAGAGGGATGATCAGAAAGCTCGCTGTTGGTTTTATATTGGGTGGTTAATCATTCCTCTACGGGTTCTTTTGTTCTTTTAAATTGACTTATATTGATCTGTCAAGAGCTGTTTTATAGCAGTCAGTTTCTTTGTTAAAGAAATTATTTGTTATTGCGAAAATGTAATGATAGGCTGAAATTGAGCGTTAATCTTGATGTTTGTAAAGATTAAGAATAAGTTATTTTACAAAATTATCATCAGTTAGATGAGCACATTGATGTGCGAAGATGAATCACAACTAGAACTAACACAAAGGATCTGCAATGGTGGCTAAGCTTTTCATGACTAAAGTGTTCAAGGATTCCCTAACTGCTTTAGTAGTTGGAATACTCCTCTTTGGATCTCACTTGCTGACAGCAGCACCTTTAGATGTTGTCTCAGTCAATGTTGTGAAAATGCCAAGTGGCTACCCCGTTATTTGGAAAAAGAAAAATGTTTATGGCTTTCCTGAGAATGCAGATGTCAGTGATAGTAGCTTTGTAACTCTCTGCTCCTCTGGGTCTGGGTGTCATAATGATGCTCTAGATTTAGGAGCATTATATTTCCATCAAGTTTTCGTCGAAGGTTACGGGCTTGTAGTTGCCTACTATGATGCAAATGGCAAGCTTGTGGGGACAAAACTAGGCGGGCTAGAAGGTGCTTCAGGTGGTGGAACGACACCCCCACCAATAGACAGTTATTACGATAGTGCAAACCAGACCGTTGGTTACCTTGAAGGGAGCTTCTCCAGTAATTCAAGTGGAGCCGCTATCTACGAAATACCTATCGCGATACCGCCTGGTTCTGCAGGTGTTCAACCTGAGGTATCTCTTCAATATAATAGTCAAGGTGGAAGTAGCATAGCTGGCCTTGGTTGGTCTGTGACAGGCCTAAGTACAATTAGTCGTTGTGCTAAAACCGTTGCACAAAATGGTATCAAAGACGGCATAAACTTTAATACTAGTGATGTATTTTGCCTAGATGGGCAACAGCTAGTGAAAGTCGGAGGTGGGGCGTATGGTGGTAACGGTACAACTTACAAGACCGAAATTGACAACTATAGTCACATTACCTCTCGTGACCTAGATGGTGATAATTTCCCTGAGTCATTTGAGATAAGAACGAAGGCTGGAGAAATAATTAGCTACGGAACCTCACATCTGTCACAAGTGCATCAGTTAAGTAGTGATGCAGAATTAGAATACGACAAGAGAATTCTCAGTTGGAATATTTCAAGAAGAACCGACCGAACAAACAACTATATTGATTACACCTATAGCGCAACAACGAACGTCTCAAATAATTCTAATAATTTCAGCATTAAAAAGATTCAATACACTGGAAATACCTCACTCAACCAACTTCCCTTTGCCAGTGTCATATTTCACTATAAAGACACACCAAGTGCTACTTCCGCATCTGCGAGTAACCTTATTCTTAGTTATGTGAATGGATATGCTTTTCACAAAGATAAAATTCTTGATAAGGTTACTGTGGAACTCCAGAACACTACTCTTAGAACTTACCAGTTGAGTTATTTTGATCAAGAAGGCGAGCATCAGGAGGCTATTGCATCAAGAGTAAAAAGCATTCAGGAATGTGGGGTAACAAACTGTTTACCTGCAACATGGTTTATTTGGGATGGTAACCATGCATCCAATACTGACTTTGTTGGAGGAACGGCAACGGCTCCCGCTTCAGGCGTCTCTGGTAACTTAGCTCAAAGACCGGAAGGTAATGGAATTGTTACACCTGATGAGAGTGTCTTTCTACCTGAAGAGGCGGGTGAGGCAACCTTTAAAAGCTCTGCATTGTTGAACCAGCTTGCAGCTGATGAATCTAGTTTTTATAGCAGGTTAGTTGGTGATGTTAATGGTGATGGGCGATCAGATGTTGTTATGGTCAGAACTAATAACGCAGGTGGTGTGCGCATCGCTCTATCGAATGGTCATGGGTTTGTTATTGAAGATACGGGAGATGTTACCGACTCTAACTCGATTACGCATGCCCACGAACCTTATTTTTTAGCAGATGTGAATGGGGATGGCTTGAGCGACTTGGTTCATTTCGCTAAGAACCGTGTAAAAGTCTCCTTGTCGGAATACGTTAACGGCCAGTATACCCTGCAGCCTGAGACCAATTGGACATCTAATACTGCCTACACTTATGACGGTGGTCATAGGTCTTTAGATGAGCACCCGAGATTCCTTCAGGATATGAATGGTGACGGTTTAGCAGATATCGTTAGTATCTATAGCACGGGTGTGTTTGTTGCATTGTCAGATGGAACTAAGTTCATTCCGCATACGGCTAAATGGAGTTCAAACCTCATATCTTTTCCAACCGACAAGTTGGAAAACTTTGCAGTGTTAGACCTGACTGGCGATGGCTTACCTGAAGTGGCCAGACTTCACCACCCCAATGTATCCAACAGAACGCACATAAGCTTCTTGAGGAACAGTAATGATTTTAATAATGGCTCTGCAAACTTGACTAGTTGGACGTTTGACTCAACGGATCCTTCTGGTTCCAAGATAAGGTTTGGAGATTTTAATGGTGATGGTCTCGCCGATATTGCCAGTTATGATAAGAGTACGAATCATTCAAATGTTGCGGATCACGATGTATATATTCGTTACTCTACAGGGAAAGGCTTCACCTCAAAAGTTAAGGCAATCAATTACTATGGCCGAGCATCTTCAGATCGACGGGAAAGCATTGTTGATGTAAACGGTGACGGTTTAAGTGACTTTGTACGGTTTGACAGCTTTGGTGTGAGAGTTGATCTCAACCGTGGTAATCACTTTACCAAATCCAACTGGTCATCAGACTTTAAGAGTGGAACACGCTTTTCTCATGCCTACTCAATGCGCTCATTTGGTGACTTCAACGGCGATGGTCTTGTCGATGTTATTGGAATAGATAATGACGGCATTACTATTGGTGAAAACAAAATTGAACCACAAAGAATAGCTAGAATCATCACAGGTGGCTACGTCGAACCAACGGCAACTAGCGCCAGTAATGGGTTGAATAGAAGTATCGAAATTCTTTACGATAAATTAACGGCAACGAATAATGATTACTCAAGTGCTATCTATACACGAGAACATAACTCTGGGGGGGCTTTAGGAGTAACCAGCCCTGTCAATATAGTAGGTAGACAGTTTGGTTTGTTTGTGGTGTCGGCTCATTACAGCAGTAACGGAAGCATCGGTAATAACAGAGGCCGCCTTGCAGGAATGAGTTATACCTACAAAGGGCTGCAAGTTGACACTAAGGGGCGAGGCTTACAAGGCTTTGCTGAACGAACAGCAGTAGATACGAATAAAAAAATCTCTACTACCGAATACTACTATCAGAATTACCCTCTAACCGGTTCCTCAAGGGGGACTCTAACAAAATTACCATCTGGAGCCTTATTATCTAAAAATGTTAATAAGAGAGTATATTCAGTTAATACTGGTTCAAACTCAAAGAAATACTATCGCCCATGGGTGAATTATAGCGAGGACACGAGTTATAAGCTTGCGACAAGTGAGGCCTATAAGGTTGCTAAGACCGCTTACAGCGATCCTAATTCGTGTGGTGATAGCCCTGTCATTACTAACACTATTACTAACCCAGTAGCTGGTGTACTGGTTAACAGGAAAACAACGACAAATGTGTTTCCTTCAAATAGCGATTGCTATTTAGCTAGTCGTCTAACTTCAAGCTCTGTTAAGCATGAAAGGGGCTCCTTCCCAGCTAAAACCAAAACATCATCTTTTACCTATTACAGTACTTCCGGGCAATTACGGGCAGAGACAATTGAGCCGGGTGACGCCAATCAATTAGTAACAACCTATGAGTACACTGCTCATGGTAATGTGAAGCTTAAAACGATAACAGGTAAAGGGTTGGTTGGTAGTGAAAGCACCATAGGCAGCCGCTTTACTAAAACCTCACGATATGACCAATATGGAAGGTTCCCTGAGGTGGTAGAAAATGCCTTGGGGCATAAAACAACCACACTTTATGATGAACGCTTTGGTACGGTAAAAAGCCATACAGACATTAATAACTTAACAAGTGAGTCAAGAGTTAATGAGTTTGGGCAACCCTACGTGTCCACCAGTCCTAATGGAAACAGCTCACATACTATCTATTCATGGTGTAATCAAACCATCAATCAAATGGATGTCCGCTATTGCACTACCACTGAGACGAGAGATGGGGGCTATGTAAAGAAATACTTCGACCAGCTTGACCGAGTGGTAAGGACGGAAACTCGTGGCTTAGGTGAAGGAGGAAGCAAAACTATTTATGTTGATAAGGTTTATGACTTAACCAGTGGGCGTTTATGGTGGGAGTCGCTCCCTTACTACTCTGGTAGCTCTCAGCACAAGATAGTGTATAACTACGATATCTTAGATCGACCTAATTCTATCAGACAGCCCGGTTTGCCTGCTGCAACGGTTGCGTATGATGGTTTAACTGTTTCAAAGACCAATGCTAAAGGCCAAACCACTACCACACTCAAAGCGGCTGACGGTAAAACAGAGATAGTCACAGATCCTCTGGGTAATCAAGTGAAGTACCGTTATTACGCGGATGGAAACCTTCAGAGCACCGAGGTAGTGGCAAGTACTCAGGGCGGACAGTCCACCCCTGACAAAAACAATATAAAAACGATTTTTGCCTATGACTCCCTAGGACGAAAGAGACGGATGAATGATCCGGACATGGGTATCTGGGACTATCGTTATAATGCAGCAGGTCAGCTTGTCTATCAAAGAGATGCTAACCTGAAGGTCACTCGCATTGAGTATGACGTACTTGGGCGCATGAAAAAGCGCACAGAAGATGGCAGTATACAAGAGTGGGAGTATGATAATGCTTCTGGTAAAGGAGTAGGAAAGCTAAGAAAGGTAACGAATACTAATGGTTACCAGAAGCGAATTGGCTATACTGATTATGGTCAGGTGGCTAGCGTAGAGGAACGTTTACCCAATGAACATGGCAGCATTGGTCTTTCTGCTGGTGTCACTGCATATACAACTAGTAATACCTATGATGCCTTTGGCCGTTTAGACACAGTTACATACCCGACAGCGAACCCGCTTAATCCCGTTATCGCCCGACACCACTATGAATCGGGAATCTTGAACAAAGTCTCTGATGTGACTAGCGGTAAAGTCTATTGGGAAGCTAAGCAAGCAAACGCAAGCGGCCAGATAACTGAACAGAAGCTGGGTAACGGCGTCACCACAAATAGGTCGTATGATGTATTAGGGCGCTTGGATGAAGTACTAAGTGGTAATGGCTCGTCATCCAGCAATCTGCAATACCTGCGCTATAACTTTGACTCTGTGGGGAACCTCGAAGATCGGGATGACCTGAATGGTAAAGTGCGTGAGCGTTTTGTTTATGATGACCTGAATCGCTTCAACGGAAGTTTCATACAGCATAACTATAATACCAATGCGAATGAATTTGGTGGTGAAAGCATTCGATACGATGGGCATGGAAACATTACCCTTAAGGGCGGGAATAATTACTATAAATATCTTGGATCAGGCGCACATGCGGTCTCTTCGATCGGCGGAAGTGCTTTAAGCTACGATGCCAACGGAAATATGCTGACCGGAAAAGGTCGGACGATTTACTACACCGCCTTCAACAAGCCGAGTGCGATTGGAAAAGGTGGTCAATGGTCTTATTTCACCTACGGGACTGAGCGTCAACGCGTACTCAAGAAAACAGACACGCAAAAAACTTGGTATGTGGGTGGTTTGTATGAACGCGTTCGTAAAAACAGCGGCTCTGAAACGCATAAGTTTTACATTCGGGCAGGCGGTCAGACTGTTGCCTATATTAACCAGCATAAGTCTGCTTCTGGTGCTTGGGTTGGCGATAACACCTACTACTTGTTAAGTGATCATTTAGGGTCAACCGATGTTGTGACTGACTCATCGGGGCAAGTTGTTCACCGTTTAAGTTTTGATGTGTGGGGCAAGCGTCGTCAATCCAACTGGTATTCGTTGAGTGGTTCGCAGCTTGCAAATACACTCGCCAGTCTGGAGCAAACTGCGCTGACACTTGGCTATACCGGCCATGAGCAGGACGATGAAGTAGGGCTAATCAATATGAAAGGCCGGCTCTACGACCCTGAAATAGGTCGGTTTATTAGCGCAGATCCTCATGTTCAGGCAGCCGGTGATACGCAGAGTTACAACCGTTATAGCTATGTGAAGAACAATCCTTTGTCCTACACTGATCCGAGTGGGTACTTTTTTAAGAAGTTATTTAAGTCGATTGGTAAATTCTTTAAAGAGTGGGGGCGGACTATCTTGGCTGTGGCTGTGACAGCGTTTATCCCGGGCATTGGCGGCGCATTCATTTCAAGCATGATTGCGAGTGGTGGTGATCTTCAGCAGGGAATCGTCGGTGCGCTCAGTGCAGGAGTGTTTGGTTTTATAGGTTCCTCCTTTGGCCCTACTGCCCGACTGTCAATCGCTGGGAGGACAGCCAAAGTGCTTGCTCACGGCGTGGCCGGAGGTGCTATGAGTGTCCTCCGGGGTGGCAAGTTTAAAGAGGGCTTTGTGAGTGCGGGCTTCTCGCAGGTGATGGAGGTGACTGGTGGATATCGTCGTCTTGGCGTGAGTAGTGCGCCCAGAGGTGCAGCAGGCTTTGCCAAGAATGCCGCAATATCCGCAGTCGTTGGAGGAACCGCATCGAAGCTGGTGGGTGGTAAGTTTGCGAATGGGGCGATTACTGGGGCATTTTCGAGGATGTTTAATGATTTACAACATCATGACTTACGCGACCCTGAATCAGTTGGAGATCCAACACCACCTCGTCACACCAGTGAAAAAAGCCCAATTGGTGTTGTAATAGATTGGCTGTCTGGAAATCATAATGGTAGGGTGCATTTTCCCCCAGGTAGTACCTTTTCTAATATGTTTAAAGAAGGTAATGGAGCTGATATTTTCCAAAGTTACTTATTTGAAAAGTATGGTGGCTTTCCCGTTGGAGGTTCTATGGATGATTTTGGCTATACTTTCACGTGGTATCCGCGGGCTGTTTCAACTGCCAATATTGCCGAGCATGTAGTGGGCAGTTGGGGGAATGGGCGGGCTTATATAGATACGAATAAAATTTACTTTACCGTGGAAAATACAATGGGGACCGGTTCATTGCTCTTTGGAAGGCAGTTATCAGAATTAGGCTTTGGTGGGGTAGGTTCGCAAGCAAGTGATTTGCATATGAGTATTACTTGGACGGTACCACGATGAAGAGTCTTGCTGTAGTTATGATCTTTCTTTCTGGTTTTATGCATGGCTGTGATTCTGATGTTTTATGGACAGAATCACCATATGCTGTAGTTAAAATTGACAATAAAATAAGTCTTTATTATGACTTAGGAAATGGGAACTATATCGGGAGAGTTTCTGGAGGAGTGGTCTCTGTTGGGAGTAATAAGAGGTATGTGGTGGCGAAGAAATGTAGCTTGAATGATTGTAAGTACTATTATATTGAGAGGTCTAAAGATGACCGGTATTTGAACTCTAAAATTGCTGTACATGGGCCGCTAACACTCAGTGACTACGTGGAGACTTCGATACGGTTAGATTTTCCAAGTCTTAATGAATTGTAAATGGTATAACTCATGTGGCTAGCCGCTATGTTTATGGGGCATTATGGTTAGTCGAAATTCAGTTAGCTGAATCTGGAGGGTTATTAATGATCCAGATCCAGCATAAGTACCTACCTAAAAGTTTTTTTGCGTGACAACCGCTACCTGACTGCGTCTTGCTGCTGAATATACTGCAAAACTTTAGTTTAGGTACTTATGGAGCACATTCGTTTGTTGTAACTCTGCGAGGGCTCCCAACATTTATTTCAAGCTCTCACGTTTCTTATGCGCCTGTCAGTAGTGAGCAATTTTATGAGGCTTTTTTGCAATGAGTGATTTAGTTGTTGGTAGTGTTGTACCCGCTTTAGTAGAAAGCATTGTTTCTTACGGTGTAGTCGTGAAGGTTGGCAAAGAGAGAGGCCTCATTCAGGTTCCTGAGCTTTCATGGGATGCTTGGGGCTTGCAAGATAGAATTGAAACAATTTGTAAGGTTGGAGATACAATTGATGTCAAAATATTAGCGAAAACTGATGATCAATTTTCTGGCTCAATAAAGGCAATCACTCCAGAGTTGGATCCTTGGAGTAAATACAATAGGCCGGCTGTTGGTCAAAAATTTAAGGTAAGGGTGGTTTTACTTACCGACTATGGTTACTTGGTGAAATTACCGAACTTTGTTATCACCGCGCTACTTTATGATCAATGCACTGAAAAGTTAGAAATTGGACAGACTATTGATGTTGAAATAAGTTCTGTTAAATATGATGAAAAGATAATTTCGTTAAAGGCAATTAAACGCTGATTTTAACGATTAAAATTAATGAGATGTAAAGGAAGTAACACATGAAAAATTGTTTTTCGTTAAAGAAGTTTACAGCTGCAGCGGTACTGCTAAGTGCAGGTTTAATCGCATCAGGTCAAGCCTTTGCAGGCATGTGGGTCGATAATGGGGGATAAATTAAAGACGTTGATGTGCGCAATGGCTTCTTAATAAGCCACTTTGGGAATTTAACAAATGAAAAGAGATCAGATTATGAAAAAATTACTAACAGGATTGTTCAGTATATGCGTGCTTCTTTCAGCGCAGGCTCAGGCTTATATGTGGGATGTTACGCCAACATTGATAGAGACAATAGATGTAAGGCTAGACTACATAAAAGTTACGCTAGTAGATGAACACGACAATGAGGATCGTTGTTCTGGTGGAGAGGGTGGAGATGCGAAGAGGAATATAAAGATTGATAGTGCGGATCAAATTTTTTATTCCGCTGTTCTCTCAGCCTATATGGGAGGGAAGAAAATTGCCTTTGATACTAGCGGTTGCGAACTTCTTTGGAGTACAAGTGGCACCTTTCCTAAAGTTGTTTCGATCCGAATCCATTAAATTAATTTGAGCAGCTCTTCAAATAAAGGCTTAAACAGATTGATGTGATAGGCCTTTATAATGTTTGCAGTGCAGGAGTGTTTGGTTTTATAGGTTCTTCCTTTGGCCCTACTGCCCGACTGTCAATCGCTGGGAGGACAGCCAAAGTGCTTGCTCACGGGGTGGCAAGTTTAAAGATGGCTTTGTGAGTGCGGGCTTCTCGCAGGTGATGGAGGTGACTGGTGGGTATCGTCGTCTTGGTGTGAGTAGTGCGCCCAGAGGTGCAGCAGGCTATGCGAAAAATGCCGCAATATCCGCAGTGGTTGGAGGAACCGTATCGAAGCTGGTGGGTGGTAAGTTTGTTAATGGGGCGATTACCGGGGCGTTTTCGAGGATGTTTAATGATTTACAGCATCTTGATTCACGTGACCCTGAGTCTGTGGGTATGTCAGGAATTCCTCGTAAGTCATTGTGGCGTAGATTAACAGGTTGGCACTTTGAGGGCAGGGAAAGATTAAACGGTGTACACCCCACGTACTCTGAGGTTGGGAGAAGAGATGCTGGGTGGACTTTGCTGCCTGAGTCGCAATCAGTATTTCATGACAATGGACATGGTAGCCCTGAATTAAAATATATCCATCGGGATGGAAGGGAGGCTGTATTTACGATGGACTTTACTGGGCAGTATGAACCATATTTAGATCCTAAATAAGTAACCAACTATAAATTT
>NZ_QGKM01000066.1:346-13414 GCF_003172875.1 Leucothrix pacifica | reverse complement strand
AAATAACAACTTAGTGATGGGCTTTCAGTTGATCAATATTCAAACGATATTCGGTCGTTTAGTTTTTTGTCGTGTACAGAGTGCAATTTTACACCATTAATTTAGTTGCCACTCAGTTAATCACAGAAAAACTGTGATCCAGAACCAGTTTTTTCCACTTTATCGATTAGGTTTCTGTACTTAGTATATTTTAGCCCCTACCACGCCACTCATCAGCTGGTTTGGTAATGGTTATCACAGTTAGCCAACATCAGAGGAGAGACAGATAATGATTACCAAAAAGGGTTATACCAAAGGTATGAACCCATATATCGCGTACATCTCATTTTTCATGATTTTATTGTTTACGTTGTACACAATTATCGCACCGGAGCACTCATCAGGCACGATAGATAGGACACGAACTTTTATAACCTTGTACGCTAACGTGTGGTACGTCGTATTGGGTGGATTGTTCTTTATTTTTTGTCTGGCTATTGCGATTAGCCCATACGGGAAGATCAAGCTGGGTGATGATGATGAGACGCCTGAGTACAGTTACTTTGCTTGGTTCGCTATGCTCTATGCTGCTGGTCAGGGTATTGGCATCATTTTCTGGTCCATCGCTGAGCCGATGTTTCACTTTGCCAGTGGTACACCCTTTTCTGAAGCGACGGCAAAAACAGCAGAGGCAGCAAATGATGCAATGACCGTGACCTTTTTTCACTGGGGTCTTAATGCCTGGGGTATTTACTGCATAGTTGCATTGGCACTGGCGTTCTTTACTTACCGCATGAAAAAGCCTTTCAGTATCCGTTACACCTTATACCCGCTATTGGGTAAGATGGTCGAAGGATGGTTGGGAACACTCATTGATATTATTGCAGTGTTTGCAACTATTTTTGGTATTGCAACTTCGCTTGGCCTGGGTGTACAGCAAATTAATGCAGGCTTAAATGCTGTGTGGGGCGTGCCACAGAATGTAACCACCCAGCTACTGTTAATATCGGTTATTTCAGCTTGTGCATTATTGTCAGTTATTTCGGGTGTTGGCCGAGGCATTAAATACATGTCTATCGCCAACATGTGGTTAACTATCATCCTGTTACTCTTCTTCATTGTGCTTGGCCCGACGCTGTATATCATCAAGCTATTCTTTACCAGCAGCTTCTCTTACCTCATTGAATTTATCCCGATGAACCTTTTTGTTGAAGGGACAGAGCAGTCATTTAGTGACCCCGAGTCTAGCTGGAAAGGTTTATGGCAAGGCTGGTGGACTGTGTTCTATTGGGGGTGGTGGATGTCGTGGGCTCCTTTTGTTGGTGTGTTCGTCGCTCGTGTGTCCCGTGGCCGGACTATTCGTGAATTTGTTATCGGCGTAGCTGGCGTTTCTTCCATCCTGTCTTTCGTATGGTTAGCCGCTTATGGTGGTACGGCACTGTATTCGGATCTGATGAATGGCACTGATATTGCCGGTATTGTACAAAACAATGTTGCTGATGCTTTGTATGCCACGATTGACAGCATGAATCTGGGTAGCATAGGTACAGTTGCTAGTGCTGTTGGTACATTGCTGGTTGCTACTTATTTCATCACGTCTTCTGATTCAGGTACTCTGGTTATTGCCACCATTATGAGCGAAGGAGAAGAGCATCCGTTGTACCGTCACCGCGTCTTCTGGGGTGTGATGGAAGGAATGTTGGCCTCTGTTTTATTAGTAGTGGGTGGCAATGCGGCGTTGAGTACACTACAAACGGCATCTATTGCAGCAGCCCTGCCATTCTCTGTGATTATGCTCTTGATGTGTGTTGCTTTAATCAAAGGCTTACATCAGGAGCATAGAAGAATGTCTGCTCCTGTTTAGGTAAACGATAGGGTGTTAGTCAAACACCTTTAGCCGGGGCGCCATAAGTTTGATGTTTTTCAGGCTTATGGTGTCCCAGTAATTCAAACTTTACGCAATCAACCACAGAAAAACCGGAGTCTATCACCAGTTTTTTTCACTTTATTCATCTTAAGCCCTCATCTAACGTGCTGCTATCAGATAACAAACAAACATGTAGGAGGTATGGTGCATGGCATCAATGGCAAAGCTAGATTGGATGAGCTACAAAGAGACCGTCGATACAGGTGAGGCAATAATGTTTATACCGATTGGTGCACTTGAGCAACACGGGCCACACATGTCTATGAATCCGGATGTATTAATTCCGGAAGCAATCGCCGAAGGTGTTACGAATTTACTCGATAATGCCATGGTTGCCCCTCCTATTGCTTATGGCTACAAGTCTCAACAGCAATCCGGAGGAGGTAATCACTTGCCCGGTACGACCAGTTTAGATGGTGCGACGCTGACACAAACAGTCCGTGACATCATCAAAGAATTTGCAAGGCATGGTATTCGGAAAATAGTACTAATGAATGGACATTTTGAAAATTCAATGTTCGTTGTGGAAGGCATCGATCTTGCCATTCGGGAATTGCGTTGGGATGGTATCAAAGACATCAATGTAATGATCTTATCGTATTGGGACTTTGTTAATGAGCCAACTATAGAGAGATTATACCCAGATGGATTTACCGGCTGGGATATTGAACATGGTGGCGTATTAGAAACATCGCTAATGCTCTACTTGTATCCTGACCTGGTCAATATCGACAAAATTGTCGATCACCCTCCTGCAATATTTCCGCCTTATGACATGTTTCCTGTTGACCCAGCATTAACGCCAGCGTCAGGAACCCTGTCCTCGGCAAAAAATGCGACGAGGGAAAAAGGGGAAATACTAATGGACGTTTGTGTAAACGGTATCGCCAAATCTGTAAAAGAAAAGTTTCAATGATTTTTCCACTGGACAAGCAGCAATGTGCATTACTTATCAGTAAGAGTGTAAAAAGCAGCCACTAACTAAATGGCAAGACCATCATCCCGCATCAATATATGGAGCAAGAAATGACTGAAATCATCAGACCAGAAACGATTAATTTTGAAAACGGCGTTAAAGATAAACCAACTTTTTCAGCGATAGAAATGGCTAATCGTAATGCTAAATTACGTGCTCATTTAGCATCAAATGATATTGATGCTGCCATATTTTCATCGATCCATAATATTAATTATTACGCTGATTTTGTGTACTGCTCATTTGGCCGTCCTTATGCATTAGTAGTCACTCAGGATGCACACACAACTGTCACGGCTAATATCGATGGTGGACAGCCCTGGAGACAAAGCTACGAAGACAATATTGTTTATACCGACTGGAAGAAAGATAACTATTTTCGTGCGCTAAAAAAATTACTACCTACTCAAAAGCGAGTCGGTATTGAGTTTGATCATATGACACTAGAGCGTCGCCAAAAGCTTGAAGAGTTTTTGCCTGGTGTCGAGTTTGTGGATATTGGCGTCGCTACCATGAAAATGCGCATGATCAAGTCAGCTGAAGAAATTGCGTTAATCAAGCAGGGCGCTCGTATCTGTGATATCGGTGGTTCTGCGTGTGTCGAAGCGATTGCTGAGGGTGCACCAGAATATGAAGTTGCCTTGCATGCCACACAAGCGATGGTTCGCGCAATTGCTAAGACCTATCCGCATACTGAGTTGATGGATACTTGGACATGGTTTCAGTCAGGAATCAATACAGATGGTGCACATAACCCTGTCACATCACGTAGAGTCGAGAAGGGCGATATTCTCAGCCTGAATTGTTTTTCTATGGTTTCAGGTTACTACCAAGCACTTGAAAGAACCTTATTTTTCCACTCTGCAACCAAACGTGAATTGGAGTTGTGGGAAGTGAACTGTGAAGTTCATCGCAAAGGTTTAACCTTAATTAAGCCGGGTGCTGTGTGTAGCGAGATTGCTGCAGAGCTCAATGAGATCTTCTTAAGCCATGATTTATTAGATTACCGTACCTTTGGTTACGGGCACTCATTTGGCACATTGTCTCATTATTACGGACGTGAAGCAGGCCTCGAATTACGTGAGGATATTGATACAGTTCTTGAGCCGGGCATGGTTGTATCCATTGAGCCAATGATTACCATCCCTGAGGGAATGGACGGTGCTGGTGGATATCGTGAGCACGATATTCTAGTGGTTGAAGAAAATGGTGCAGAGAATATCACTAAATTCCCATTTGGCCCTGAGCATAACATCATTAGATGACACGCCTAAATTCGTGAGTTAGGGGGTATGGTTTGAGTGGTTTCGACATACCCCTTTTCAATTCCCTGCATACCCTTCTTCAATAGAATTCAGGTCTGTTAAGAATAAATAAACTCTTCAAAAATTGCACACAGTGAGGAACTCTGTCATGCAGCGATATTCCGGGTTCGGTCTGGTAAAACATGCCCTTAGCTATCATGAAAATTGGCAGCGCGTCTGGCGTAACCCAACACCAAAACCAAAATACGACGTGATCATCGTGGGTGGTGGTGGTCACGGCTTAGCAACAGCTTACTATTTGGCAAAAGTTCACAATATCACCAATGTCGCAGTTGTTGAGAAAGGCTATCTCGGCGGTGGAAACACGGCTCGTAATACAACGATCGTGCGTTCAAACTACCTGTGGGATGAGTCTGCTCATCTGTACGAGCACGCCATGAAACTGTGGGAAGGCTTATCACAAGAACTTAACTATAACGTCATGTTCTCACAGCGCGGTGTACTTAACTTGGGCCACACCCTGCAGGACATGCGCGACATCAACCGCCGTGTTAACGCCAATCGCCTAAACGGCATTGATGGTGAAGTACTTGATGCTCAAGGCGTAAAAGAAATCGAGCCAATGATGGATTGCTCTGATAGGCCTAGATACCCAGTAATGGGTGCATCTTTTCAGCCTCGTGCGGGTGTTGCTCGTCATGATGCTGTCGCTTGGGGTTATGCACGCGCAGCGGATGCGTTAGGTGTTGATTTGTTCCAGCAGTGTGAAGTAAATGGCTTCATTAAAGAGGATGGGGCAGCAATAGGCGTTACCACGAAACAGCATGGCGAGATTAGGGCAGGTCGTATTGGTTGTGTGGTTGCCGGTAACTCTGGTGTCGTCGCAAAAATGGCGGGCTTCCGTTTACCGATTGAGTCACACCCCTTACAAGCCTTAGTTTCTGAACCAATCAAGCCCATTTTGAACAGTGTCACCATGTCTAATCAGGTACATGGCTATGTGTCGCAATCAGACAAGGGGGATTTGGTTATTGGTGCAGGAATCGATGGTTATCTCGGCTATGGTCAACGAGGCTCTTACGCCACGATTGAGCACAATATTCAAGCCATTGTTGAGTTATTCCCCTGCTTCAGTCGGGTTCGCATGAATCGTCAGTGGGGTGGAATCGTGGATACCACGGCAGATGCCTGCCCCATTATGTCAGCTACGCCCGTTGAGAATTTATTCTTTAACTGCGGTTGGGGTACGGGTGGTTTTAAAGCAACTCCAGGCTCGGGGCACGCCTTTGCTGAAACACTGGCACTGGGTAAAGCAAGTTCATTGGCTAAGCCATTCTCCATGTTCCGTTTCCACGACGGTGCACTAATCGATGAACACGGCGCTGCCGGTGTTGCACATTAAGGTCGAGGTTATTTATGTTTTATATTTATTGTCCTTACTGCGAAGAGCATCGTGAGGAAGAAGAATTCCACGCATCGGGTGAAGCACATATTCCACGTCCTTCAGATCCTGATAACTGTACAGATGCTGAGTGGGGAGAATACTTATTTTTCCGCACAAACCCACGTGGCCTGCATCATGAGCTTTGGGTGCATGGAATTGGCTGTCGTAAGTTCTTTAACATCACCCGCGATACAGTGAGTTATGAAATTAAAGAAACTTACAAAATTGGTGCCAAACCACAGTTCACTCATGCAGAGGAGAAAGTCTGATGACACAGAAGAACCGTCTCGCATCCGGTGGCCGCATCGATCATCAGAGGCCGCTGAATTTCACCTACAATGGTAAGGCACTGACTGGCTTCCATGGAGATACTGTTGCGTCAGCTTTGCTAGCAAATGGTGTTGATATTGTTGGCCGTAGTTTTAAATACAGTCGTCCACGCGGTATCATGGCTGCCGGTGCTGAAGAACCAAATGCACTCTTACAGCTCGGTGCTACTGAAGCGACTCAAACCCCCAACGTTCGTGCAACTCAGCAAGATTTATTTGAAGGTTTGGTTGCCAGCTCCACTAACGGCTGGCCTAGCCCTGAAAATGATGCGATGGGTTTTGTTGGTAAAGTGGGTGCGCGCTTTATGCCGCCCGGTTTCTACTACAAAACCTTTATGTTCCCGCAGTCAATGTGGGGAACCTATGAGAAATTCATTCGGAAAGCAGCTGGCTTTGGACGCAGCTCGCTAGAATCTGATGTTGATGTCTATGACAATATTAATCAGCATGCTGATGTATTAATTGTCGGTGCAGGCCCTGCGGGTTTAAGTGCCGCACTAGCTGCAGCAAAAAGTGGTGCTCGAATCATTCTTGCTGATGAGCAGAGTGAAATGGGTGGATCACTATTAGATAGTCCTGCGCTAATTGATGGTCAACCTGCTGACGAGTGGGCTGTGTCTGCTATTGAAGAGTTAAGCAGCTTTGACAATGTCATGCTGTTGTCACGTTCCACAGTCAATGGCTATCACGATCATAATTTCCTAACGATTCATGAGCGCTGTACCGATCATGTCAGTGACTGTGCGGTTAATGGTCAAATTCGTCAGCGTATGCATCGTGTGCGTGCCAAGTGGGTAGTTCTTGCCACTGGTAGTCATGAGCGTCCATTGGTATTTGGCAATAATGATATACCCGGTGTCATGTTAGCCTCGGCAGTCTCTACCTATATTCGTCGCTACGCTGTTGCCCCTGGCAACAAACTGGTTTTAATGACCACGAATGATAATGCTTATCAAGCGGCTTTTGACTGGGCAGATGCTGGTCATGAGGTCGTGGCCATTGTTGATACCCGCGCTAACCCATCGGGCGCATGTGTAGAAGCAGCTAAGTCACGCGGCCTGAAAGTTATCATTGGCTCGGCGGTTATTGAGGCCAAAGGTGATAAGCGTGTCAATGGTGTGCTGATTGCGGGAATTGACGAAGTAGGAGAGAAAGTGACTGGCTCAGTGGAACCTTATGATTGTGACATCCTGGCTAGTTCAGGTGGCTGGAGTCCGGCAATCCACTTGTCTTGTCATACGGGAAGTCGCCCTGTTTGGAGTGATGAAGTGATTGGTTTTGTGCCGGGTGAAACGGTTCAGAAGCAACTCAGTGCAGGGGCGATTAACGGTAGCTTCTCACTTGAGTCTTGTTTGAAAGAAGGCACAGAGCAGGGTCTTATCGCGATTCGCAACGCCGGTTTTGACATTGAGGATCGCTCAGCACCAAAGACTGCACCTGTCAATGAAGATAGAGCTATGGCGCTATTTCACATTCCTCATACCAAATCGACTAGTCGTGGTCCCAAGCAATTTGTTGACTTCCAGAATGATGTCACCGCCTCAGCGATAGAGCTAGCGACACGTGAAGGCTTTGAATCAATCGAGCATGTAAAACGCTATACAGCGATGGGCTTTGGAACAGATCAGGGGAAGACCGGAAATATCAACGGGATGGCGATTGCTGCTAAGTCATTGAATAAATCCATTCCTGAGACCGGCACCACCATCTTCCGTCCTAACTACACGCCGGTTACTTTTGGTGCAATTACTGGGCGAAATGTTGGTGAGTTGTTTGACCCTGAGCGTTACACCGCTATCCATCGCTGGCATGTAGAGCAGGGTGCACTATTTGAAGATGTCGGCCAGTGGAAACGACCTTGGTACTACCCAAAAGCGGGCGAGTCTATACAGGACACGCTAAATCGTGAGTGCACTGCTACTCGTGAAAGCGTCGGAATTCTTGATGCGTCAACGTTGGGTAAAATCGATATTCAAGGTAAAGATGCCCGTGAGTTCTTAGGCCGTGTTTACACCAATGCTTGGGCAAAGCTAGCTATTGGTAAATGTCGTTACGGCTTGATGTGTGGCGAGGATGGCATGGTCTTTGATGATGGTGTCACTGCTTGTTTAGGCGAAAACCACTTCCTGATGACCACCACAACGGGAGGCGCAGCACGTGTCCTATCTTGGTTGGAAATTTATCATCAAACTGAATGGCCAGAGATGGAAGTGTATTTCAATTCGGTCACTGATCATTGGTCAACCGCTACTATATCAGGCCCCAATGCCCGCAAAGTGCTGGCCAAACTTACAGATGATATTGAGTTAGATGCGGAAAGCTTTAAGTTTATGGATTGGCACACAGGTACCGTAGCAGGCGTTCCAGCCAGAGTCTTCCGTATATCCTTTACTGGTGAGTTATCTTACGAGATTAATGTGAGTGCAAACTATGGCCTAGCGGTTTGGGAAAAGATCATGGAAGCGGGTTCAGAATTCAACATCACGCCTTATGGCACTGAGTCGATGCATGTACTACGTGCAGAAAAAGGCTTCATTATCGTTGGGCAAGACACCGATGGTTCGGTACATCCGCATGATATTAATCATGGCTGGGCAGTGGTTGATAGTAAACCGTTTAGCTTTATAGGCAAACGTGGCATGAAGCGCGCCGACTGTGTGCGTCCTAATCGTAAGCAGCTAGTAGGTTTGAAAACGAAAGTGCCTGATGCGGTGATCCCAGAGGGTGCTCAAGCGGTTAACGATTTTGAACAACCGGTCCCAATGGACATGCTGGGGCACGTCACATCGAGCTACTACAGTGCTAATTTGGGTCGCAGTATCGCGATGGGTATGATTAAAAGTGGTTTAAGCCGTATTGGTGAAACCGTGTACTACCCACTGGCTGATGGGCGGGTGATTGAAGCAGAAATCTGTAGCCCAGTTTTCTATGACCCTAAAGGAGAGCGCCAACGTGTTTGATGTCAACAAAAGTATGCAAACCGTGCAAATGAATCTAATTCCTAATGATGTTTCAGTGCGTGCAGAAACACCGTTACACCACGTTGATTTAGCAACAATAGCTACACAAGGCGCGCAGGATAGAAACATCAAGATTCAAGAACTTGCTTTGCTGGATCATCTAGTGTTACGGGGTCATGCTGATAATGCCGCACTAACCACAGGTATCCAGTCTGTCATGGGTGTATCTCTGCCCATCAATTTACAAAGTGTTGAAAAAGAAGGTCAGGTCATTCGTTGGATATCACCTGATGAGTGGCTAATCACCACACCGCATGGCACTGGCTTTGCATTAGAGCAACAGCTACGCAATGCCATTAGTACACATTGTGCTGTTGTGAATGTGTCTGGTGGTCAAACGGTGATTACCGTCGAAGGTGCTGGTACTGAAGAAATGCTAAGAAAGTGTACGCCCTATGATATTCACATTAGTAATATGCCAGTGGGTAAGGTGGTCACTTCACTATTTGGCAAAGCTCAGGCAGTGATTAGGCGCACTGGTGAGCAGCAGTTTGAAGTGGTTATACGCCGTAGCTTTTCGGATTATTGCTGGCTGTGGCTTCAGGATTCTTGTAGGGAGTTTGGGTTTACCGTGAAGTTATGAGCCCAGATTAAGCGATATTGCTAGGAAGTAGGGCTGGTGGACGCCAGCCCTGCTCAATGCAAGAGGGTGAGTTTAAACATGAATCAACTGAACAATGAGTAAATAAGCTATGGCGATCAGTGTTTTTGACATTTTTAAGATCGGGATTGGCCCATCCAGTTCACATACTGTGGGACCTATGAAAGCTGCAAATCTTTTCATTAAAAAACTGAAAGAACAGAATCATTTTGCACATGTAGTACGTGTACAGGTTGATTTATACGGATCATTGGGGGCGACGGGTAAAGGTCACGGCTCAGATAAAGCTGTTTTGTTGGGGTTAGAGGGTGATGAACCTGAAACAGTTGATACAGGCAGTATTGATCAACGTATTACTGCGATGATTAGTGATAAGTGCCTGCAATTAAGTGGAGAGCGTAGTCTGGACTTTGATGTCGATACTGATCTGATATTTTTCCGGCGTAAAGCATTGCCGGGGCACCCTAATGGCATGATTTTTTCTGCTTTTAATGCCCAAGGAGGATGCTTACAGAAGAGCACTTATTATTCTGTTGGTGGTGGCTTTGTGGTTAATCCTGATGAGAGTACTGCAGAAAAAAACATTATTGAAGATGAAACGCCACAACCCTATCCTTTTGATACGGCGCATGAGTTACTTGAATTATGCAGTAAAACTGGCTACTCAATAAGTGAACTCATGTTGAAGAACGAACAGGTTTGGGCGACTGAGGTGGAAATTCGTGAGAACTTGTTACATATCTGGCAGGTGATGCAGGCCTGTGTTGATAAAGGTTGTAAAAGTCAGGGTATTTTACCGGGTGGTTTGAAAGTTAAGCGTCGTGCCGCCCAGTTATTGGTGAAGCTGGAGCATGAGAGTGAGTCAAGCAATGCGCCGCTGGGGATCATGGATTGGGTGAACTTGTTTGCTTTGGCAGTGAATGAAGAGAATGCGGCGGGTGGGCGTGTGGTCACTGCGCCAACCAATGGTGCGGCAGGCATTATTCCCGCCGTATTACACTACTACGTCCGTTTCGTTAATCGTGCTGATGACGAAGGTATTATCCGTTTTTTGTTAACCGCCGGTGCGATTGCTACGTTATACAAAAAAAATGCGTCTATTTCCGGGGCTGAAGTGGGTTGTCAGGGCGAAGTGGGGTCAGCATGTTCAATGGCTGCAGGGGCGTTGTGTGAAATATTAGGCGGAACACCGGAGCAGGTTGAAAATGCGGCTGAAATCGGTATGGAGCATAACTTGGGACTGACTTGTGACTCGATTGGCGGTTTGGTACAGGTTCCTTGTATTGAGCGGAACGCGATGGGCTCCATAAAGGCGATAAATGCAGCACGTTTGGCGTTACGCGGTGATGGCAAACATTTTGTGTCCTTGGATAAAGTAATCAAAACGATGGGCGAGACCGGTGCTGATATGAAGACTAAATATAAAGAAACGGCACGTGGCGGTCTGGCAGTGAATGTTGTGGAGTGCTAAGCCGCCACTAACTTCAATTTTTAACTCCACAGAATAAGAGGTTTGTAAGTATGTTTTCAAAGCAAATGAGAATCGCAGATTATGATGAAGAATTATGGTCATCTATGCAGGATGAATCCCGTCGTCAGGAAGAGCATATTGAGTTAATTGCATCAGAAAATTACACCAGCCCAAGAGTAATGGAAGCGCAGGGGTCTGTACTGACTAATAAATATGCCGAAGGGTATCCTGGAAAACGTTATTACGGAGGCTGTGAACACGTTGATCGGGCCGAGCAACTCGCAATTGATCGGGCTAAAGAATTATTTGGTGCAGATTATGCCAATGTTCAGCCCCATTCCGGCTCTCAGGCAAATGCTGCCGTTTATATGGCATTGTTGAATCCGGGAGATACTGTCCTTGGAATGAGCTTAGCGCATGGTGGTCATCTTACTCATGGAGCAAAACCCAACTTCTCCGGTAAAATCTACAATGCCGTTCAATATGGGATTAATGATGAGGGCTATATTGATTACGCAGAAGTAGAAAGTTTGGCTTTAGAACACAAGCCGAAAATGATTCTGGCTGGTTTCTCAGCTTATTCTAGGGTAATAGACTGGCAAAAATTTCGTAATATTGCTGATAAGGTAGGAGCTTACTTATTTGTCGATATGGCTCATGTTGCGGGATTGGTTGCTGCCGGCGTTTATCCAAGTCCTATTCAGATTGCGGATGTTTGTACCTCTACCACGCATAAGACTTTACGCGGGCCAAGAGGCGGTATTATTTTGGCAAAATCCAATCTTGAGCTGGAAAAAAAATTCAACTCACTTGTTTTTCCTGGTACGCAAGGTGGACCTTTAATGCACGTGATCGCTGGCAAGGCTGTGGCTTTCAAAGAAGCTCTGGAACCCGCTTTTACAGACTACCAAAAACAAGTTGTCTCCAATGCAAAGGCATTGTCTGAAGCGCTGATTAGTAGAGGTTACAAGATAGTATCGGGTGGTACCGACAATCACCTTATGCTAATCGATCTGATTTCAAAGGGAATTACGGGTAAAGCGGCAGATGCAGCCTTAGGACAGGCAAATATAACCGTCAATAAAAACGCGGTTCCGAATGACCCAGAGTCGCCGTTTGTTACCAGTGGTATTCGGGTTGGCACACCTGCAATTACCACTCGTGGTTTCAAAGAAGATGAGTGTCGTGAGCTCGCTGGTCTGATGGCTGATATCATGGATGATATTGGAAATGAAACGGTAATCAATGAGGTAAAAGCGAAGGTGATGGAAATTTGCCAGCGTTTTCCTGTGTATCCAGACTAGATTGTATTATTTCTGTAGTTAAAAGCTGACCTGTGCAGCGCTAGCGGGTCAGCTTCAGATAAACCACCTAAAGCAAGGAAAATAGACATGGATAATACAAATCCACAACGCAACACCCTCAGCCCTGTCACCGCAGAAGAAAAAAACTGGGGCTCATTTGCCATCTTCAATGTATGGGCTAACGATATTCAGTCGTTATTTGGCTATTCCTTGGTTGCTTCGCTGTTTATCACGTTTGGTGTGAGTGGCTGGACGGCTTTCGCTGCGTTGATTACCGCTAGTTTATTCGTCATGTTTTTAGTAAACCTATCCGGTGCCGCCGGTGAAAAATATGGTATTCCTTATCCTGTATTTGCCAGAGCCAGCGTAACCCTTCACGGGGTTGCATTCAGGCCATAATTCGTTATGATTAAACAATGAACAAACTGACTGAGGCCCTTTTCAATCACCAACTGCCCGCAGATCTGGCGGCTTCGCAGCAGCTCAACCGTCAGTTGTTGGAGTTAGTGGCCCAACTGGAACAGCGTATCGCTGAGCTGGAAGACACCGCAGGCAGCGGGAGTTCTTCCAGAAACTCATCCAAACCACCGTCTCAGGATTCACCGGAGCAGCGGGCTAAGCGTGAGAAGAAGCCTAAAAGCACTCGCAAACAAGGAGCCCAACCGGGTCATCAGGGCCATCAACGCATTCGTGTCGAGTTGTCTGCGACGGATGAGCAAGTTCATTACTATCCGGATACTCAATGCACCTGT
>NZ_QGKM01000066.1:0-245 GCF_003172875.1 Leucothrix pacifica | reverse complement strand
GGTCTGATCAGCTGGATTACGCTGATGAATGGCGCTTATGCCTTGTCAGTGTCAAACATTCAACGCTTACTGAAAGATCACTGGCAACTCACCTTCAGTACTGGTGCCGTGAGTCAGGCGACTCGTTCGGTCACACAATGGTTGCTGCCGCTGTATCAGCAAGTGGGTCAGGCCGTACGAAATTTACCCGTTGCCCATGCCGATGAAACCAGCCATTACCGGAATAATGAGCAGCGTTGGCTTTG
>NZ_QGKM01000065.1 GCF_003172875.1 Leucothrix pacifica | reverse complement strand
ACTGGGATGCGTTCATATAGGCTTAAATGCAATTACCGAAAACACCGTCCTTTCGACTTGATGGTCGCCGTGCACTGGTCGCGGGGGCCTCATCCGGTATTGGTTTGGCGTGTGCGGTGGCACTGGCCGAAGCAGGTGCTGACGTTACGTTGGTGGCACGTCGTGCAGAGGCATTGAATGAGTTGGTCGAAGCTCTGCAAGCAGATGGTCATAGCGCTCAGGCAATGGCGTTGGATATTACGGATCTTGAGGCAGTGAAAACCGCCTTAGCCGGATGTGATGCCTTTGATATTTTAGTTAATAGCGCCGGTTTAGCGCGTCACTCTGCGGCTTTGGATACCACGCCCGACAACTACGATGCGGTGATGGATATCAATGTTCGCGCTGCCTATTTCCTCAGTACAGAAGTTGCCCGCGGTATGAAAGCGGGCAACGGCGGCAGCATTATTAATATCTCCAGTCAGATGGCACATGTGGGTGGCGTTGATCGTGCGGTGTATTGCGCCAGTAAACATGCAGTGGAAGGCATGACCAAATCCATGGCGATTGAATGGGGGCCGGATCAGATTCGTATTAATACCATTTGCCCGACCTTTATTCGAACGGCATTGGCTGCACCGACATTAGCAGACCCTGAGCGACGTGCCTGGATTGAGTCAAAAATCAAGCTCGGGCGCGTGGGTGAAGTTGAAGACATTATGGGCGGCGTGGTGTTTTTAGCCTCTGACGCAGCAGCATTGATTACCGGAACATCACTGCTGATTGATGGCGGCTGGACAGCCGGATAATTCACTGACTTTAGCAGTACGTACTAAACGTCTTCTAAACACAGACTACACGCGGGTTATTTGAAACAGGCATCAATATCGGACTATTTTGAAACAGGAACCATTATGAGTATGAAAGGCTTTGATCCGAAGTGGAAAGATTTTCCGGATTACATTATCGGAATTACCAAAGAGATTTGGGAAGACCGTGGTATTGCCACGCTGCATCATTACTACACGCCTGATATTCCGGTGCGTTCTCCTGCCTCGGTAGTGTCTGGCAATCAAGGCGTCATCGCAGCGACCATGGCCACATTGGCAGAGTTTCCTGATCGTACTCTATTGGGGGAAGATGTAATTTGGTCGGGTACGCCTGAAGAAGGTATGTTGTCTTCACACCGCATTATCACCACCGCAACGCACCTGCATGATGGGATGTATGGTAAAGCGACCGGTAAAAAACTCACTTATCGCATTATTGCTGACTGTCACGCGATCAATAATCAAATCAATGATGAATGGCTGATTCGTGATCAGACCGCAATTGTGAAGCAAATGGGCTGGGAGCCGAAGGCGTTTGCGATGGATCTGATTCAGCGGGAAGGCGGTGCTTCTAAATGCGTCAAACCATTCACACCAGAGATCGATATCGAAGGGCCGTATAAAGGGCGTGGCAATGACAATGAATGGGGCGAGAAATACGCCGCCACGCTAACGGCTATGATGAATGCGGATATGGCGGTCATTGAGCGTGATTATGACCGGGCTTGTCAGCTGGAATATCCCGGTGGTGAGACTGCGCATTCCTATGCTGCGGTGGATCAGTTCTGGATGGGCTTGCGAGCCTCATTCCCTAATGCCAGGTTTGAAATTCACCATCAAATCGGTCGGGATGACCCGATGATGCCGCCACGCACTGCAATTCGCTGGTCCTTACACGGCAAACATGATGGCTGGGGACGTTTTGGTACACCTACCGGGACCGATGTTTATGTGATGGGAATCTGTCATGCCGAGTTTGGTCCTTGGGGCATTCGCCGTGAGTTCGCCATCTTTGATGAAACCGCTATTTGGAAACAAATCTTGTTACAAACCGGTGAGGGAATTACTGCATGAGCCAGACCGTTCTAACTCCTGAGGAGATGGAGCAACGAATCGTTCGTTACGGCGACTTAGTGCCCTGTAAAACGGCTTTTATCGATGCTCACACACCGGGCAGTGACCAAAAAGAAAACTTCACCATTATTGGCGGTGGCGTTTCAGAAAGCCCCGATCAACACGTACACATCAAGGAAACGCCGGGCTTTAATATCGGCGCAGCGGGTCAGCCGCCAAGGTGTTTTAACAGTTTGCATACACACCGTTCTGCAGAGGTTTTCTTTGTACTCAAAGGGCGTTGGCGTTTTTTCTGGGGACGTCATGGGGGTGCAGGTGACGTGGTACTGGAAGAGGGTGACCTGATAAATATCCCCACCAACTTGTTTCGTGGCTTTGAAAATGTCGGCACGGACTACGGCATGATTATGTCGATACTGGGTGGTGATGACGCTGGTGGTGGTGTGATTTGGGCACCGGAAGTGATTCAAAAAGCCGCTGATCACGGGTTGATACTGGCTGAAACCGGTCGCCTGTATGACAGCAAACAGGGTGAGCAACTACCGGAAGGTGTACGACCTATGCCACTGATGACCGATGCAGAGCTGGCAGAGATTAATGAAGCACCGGTGGGTGTCGTCGTGACTAAACTAATCGCGCGCTATCAAGATATGATGGCATTGGCAAAGCAGCGTCCGGCCAATGTATTGAGTGCCGATGGCTTGATTACAGACCGTCCTGGTTTTAGCGTCGATTTTATTAATCACCACACACCGCTGGATGACTACAACACTGACAAACACGAAATATTAATGGTCATGCGCGGACATTGGCGTTTGGGCTGGGCTGGTGGTGAGGTAGTGCTGGCACCGGGCGATGTATGCGCAGTGCCACCAGATATGAAACGCACACTGGCAGCATCCATGACTTGTGAGGCCAGCCTGTTCCGTGTCAGAAATACCGATGACCCCGCGGGCTATACTAACTGGAATGCGCTCTAAATAAGCGTGAGGAGAGAGGAATTATGTCAAAGATTTTAACTACGCACGTCGGCTCATTGCCGCGTACTCAGGAAGTCGTCGATTTTATTTTTGCGCGCGAGCATGGTAAAGCCTACGATCAGGCAGCATTTGATCAGTGCATGGCAGAAGCCTGTGCAGAAACGGTGGCCAAGCAAGCCCAGTCAGGTGTTGATATCGTCTCGGATGGTGAGACATCAAAGATTTCCTACGCCACTTATGTGAAAGATCGTTACACCGGATTTAGTGGTGACAGTGAGCGTAATGCACCGGGCGATTTGAAATTGTTTCCGGGCTTTTTAAAGCGACTGGCAGACGAAGGTGGAACACCTCAATATTCCCGACCTAAATGTACCGGTGAAATTACCTCTAAAGGCGATGCGGATTTACAGGCAGATATCCGTCATCTCAAAGCAGGAATGGAAGCCAATGGCATCAGCCGTGGGTTTATGAATGCAGCATCGCCCGGTGTGATTTCGCTGTTTTTGCAAAATGACTTTTATCCCAGCCGCGAAAAGTATCTCGAAGCCTTGTCAAAGGTGATGAAAACAGAATATGAAACCATCGTCGCGTCTGGATTGGATTTACAATTAGATTGTCCGGACTTGGCGCTGTCGCGTCATATGTTGTTTCAGGGCTTAAGCGATGCAGAGTTTATCAAAATCGCAGATATGCATGTGGAAGCGCTGAATTATGCCTTATCAAATGTGCCGCAGGAGAAAGTGCGCGTGCATATTTGTTGGGGAAATTACGAAGGCCCTCATGTGTGCGACATCAGTATGAGCAAGGTGTTTGATACACTCATGAAAACCAAGGCGCAGTACTTGTTGTTTGAAACGTCAAATCCACGTCATGCCCATGAGTGGACGACCTTCCGTGATCGTAAAGCAGATATTCCGGATACCAAAGTGCTGGTGCCGGGCGTGCTGGATACCACGACTAATTTCGTTGAACATCCCGAATTAGTCGCGGAGCGCATTCGTCGTTTTGTGGATATGGTGGGGCGTGAGCGAGTGATTGCAGGGACAGACTGTGGCTTTGGTACCTTTGCAGGGTTTGGGGCGGTTGACCCTGATATTGCTTATGCAAAGCTGGCGTCACTGGCTGAAGGTGCAGCTTTAGTTTAACCATAAAGCTGCTTCAATGTTTGCAACCATGATAATTTGAATGAGGTTGCCTGCATCGTGGCTGACTGAATCAACTACAAAGGCATTGAAAAAATGGCTGAACAAATATTGGATGACGCATTACTGGAACTGTTGCAAAAAGTCGATACACCGACGGTTTGCAATGCCATCGAAGTAGCGCAGGGTAAGCGTGGGTTTAATAACTACACACACGGCACAATGTTGCGCTCTGCACCTGAAGACCCTGCCGTGGTCGGCTTTGCCCGAACCGCAAAAATAGCCGGACTGGAACCGCCAACCATTCCTGCAGACGAAGTACGCAAGCGTCGGATGGATTACTTCCGTTCCATGTCAGAAGGTCCGCACCCCTCACTGGCTGTGGTGGAGGATGTGGATTTCCCCAATTGCGTGAGTGCATGGTGGGGAGAAGTACACACCACCGTTCATAAAGGCTTGGGTATGTCTGGCGCGGTAACCAATGGGGTGATGCGTGATTTAGGTGATGTCGAGCCGGGCTTTCCGGTACTGGCAGGTTCCATCGGCCCTAGTCATGCATTTGTGCATGTGCGTGAAATCGGTGCACCGGTAGAAGTCTTTGGTATGTTGGTGAATGAAGGTGACTTGGTGCATGCGGATCGACATGGGGCATTGGTGATTCCACCGGAGGTGATCCCTGATTTACAGGCTGCGATTCAGAAATTGCTGGATACCGAGCAATTGATTCTCGGGCCTGCCAGAGAAGAAGGCTTTAATTTTGAAAAACTGGAAGCGGCCTGGGCTGCATTTGAGAAGTCACGCACTTAGCAGAAGTCATTATTGATTGCGCGGAGGTGATACAGCGTTGTTTATAGTTGTTTATACCGGCCAGCTTAGATATAAAAAGGCAGTTAGCAAAGCAACGTTAACCACCACCGTGAGCCACAGCACTACCCTAAAAGACACTTTCTGTGTTTTGTGGCGGAGGATTTGTTGGCCGAGTAATGCGCCCGGCCAGCCACACAGTAGTGCAAGTAGGTGAAGCGTGTTTTCGGGTGTGCGTTGCTTGTCGTGGCGAGCCGCAGATTTGTCTTTCCAATACATCAGGAAGGTCACAGTGCTGAGTGTGAGATAGGCGATAAGGATTGCTAGTGGCAATATGCTCATGAAGGTTAGTCCGGCAAGGGTCGTCAGGAATATTAGTGCGAGAGAACTTGAGAAAACTTTCATGGGTTGCCTTTATTTAGTGATTATTTTTGATCCGCTATTCTAGGGTATTCTGTTGCCGCTGTGGAGATATATACTAAGTGTCCGAGACTCGTGAGCCATAACCAACAATGTATGAAGACCGAGATACAATTGCGCGTTTGCGTGAAGAAATTCCCTCATTTGAATGCACGCCGGGCTGTCACGATTGCTGTGGCCCGGTGACTACCTCCTCAGAGGAAATGTCACGTTTACCGCGTAAAACGGATGCTGAGCATGAGGCGGCATTGGCCGCACTGAATTGTGTTCACTTAGGTCCGGATGGTTGCACGGTTTATGGTGAGCGCCCGCTGATCTGTCGGTTATTTGGAACAACAGAAACGTTGCCTTGTCCTAACGGCTGTCGCCCCAAAACCATGGTGGATCCTGAGATTGAGCATCAGGTGCATTTTTATATTGCTAATACGCGGCAGGTATTGGTTTAAGTGGACGGCTTCACTCGCTGAAAAGCTATTGTTCCAAAGTTTGTTCCATCGATGAAACAATGTTTGGAACAATAGAGTTCAGATGATCATTTGGAGCGTTCGCTAATTCAGTCCTTCTTGTCCACGTCATTTATCCTGCCCATCACATCCACCAGCTTAGGCACAAACTCACCGGCATAGCCAAGATTACTCGCCATCACATAAGTCTGATGGGCGCTCTCAGCCATAAATGACGTTGAGTTCTGTTGCTGGGTCATCGTGGTGTAATACCGCAGATCCTTCTGTGCATTTTCGATGGCAAATTGAAAAACCGACTCATCCCCATCCAGCAATACCGTCATCATTCTTTCAAACATCACGGAGTTGGAGCCGCCTGCAACCACAATATCGCGTAAGCCCTGCATATCAACGCCACCCTTGATGCCAGCAGAGATGACCTCAGCGCAAACCGCAGCAGTCGCAAGTCCGATACTGTTATTGATTAACTTGAGTTTATGGCCGGCACCCACATCACCGGCATAGACCAGGGTGTCTGCGAAGCAATTGAGAACCGGACGAATCTCTTCTAGGGTTGTTTTGTCTCCACCGGTCATTAGAGCTAGTTTGCCTGCTTCTGCTTCAACGGGTGTTCGCACCATTGGTGTGTCCACATAACGTCCGCCAGCTTCATGAACTTTTTTGGCAACTTCAATGGTGGAGGAAGGTTCTGCGGTGGAGCAATCTACAATGACCATGCCGGGTTTCATTCCAGAGAGTAGTCCGTTTTCACCCAATACAACCGCTTCAATTTGCGGGCTACCTGTAACGCACAAAATAACGATGTCCGAGGCTTCAGCGATTGCTTTTGGGGAGTCGGCTTCAGTTGCGCCTTTTTCTAACAGGCTGTCGATAGGTTTGCGGTTGTTGTGTGCCAGTACGGTTAAGGAATAGCCGTGTAAAAGAATGTTTTTACCGATTCCATGCCCCATGAGTCCTGCCCCTATCAGGCCAATGCGTTGCTTGTCAGACATTTTGATCTCTCCTCATTGTTGAATTCATAGCATAACAAGAATTAAAACGAGGTGTTAATCGTTGGGGTGGGTATGCGTTGTATCCCGCTGTGAGACACTTCAACACAGCCCAGAATCAGAACTCAAACAGCAATCGCTAAGGGACTGAGTCGCTTTGACAGATAGCTGTAAAAATCGCGAATGGTGCCTTCAAAATCATCCGGTGCCAGCGGGCCAGATACGGCAGATTTTGAGTGTAGGGCGTGTTGCACTTTAGCCAGCTTCGCTTTGTCCTCTTCATTGATGGCTTTCCACAATGCGACGCGTGACTGTATTTCTTCTTGCGTCATTTGCGCATCGTATACCGACAAGCCCCAACGAATTTTTACCTGATCCACCCCGTGTGGCTGCATGCTTATATAAGCCAGTACATCTGAAGCTTGTGACACGACTAGTCCGGGAAACACGCTAAATAAGGTCGAGCAACCTTTCTCAGTTTCGGTCAAATCGGGATGGCAGTCGCCGCGAGAGGGGGCATTCGGCGGGTAATGTGCACGGTAGCTGGTAAAGTAGTCTCCACCAATTAATTTCTCGCAGAGTTTAGTGGGTGTGCGACCGCCTAGTGTTTGTGGGTGGACTCGAGACAGGTGATAGCCTTCCATGAAGTTTTCCAACAGGCATTTCCAGTTGGCATCCCAGATATCTTCTTCCACAAACACGTGGTGCATTTCATCGCTGTGGTAGTTCTTGAGCAACGAGTCTAGTGCCGTGAGCCGCGGTGCTAATGGTGCGGCCTGACCGTCTAAATTGACAAACAGAAAACCCTGCCAGACCTCACTGTTAAACACGGGTAAACCGCATTTGCTGCGATCGATACTTTCCACCATAGGCGCTTGCAACAGGCTACCGTCAGTTTTAAAACTCCATGCATGGTAAGGGCAGACGAAAGCGCGGGTACGGCCTTTACCTTCTGCAACCTGCATATTGCGGTGGCGACAGACATTGGACAGCACCCGTACCTGATCATCATGACCACGTACAACGATTAATGGCTCACCGAGTACATCAGCGGTAAAAAAGTCACCGGCCCTAGCGACTTCATCCACCCGACCTAAGCAAAGCCATTCGTCTTGCAGTAGGTGTTCGGACTCATAAGCCAGCCAATCAGTGGATGTGTAGAATGGAGGGGGCAAGGAGTAGCGGTAATTTGCATCGTTATAAGGACTGAGTGCCTGAAGGAGAATGTCGATGCTGGATGGGTTCATAGTGCCTCCTTATTTCCCATTGATGCGCTGGGAAAGGTAATTCGCAAAGTCGTAATTAGGCCGTTCCAGCCAGCATAAATGCCCAGGCTCGGCGAGTGCAGAATGTGCGCCTTTAAACACGGCTTCGACACCCTGGCGATCCTCCACATTGACTTCATCTAGCAGAATCTTCAATTGCTCGATGGCTTTGATGCCTTCAGGGTCGTCGATAAACTCCGGAGACAGACCGCCACCATATAAAATCTGTACCTTGTCGACAGCCAGAGGTTGCAGGCTGAGATACCAAAAATAACCGGGTGTGAGAGTGATTAAGTGGCCGGGGTAGATGGCGATTAAGGCGGTGGTATAGCGCCAGTCACCTTCCAGTGCGGTGTTGTCAGGATGTGCATTACCAATGGCGAGTGAGGCTTCTTTACGTAGCCAGTGGTAATTGTAGGCAGGCTCGCCCGGTGGGCAATCCATGTCTTCCAGCTTGGAATGTGGGCCGACAGTACCGCTATGGAGCACAGGCAGGTGGTAGCTTTCCATAAAGTTTTCAGCAAGGATCTTCCAGTTGGTATCCCAGACGTGGGTTTCGCAGAAGGTTTGCGTGTAGTGCTCCATGCCGTATCGATTGATTTTATCGCTGAGAGTGCTGAGTTTATCAGTCATCGGTTCGGCGTCATTATTGAGGGTGAGGTAAACCCAGCCTTGCCAAATTTCTAAGCGGACTTCGGGGAGTTGATAGTCTTGTTTGTTAAACCCGGGCGAGTGCTGCATTTGTGGTGCACCGACCAGTTTACCGGTGAGATTATAGGCCCAGCCATGATAGGGGCAGACCACTCTGGCACAGTTACCTGAGCCTTGCTTGAGTGTTGATAAGCGATGCAGGCAGACGTTAGAAAAGGCACGTAGCTGTTGTTCCTTATCGCGAATCACCAAAATAGGCTCACCGGCGATTTCACAACTGAAGTAATCACCGGGATTTTTCGCGGCATCTTGCCGACCGACACAAATCCATTCTTGTTTGAATATATGCGTCTGTTCCTGCTCCAGAAATTCAGGGTGAGTGTAAACTGCTTTGGGCATGGCGCGCGCTTGTTCAAAGGGGAGTGCGGCGTTTTCGCGTAACTGCTGGAGTAGTGAATCAATGGATTGCTGCATAACCTTTCCCGCGGAGTTTGCTACCGATGAGTCTTAGTGTGCAGGAAAAGATTTGGTAAAATAAAACTGATTTTAATTAGCTTTTATATCAATTTTTATTATCTTCGGCGATATTCGCTTGATTGATGATTTTATGAATCAGGCTAGTGACGAGTCTGGCCCGCATACTGGGCATCAGATCTACATGGCGCGCGATAACAATTGGCAGCGGTCTGGTTTGGTCGCTCTTTAGTGGAATCATCCTCAGTGTGCCACCGTTGTATGCCTGGTTAGTGCGAAGGCGTTGGTTTAATAAGCTAAATCCACGACCCGAGGCCACCATGCAGCGAATCATTTCAAAGCTACGGCTGCGATAGGCAATCTTCGGTTGGTGACCAATTTGTTGAAACAGAGACAGGAAGTAATCCCCGCTGTGAGGCAAATCCAGCAGAATAAACGGTTCAGTATACAGCTGCTCTAGCGAGAGCGAGTCATATTCACACAGTGGATGTGATTCAGGCAGTAACACGTAAGGCAAGGAGTCCGCCAGCGGTTCATAGTGAATGCGGCTGTGCTGATCCAGTCCATAGCTGAGCGCTAGTTCCAGCTGTCCGTTCAATAGATTCGCCTCCAGTTGCTCTAAGTCACCTTCGAGTATTTGTATATTGAGCTCGGGGTAATCGGTTTGCGCTTGCTGTAATAGTTGAGGGATGTACAAGGGGCCGAGTGTGGAAAAACAGCCGATTTTGATATCACCGATGACTTGCTCGTTCAGATCGCGCACGTAATCTTCCAGTGAATGCGCTTGCTGCAATAAATGACGGGTGTGTTTTAGTAGTAATTCGCCACTGTTGGTGAGCGAGACGCCTTGGGCTTTGTGGCGGATGAATAGCTGGGTATCCCAGATGCTTTCGAGTTGTGCCAACGCTGCGGAAAGTGCCGGTTGGGAAACGTGCAACAGCTTCGCTGCATCAGCAACTTTGCGGCAGTCTGCGACCGCCACGAAATAGCGAAGTTGTTTGAGTGATGCTTTCATAGAGGCATTGGCGCCTTGTTAAAAGCTGCCCTGAGAAAAGCACAGGGCAGCCTGAGTTTTTTATTTCTCGTCTTTACTCTTAGCTTCACCTTCGCTGACTGCTTCGGAAACGGCCTGTTTAACTTCAGTGGCTTTTTCCTGAATAACTTCTGCCGCTTTATCAACGGCGGCTTCTGTTTGTTCCACTGCTTTTTCTACCGTTTCTTCTACTACTTTTGCGGCGTCTTGAGCGCTACTATTTGCGGCAGAGGAGTCTTCCTGATTACAGGCTGAAACGGAAAGAGCGAGGGTTGAAACTAAAATGAGATAACTAATTTTCATGACACATCCTTTTGTCTTGTTAAATGTTATTCGTGGTTATTGTGTTTCGTGTTGCGTTTCTGAATATAGCATCATTAAAGACAGCCCGGCAGCTATAAAGTTTAGGGTTGCTTAACGCTTATAATAGTTGGATACCCTACTGTTGAAGGCTTAGTGGTTGTGATGAATCGGTGGTTATCCGGATCAGATAAAAGATATCACAAAGCATATAAGCAGAATCAATTTTCTACAGTGATTAAATTGGTTTTACTTTTGTTAATGCTTGTTTCAGACTGAGTTATCCATCCTTAACACCGCGAGATATTTATGACTTTTTCTATAGCTGCGCGCTGCACGGAAACAGGGCAATTTGGCGTTGCCATCAGCTCATCTTCCCCCTGTGTTGCCAGTCGTTGCTCGTTTACCCGTGCCGGCGTCGGTGCTGCACTGAGCCAAAATATCACTGACCCTCGTTTGGGTGACGCCATGCTGGACGCCTTAGCCATAGGACGAAACAGTGCTGAAGCAGTAGCAGGTGCTGTGGCCGGAACGCGACATGCGGATTGGCGACAGCTGTTATTGGTTGGACAGGCAGGTGATCCGGTGATTTTTACCGGTACGCAGGCGCTGGGTATCTGCGGTCAACAACTCGGTACTGATTGTGCTGCTGCAGGTAATCTACTGGCGAATGATACTGTGGCCGCCGCGATGGTCACTGCCTTTGAAGCGCATGAAGGACAACTCGCTGAACGGTTAATTGCCGCGCTGCAAGCCGCACTCGCTGCAGGAGGGGAAGCGGGGCCGGTACACTCCATGGGCTTACAGGTAGCGGGTGAGGTGGCCTGGCCAATCATTGATCTGCGAGTAGACTGGAGCGAAGACCCGATGGCCGATATATTGGCGCTGTGGGAGGTTTACAAGCCGCAAGTTGATGACTATGTGACCCGCGGGTTAAACCCTGATAACTCACCATCCTACGGTGTGCCGGGTGACCTCTAAGTGTTTGATCAATATGTTACTCCAGACCAACAAATGATAGTTGTAATCAAGCAGCGAGCAGGGGAATGCGATGAATAAGGATATGACGAGTCGGGAGCTACTGGCCCGCTTAGTGAGTTTCGATACCACCAGTGCCTTATCTAATCTGGAACTGATTCACTTTGTTCAGGAATACCTCGCGCAATACGGCGTGGAGTCTCAATGCATTGACGACGACACTGGTAGCAAAGCCAATCTCTATGCCACCATTGGCCCGCAAGATAAATGCGGCATTATGCTGTCGGGACATACTGATGTTGTGCCGGTAAAAGGTCAGCCGTGGACGAGCGATCCATTCACCTTAACCGAGCGCGATGAGCGCCTGTATGCGCGCGGTAGTTGTGATATGAAAGGCTTTATTGCCAGCGCGCTTGCCATTGTGCCGCAACTTAGCCGCCAGACTTTGCATATGCCGGTGCACTTAGCGTTTTCTTACGATGAAGAAGTTGGTTGTCTCGGGGTGCGCCGCATGATCGATGTTATGGAGGGCCTGCCAGTGCGCCCGGCTATGGCTATTATTGGCGAACCCACTTCAATGAAAGTAATGATCGGTCACAAAGGTAAGCGCTCTGTGCGCGTTACAGTCACCGGACAAAGCGGCCACTCTGCCTACCCCACAGAAGCGGTGAATGCGATTGAATATGCGGCAGAATTGGTGGCTGAAATCCGTCGCATCCACGCTGAGTTTAAGGTGAATGGCCCGTTTGATTCTGACTACCGTGTGCCGCATACCACGTTACATGTCGGGGTGTTTAACGGCGGAACCGCGCTGAATATTGTACCGAACCAATGCACCTTTGACTTTGAAATTCGCCACCTGCCGCAGGATGATCCTGATGTGATTTTGCAACGCATTCAGGATTATGCCGCAAAGGTATTGCTACCTGACATGTTGGGAGTGTCAGTGAAGGTGGGATTTGATTTCATGACATTGTCAGGCTATCCCGGCTTATATACTGCACCGGATGCTGCGGTCGTTGAGTTTGCCCGAGGCTTGCTGAGTGAGGACTCCGACGTGAGCAAGATCAGCTTTGGTACTGAGGGTGGTTTGTTTAGTGAGCGGCTGGGGATTCCGGCAGTGGTGTGCGGGCCGGGGAGTATTCAGCAGGCGCATAAGGCGGATGAATATGTGAGCTTGGCGCAGTTGCAGGCTTGTGATGGGATGATGGGGCGGTTGGTGGAGCGGGTTGCGAGGTAATTATTCGTATTATTGGTGGGTATAATTCGTATTATGGTGTAGTATTTCTCGTAATATCACCTGCGAGACTGCGATGTACCCACGTTACACAGAAAGTTTATTAAAAGAATTACTCCAAGAATTTCGCATTCTTTACCTAGCAGGTCCAAGACAAGCCGGTAAAACTACGCTTGCCCGAAAAATGGCTGATGAAGCAGGTATGTACTACGTCTCTTTGGATGACCATACAATGCTTGCTTCAGCGAAAAGTGACCCGGTAGGTTTTATTCAAAGTTTATTAAACCGTCAACAGTCGATAGTGTTAGATGAGTTTCAGTATGCGCCAGAGTTAGTTAGTGCGATTAAGTTGGCTTCAGACCGGTTATCAGCAAGTGAGCGAGGCAAGTTCTTCCTGACTGGTTCTGCGGACGTATTTAGCTCTGCGAAAACACAGGAGTCGCTTCCGGGGCATATGGCACGTGTCGAGCTGTACCCACTATCAGTAACAGAGTTATCAGGTGGTCGCTTCAATCTAATTGATTTTCTACTGGCAGATGTTGCAGCAAGCCCTAATGGTTTACCCGAGATGGTACGCGAAGATTATGCGCAGGCGTTGATTAATGGTGGTTATCCCGAGTTACAAACAAAAAGCGCGCGAGCCAAACCAATCTGGTTAAACTCTTATTTACAGGGGCGCTTGTACAAGGATTTCGAGAGTATTTATACTGCGAAAGGCAACTATCACACCAAATTGGAGTCGTTGATTCCATATTTGGCGGGATTGAGTGGCAACTTGTTGAAATACTCTAATGTAGCCAATGATTTGGCGCAGAATGACAAAGTAGTGAAGTCATATATTGAAGCCTTGGAGTGGATGTTTATCGTTAAGCGTTTACATCCATTTGTGAAAAATCGCGCCAAGCGTCAAACCATTGGAATGCCGAAACTGCAGATGGTGGATACAGGCCTGGCTTGTCATTTGTTGGGCTTATCCACACCAGAGCAGTTACTGCTATCTAATTTTTACGGTGGCTTGCTGGAGAGTTTTGTAGTCATGGAGTGTTTCAAGCACATGGGTTGGTCACAACAAACCATGAATATTTATCATTATCGTGATAAGAAAAAAAATGAAGTGGATATAATTTTGGAACAACATGACGGACGTTTGAATGCACTGGAAATCAAAGCGTCTGCAACGGTATCTGAGAGCGATTTTAAAGGTATTGCCAAATTTGCAGACTTTATCGGTCCTGCATTCAAAGCAGGGTTCGTCTTATATACGGGGTCGTCAGTCTTGCCGTTCCAGATAGGCGCTAGAACACTTTATGCGCTACCGCTATCGATACTCTGGACTTAACCCTGCTTAGCCTCGTAAGCCTCAACCGACTTCTTCAGCGTATCCAGCTCTTCACAGCCCTCGGCACAAACCTCTTCCAAACGACTAAGCAATTTCTTAGCCCCTTCAAGGTCACCCTGCTGCAGTTTTAATTCACCATAATATTCCAGTGCACCTTTGTGATCAGCTTGTAGCTCTACCGCTTTAATATAATGTTCTTCCGATGCATCAAGATCAGGATCATCCAGCATGCGCATGGTGTAACCCATCAGGTTATTCCAGTCGGCCGAGGTATCGGCATTATCCGTTTCTGTATCTAACAAGCGCGAGAAGGCGTCTTCGTATAGTTTTTCATCCAGCTTTGCCAGCACATAACTTTTCCAGTCGCTGTCACTGCTTTCCTCATCTTCACTAGTCCCTGCGGCATAGCCTGTCTGGCTCAACGCGAAACTGGTAATGGCGATTAGTAGGAGTTGGGTAAATTTGCTGTAGGCCGTCATGAGTCAGTGTCCTCGTGTGTGGTGAAGTCTTATTGTTGATTGGGGTTTTGAAGCTTTAGTGTAAGACACTGAGCATTATTCGTGGATTAAATATTTTGATTCGACGAATCAATGGCTGAATGTCTTGGTATTTTTACAGCTAAGGAGCAATAGCGGGAGGAGGGTATTATGGATTCCGCGGTGGGAAACATGATGGTGACTCTCCCAAACTAACTCATTCGGAAGAATCACTATCAATGGATTGCAGTACGATGGCCGCTTAAAACCAGTAAGTGAATCCAAGATTTGCGGCGATATCATGATCGTCATTCACCAGCGGACTATCCGTAATTTCATCCGGCTGATCTTTGTAAATCACACTGCCGGACAGAGTGACATTTCTACCGATACTGGTTTGCCCACCGATGCCGATATAGGGTGTGACAGCAGCCTTACCTTTATAAGCTGCCCGTGTGGCGGTCGCTTCACTGTCTTTTACACCGTAGTAATAATCAACAGTCTTATCACTTTGCCATTTCACACCTGCGATTAAACCAAAGCTGGCATTGTTGCCGTTGCCTGAAGGGGATTCTGCGTATAAGCCCGGGCCAAATCGCAGGTCGGCCTCATGACCCTCGTGGGTATCACTAATATCCTTGGTAGCATCCAGCGTCAGCGTTCCGTAGGGCGTTTCATAGCCTGCGCGTAGTCCCAAATCAGCCGACTCATCGCGGTCACTCAAGCCTTCGAATGCTTTGTAATCGTTGCTTTCAAAGCCCCTGGATTCATATTTGACCAAACCTTCGACGTGAAAGTTATTGCGGTTAAAAAAGCGATAAGCCATGGAGTCCTGATTCATATTAAAGCGTTTACCACGATATTGCAGATGGATTCCGGCACGATAATCACCGTCCTGAGCATCATAAATCATTGGATTATTAGTGAGGTTTAAACCGACACCAAAACGGTTGGGTGTCGCTCCCTTGTCATCTGCAAATGCAGAACTGACTGGTGTCATGGCAATTAAAAGGCTGGTCGCGGTGAGTGTCATGATTGTTTTCATCGGTATTCCCTTGCTGTTGTTTGACGGTAGGGAGATGGTATGCCGCGTGCTTTGTAGGGTCTGTTGCGGAGTTGTTGTTGCTTTGTTGAGGAATGTTTCAGGCAAGTCGATTCAGCCTACAAAACTCCAACATTTATTGTCTTGAGCGTGCAGTGCGGCGTATGGAAAACTAGATTCAGTGAGTGTCGGGGCGGTGGCGTTATGCTATTTGCATCCGGCAAAACACCTTGTAACGAGAAATCTTATGGAAAACGTTCCGCATTATCACACTATTTTATTAGTCGAAGATGACAAGCGACTGTCTGATCTGATTAGCGAATACCTGCAAAAGCAGGGACTGAAAGTGGCAACGGAATATCGTGGCGACACAGCCGTGCAGCGCATCATACAGATGCAGCCGGATCTGGTGATACTGGATTTGATGTTGCCGGGACTGGATGGTTTAGAAGTGTGCCGTCAGGTGCGCCCGACTTATCCGTCACCGATTTTAATGCTAACGGCGCGTGATGAGGATATAGATCAGGTCGTTGGATTGGAACTTGGCGCGGATGATTATGTGGTTAAGCCGGTACAACCGCGTGTCTTACTAGCCCGGGTGAGGGCTTTATTGCGACGTTATCAGGCGGCACCGGTCTTACACGTCTCGCAAGTTACTTCAACAGCAAACGATGCATCAGTGTTAACCACAACAGACCAGACTCCGTCAGCAGCAGGTGCAGTCTCTAAAATGATCTTCGGACAGCTCGAAGTTGACCCTGCCAGTCGCGAAGTACATCTCAATAATCAACTCATTGATTTCACCACACAAGAATTCGACTTGCTGTATCTACTGGCAAAAAACGCCGGTGTAGTACTCAGTCGCGATGCAATTTTTGAAGCCATGTCGGGTATTGAATATGACGGGCTGGACCGCTCGGTAGATATTCGAATTTCCCGTTTGCGTAAATTGCTGGAAACCAATCCCGCCAAGCCGTCGGGAATTAAAACCGTGCGCGGTCAGGGTTACCTGTTTTCGGCACAAGGATGGCCAAATGATTAAATTATTTATTACGCTAAATGTGTTGCTCATTGCTGTGTTGGTGAGCTATTTATTGGGGGTAGACAGTTACGGACAATACCTGGTGAGACCTTTTCAGGAGAATTACTACCAAAATATTGGTAAAGGCACTTTTAACTTATTGAACCGTCAAGTCGAGGGGCTAAACGACGCAGAGCGAGATGCCAAAGTCGATGAATTGATTCCCCGATTTGATTACCCGCTTGCCCTATTAAGGCGCGATGAAGTTGAATTTTCTGCGCATGAAACTGAGCGATTAGAGCAAGGTTTAATTGTCCGTAAAGAGGTCTTTGATGCTGACTTTCTTTATGCCTATTTGCCTGACTCGGACTTGGTATGGTCTGCAGCATTTGACCAAACGTTGGCAATGGATGAAGAGAGTACCGCTTCTGGTACGGCCTACCTGATTCAACAAGAATTGGAACAATTTCCTCCAGCGCAACAACCCGCTGCGATGGCGGAATTAAAGCAGGCGTTTGGTTTTGAAATCAGCCTGCTGGCTCGTGATGCGTTAACGCTGGAAGACCAATATCTACGCAAACTAGACGCTGGAAAACTGGTGTCTGTCGTTAAAAGTGAAGATAACTTGCAACTCTACCTGCAGCTGAAAAATAGTCCTTGGGTGGTACATGTGCCGCACATTGAACTGCCGTGGATTGCGCCGTTTATTAACCTCATGATCCTTGGCACCTTATTGTTATTAGTCGCATTGACAAGCTTGTTTTGGGTGTGGACTTTATGGCGTGATTTATCGCGTATTCGTAAAGCAGCGGAGCAGTTTGGTGCGGGTGAATATGATGCTCGTGTGCCGTATAAGAAACGCTCTCGTTTAGCGCAACTGAGTCAGGCATTCAACAACATGGCTGAGCAAACGCAACGTAGTATTCGCTCCCATAAAGAGCTCACTAGCGCCGTGTCACATGAGCTGCGCACACCGGTGGCCCGTATGCGTTTTTCACTGGATATGCTGGAAGACACAAAAGACGCGTCTGACAAGTCTCGTTATATCAGCAATATGAATACGGATATGGATGAGCTGGATAGCCTGCTCAATGAACTGCTGACTTATGCGCGGCTGGATCTAGGCAGTAGCACGGCAAATCTTGAGATCGAGGCATTGTGTCCCTGGCTGGATGAGGCGATGAATAGTCTCTTGCCATTATCCGGTGCGATAGTGTTGACATGGGAGTGCGATGACTTGGCTAAACAATCCACCGCTAAATTCGATAGCGTTCTGATGAATCGTTTACTGAGTAATCTGGTGCAAAACGCCATCCGCTATGCTAGCACCCGTGTGTCGGTATCCGTATCAGTCAATGCTGACAATCATCAGGTGCTTTTATGCGTGGACGATGATGGTGTTGGTATTCCTGTAGGTGAGCGGGAACGCTTGTTTGAGGCTTTTGCCACTCAGGATAATAGCCGCAACAAAGCCAACGATGGGTTCGGTTTGGGCTTGGCTATCGTTAAGCGTATCGTCAATGCTCATGAAGGGCGTGTTGAGATTCAGGATTCACCACTGGGTGGTGCACGCTTCTGTGTGAGTTGGGCGTAGAGTCTGAATGACAGAGATGACTAATGTCACTAGAACACTGCTAGTAATCTACTACCGCTTACTAGCAGTCAGCCGCCGAAGAGTGTGCGGGACAATCTGCCCAGACTAACGACGTAGCAATAACATCAGATAACCCAAATTCAACATGCTAGACAAGGCTGCAGCAAAGTATGTAAACGCTGCAGCTCTCAGCACACTCTCTGCTTGAGGCATATACTCTTCCGGCACATAACCTTCGCGTAGTATCGGCAGTGCCTTACCAAAACTGGCATCCCATTCTTCCGGCAACACCACCAGATAGGTCATCGCAGAGATAATCTGCATCACGATACTAATCAAAATAGGCATCGCAATAGCGACGGGAGTACGTAGCACTAAGGCAAATATGGGAGATGCCCATAGTACATACACGCCCAGTTTGCGCATCTTAATGGCTTGCGGAATGTATTTTTCGCGCAGCTTAAAGATTTCTTCTTTGCGGTGGAACTGTATGGCATGTCCGACTTCATGCGCAGCAACGGCCACTGCTTTTAGCGATTTACCGTCATAATTACTCGGACTCAGACGAACCATTTGGTCTGTGGGGTCAAAGTGATCCGCGTTTTCATCGGTTTTCTCAACGCCGATTCCAGTCAGTCCAAAACGCTCGATGAGGTGTTTCGCCAACTCTCCGCCCGTGCCTTCCATTTCCGGAATCTCGTAGGAGTTTTGTTTCATTACTCTGCGTATCCACAGTTGCGGCAGATAGCTGAGTAGGGCCAATATGGCAATGAGTGCAATATAAATCATGTGTGCAGTATAAACGCTGTGCCTGCGAACACACAGAACTCCCTTTTCTGAAAGGTTGATCGAAGTGTTGAATGGCGGGAAAATTTTAGCGCTTGTCCGACTCCGTGTGTTCAGTTTAATCCAGCCAAATAAACACCACACACAAAGCGGTCAGCGTAGCCATCGTAATGTTAAATGACTTGAGCACTGATTGCTGACCTAGAAAGCGCCGGATGTATTGGCCAAATCCCGCCCACAACATAATCGATGGCGTACCAACAATCATATAGGTCGTGGTAATCATAAACACCGACCACCAGTAGCCATCACCCATGAGTGAGAAGCTGGCATTTGCGGAGATCACCATAATCCATGCCTTTGGATTAATGTATTGAAAGGCGATGGCCTGAAGCAGTGAGAAGGGCTTCGCATCCTGCGCCTTATTACCAATACTGGAAAACGATAACAGCTTGTAAGCCAGCCATAACAAATAAGCTGTCCCCGCGACTCTCAGTATTTGCTGCAGAACCGGAAACTGAGTGAACAGTGCGCCTAAACCGAGTCCCACTGAGATATTCAAAAACATCATGCCGATAATAATGCCCGCGACGTGTGGCAAGGTACGTTTAAAACCAAAGTTCGCACCAGAGGCTGTCAGCATAATGTTGTTCGGCCCCGGCGTAACCGAGGTAACAAATGCAAATGTAATTACAGTCAGTATCAATTCAATGGAAATCATGGTTATACCCAGGGCAATCGCTTGAAAGATTTACAGCTCTTGCCGCAATAGTTTTTCAAGAAACTCGACAGACCACGCCGCTTTTTTCCGCTTCACTTTCAAGCTCGCTTTACCCTGCACCTGCCTTAACAGGTTGGTGATGATATGCTTG
>NZ_QGKM01000064.1 GCF_003172875.1 Leucothrix pacifica | reverse complement strand
TTTACCATGATCTTAATCTGATGTTTAAGAGTTTACATTAGATATCCATCAGAGCTAAATTTTTAGACTACTAGTTGAATAACGTTCCAAAGTGTGGCCTGTTTCTCATGATGAATGCCTTTGTAAGTGGACATCATATTCACAGTTGCTATGACGATACACAGCAACAGCATCGGGCCAAGAATGACTGACACGTCGCCACCTGTATTTAGCTGCTTGAGATGTTTTATCATTTTTTATTATGTCAGTAGTCTATTAAGCTGCTGATTCCGCAAGTTTTTATATAATGCTTATTGATTGTGGCGGTGACAGCTAGTCTAAATTTGGGGTTAGCTTACTGATAGTGTAAAGGTGGGTGGCTTTCCTGCTGCTTAATCAGTTGGGTCTGCTTTAGCTGTATTTAATCAAAAGCTCTGATTGGGTCAGTACATCACCATATTCAAAGTCAGACATGTCGCAGAATTGCTTCAGGTTACTGGAGCTATCAGAAATCGCTGGCCAGTCCGGTGGTGTTGCCTGCCAACCTGATTCAGACTTCATATGGCGTCTGTCGGACAAAAATGAAGTAGTATAGTCGGCGGCAGGTAGTACTCTGAATCTGGGAATCATTGGTGGTTCTAGTTGATGTTCCAGTGCAAAGGAATAATCAAAATAGTGTTCGATAGGGGTTGAAAAACTAAGGCTGGAATTGAAGTCGTGAATCATGCCGGCTTGCAGCAAAACGACATGGTAGTCCCAGAAAATGAGCCGGTTTTCACCACGTCCGTTACGTTGGTGAAACATGGGAAAATAATCCCCCAGTGCAGAGATAAAGACGACGTGACCGTCTTGGTAATCAGGATGTTGGCACAAGTGCCAGATGTTTTCCTCACAGTAGAATGCTTGATATTTAAGTGTCACTGGTAACACCGTGATCGTCGGGATCAACAGTCATCATTTGAACCAAACCGTGACGACGGTACCTTTGCCTAATTCACTTTGTATATCCAGACGCCATTTAAAGCGTTCGCACAAACGTCTTACTATATCCAAACCAAGTCCGTAGCCGCTGACCAATTGGCTGGAGCGTTGGAATGGTTGTTGTATTCGTTCGAGTTGATCCTCCGGTATACCTTTGCCACTATCATTAATGCTCACGTGGTTGTCCGTGATGGTGACTTCGACAGTACCTTCGTGAGTGTAATTACAGGCATTTCTTAATAGGTTGCTCAGTACGATAGCAACAGCCTGGGTGGGTGCCTTTACCTCGAGGTAATTTGTACTTTTAAGACTGATAAACACATGTTTGTCTGCATTATGCGTGCTTTCAATTTGCGAGATAATCGTTGGGACTAACTGATTTACCTGAGTAATTTCCTGAGGCACATCCGGTGATTCAGAGTCACGTGCCAGTACCAATAGTGTCTCAATAATCGACAGCATATCGTCGGAGGTGGTACGCATGCGACGTATTGCTCGACGTGACGGTGGGTTGAGATCAGGCTGCTTATTGAGCAGTTCCAATGAACCACGAATCACCGCGAGCGGAGTGCGTAGCTCGTGGCTAACATCATGAGTGAATTCTCTCTCGCGCTGCAACTGACGTTTCAGTCGCTGTGTAAATTCATCCAGGGAGTCCGCCAGTACGCTCACCTCATCGTCCACACCACTTTGGGTGTAATCCTCTAAGTGAAGAGAGTCGAGTTTGTCTTTGCTGAGATCAAAACCGCGCATCGTTTGTGCCAAGGACATAAGAGGTGACAGGGTTTTTCGAGAAGAACGATAGACAAACCAAGCTGAGAGATAGATCACAATCAGCGCAAGACTCAGTGGTACTACACCAAAGTAGAACGACAGTGAGCGCACGTTACGCTCATCAAATACCAGAAATAAGCGCTGATTCTTATTCTTTTCCACATAGACAATTGGCTTGCGTTGCTCCATGTCAACGCGTTGAAAGCCAGGATCAACCGAGCGAAGTACTTGTGGTACACCACGGTAGTCACTCGAAACTGCAAGGTAGCCGCGCAGGTTATCGGTATTGGGGACGGCATGCTCAGGGTTAGCGGCCTGTTCGCGCCAAAAGTGTTTGGCTTCATCTTCCAGTGCGGTACGGATCATGACCTGCTCAACAATAATGGCCGCAGCAAAGACACCGGTTACAGTGACAACACTAATGAACAGCATTTGCAGCACAAATGCCCGGATTAGTTTTTGAGAAATACCCTTCTTTTGCAAAACAAGATCCCTGTTTTCACGTTGCGTCGACGTTACCCCTGACAACATGTATTCATTAATTTATTCATTGTGTCCCTAAACAGGCGCGCTGTCGAGATAATGAAAATGGATACACCGCAAATCGTAGAAAATTTTATATCAATGTATGAGACTTTGCATAAGGATAATCTACATTTACTACAACCCGTTTACAGCGATGATGTTGTCTTTATAGATGCCTTACATGAAGTGAAAGGCTTGCCTGCGCTGGAGCAATATTTTGCTGGCATGTACGGCAATCTCATTAGTAGCAGCATTCGGATCACTGATGTTCAATGTGGTCAGTCAAAGGATGATAGTGGTGAGGGTGTTGCGTATCTCACGTGGGACATGACTTATGTGCATCCGGACTTAGCCAATAAAAAGCCTATCACCTTGGACGGTGTGACCAAGATCAAGTTCAAAGACAAAGTCACTTACCATCGAGATTACGTGGACATGGGACAGATGCTGTATGAGCACATTCCGCTTTTAGGCTCTGCTATCCGTTACATCAAGCGCAGGGCAGTGTCATGAAGACAGTTCTGATTACAGGTGCAACGTCTGGCATTGGTCAGCAGATGGCATTGGATTATGCCAAAGACGGCTGGAAAGTGATTGCTTGTGGACGAAACCAACAAAAACTGGCTGAGCTGTCATCGAATGACAATATTGATAGCTCACAGTTTGATCTGACGGATGCTGAGCGAATCGCAGAAATCGGGCGAGACCACAGCCAAGCGCTGGATTTGGTGATTCTGAATGCTGGTACCTGTGAATACATCGATGATGTTATGGCGTTTGATACCGATCTGTTCAGGCGGGTCATCAACAGCAATGTCATTGGCACCGCTGATTGTGCGGGAGCATTCATCCCTCATATCAAAACCGGTGGACAACTGGCGTTTGTTGGTTCGAGTGCGAGTTTTTTACCGTTCAACCGTGCTGAAGCATATGGCGCAAGTAAGGCGGCTATCGCTTATTTAGCTCAGTCTATAGCGGTGGACTTAGCCCCGCACAATATCGATGTATCGCTAGTCAGTCCGGGCTTTGTCACTACGCCGTTGACAGACAAGAACGATTTTGAAATGCCAATGAAGATTAGTGTTAAGCAGGCATCTGAGGAAATCCGACGAGGTCTGAGCAAGCGTAAAAAACATATCAAAACACCACGTTTATTTACTTCAATTTTGGGGCTGCTCGGTCAGCTGCCGCATTCTATTCAACACTGGATTGCATTACGTATGGTGAAATCATGAGCAAAATAGCGATCATTGGATCAGGTATATCGGGGCTGATCTGTGGCTACAATTTGTCGCGCAACCACGAGATCACAGTCTTCGAGGCCAATGACTATATTGGTGGACATACTGCGACGATTGATGTTCAGGCAGATGGTAAGCCTTGGGCAATTGATACAGGTTTTATCGTGTTTAACGATCACACCTATCCACATTTTCAGGGCATGATGGATGCGCTGGGTGTGCCTTATCAGCCGACTGAAATGAGTTTCAGTGTAACCAATGAAGCTACCGGCCTGGTCTACAACGGCAATACATTAAGCACCTTGTTTGCCCAACGAAGTAATCTGTTTAAACCCAGATTCTGGCGTTTGTTAATGGAGATCGTGCGATTCAACCGAAGTTGCAAGGCGTTAAACAAAACAGGTGATATTGATCCTTCTTTGACGGTGAAAGACTTTTTAGAGTCAGAGCGGCTAAGCCAGTACTTTGCTGAGAATTACATTCTCCCCATGGGGGCCGCTATCTGGTCTGCGAGTCTGGGGGAAATCGAAGCATTTCCGTTAAAGTTTTTCATCCAGTTCTTTGAGAACCATGGCCTGTTAAACATAACGGATCGCCCGCAATGGTTTTCGATTAAAGGTGGCTCTAAAGCATACATTCCGAAGATGATTCGTGGATTCGAAGAGAATATACGCTTATCAACGCCGGTGAAGTCAGTGGTGCGTTTAGAGACTGATATTCAAATTATCCTCGAAAATGGTCAGGTACAGACCTTCGATGAGGTGATCTTTGCTTGCCATAGTGATCAGGCGTTGGAAATTCTGAAAACACCTAGCGAAGCTGAGAAACGCGTCTTGTCTAGTATTCCTTATCGTGAGAATGAGGTCATTCTGCATCGTGATGAAGCACTACTGCCTGAGATTCCGGAAGCGGTTGCCAGTTGGAATTATCACTTATCCGGTGATCGTGCGTTACCAGCCTCCGTCACATATAGCATGAATATATTGCAGTGCTTGCCCGAGGATGCACCGCAGTTTTGTGTGACTTTAAACAATACGCAAAAGATTGACCCTGACAAAGTCATCGGCATTTACCGGTATTCACACCCCGTGTTTAGTCTGAACATGGTTGAGGCGCAGTCTTTGCGCTCGACAATGTGTGGTGTGGATCGCATTCATTACTGTGGTGCGTACTGGTACAACGGGTTTCATGAGGATGGCGTGAGAAGTGCACTGGATGTGTGTAAACGATTCGAGGTGAGCCATGAATAGTACGATTTACAAAGGTTGGGTGAGACATCGTCGTTATCAGCCAAAAGCGCATGCCTTCAAATACGATATGTTTTTGTTGTCACTGGATTTAGACGAGTTGAATCAAGGCATGAAATTCTCAAGACTCTTTGCGGTCGAGCAATGGGCCTTACTGAGTTTCAGGCACAAAGATTATCTGGGGGGCGAGGGCAAGTTGACTCGCGATAAGGTTTGGCAACATGTGACTCAACTCGGGGGAAATGACTTTCACGGTCGGGTCGTTATGCTGGGGCAATTGCGCTGTTTCGGGGTTTATTTCAGTCCGGTTAATTTCTATTACTGTCATGATCAGGATGGCGAGCTTCAATATGTGTTAGCTGAGGTTAGCAATACGCCCTGGGGGGAACGTCATTGCTATCTGGTGGATTCAAAACAGAACACGGAAGTGGACAAAGTATTTCATGTATCGCCTTTCATGAATGAAGACATGCATTACCGCTGGCGCTTCACACCGTTGAATCACCAGCTGTACCTGAATATCGAAAACCTCAACGACGATAACGAAAAATTGTTCGATGCGACGATCGTCATGCAACAACAAGCGCTGAGCACTGCAAACCTGCTCAAAAATTTGATTCGCGTTCCGGCGATGACACTGAAAACCGTGTTGGGCATTCACTGGGAAGCGGCAAAACTGTATCTAAAAGGCGTGCCTTATGTGCCGTATGTTAAGAAGCAAAAGGAGATAGTGTAATGGAAAGTTCACAAGTTAGTATCGCGACCAATGAGAAGACGACTTGGTGGCAGTCTACCGCTAAAAATGTTCTGTTTAAGCTTCTGGCAAAGATGCAGGACGGCTACTTGACCATTCAGGAAAAGGACCAGACGCATCACTTTGGGCAGGCAGGCAGTGCGTTGTCTGCTCATGTGGTGGTTCATGACACCAGTGTCTACGCCAAGATGTTAACCGGTGGCACCATCGCTGCAGGTGAGTGCTACTTTAATGGTTTGTGGGACAGTCCGGATGTCACTGCGGTGATTCGGGTGATGGTGAGAAACTCTGAGATGATGGATACCTTGGATCACCGCTTTTCTGCACTAAGCCAGATTGCTCAGCGTATTTTCCATTCGGCGAATCGCAATTCTCAGACCGGCTCAAAGAAGAACATCGTTGCTCATTACGATCTAGGTAACGATTTCTACCGCCTGTTTCTTGATGAAACCATGATGTATTCCAGTGGCGTTTACAACACACCGGAAACTACACTCCATGAGGCGCAGCTCCAGAAGCTGGACGATATTTGCCAACGCCTGCAGCTAAAAGCCGGTGAAGAAGTGGTCGAGATTGGAACCGGCTGGGGTGGTTTCGCCATTTATGCAGCTAAACATTATGGCGTGCACGTCACAACCACCACAATTTCGGAAGAGCAGTATGCCTATGCAAAAGCTGAAATTGAGAAGCAAGGACTGGAAAGCCAGATTACTTTGCTGAAGGATGACTACCGGAATCTCGCTGGTCAGTACGACAAATTAGTATCGATTGAAATGATTGAGGCAGTCGGGCATAGCTTCCTGCCAACCTTCTTTCAGACCTGCAATAGTCTGCTAAAACCGACGGGCAAAATGTTGATACAGGCGATTACGATTGCAGACCAACGTTACGACCGTTATCGCAAGCAAACCGATTTCATTCAGCGCTATATTTTCCCGGGTGGCTTCCTGCCATCGGTTGAGGTCATGAATAAACAGATTGCTAAGAATACGGATCTGAAGGTAGTAGGTCTCACCGATATTGGCCTTGATTATGCGGCTACTTTAAAGCATTGGTCAGAGCGATTGAAAGCAGTTCGTGGCGAGTTAAGCGGTCTGGGACTGGATCAACAATTCTACCGTATGTGGCAATTCTACTTCCATTATTGTGAAGGTGGTTTCCGTGAGCGTTTGATCAGTACGGTACATCTAGTGGCTGAGAAGCCGCGCTACGAGGATGCTAATCATGCCGCTATTCTCAATCATTAATGTCGTGATCTTTCAGTTGGCGTGGTTTAGTGCTGCGCTGCTGAAAGATAACGCAATCATTGTCATGCTTTTGTTGCTGGTGATTCATATGATCATGACAACTAAGCGCCAAGTTGACATATACACGGTTATGTTGATTTTGCCGATCGGGATTGCATCTGAGTTATTGTTGCTGTCAACCGGTTTATTGTCTTATCAGAGCCAGCTCATCTTGCCGGTGTGGATGGTGCTGCTGTGGGTGCACTTAAGTCTGAGCCTCAATCACAGTCTGGAGTGGATGCAAAAAATTCCAGTGGTTTGGCAGTCGGTATTGGCCGCGTTAGCAGGGGCTGGTAGCTACGCGGCAGCGGCGAATCTTGGCGCGATCAACTTGCCAGGCTCTCAGGTAACCAGCTTGTTGCTTATTGCGTTGGTTTGGGCGCTGCAGCTGCCATTTATGATGAAGGTGGCGCGTCACGTTAAGCTAGGGAGACTGACATGTCCTATCTAAAGTCTAAATACAAAACACTGGCTATTTTCTTCGGCTTTAGCGCAATGGTGATGATGTTTCTGGGTGCTTGTTCGGCCAGCGTCAAGACCTTGCCAGAGTCTGATAAAGTCCTGAAAATCGAAGAATACTTTCAGGGCAATAGCAAGGCATATGGCATATTATTTGATCGGGGTGGTTCACCATCACGCCATTTTTCTGTAGACCTGCTGGGTACCTGGGATGAAAAGACCAAAACGCTAACCTTGGAAGAGGATTTTGTGTTTGACGATGGTGAAGAAAGCAGGCGCGTGTGGGTGATCAAAAAAACCGGTTCGAATCAATACGTGGGCACTGCTGGTGATGTGATCGGCGAGGCCAAAGGCTTTTCACGCGGAAATGCCTTCCACTGGGACTATGTACTGGAAGTGCCATACAAAGGCAGCACCATCGCCCTTAAGATTGATGACTGGCTTTTCCTAAGTGATGACGACGTGCTGATAAACCGGGCTGAGATGTTTAAATTCGGCTTTAAAGTCGGCGAGATCGTAATTAGTTTTAATAAGCAATGATGGTGTCCGGTAAATAATTGACTAATCTTCATAAATAAAGCGTCCCAAACTGCGTAGTAGTGCTATCCTCAAGGTAATAATAATGAGAGAGGAGACAACTATGAAACTCCAGATTCAAAGCGACCTGCATCTGGAATTTGCAGAGTTTGAGGCGAACTGTTCTCAGGCGGATGTGTTAATTCTTGCCGGTGATATTCATGTCGGCACCAAGGGTGTGGAGTGGGCGGTATCACTGGGACTGGATATCCCAGTTATCTATGTAGCAGGCAATCATGAATTTTACCATCACGCTTATCCCAGCTTATTTACCGCATTGCTCAAAGTCGCTGAAGGCACACACGTCCACGTACTGGAAAACAACACACTCACGCTGGATGGTGTGACCTTTCATGGCACCACGTTATGGACTGATTTTCAGTTGTTCGGTGAAAGCTGGTCGGCTGAGGCGATGGCGGAATATTCCATGCCGGATTATAAAGTCATTTGGAATGATACTGATGATGATGTTCTGGCACCGCGCCATACTAAAGCCATTCACGCTAATTCGCTGAACTGGCTTGCCAAAAGCCTTGAATCCTCGCCAAGCGAAACCAATGTGGTTGTTACGCATCATGCTCCCAGCTTTCGGTCTTGTGCTGAACGTTTTAAAAATGACAAGATGTCAGCGGCATTTATGTCTAATCTTGAGCCATTTGTTGAGCAATGGAAACCGGACGTCTGGTTTCACGGACATTGTCATAATCTCAGTGATTACCAGCTTGGCGACTGCCGGGTGGTGTGCAATCCCAGAGGCTATCCGCGAGAGTCAGGCACTGACTTTATTGAACAAATGATTGTGGAAGTTTAGTTATTCCTTGTTGTCATTCACTGATTTTGTGATTTATTAGCGATAATTTGTTGGTGCATGAAGTAGAATAGCGGGCAAATTTGACCTGAGCGTTTATAAGCGAGCCAATACAGAGGACGCAAACGCTCTTTGCTAGCATTATTTTTGAAAAAGGAAACACCTATGTCGCAGGAATACAGTATCGAAGCGCTGAATAAGCTGGATGATCAAGCCCTACAGGGTTTGGATTGGAAGAACCTGACATGCCTTAATGGCAGACTGTTGGAGCTTCATGCTGAAGGTGCTTTGGGCAATGAATCATTTGCAAAACTGCCACGTAAGCCGATTTTGTGTATTGACCAGATTGAGCGCATTGACGAAGACGGTATCGATGCATCATTTACCTTTCCTGACGATGCAGCGAACTGGGCATACAACACCGATGAGTCTTTGGAAATGTTGTTTCAGGATCAGCTGGATCAATTGGTAGGTTTCTGGGGGTCGCGTAAGGCTGACGGTATCGGTCGTGCTTTGTCCTCAGGTGTGTGTACATTGCATCAGTCACTTGATTTTGAAGCAGGTAAAAAAGTCACCTTCGCCATGACTCGCAAGAAGTGGGTAGTGAATAAAACTACCGGTACTGGAACTGCGATTTTTGATGGCGCAGTGCTAGACGCTAACGGTGACATAGTGTTAGAAAGCAAGAAAGTCATCGTGGGAATTTTGCTACCTGAAGAAATTCATGCGCTGCGTGGTAAGTACGGTGGTGAGCTGGGTGTTGAAGCAGGTGCGGATGCATCGACTTTATCCGGCTTGGAAATTCCGGTTTATGATGATGGCACTACGACAGTCGAAGAGACTGAAAGCGGTCTGACAGTGAATGCAACGCAAGCGATTAACCCTGAACTGTGGCCACTACGTTTCCACTTTAAAGGTGATCCTGTTGTACCGGGTAACTTTGGTACACATGGCATGATTGCTCTGTTAAAAGACATTGCCAAAGACAAGTTCGGGCTGAGCCAGCCTGTGTTTAAGTCTATGTTTGCAAAGAAATTCTCAGGTATGATTTTTGAGGACCCTAAGCAGATTCGTTTTGAACTGACAGGTGTGACGCAGCAAGAAGATGGTTCCGTGATTGCAGCGCAAGCGAGTTTATATCTTGAAGATCTGAGTGGTGATCTGATGATTGAAGCGCCGATTTATACCTTCAAGAAGTTACTGGTTGCTGATCAATCATAAATCTGGTGTATTAGGCCATTAGATGTTCATTTCGCTTCGCCGACTCCCAAGCTCGTAAGGACTACGCGAAGCAAACATCTAATGGCCTGTTGCGGCTTTGAGGTGTTCCACGCTTCGCCGACTCCCAAGCTCGTAAGAACTACGAGAAGCAAACATCTAATGGCTTGTTGTGGCATTGAGGTGTCCCACGTTTCGTCGACTCCTTTCTCTTGTAGGTGCTACGCGAAGCTAAGTGTATATCTGAGTAGTCGACGTCCTCTTTGAAAGTGTTGTTTTAGCTGGCATCGTTAGCTAAAGGGCTGGATAATACGACCAGTAAAAGTGCACTTTAGGAGGAAACATTTATGAGTGTCAATTTTCTGGCTTCCAATAAAGGAGAGCGGGTTCAACTTGTAGTCACGCCTGAAAGTGCTGGCTGGAAGTATTTAAGTTTTTCGGTGCTTGATCACAGCGACGGTGCTGTTTATGAAGATCAGCGTGATGGACTGGAAACAGCGATTGTTCCACTGAGTGGTTCCGGTACATTTGAAATCAACGGCACGCCTTACGATTTATCTCGCTCCAGTGTGTTTGAAGAAATGCCGATGGTACTGTACGTACATCCCGGCGACTCCATTAAGCTGTTAGAAGGCGGCAATTTATTATTTGCCATCGGTTCAGCACCGGCTGAAGGTGTTTATCCCACACGCTTACATTTACCGCAGGAAATGCGCTCTGAAATTCGCGGTGGTGGCGCGGCGTTTCGTCAGGTGAATCATATTCTGGCCGCTCCGATGCCCGCAGAGCGTTTGATCTTATTTGAAGTATATGTACCGCGTGGATGCTGGTCTGGTTGGGCGCCGCATTGTCATGATGGACATGATGGTTCGCCGTATCTGGAAGAGACTTACTACTTCAAACTCCAACCGGATACTGGCTTTTGGATGCACCGCAACTGGCGCGATGGTGAGTTTAATGATGTGATGTCAGGGCAGGATGGTGATTGTGCGATGGTGCCAAAAGGGTATCACTCCAGTGTGTGTTGTCCGGGGTCGCATATGTTTTTCCTTAACTTCCTAGCCGGTGATTTGATTGGTGAAAAGCGTTCGACGCCGCCGTGCTTCCATAGCGATTTCACGTGGATTGAGGATGACTGGGAAGCAGGGGCTTGGGAATTGCCGATTGTTAAGAAGCCGAAGTAGGGCTGGTTTTTATCAATCTTTAGAGTTGAAATTTTAAGACTGTTTTACGGTTCATCGTAAAACAGTATTTCTTTTTTTACGATGCGTCGTAAATTAGTCGTGTTTTTCTGCTCATAGGAAACGTGGAGATATTTATTCTCGCTCAGAAAAGATGCTGGTGATTCAGTAAATCAGTAAATCAGTAAATCAGTAAATCAGTAAATCAGTAAATCAGTAAATCAGTAAATCAGTAATTCGGAATTTCATCAGGCGAGGCCGAATACATCTGAGCCAGACAATCCTGCAAAGTTTGCCCTGCTTGCTCTTCAAAGCAGCGATCCAAAACATCCACCGACTTCATACGATCCAGCCGGAAAGTGCGAAACGTTCCGCGCAGTTCACACCATGCACTCAGCGTCCAAACATGACCCCAGAAAAACAAACCCAGCGGCTTCACTTCACGTTGGCTTAACGCTTCGTCCGCTCGCTGGTAAGTCAGTTTCAGATATTGATGATCGTGAATGGCTTTGCGGCAGATATCCAACGTACTTTGCAGATCTTCACGTGGGCCAAAGCGGGGAGCGTAGAGTTTACTGCCGTCCAGAACTTGCCGAAGCTCTTCAGGAATGACGGCATAGACTTTGTCCATCACTGATTGTGCGCTGGTCCCCAACTCAGCACCACCCCAGGATTGCAACATACGAGAACCAAGCACCAGAGCTTCGACCTCATCGGCATTGAACATCAACGGGGGAATGTCCAGCGAGTAACGTAGGTGATAACCAACGCCAGCCTCGCCTTCCACAGGCACACCGGAAAGGCTGAGATCCTGAATATCACGGTAAATGGTGCGAGGTGAAACCTCCAGACGATCAGCCAACTCTTGCGCCGTGACCAAGCGTTTATTCCGCAATATTTGAACAATCTGGAATAGTCGGTCGGCACGGCGCATGATGAAATCCTGTTGCTTAGTTCATCGAATATAGACCAATGCGATTGCCTTCGCTATCTAAAAACAGTGAGAAATAACCCATACCATCACCGATATTCGTCTTTGGTACATGCACTTCACTGCCACGCTCAACTGCACGCGCTAACACTGGTGCTAAGTCATCCGAGCCAAAATAAACGACCTGACCTGCTGCCGATGGCTCGTAGCCTTCGCCCTGGACTAACATGCCGCAAGTATCCGTTTCCTCGCCTCCGATCATTGCCATTTTCATGCCATTCATGTCCATGTCCTGAAAATCGAAGTCGAATACTTCGCTATAGAACTGCTTGGCGCGCTCCATGTCAGTAACTGGAATATCGAACCATACTGCGACTTTGCTTACACTGCTCATATTGATGTCCTCTTAAGTGTTAATTGTAGGATGTTTGTTGCAAGAAATTTGATATTACAGAGGGACTACTGACAGCAGTATGTCAGTAGAGATTCCGGGTTATCACAGCTAAACAGTTTGGACTAATACGCAACTGTTTCCAAATCTCGTTGCCTAAGTCACTACCTGCATCAAAAAATACCCTTTGCAGGCAACAAAAAACAACCCACTCACAGAGCGGGGGCTTTTAAAATAATCAGGAGAAATACGATGAAAAAGATCATGAGAATCATCACATTACTAGTGGTCGCAGAGGTGGTCCGAATAAAGATAAGCCACCCCTGATAATGCGGGTTCTCATACATCAGGGGTGTCTCACCAAATAAAATTTAATTCAAATCGTTTGTACGAGTAATATCAACATAACTGAAGTTTTGCCGGCCATACTCATCTTCGATCACGTACCACACCTTATCATTAGCCACAGGGCTTCCACTGTACTGAATAACAGGACGGCTGGGATAATTTGGGATAACATAAACATTATTACCGTTTTGCGAGTAATTACTGGCGAGCTTAATCACTAAGTTCTTCCCAATATCGTTACTCAATACATCAATTTCTCCTGCACCGCTGGCTGTATCAGGAACTGCAACGGGAAAGGGGGCTGTTATACCCTTATCAACCACGTTGAGGGTCACTTTCGTCCAACTCACCGTGTCATTAACCTCTTGGCGAAACTGGTTCTTAGAATCTTTGACCGCATAGGTAAATGAGTCCGTGCCAACAAACCCGTCGGGCGGTGTGTACTTCAGCTGATACTTGAGGGTGTTCTCAATGCTATAACCGTCTCTAAATGAGCCAAACTGCAACAAGTCAATCGGATACACCTCAACTTTTTCGATTTTCCCCCCTTGTTCAGAGGTAAAATTATAGTCAACAATTTCTCCCCGAAATGTAACGTCTGATGGGTTAAATAAATTGCTGAACAAGTCGTTTTCCGTCACATTGATGCGAACTGACTGGTTTTTCGGCACTTCGACAACATCTTCCAGAGGCGTAGGTAACAGCAGACTCTCTGGCTTTACATCAACCACAACTCTGACGGAATTTCTTCTCCCCTGATCATCTTCAATCACGTACCAGAAACCATCCTCACCTGAGAAACCTTCTTTTGGGACATAGGCAACATCGCCATAGTTATGGTAAGTCTCTCGAGAACTCCTTCCTGGTGTTCTTAAAGAAATACGTGCCCCCTTTTCTGACCACTCATTGACATCCACGACCGTTAAGTTGTTGCCGCGATCATTTTTTAGTAAATCAAGTTCGACGAAGGGGTAGCTTTGGTGAATTGTAAACTTATCCGCCACCGCAACGGGCCAGTCAGCCATTACCGGTGTACACAGCATTATAAATGACAAGGAAATAAAGGGCGTTAGCGGTTTTCCAAACATATCAGACACTCTTGTTTTGGGGGAAATATGAACGCCTGCGACTCATTTCATAAATGAGCCGTAGGTATTTAATCCCACCATATTCCTATCCACAGAATGGAAAATTGACAAGATTGACGAGTGGCGGAAATAGCATGATCAGCTGCAAAAACAGAATATGTTATGGTTTTGGTTTATACATATTATTATAGATATTAGGCTATTAAGTATAAATAATGTTTATTATGTTCACAAAGTATAGTGTTAGCATGCTACTGTATCTGTGATGATAACATTTATGAAACTGCAACAGATGTTGTCATAACTTCTGGCGTAGGTTTCAGGCATCAATTCCCCATCCCGCACCTTAAGATTGTTATTTCTCAATAATGTACCTCGGATATGGCGAGCACTTTAAAGGAGATATTTTCTCATTAAATTTTGATATTTTGCCTTTAGGCTTTAGTATTAGATGATTAGCAGTGTCATTTATACAACTAAGGATCGCCATGATTATCAGTATAACAATTGAAAACTGGATGTCCTTTCGTCAAGCAACCACCTTTTCTATGGTTGCAAGCCGAGAGCGTCAACATGGTGAGCGCGTACCAAAGCTCGATAAGTACCAAACCCGCGTCCTACCCATCGCTGCTATTTATGGTGGTAACGCTTCCGGTAAGACAAACTTTTTCAAAGCCATTCGATTCGCTCAATGGATGATTGTGAAAGGAACTCACCCTGATAGTGTTATTCCGGTAGAGCCATTTCGTTTGGATGATTCAGCGAGTGAACAAGCTAGTCGTTTCTCACTCGAGTTGCTCATAGATGACACGATTTACGCTTATAATTTTGCTGTAACCAAATGGGCAGTGACAGAAGAGTCATTAGTGGTCATTAATAGTAGCAGTGAAAAAGTACTGTTTGACCGAAAAGCTGATGAGGTCATTTTCGATGCCTCCCTGAAGAAAGACGAGTTCATTAAGTATGCATTTCATGGAACTCGCGATAATCAATTATTTCTAACCAACTCAGTATCGCAAAAAGTTGAAAACTTCCGCCCGGTTTATGACTGGTTCAAAGATAAGCTGGAGTTGGTTGCACCCGACAGTCGCTTTGCTGCCTTTGAACAGTACCTTGATGATGCACATCCACGGTTTGCTGCAATGAATGCGGTATTATCTCGGCTGGATACGGGTATTTCACGCTTGGGTGGCGCTGAGGTGCGCTTTGATTCTCTAGATTTTCCGGAGGAAGTTAAAAGTAAATTATTAGAGGATGTTACTGAAGGAGAGACGGTTAGAATTTTGTATAAAAAAGCTGACGAGCATTACTTGGTCTCTATGAAAAATGGCTCTTTGGTGGCTAAGCGCTTACATTCATTTCACAAACTCAGTGATGGCACTGAAGTGAAATTTGAAATGAATCAAGAGTCTGATGGCTCTAAGCGTGTCATTGATTTATTGCCTGCTTTCTTGGATTTATCAACTGAAAATAGTGACAAGGTCTATATCATTGATGAGTTGGATCGTAGTTTACATACTTCATTATCCAATACATTGCTTAATTACTATCTGGGAACTTGCTCAACTAAGAGCCGCGCACAGCTATTATTTACAACACATGACGTTCAACTTATGGACCAAAGCCTATTACGTCGTGATGAAATGTGGGTAGCGGAGCGTTCAGCCCAAGGCTATTCCAGCCTCATTGCATTCAGTGACTACAAGGACATTCGTTATGACAAAGATATTCGCAAGAGTTATTTACAAGGGCGCTTGGGTGGGGTTCCGAGAATAGCTCAAGGATCATTGCCAGAGATGTCACTTCGAGTTGCAGAGTAAATATCGTGGCTAAACGCAGATCATTTCCCAGACCTTCAGCACAGCGCCGGTATCGAAAGCTATTTGTATTAGCGGTTGAGGGTACTGTGACTGAACCACAATATTTTCAGATGTTTAATTCTGAAGTATCTATCATTCAGGTGAAGTGCTTGAAGGGTGGCCATAAATCAGGTCCGTTTCATGTGCTGAAAAGGATGAAAAAATACTTGGATGATGTTGAGCTGAGGAAAACAGACGAGGCTTGGTTGGTAGTTGATAAAGATGAATGGTCGGACAGTCAATTAAACGAGCTTTACCAGTGGTCAGCGAGCACCGGTCAGTATGGTTTAGCACTCAGTAATCCAAAATTTGAGTATTGGCTATTACTTCATTATGAACAAGGAAAGGGAGTCAGTTCATCGCGTAGTTGTACTGAGCGATTAAATCGCTATATCAAGAATTACGACAAGGGTATTGAGGGTAAACTCCCCACATTGGAACAGGTAAAAAACGCAGTTGAACGTGCAAAATTACGAGATACCCCGCCATGCAAAGATTGGCCTAGAGAGTCGGGTCAATCCACTGTCTATAAGCTGGTAGAAGCCATACTTCAGTCAGATGAGTAAAGTTAACTCACTCATCTGACCACAAGAGTCACCTAAAACTTAACCCAAGCTGATCCCCCATCCGCCGACTCAACACAACACTCCAACAGCCGATTTCCCGATATCCCCGCATCTGCATCCGGATACCAAAGCCCATCAAGCGCCGCCTGATCATGCCGCTCCATCGCATCCATTGCTAGCGCAAAGCGGTGATAAATATTCGCCCAAGACTCAAAGAATCCCTCTGCATGACCACCACCAATCCGCGCACAAACACCGGGATTATCTCCGTATAAATAACCCATGCCTCGATCCAGCAACTGCGCAGGTTGTCCCTGAACTTCATACTTCAATTGATTCGGATGCTCATCCCACCATTCAATACTGGCTTTTGAGCCGACAATGCGAATCTTCTGCTGATGCATAGAGCCGGCATTCACAGCACTAGCCCACAGCGTTCCAACCGCACCACCTTTAAACTTCACCATGACATGCGCATTATCTTCCAGTGGGGCGCGGCTTTCGATAAAACTTTGACGCATACAACTGAGTTCGTCAGGCACTAAACCGGTGACCATTTCCATGGCTTGCCAACAGTGTGTACCGATATCGCCAAGCACGTAAGTCGGGCCGGAAACTTCGGGATTCATGCGCCACTTAGCACCGGGGCTGCTTTCTTCAACAGCGGTATTGTGGAAGCCGTGGGCGAATTGCATATTCACCACACGCACATCGCCAATATCACCACGACGCACCATTTCACGGGCTTGGTGCAGCATAGGGAAGCCGGAGTAACCGTACATCACGCCGAGTACACGGTTTTTACTGGCTGCTAACGCTTTTAGTGTTTCCGATTCTGCCACGCTAAAGGTTAATGGTTTTTCGCAGACCACATGCAGTCCGGCTTCCAGCGCAGCCTTGGTAATTTCATAATGCGTGCTGTTTGGGGTAGCGATAGACACAGCTTGTAAACCGTCTTCACGCGCCGCTTCACTGGCAAACAAGGTTGTGTAGTCGGCGTAGCAACGCTCCGGTGCAACGCCCAGATTACTGCCAAATTCACGGCCACGTTCGGCGTCCAGATCAAACGCGCCAGCGACCAGTTGAAAAAAACCATCGCGACGCGCCGCTGCACGATGTGCGTGTCCGATTTCGCTGCCACGTCCACCGCCGACCATGCCCCAACGAATGGGAGATGTCAGATGTCTTTCCTCGTTAAACATATTACGTTTCTCTTCTTGTTTGATGTGTTGATAATTCGGCCTGATACGCTGCTAAGCTCAGGCCTTGTTCTAATGCGCGTTCGGTGAGTTGTCGGTGCGTCTCGGGTGCCATCCCAGCCGCAGGCGGGTCACGGTCGAGATTACTGGGGAATGAGTAGCCTTCGCAGGCGGTACTCAGCAGTGCATCGATTTCAGCCGAACGATATTGCGCGCGTTGTTCTAAAAGAATGGGGTAAATTGCGGTGCTAATGGCGTAGCGGTCTACAGTTTCCATGGCCCGACCAAAGGCGGATGACACCTGCAATAAATTACCGATACGGTGGAAATACGTGGTGCGATTATCACCCGCTGCATGAAACAACGCCGGATTAAAAAACAGAGCATCCCCTTGTTTTAGGGGTAATTGTACGGCGTGTTTTTTGAAGTAGTCTTTGAACGCTTCGTCGCGCCAAGCCAAATAGCCTTCGGCGTATTGCTGCGAAAATGGCAGTAGCATTGTCGGGCCGGATTCCAGCGGCATGTCAGTATGCGCCACACCGCCTTGCAAGGTTAGAGCAGGGGAGAGCGTGTGCACGTGCGGCGGGTATTGTGCCAATACCTCTGGTGACTGAAAACCAAGATGATAGTCCCGATGAGGTTGCTGCGCATCCGCGCCCGGCCTGACAATATTGACCTGTGAGGTCATTTGATAATTCGGCCCAAGCCAAGCTTCAGAAACTATATGCAAAATAGGGTTGGTATAGTAATCACAAAACGCCTGTGGGTCTGCCAGTGCCACTTTCTGTAGCGCATTCCAGATACGTCCATTAGCACCCGCTTTTGCAAAATGATCACCGGCAGATGTCTCAGCTTCATCCTCAAGAATCTTATCGAACCATTGGTTATGTCGTTCCAGCAATGCGATATCGGTATAAGCGCCACGAATCACCAATACGCCAGAGCCAGCTTGCAGATTCTGCGCGATTTCTTTGGACAGCTGATTTTTTATGTCGGCATTATCCGAGGCTTGCTGAAACACATCCGCTGAATAGCACAGCACCTGTTTTTCAATAGACGCCGCTAAAAGATAGTCAGCAGCACTTAAGTCTTGCTCGCAACAGCGGCGAAACTCTTCAATACTTATTGGTAGGTGCCATGTCATCGCTTTAGCCCAATGCCTGCCAAGCGGATTGCTGCTGAGAAGAAGTCAGTGCCGCTTTAATAAACTTCATGCCATCCACACCATCTTGTATATCGGGATACCACAGTGCTAATGGTTCTGGCTTTTGCCCCTGATGACGCGCCAGCATGTGATCCGCAATATCCAAATAGAGGTTGGCAAAGGCTTCTTTATAACCCTCCGGATGTCCCATCGCTACATGCGTCGCACGGTGTGCTGCTTCATGCAAGCCCTTACCACCACGTACTAAGCGACGTTCCGGTGAGTTCAGTGTGCGGTGAATCAATTCATCGGGTGATTCCTGATCCCATTCCACCGTACCTTTACTGCCCGACACGCGAATTTTTAAGCCGTGAATACCACCGGCAATCGCCTGAGTCACGGTAAAGCTACCACGTGCGCCATTGGCGTATCGCAGTAATACCCCGCAATAATCATGTGCGGTACGTCCCGGTACAATAGAGGTGACATCTGCACATAAGTCCTGTGGATTCTCTCCAGTGATGTAAGAGGCGAGATGAAAGCAATGCGTGCCAATGTCACCTAAAATCAGAGACTCGCCAGCAACCTCAGGTTTCATATGCCAGTTATCCGCTTCGTTGTCCCCTAACTCCGCCAAGTGTCCCTGAATATAATCACACTGCACGGAGCGCAGTTCGCCTAAGTCACCTGCTTCCACCATTGCGCGGGCTTGTCGCACCATGGCATAGCCGGTATAGGCGTAAGCCACACAGTAAATGCGGTCGGTCTGCGCCAGTTTTGCGGCGAGGTCTTCGGATTCTTCCAAGGTCATGGTCAGTGGCTTTTCACAGAATATATCCATGCCACAATCCAACGCTTGCAATGACAGCTCATAGTGACTGTTGTTCGGCGTCATTATCGCCAGCAAGTCGATTTTTTCGGGGTGATCTTTTTCACCGGCAAACAAATCCTCAGCCGTAGCATACGGTCTTGGAATGCCTAAGGTCTTGCCGTCATTTAAGGAGCGTTCCGGATTGGAAGACAGTACGGAAGCGGTTACTTCGAATTGCTCATGCAGCAAGGCAGCGCCACGATGCACTGTACCGATAAAAGAGTCGACGCCACCGCCAATCACACCGAGTCGCAGCTTTCTGCCTAATATATTGATTGCGCGGTTCATTGAGTATCCTCTTTATCAGTTTTGTCTTCGGCTAATAACAACATGATGCGTTCGATTTCATCACGCACAGCGGGTTGGATCTGGCGCATAAAGTGGCTGCGATCAAACTGCTCTGGTTCGGCATGCATCGCGGCTCTCAGCGAGTTGCCAATGACTTGCCGCAAGGAAGTGCCTACATTAAATTTGGCAATACGCGATTGCTTCAAACGAATGATATCCGGCTCGTGAATACCACTCGTGCCATGAATCACTAAAGGAATTTCAACAAGGCTTTCAATCTGCGCCAATCGTGGGTAATCAATTTCACAACCCGGTGCTTTAAGTCGGTGGACATTTCCCACGGCAACCGCCACAGCATCTATGCCACTTTCTGAGGCATAAGCTGCGGCTTGTTCTGGTTCGGTATAAATGGATTGGATATGGTCACGGCCTTCATCATAAGGTACCGAGCCAATTTCACCCTCTACCGATACCCCCAATGCATGTGCCACATCCACCACCTGACGGGTACGTTGAATATTGTCAGCAAGAGGTAGCTGAGAGCCGTCAAACATCACCGAGCTATAGCCTGCGTGCATCGCCTGATAGACAGTGGACTCTTCATAACAATGATCCAGATGCAGACAAATACGTGCAGAGCTGCGCTGAATAATCGGAAGTAACATACCCGCTAAGGTTTCCACGCCGAGCATATCCACCATGTCTTTATTGGTCGCCATGATGACGGGGAGATTCAGCGACTCCGCGACGTCAGTAATCGCCAGTGCATCCTCAAAGCCAAACACATTGATGCAAGCAACGGCACTTTTGGACTGTGAGGCTTCAGGTAAAATTTCAGATAGACTAACCAGCATTCTCGTCTCCTGAGATGGGTGTTGGGAAGTGTTGATTGTGCGACTGCAAGAAGCTTTCAAGCTCGGCTTTAGTGGGCATGGCCTCGCTGCATGTTCTGCGTGACACATTAATAGCCGCAGCAGCCGAGCCAAGTATCACCGAGTCTTGTAGTGATAAGTCATTGAGAATGCCGTACAGCAAACTTCCCGCGAAGGCATCACCGGCACCAAACGGCTTTTGCGCTATCACGGGGAAAATACCTTTTTCAAAATCGCCGCCGGGATAATAGACATGGCTGCCTTCATGACCTTTCTTGATAATTAGCAGGCGGGTGGGTTCTTGCAAATAATGTTCCGCGATTGAAGCGTCATCAGAGGTATTAATGCCCATGCTTTCCAGCACTGCAAACTCTTCCTGATTACCAATCACAACATCACTGAGACGTGTGGCAAGGTGGTAGTAAACCGCTGCCGCTTCAGGGCTTTCCCAGGAGTAAGCACGATAATCCATGTCCAGTGCAATTAATGTGCCATGGTCTCTGGCGTATTGCATGGCGAGTAGGGTGGCTTCCCGCGAAGGGCTGGCGCACAAGGCAGTGCCTGAGATCAGCAGGATTTTACTGTCAGCAATATATTCAGCACTAATGTCCCGGGGATGTAAGCCCAGATCTGCAGCATTGTTGCGGTAAATCACCACTTCAGGGCTGTCAGCTGACATCTCAGTCACTGCCAAACTGGTACGAACGCCGTTGTCTATTGTTTCAAGTCCGCGCGTATCCACGCCTATACTATTTAAGTAATCGCTGACATATCGACCCAAACCATCATCAGACACCGCGCCGATAAACCCGGCAGCCACATCCAGTTTACGCAGCGCCGCCGCAATATTCGCCGGTGAACCTCCCACGAATTTTTCAAAACCGGAGACTTCAGTAAAGCTGGCATGATCTTCGCGGGCATACAAATCTACACCTGCACGTCCAAGACAAATCACATCAATAGGACGTTGTGCTAAAGGTTGCCCTTTGACGGTTTGGGTATCTGGCCAGGCGAATAAAGTCATAAGACGTGCTCATCTAGATTTATAGAATGCCAATCATCATACTGTAACTTTATTTTAGAATAAATATTCTATTGACAGATAATTTGGGAAAATTTATTCTGTGCGTAGATGAAATTTGTTCTATGCCGGTATTACTTATCGGGTTTTTGAGTGTTTTCCATCGTCTCTGGGAGGAGTAAAGATGAAAAAATTATTAAGTTCCGTGGCTATTGCCTTAACTTTGACAGCTGGCTCGGCTTTCGCTGGCAGTCATGGTAATGATGTCAATATAGCCGTGGTCTCTCACGGTCAGGCTAACGATGCATTTTGGTCAGTGGTAAAGAATGGTGTTGAAGCGGCCGGTAAAGACATGAATGTGAAAGTGGACTACCGTTCACCTGAGACATTCGACATGGTGGCAATGTCGTCTTTAATCGATGCAGCAGTAAACCAAGAGCCAGACGGCTTAGTGGTATCTATTCCGGATGGTGATGCACTTGGCGCGGCGATTAAGAAAGCAGTAGCGGCAGGTATCCCTGTTATCTCTATGAACTCAGGTTCAAACGTAGCGCCTGAGCTGGGTGTATTACTACACGTCGGTCAGGAAGAGTTTGATGCGGGTAAAATCGCGGGTGCAAAGCTAAAATCAATGGGTGGTAAAAAAGCACTGTGTGTTAACCACGAAGTCGGTAACGTATCACTTGACCAACGTTGTGCAGGTTTTGCAGAAGGTTTTGGCGCGATTGAAGTGCTACCAACAACCAATGATCCTGCAGATGTGAAGTCAAAAGTTAAAGCAGCATTAGAGAAAGATGGCGACGTCGACACAGTATTGACGCTAGGTGCTAGTACTGCGGGTGAGCCTGCATTAGCGGCAATTGCTGAGATGGGTAAAGAGGTTAATATCGGTACATTCGATATGTCGGCTAACTTCCTGAAAGCAGTTGCAGACGGTAAAGCAGCATTCTGTATTGACCAGCAGCAGTACCTACAGGGTTACTTACCAGTCGCGTTCCTTGCAATGCATGCGCGTTTCGGTTTGATGCCGGGTGGAAACGTTCCTTCTGGTCCTAACCTGATCACTCAAGAAAAAGCAGCTCAGGTAGTTGAGCTTGCGGCTAAAGGTATTCGTTAATACCGGTTTAGCTTGATACTCCCTCCCCAGTCAGGGGAGGGACGTTTTATCTGTACGTCCCGATTTTCTTCTTAATTTATCTCAAGGTCCTATCTTATGAGTGCTGATAAGCCCATGGCTGACGAGCGACTGGCAAAGGTTAGTTTGACAAAGAGTTTGTTACAACGACCTGAAGTAGGTGCTGTCGTTGGTCTCATTGCCGTTATTCTATTCTTCACGGTTTACGCAGACAGTCGTATGTTTTCGCTGTCTGGCATAATGAATTTTATGGAACCCGCTGCCCAGCTGGGGATTCTGGCCATTGCTGCTGCCTTGTTAATGGTTGGCGGTGAGTTTGATTTATCGATAGGATCAATGATTGCCTTTGCAGGTATCGCGCTGGGAATTCCGCTGGTGTTGTGGGGTTGGCCGTTATCCTTGAGTATTCTGTTTGCGTTTGGGGTGGCGGTGATTACCGGAGCCATTAACGGATTTATCGTATTACGTTCAGGTTTGCCATCCTTTATCGTGACCTTAGCGTTCTTGTTTATCTTGCGCGGGCTAACGTTGGTTTCGCTGAAAGAAGCCACCGGAACCACTCAGTTACGTGGTGTGAAAGAAGCCGCTGGCGATAGCTGGCTGGTAGAGATGTTTTCAGGGGATGCCTTTGAAGGCGCGTTTACATGGCTGGCCAATATGGGCTGGATTGACACTTTCAAGAACGGTACGCCCAAGGTGCAAGGCATTCCGGTTGAAATTATTTGGTTTGTTGTTTTGGCACTAGCGGCTAGCTGGCTACTAACCCGTACTCGTTTTGGTAACTGGATCTTTGCTGCTGGTGGTGATCCGATCGCGGCGCGCAATGTCGGTGTGCCGGTGAATCGCGTGAAAATTATTCTGTTTATCTTCACCGCAATGGCAGCTACCTTGGTGGCAACGATTACCGTGCTGGAGTTTGGAACAGCCGATGCCAGCCGTGGTTTGCTCAAAGAATTCCATGCGATTATCGCCGCAGTTATCGGTGGTTGTTTGCTAACCGGTGGTTATGGTTCAGCCATTGGCGCGATGGTCGGTGCAGTAATCTTTGGAATGGTACAGATCGGTATCACTTACACCAATATCAATCTTGATTGGTTCCAGGTGTTTATGGGAGCGATTCTGCTTATTGCGGTAGTACTCAATAACTGGGTACGTAACAAAGCCATGTCAGCACACTAAGGAGACCGGAAATGAGTGAAGATACAAGAAAGCCGGTCATTGAACTGGTTGATATTGAAAAGCATTTCGGTGCGGTGATTGCCTTAGCAGGTGTTTCGTTCTCGGTTTATCCCGGCGAGTGTCACTGTTTATTAGGTGATAACGGTGCGGGTAAATCGACATTCATCAAGACCATGTCTGGCGTACATCAGCCTACTAAAGGCAAGATTGTGATGGACGGTAAGAATATGAATTTCGGCAGCCCGCGGGCAGGGATGGAAGCGGGTATTGCCACGGTTTATCAGGATCTGGCGATGATTCCCTTGATGTCTGTGACTCGTAATTTCTGGATGGGACGTGAGCCACAAAGCGGTTTCTGGCCATTCAAAAATATGGACTTCAAGAAAGCTGACGAAGTCACCATGAGCGAAATGGCTAAGATGGGGATTAATCTTCGTGAGCCAGGGCAGGCTGTCGGAACATTGTCAGGTGGTGAACGCCAGACCGTAGCGATTGCGCGTGCGGTTTACTTCGGTGCGAAGGTATTGATTCTGGATGAGCCGACCTCAGCACTGGGTGTGCGCCAAACTTCCAATGTATTGGCGACGGTCGATAAGGTGCGCAAGAGCGGTGTGGGTGTGGTGTTTATCACGCATAACGTGCGACATGCTTTAGCAGTGGGGGATCGCTTCACGGTATTGAATCGCGGGAAAACCTTAGGCACAGCAAAGCGCGGCGAAATAACACCGGATGAACTACAGGATATGATGGCTGGTGGTCAGGAAATGGCGCAGCTGGAAGGCTCTTTGGGCGGAACTGTTTAATATGGCTAGCTATGGAGATCAGTGATGAGTAACGATAATCAACCGTTCGAACTGGCCGCTTGTGTAGAGATGCTGTGGCAAGACCGCCCGATGGATTGGCGCGTCAACCGATTGGCTGAGCTGGGTTTTGGTGTTGGACTCTGGAACTGGCCGGATCATGATTTGGACGCGCTGGAACAATCCGGTGCGAACTTCACCATTATGAATGGCTATCTGGAAGGTCGCCTCAGTGATGATGAAGGTGCTGAACGGCTGCTGGAAACGGCGTATGAAACTGCGCAAGTAGGTAAACGCTTATCGGTGGATCGCCTGAATTTACATGGCACCGGACTGGGTGAAGGTGGTTTGCCAGTGACACCTTGTGAGGTAGTGACAGGTGATATGTGGCTAAAAGCTCAAGACACCCTGACCAAACTCGCAGAAATGGGAGAGCAGGAAGGTGTGGTGTTCACCCTAGAAAACCTCAATCTGCCGGTGGATCATCCGGGTGTGCCGTTTGGGCGTGCTGAAGACACCATTGCATTAGTGAGGTCCGTCAATCACCCAAGCCTGAAACTCAATCTGGATTTGTATCATGCTCAAATCGGTGAGGGCAATTTGATCGAGTTGTGCCGCAAAGCACTGCCGTGGATTGGAGAGATACAGGTGGCGGATGTACCGGGCCGCATGCAACCCGGTACCGGTGAAATTCATTACCGCAATATTGCCTTGGCTCTGGCTGATATGGGATATCGCGGGCCGATAGCTATGGAGGCTTATGCCTCAGATGACCCTGAAGTTGCACTGGAGCAGTTCAGAACAACCTTTACACTTTGATTTTGATAGGAAAATAACATGCTAAATATTTGCCTGATTGGCGCGGGTCGCATTGGTAAAGTTCACGCGATGGCCATTGAAAGCGTTCCCGGTGCGCGCATCAGTCATGTGGTTGATCCTTATCCTGAAGGCGCGGCAGCGCTGGCGGCTCAACTCAATGCCAATGTGCTTTCTGAAGAGGAGGCCTTTGCCAGTGCTGATATCGATGCATATATCATCGCCAGTTCAACCGATACCCATTCTCCGTTGCTGTCTCGTTGTGCAGCGGTTGAGAAGCCAGTGTTTTGTGAAAAACCCATCGACCTTGATTACGACAGGGCGGCTGCCTGTGTACAGGCGGTGAACGAGGCAGAAATCACCTGCATGCTTGGTTTTAATCGCCGTTTTGATCCCGGCTTTGCCCAGCTTAAAGAGCAACTGCAATCCGGTGCGATTGGTAAGCTGGAAACACTGATTATCACTAGTCGTGACCCTGAGCCACCACCGGTTGAGTACATCAACGTATCCGGCGGCTTGTTCCGTGACATGATGATTCATGATTTTGATATGGCGCGTTGGTTGCTGGATGAAGAGCCAACCCGCATCTATGCGACTGGCAGTGTTATGGTCGATCCGGCGATTGGTGAGGCCGGAGATATCGATACGGCCAGTGTCACGCTGAGCACGGCCAGCGGTGCCATCGCGATCATCACTAACAGCAGACGCGCCAATTATGGTTATGATCAACGCATCGAAGCCTTCGGTGCAGGTGGCATGCTGCAAGCCAATAACAATCTGGAGAATAATGTAGTACGATCCGGCGCCGAAGGCATTATTGGGGCAAAACCGCAGTTTTTCTTTCTGGAGCGATATGCGGATGCTTACCGTATTGAGCTGACGCGCTTCGTAGAAGCCCTGCAAGGCAATACAACGCCGCCGACAACCGCAGATGATGGCTTGAAAGCATTAGCACTGGCTGATGCGGCGAAGCGATCATTGGATAGTGGTATGCCTGTCGATTTATAAGTTTATTATTGAGTAAGGTACTATGAGTAGCCGACCTGACCCAGAGCATGAGACAAATATTGAAATTACCAGTCTGAAGCAATTGCAAGGTGCGATCGCGGAAAATCAGGCTGGTTTGAGTAAGCGTCTCCGGCAGGTTGCAGGTTGGTTATTAGAGCATCCGAATCAAACGGCGTTTAGCACTTTGGCTGAGATTGCTGAATCCGCGGGTGTACATGCATCCACCTTGGTACGTTTCGCTAACTTCTTTGGCTTCAATGGTTTCTCAGAATTGCAGAAACTTTACAAGCAAGATCTTCTGGATAACACCAGCAACTACCAACAGCGCATTCAGCAAGTCAAAGAGGTCGCTGATCATTCCCTGGATAATCGAGCAGCGGGCTTATTACAAGAATTTGCCAGTGCTAATGTGCTGACGATGGAGCTATTACGCGCTCAGGTTAGTCCGGATGCTATAAATGCAGCGTTGGACGCCATGATTGAGGCGAAGAATATCCATATCTGTGGATTTCGTCGGGTTTATTCTGTCGCACATTATTTCCATTACGCGCTGAGTCAGTTGAATGTGCCGAGCTATTTGATGACGGGTACGGGCGGGATGTTGGATGAGCAGTTGCAGTGGATGGATAAGTCTTCACTGCTGATTGCGATTACCTTTCATCCTTATATCAATCTGACCCGTGACGCGGTGGCGACGGCGCATAAGAAGGGTGCAAAAGTTTTACTGATTACAGACAGTGAGTTATGTCCGGTGGCGGATATTGCGGATCATTTGTTGGTGGTCAGGGAAGCGGAAGTCAGAGCGTTCCGCTCCCTGAATGCAACGTTTTGTCTGGCACAGACCTTATGTGTGGCATTAGGTTATCAGCGCCAGAATAATACTGATTAAAAAGCTAAAAAGCTAAAAAGCTAAGCTTTCAAGTGGGTTCATCCAGTCAGCTTAGTACTTTACACTGCAGCCGTAAGGGCGGGTTACTGCCTTAGCGAGAGGCTTACCTTCAAGCATACTGTTTAACGCAAGCTCAACATACGGCTCTGCTTCTTCAATATCTGAGGTGCTGGCACTGGCGATACTATCGATTCCACCCATATAACGCATGACACCTTTTTCAATCACATACATATGCGGTGTGGTTCTTGCGCCATAAGCACGTCCGACTTCACCTTTAGGGTCTAATAAAACCTGAGTCGGTGCTGCATCGCGAGAGGTGGTAAGCTTATTCGCTTCATCGGCAGAGACATAGCCTTGCTTGCCCGGAGCAGATGAAATCACACTCAACCACATTACACCTTTATCAGTGTATTGCTTTTGTAGTTTCTGCATATTGCCGCTGCGGTAGTGCTTGCGAACATAGGGGCAGTCGTGGTTTGTCCATTCCAGTACGACCGTTTTATCAGCGTAGTCGGATAATTTATGTGTTTTGCCATCACTACCGATGAGTTGGAAGTCTGGCGCGGGCTGGCCTACTTTAACGGCCGCATGAGCAAGCGCCATCCAGCCGATCAAGCACAGGCTGATGAGGCTGAGATAGAATTTTTTATTAGTCCTCTTCAAG
>NZ_QGKM01000063.1:9531-9688 GCF_003172875.1 Leucothrix pacifica | reverse complement strand
GTGATTGTAGAGATCGCTGAAGGGCAGTGGGATGCGTATATTGCTAGTTGGATAGAAGGTTTAAAGAGTTGGCGAAGTACTTATCCTGCTGGTGAAGAGCCTTCGATATTACTGCGTTTTGGTCATGAATTTAATGGTAACTGGTATCCTTGGGGTA
>NZ_QGKM01000063.1:7604-9400 GCF_003172875.1 Leucothrix pacifica | reverse complement strand
TTTGATGAAACATTCAGTCAGCAATACGTAAAGATGGTGACAGCGGTTCCCAACAAGCCAATGATGCTGGCGGAAGTCAGCTCGACTGAACCACAAGATCAACCGGATCTTAGTTGGGGTCAGGATGGTGATGATTCTGATGCGCTGGAAAGCAAAGAAGCCTGGACTGCTGACATGATGCAATCAATTCAGGAGAGCTATCCTGCCATTAAATCTATCGTGTGGTTTAACACCAATAAAGAGTTAGGCTGGGCACTTAATGAGACCGGAAATACGGGATTAACTGCCTACAATAATGCGGTTATGACAGACTACTTTGGTGGTGAGTTAACCATTAAATCCACACCCGTACCTGATATCACTGATCCGGTGATTGAAGAGCCTGTTAAAAATTCGCCGCCTAAGAAGGGGAGTGGTAAGGGTAAGAAAGAGAATACGAGATTAGCGGCTAAAGCAGTGGCTGAGGACGGTAAGCTAACCGGTATCGCAAAAGCGCTTTCAGTCTCAAAAATGCCTGCTGTGGTTGGTCAAAAACTGCTGGCTAAAGAAGCTGAAGGACTGCGTAATATGTCAAAAGCAGAACTTAAAAACTGGCGAATGGGACGTTTGTTGGATTGATCGCAGTCGGAATCACTATTTATGTGCAGCCAGATAATCTGCCGCATGAGTAGTTTTTAGTAGCTTAAGCAAGTCAGGGCGTTAATGACTCAATGATTGCAACGGCATTAGCCACGCCATCCTCTTGAGAAATCTTCGTCTTGGTTGCTTGCGCTTTAATTTGCATTTCAGCATTTGTAACAGCCTCGGTAATTGCAGCAGCTAGTTTCACAGCAGTCAGTTTCTTTTTAGGCACCGGTTTTGGCCCCGCACCTAATGAGTCAACCGTTATTGCCCAGAATGGCTGGTCACCAAAAAATGGCACAATCACGGAGGGCTTACCTGCTCTAAGGCCAGCACCAGTTGTTCCCGCTCCACCATGATGAACCACCGCCGCCATGCGTGGAAACAGCCATTCATGTGGGGCGCTATCAATCTTAAAGATGAAATCCGGAAGCTTATCAGCATTCAATCCACCCCAGCCGGTTGCAATAATGCCTCTTACTCCGGCGATCTCCAGCGCTTCTATCACCAGTTTTGCTAGTTGCTGTGGGTGTCGCCCAGCCATTGAGCCAAAGCCAATGTAAACCGGAGGCTCGCCTGCCTGCAGAAAGTTGACTAGGTCTGCTGGCGGCGTCCAATCCGATTCATCATCCAAAAACCAATAGCCTGTGACATACGCAGTGTCTGGCCAGTCTGTTGGGCGAAATAACACAGCCTCGCTATATGCATGAAGTACGGGGATATCCGCACCATCGCCTGTTTTCAGCAGGTCGAATTTCTTCAGTGGTGCAAGAGCGATATGCCGGCGGAAGTCTTTGACATAACCACCCAAGGCCAACTTGGTGAGTGAGGCGATAATTTTATAACTCAGTCGGTTATACCAGCCACCCAATTTCCACTCCGGCAGTACCAAAAAAGGACGTTCCGAGGTGGGTACAAACATGGGAATTGGTGTTCCTAGAACACAAGGAATACCGAGCTTTTCCGCGATATGAGGCGCTGCGCCAGCTTTAGGGTGATAAACAATACAATCAGGGTTGACCGCTTTGGCCAGTTCCCAGGTTTCCCGAAACTGTGCTTTTTGCAGTGGCTTGAGTTGTTTGGAGAGTTTTATATTTTGTTTCACTACATCCCAAAGGTTGGTGGTGCTTTCCAGCATCTCCTTGCCTTGGTCGGTATCAATAATCGACAGCAAA
>NZ_QGKM01000063.1:6105-7509 GCF_003172875.1 Leucothrix pacifica | reverse complement strand
TACATTTGCTCTTCCAAGGTGCAAATGAGTATTCCTCAGGAGTCGCTCAATGAATGTTGCGGGCATCATATTTAATACAGTAACAGCTATTTCAAAAGTGGCAGAGTGGTGATGTTTAGATCAGCTTTGCATTGCGTATTGTGTCGCTATTGCAGGAGCGGTAGCATACAAATCATAGGGCGCGTAACCCGGTAGCTTGAGGTGATGTCATGAAGAAAGCAGTGTGGTTAGCAATATTTTTCGCAGTTCTGATCTGGTCAGCTATTGATCCCAAAGACTATCCGACATGGTGGCTGGAGGTGTTACCTGCACTGATTGGCCTGGTCGTTTTGTTGCTCAGCTACAAAAACTTCCCGCTCACACCGCTGCTGTATACACTCATTCTGGTTCATTGCGTCATTCTTATGGTTGGCGGTCACTACACATACGCCGAAGTGCCGCTATTTGACTGGATACGCGATACCTTCGAACAATCCCGCAATAATTACGATAAGGTCGGACACTTCGCGCAAGGCTTTGTGCCGGTGATGATTGCGCGTGAGCTGATGATTCGTAAACAGCTGGTGAATGGTCGGGGCTGGATGCACTTTTTTGCACTGTGCTTTGTGTTGGCCTTTAGCGCTTGCTACGAACTACTCGAGTGGTTAGTGGCAGCCCTCAATGATGGCGCAGCGGAAGCCTTTTTAGGCACTCAGGGCTATGTCTGGGATACGCAGTCCGATATGTTGTGGGCACTCATCGGTGGTGTCACTGCGCTAGTATTACTGGCAGCAGTTCACGACAAGCAAATCAAANNGGAGGAGGAAATCATCTTACGCTTCAAATAATAGTGATTTTGTAGGTTAACTACAATCGAGTAAAATTATGTGTGGAGTTTAGAAAAAGTATACGTAAGATTTTAGCTCCCACCATACATCCCGCTGTCGCGTATCCGTACCTGATTCACCCACTTCTCAGTGCCTTTACCCAAACACATATTGTACTCATCACCATTGGCTAAGCTGGTGATGACGTTATATCCCATGCCCGGCGAGTGGTTCAGGCTAATCACTCTGCGCTCATCTGGCTTCATTTGTGTGAGGATGATTTTTTCCTGAGAGGATGCATTACCATGTTCAATGGTGATCAGAGGGATGGTCTCAGAACGCAGATTATGAAACTCAACAAACAAGGGTCTGCCGGGATAGCTGCTTTGCCAGACTTTGTGAGTGACAGAAGCCCCGAGTAGTGCAGAGGCGATAATAATTAGCAGGAGATTGCGGCGACTGAGTGTCATGGTGCAGCTCACAAATAGCAATGAAAGAGGCTAATTTAGCGCAGCTTTCATTGCTATGTCTTTGCGATAACTCAATTCTTGGAAGTTTGTTGCAGACCTTGGCTAGTAAGCCTGTGATTGTGTTTGTG
>NZ_QGKM01000063.1:536-6050 GCF_003172875.1 Leucothrix pacifica | reverse complement strand
TGTCTCGCCCCAACGTCTGCGTAACAATCGCAAATAAGGATCACTATTACGGAAGATACGATATTGGCCTGGCACTAATGAGTTGGTTTGATAGCTAACAATCTCAATCGGTGGACCCACGGTGACGTTACTGCGCATCGTAGAATCCATCGATACCATCGTTGCCCGAATCGCATCATCTTCCGGAGTATCTTCAACAATCACGCGGTCTAGCAGTGGCTTGCCGTATTTGATTTCACCAATTTGCAGAAATGGTGTCATGCCAGGGCAGGTTATATGGTTACCTTGTGAATACACCATAAAGATTTCAGGTGGGTCCATGCCAATTTGACCACCGATGATAAAAGTGGCCTCCGCATTAAACCCTGCACCCATCTGCGAATTGTTGTGTTTATTTTGCATCATCTGACTAACCCGTCCGACGTAGTCGGCGGCATCGGATAAGTACTTTACGGTATGTAAATTAGTTGCTTCGCTCTCGCGAATATCACGATTGATCTGCTGCACCACATCCTGAGTAGTGGCTAAGTTTCCTGCACTTAACAGCACAAACTGGCGCTCACCGGGTATGCCCCAGCTAAACATTTTACTGTAGGTGCTCACATGGTCTGGTCCGGCATTCGTTCTGGAGTCAGAAGCAAATACTAGGTGTGTGTTGGTTTTGATTGCAATGCAGTAAGTCATAGTGATGTGAGGTCTTTAGTTCTAAACTTTTAAACTATTTCTTCATGAGAGAGTAGCTTTAGGTGTATGATCGTTGCGCAAATTCAGATCGGCTTATCGTAATAAGCACTGGGTCTACAGGTATGAAATAGCCATTCGGAGTCTGTAAAAGAAAGGGGCTCCTTCGAAAGTGTTATTTTACACACAATTAGCTCATTTGGATTGAAATAATAATCTTTAAAATAATTTATTTGATGACAGCAGTGCTGTTTTAGCCTAATGCTGGCATATAACTTGCCTCATCTGTTATGTGATTCTTTCGGTAAAGATAGATAAACACACCGACCTGTCGCCAGTCTAAACAATAAGGATATCGTTCTATGAAGTGGAATTCCTATGATCCAACACAGTTTTTTGATGAAGTATTAGAGAAAGCCGACAAGCCTCGCCCGGTCGCGAAGGATTTGTTTGAGTATTTAGAGTCCCTCAACAATGATGAACTGCAGGATCGTAAGGCTTCAGCAGAGCGCTGTATTAAGGAAATGGGAGTTTCTTTCACCATCTATTCTGAAGGTAGCAATATCGACAGAGACTGGCCCTTCGATATTATCCCAAGACCGATTCCGGCGGATGAGTGGCAGAAAGTAGAAGCAGGTTTAAAGCAGCGACTCAAAGCGCTTAACATGTTTATCAACGATGTCTACAACGATCAGCAAATCATCAAAGATGGCATTGTGCCGCCGCATCTGATTGAAGGATCATCCAACTATTTAAAGGCTTGTCGGGGAATTACGCCACCTCATGGTGTGTGGGCTAATATTTCAGGCACCGATTTGGTGCGTGACGGTGAGGGCACATTCCGTGTATTGGAAGATAATTTGCGTGTGCCGTCCGGCGTGTCGTACATGATTGAGAACCGTCAGGTGACCAAACGAATCTTCCCGGAAATATTCGATTCTCAGAGCATTTCACCTGTTTCAGATTATCCGGTACACCTCTACGAAATGCTGGCTTCCTTGTCTCCGAGGGAACAGGAGCACCCGACCATCGTGGTGCTGACTCCCGGCATCTACAACTCTGCCTATTTTGAACATTCCTTTCTTGCACAAGAAATGGGCGCCAGATTGGTTGAAGGTCCTGATCTTTTGGTCGATACGGATGATTGCGTATACATGCGTACCGTCAATGGCCCACAGCGTGTAGATGTTATTTACCGCCGCGTTGATGACACCTTCCTTGATCCTGAAGTATTTAATAAAGGGTCAATGCTAGGTGTAAAAGGCATTATGCGTGCCTGGAAGAAGGGCAATGTTGCGATTGCCAATGCGCCGGGAAGTGGTGTGGCAGATGATAAAGCTGTCTATGCCTATGTGCCAAAGATGATCGAGTATTATCTTGGTGAACAATCTCTCTTGCCCAATGTGAAAACTTACCTCTGTCATATTGAGGAAGATTTAAATTACACATTGGCTAATTTGGAAAAGCTTGTCGTTAAACCTGTGAACGAGTCAGGTGGTTATGGTCTGTTAATTGGGCCAAGAGCCAGTAAAGAAGAGCTGGATAAATTCCGCAAACTAATCAAAGATGACCCGCGTAACTATGTATCCCAACCGACCTTGGATCTTTCTACCGCGCCAGTCATCATCGACAAAGGCCTTTCGTGCCGACATCTGGATTTGCGCCCTTTCATTCTGCAGGGCAAAGATTGCTGGGTGACTAAGGGGGGGCTGACTCGCGTTGCTATGGTGGAAGGGTCGCTCGTGGTGAACTCCTCACAGGGTGGCGGTAGTAAAGATACCTGGATTGTTGAAACCTGATTCCTCCAAAAATATCGCCAATGCTGAGCGCCGGGGCATTGTTTTCCGGTAGCCACAATAAAATTACATCAAGGATTCCGTTATGTTATCGAGAAATGCAGAGCGTGTTTATTGGCTGGGAAGATATATCGAGCGAACTGAAGACACCGCCCGACTCCTGAATGCCTTTACCCAAGTAATGCTGGATTTGCCGAAAACCAAAAAACTCGGCTGGAATGTGTTACTCAAAATTATGTCGGTCGAAAATTTGTTTCATGAGCATTATGAAGAAGTAAGCGAACATAATGTGTTTGAGTTTCTGGTTACAAACCCTGAGAACCCTGGTTCTTTGCGCTCGGCTGTCAGGGCAGCACGTGAGAATGCCAGAACATCAAAAGACCTATTCCCGCTGGAAGGCTGGGAGATGCTTAACGATCTGAATCTGCTGATGAAGCAGACCTCGGTCAGTGCAATTCGCCGGCGTGATCGTTTCCGCTTTTTAACGGAAGTTATTGGACGCTGTCAGCAATTTAATGGTTTGATCCAAAGCAGCATGAGTCGTAATCAGGCACATGAATTTTTGTCTCTGGGGATTCATATTGAACGAGCAGACATGACGTCGCGGACGCTGGATATTGCTGCCGGAATTTTATTGCGCAGGGGTGTTGAAGAGAGTACACACGATCATCATATTTGGATGGAAATACTCAAAGCGCAAAATGCTGTCGGTATGTACCGGGCTGCGAATGGGCCAAGAATTTCGCACGTCTCAGTGTTGCGTTTTGTGTTGTGTAACAATGATTTCCCTCGCTCAATTAAGTATTGCTTAGAGGAGCTGTCACAAATAGCGCTTAGCTTTCCATCGTATGAGACGTTCCTTGAGACATCTGACAAGCTAATGAAGAAGATGGACGCATACACTGAAAAAGACTTTGTTGTATCTGAAGATTTACGGGTTTCATTTGATGACATTCAATTAGGCCTAATTGACCTACACAATATTATTGCGAGCACATGGTTGTATCCGACCCAAAAGGTCGAAGGGCAAACACAGAGCCAGTCCGCTTAACTAAATTCTAAAGAGATTTTACGATGACGATTGAAGTCGCACTTAATCACAAGACAAGTTATGAATATGATCGTCCGGTGAGCTTATCACCGCATGTAATTCGTTTGCGGCCTGCTGCACACAGCCGCACACCGATTAAATCTTATTCATTAAAAATTGAGCCGGAAGATCACTACATCAACTGGATGCAAGATCCTTTTGGAAACTATGAAGCGCGTCTGGTATTTCCGGAGAAAACCAAGAAGTTCTCGTTTGAAGTGGATTTGATTGCTGATTTGACAGTAATTAACCCCTTTGAGTTTTTCGTCGAAGAGTATGCGGAGAATTATCCGTTTACCTACGAAAAGACTCTGAAAGCAGAGCTGGCGCCTTACCTGAGAAAGCGTAAAGCAGGTAAGAAACTCACTGCATGGCTTGAGAAAGTTGATCGCTCTGAAACTCGTATTCAGGATTTTCTGGTTCAGTTGAATCAGCGACTGGAAAAGGAGATCGGTTACAACATTCGCATGGAGCCGGGAGTTCAGACATTCGAGCAGACTTTAACCAAAAAAACGGGTTCCTGCCGTGATACTGCGTGGTTGTTAGTACAGATTTTGCGTCAGTTAGGGCTGGCTGCACGCTTTGTGTCTGGTTACTTAGTGCAATTAACATCAGATGAAAAATCATTGGATGGCCCGTCAGGCCCAGAAGAAGATTTCACAGACTTACATGCGTGGTGCGAGGTGTTTATTCCCGGTGCAGGTTGGGTTGGCCTTGACCCAACATCCGGACTATTCGCCAGTGAAGGTCACATTCCATTGGCTTGTACGCCAGACCCATACGGCGCAGCGCCGGTGACTGGTGGGATGGAAAAATGTGAAGTAACTAAGTTTGATTTCAGTAATACCGTGCAGCGCTTCTTTGAAGACCCACGTGTAACAAAGCCATACACCGAAACGCAGTGGGAGGCGATTAACGCCCTCGGCGAGCAGGTTGACAAAGACTTAGAAGCCGGTGACGTGCGTCTGACCATGGGTGGCGAACCGACTTTTGTATCCATTGATGATATGGAGCATGAGCAGTGGAATACGGGTGCGCTTGGTGAGCATAAACGTAAACTGGCAGGCGAACTATTCCTGCGGATGAATCAGCGTTTTGCCAAAGGCAGTCTGCTGCATTATGGGCAAGGGAAATGGTATCCCGGTGAAGAAATTCCACGCTGGGCACTCAGCTGTTACTGGCGTAATGATGACGTGGATATCTGGAAAAATCCTAAGCTGATCGCTGAAGATGGTGTGGATTATAAGCATGATGAAAAGACGGCGGAGAAGTTCTCCAGGCTGCTTACCAAACACCTTGGATTAGATGAGAAATACATTATTCCTGCCTTTGAAGACAAGATGTATTTCTTGTGGAAGGAGGGCAGTTTGCCGGTCAATCTGGACTCAGAGAAAGCCGATCTAAAAGACTCGCTGGAGCGTCAGGCGATCGCGCGGGTACTGACGCGTGGCTTGGATACACCGTCTGGTTTTGCGCTGCCAATTGCTTGGGATTACAACAAGCGGACTTGGCACAGTGCGCCTTGGCAGTTCAGAAACGACATCTTAACGCTGATACCGGGTGATTCACCGATGGGGCTGCGTTTGCCTCTGGGTTCGCTCCCTTGGCAGACGGAGGATGAGCGCGAAATCCAGCCTGAGTCCGATGGCATGGCAGAGCATGACGAGCTGGGTGCTTACGACAAGGTTGCTGAGAAGCGCTTTAAGAAATCTGAAAAGCCAAAGACCAAAAAAGCAATCGCGGAAGAGGCGCGTGAGGCGAAGAAACGAGCCAAAGAAAAGTTCTGGGTTGATGTGCCGCACACGGCAATGTCGATCGAGGCCCGTGAAGGTCGCTTATGTGTCTTTATGCCGCCAATGACTTATCTGGAGCATTATCTGGATTTGATCGCAGCGGTTGAAGCAACGGCTGAAAAGCTGGGAACACCAGTTCGTATTGAAGGTTATA
>NZ_QGKM01000063.1:0-437 GCF_003172875.1 Leucothrix pacifica | reverse complement strand
ACCGGAACTGGTGGAGGTAATCACGTGACCTTGGGTGCGGCGCAACCAACGGATAGTCCCTTCCTGCGCAGACCTGAATTACTGCAAAGTCTGATTACGTACTGGCAGCATCATCCGGCACTGTCTTATCTGTTTTCCGGCTTGTTTATTGGCCCGACCAGTCAGGCACCACGGGTGGATGAAGGGCGTGATGAAAAGCTTTATGAGCTGGATATTGCCTTCTCGCAAATGCCAAAGGGTGAGACGGATCAGCCTTGGTTAGCGGATCGTTTGCTGCGTCATTTGTTGACGGATCTGACCGGTAATACGCACCGTTCTGAGTTCTGTATTGATAAGATGTACTCGCCGGACTCAGCATCGGGTCGTCAGGGAATTTTAGAATTCCGTGGCTTTGAAATGCCTCCGCATGCTCGTATGAGTCTGATGCAAGGTTTGTT
>NZ_QGKM01000062.1 GCF_003172875.1 Leucothrix pacifica | reverse complement strand
TATATGAACGCATCCCAGTTTGCGAGGACATTCAACCATAAAAACAAACAGTTAGGCGGCAGTTCTATATTCGGCCTGTTGCACAGGCTTATCGTCCCTGCTGGCCCTGATGATTTCCGCTGCTTCACGCCTAATTCTCCTAACGAGCTCAAAGCCCCAGCAAAAATTCAGGTTTGGCAAAGCACGGTCTGACCTGTTTGTCATCACGCGTATCATGCACCTCAACAACTTTTCAGCGAACGTCTCCTATGGTTCGTTTTAAAAATGAATGACCGCTCGCTTAAGCAGGAAGCCATTCGCTTTGATAATCCCGACCATGAGCCAATAAAGCCCAAACGGTTCGAGCCATTTTATTGGCCTGTGCAACCAGTGCCACATTGTTAGGGCGACGCTGTTGCAAACGAGCCAACCAATTATCTGACTGCTTGTTATGGGCCATCACCGAACGTGCCCCATGGATTAGCAAGGTACGCAGGTAGGTGTCGCCTCGCTTGCTGATCCCATGCAACTGTATCCTACCTCCGGTGCCCGTTTGACGCGGCACTAACCCCAGCCAAGCCGCAAACTCACGACCTGAATGAAAGGTTTTTGGATCACCCATCGTGGCAATTAACGCGGTCGCCGTCAGTAAACCCACGCCGGGTACTTTCGCTATCCGCTGGCCCGCTTCGTTCTGTTTTAACCATTCCTGCAAGCGCTTCTCTAATTGTTTGATCTCACTATCTAATTCATGAATACGTGACCATTGTTCCCGCAAGCTCTCCAGCAGGAATACCGGTACTCGCTCCGATAAACGAGCGAAGCAGTCCGGTAATTGTTGCTTGAGGGCGGCACGTCCTTTTGGCATGACTTCACCAAACTCAGCTAGTAATCCTCTTAATCCATTGATCTGGCTCGTTCGGAATTTCACTAGTTGTTCACGCATTCGATGGAGTGACAATACTGCTTGCTGGTCTTCTGTTTTGACGGCAACGGTTTTCATCCCAGGTTGTTGCATCGCTGTCCAGATGCCTCGGGCATCCGCGACATCATTTTTGTTACCCGTGATAAACGGCTTGACCTGTCGTGCTGGCAATAAGCTTACCGTGTGACCCATTGCGATCAGACGGCGTGCCCAATGATGTGCACCGCCACAAGCCTCCATGCCTATATCACTATCCGGTTGATTCGCAAACCAAGGGAGAAAGCCTGCACGCTTCACTTGTTCTGAGTGCATTTCTCCCGTGTCTGTATCAACCCAATGAATCTGAAAAACCTGTTTTGCTATATCGACGCCAAATACGTTACGCTTCATCCTGAATACTCCTGAGACCGATGTGGAGAACTTGTTTTACCACGACTTGGGCACTTTGATGCCGCAGGCCGGGAGTATTCACCTCTTTTCGGTCTGATTAACCACTCTGATTTAAGGTTGGGATGCGTTCATATCATTCT
>NZ_QGKM01000061.1 GCF_003172875.1 Leucothrix pacifica | reverse complement strand
CTTTCAAGCGATTGCCCTGGCCGATCTCCTGTCTTATGTCGAGAGATTGCTGTAGGTATGTTAGTGCAGTTTCATAGTCGCCGCGAGCATCATAGATCTGAGAGATATTATTGAGCGTAGTGCCTTCGCCGGACTTATCGCCGATCTCCTGTTGAATGTCGAGAGATTGCTGTAGGTATGTTAGTGCAGTTTCATAGTCGCCGCGAGCCTTGAATATCTGAGAGATATTATTGAGCGTAGTGCCTTCGCCGGACTTATCGCCAAGCTCCTTATAGATAGCGCTGGATTTTTGGTAGTGCTCTAGTGCTAGGTTGTACTGTCCTAAGTAATTATGGAGAAGTCCTTTCCAATTCAGGGTGCGTGCTTGAGTTTTAGCGTCTTCAAGCTGCATTAATTGAGGTAACCAGTTATCTAAAATAGTGCGCCGATGCCCAAGCAGCGATAGCTGTGAGATTGTATTGAACGCGGTAGCGGTCAATTCTTCTAACGGCTCTTTAGTCTCTGAATTGATTGTGGTATCGAAAAGGTGCTTCCACCAGTTAAAAGCGGTTATATCTTCTGTGTATTCACCATCCTTGGCGCGTTTGAAGCCTTTGATATAATCGATAGCCGTTCGCGAAATAAACGCGTGGGTGTTTTGCGGTGATATGGTTTGAGCTGTTACAAGAGACTTTCTTAATGATCGCGTAAAGCCGCCTGTTTTGTATTCGGAGTCTTGTAGTAGGAAATACTCTGCAAAAATGTCTGGTTGTAACGCGCCGTTCTGGTTACTAGAAAGCTGTTTGATTACGTCGATAAAGCGTTCTAGTTTGTTTTCGGTGTCAGCAATATCCGTGTCATTTAAAATATCAAAAATGCGATCTTCATCGTTTTCTAAGTCGAGGCCACCAGACAGCGTTGCGATGGTCAGTAGTTTGTAGATAGACGCTTTATCTGACTCTGAGTAATCACTCAGCACAGCTGCCCAACGCTTTTCTTCACGATCCAATACATGCTTTAAAAGCTCGGCTTGCGTCCAGTCTCTTATCTTGTGAATGTCGTTATGCTCAATCGCACTGGCAACCATACCAATAAACAACGGTCGGCCATGATTACTGAGGGTATCTAAGCTATTCCAAAACTCACTGTCTTGTTCTGGCAGTGCTTTTTGGCAGTCCAGCGAAACCAAAAAGCTTTCAAGTGCTTGGCGTTGCTCTGTTCGTGTAAGCGGAAGTAGCTCAAGGGGCTCTTGCGTGTATAAGTAGCTGTGTCGATTTGTTGCAGAGCTTGATGAAGACACTAACGTTTTCCACCAGCTTTGATCTTTAGCGACTCGCTCCAAAACAAGTAAACGCACAGGGAAGTCATAATCATCTTGGTGCTGAATAAAGTGGTCAATCCAGTTGGCTATCTGTGTCGGGTACTCCGCAGCGTAGTCGATGGTAATGATGGTGGGTCTAGTAGGTTGCCAGTTATCTAGCGCATCTGATTTATCAAGCTTGTCTGAGTGAAGAAAACCGACATCACAGTAGCTTTGACGTGAAAGCAGGGCGTCTAAGGCGAGGCGGCTTTTTCCTGTTCCACCGTCACCCGTTATGACTAACCAGCTAAAGGTTTTGTCAGCGTCAAAGAAGTCGTTGAGTAGTTCCAGGCTGTGTTCTCGCCCGATAAGTTTGGCTTGTCTGCTAGTGTAAGTGAGCCATGCCGCGCTGCTTTTTTGAGCTTGATGGTTCAGTGCTTTTTCGGCTTCTGTGATTAGGAACTCGGGTGTTTTTAGGTCCAGATCAAACGCAAGACTGTCAATGATATTACTCAGCTGACCTATAACGATTTGATGTTGTCGGTTTGACGCTTCTAGTGCTTCTGCTTGGTGGTTTTGGCCTAGCAGTAATTGAACTAAGCCTTGCTGTTCGGTTGATAAATTTTCCCAACGGGCATAGTCACTGACAAGCTTTCCAAGGTTCTTATTGCTGGGTATTTCAAACGCCTCGCCGAGTGTCTTGTCAGTTTTAGTTTTGAGTGTGTTTAAGATGCCTTGAGCGAGATTGAAATACCAACTGTATTCGCCCAGTTTGTCATGGAGTTTGAGCATCCATGCTTTACCGACCACTTTGCCAGTGCCTGCCAATGAGGCTAATACCAGAGGGGCTAGGTTGCGTATGGCAAGTCGTGCCGCTTTCCCTTCGATACCACAAGCTTCACTTAACCAATCTGCTAACGCTTTGCTTTTGTCTTCATCAGTAAAGTACTCCTGAAATTCAGTGAGTTCGGCAATGATTTCTTTAAATGTCAGTTCGTTAGCAGCGGATGTTGTCGGCATGTCATATCCTTATGATTTGTGCATAAGGTTAGCATGGTGTCGTTATTATCATCAAACACCTGCTACGGTGGTTTTTTGGTGTATTATGATTCAGTTAAGCGTCAACGCCATAATGCGGCAACACTTCTATTTTAAACACACTGGAGCCATTGATGTTCGATCAAATAAAAGACGCCATCAATCCTGGCAAAAATCCTAATCTCAAACATGCGCACCAGTTTCAGCGAGAGAATCTGCCAACCCTCTGGTTAGTGGGTAAAACCGGGGCGGGCAAGTCCACCTTTATTCAAACCATCACGGGACTTTCATCAGTAGAGGTCGGCAACGGCTTTGCCCCCTGTACCAAAACCGCACAAGCCTATGACTATCCTCAGGATAAACCCTTGGTACGCTTTTTAGATACCCGAGGCTTGGGGGAAGCAGACTATGACCCCGAGGCTGATTTAGACGAAATTGGTCAATTAGGCCATGCGTTGGTGGTCGTAATGAAAGCCGACGAACCAGAGCAATCGGCAGTGCTGAGTGCTTTAAAAAAGATTAAGCATAAAAATAAAATCAAGCATCTCCTGCTGATTCATAGCGCGGTGTTGTTGTCATCTGAGAAAGACCGCACGCGCCAAATTGCCTATAACGAACACCAAGTCAAAGCGGTGTGGGGCGATGACGTCAAAGCGGTGGCTGTTGATTTTGAAACGGAGGATGGCTCGGTCTACCACTACGATGATTTGGTGAGTGCGCTCGAAGAGATGCTGCCCGTGGTCGGGATTATCGCGGATGTAAAAGGCCATAAATCCGTTGAGGAAGCGAACTTCGATACCGTTAAAAAAGAAGTCCTTTGGTATTCAGGGACCTCAGCGGCTACTGATTTGCTTCCGGCGGTCGGTATCGTCACTGTGCCTGCCATTCAGGCGAAGCTGCTGCACAGCTTGGCGAATCAGTATGGTGTAAAGTGGGATAAACGAGCCTTTAGTGAATTGATTGGTACCTTGGGCAGTAGCTTTGCATTGCGCTATGGTTTGAAGTTTGGCACCCGTGAGTTGGTGAAGTTTATCCCTGTCTATGGACAAACAGTGGGGGCAATTGCAGCCGCTGCCATGAGTTTTGGGGCAACTTATGGTTTGGGTCGGGTCGCCTGTTATTACTTCTATCACAAGCGTAGGGGGGAAGACGTCTCCACCGAGGATATGCAAAACCTATACAAAGATGCATTCAAAAAAGGAGCGGCAGCGTCGGGCTATGAAAAAACTTAAAGGCTTATATCGTCTGCTATCCGATTTATCCGGCAGTCGCTGGTTAATTTTTATTATCTCAGCGCTGCTCCCTGTGCTGACGATAATGGGCTTTGGTATCTACTTAGCGTTTAAGTATGACTACATCCTTGAGCTATCGATTGCCATCACAATCAGCACCTTAATCGTCACCATTCCATTATTTTTGATCGGTCGATCGGTTCATGAAGAGACCCAAGAGTTATTGGAGGCATCCGCTGAAGCGCCCCCTGAGATCAAAGATGGCTTGGTCAAAGCATCTTCCAGCTGGTCGCAAAAAGAGGTGGCGATTTGGAATCAATCACGCGCGCATACACGGGAGCGATTGAAAGCGGGTATTGAATGGGGAAAGCTGGATGAGGCGGGCCTGGAGGTTCTGGAATTAGTCGCACAGCAGTTTGGGAAAAAGACGCTGGCTTTTTCTATCCCCGAAGGTTTAAAGCTGTTTGAAGAAGTGAGCCGCCGATACAAACTCGTGGTAAAGGATCACATTCCGGGCATTGAGTACATCAAGATCTCTCACATCAAAGCGGGCTATGAAGCGTATGACAAATACGGCGAGCTAGGCCAAAAGGTGGTGAAAGCAGCGATTTGGGCGAATCATGCTAAAAACCTCTATTACAACCCCTTAAAAGCGGTGTCTGATCTCACCAAAGAGCATGCAACCTCATCCATGACTAAGGGTTTTACCGATGATATGCAACTGAAGGCAAAAGAAATTTTGTTGGATGAAGTTGTAGCGGTGGCCATCGATTTATACAGTGGCCGGTTTAGCTTTGAGGATGAAGATATTCAGTTGTCGAATGCCTCGGCTGAAGATGTCGAAAATTTTGCGCCGGATTTGGAGCCAATCCGTATTGTCACGGTGGGGCAAACCGGTGCGGGTAAGTCCTCGATTATTAACCTGCTGAAAGAGGAGCTGGTGGCAGAGGTTGACGTATTACCCTCGACAGACAGCACTACCGTTTATACCGCAATGGTCGATGATGTTGAGGTGAGAGTGGTTGACCTGCAAGGTTTAGAAGGTGATGCCTCCACTGAAAAGCAGATGCTCAAAGAGATGACGCAGGCTGATCTGATCCTGTGGGTGCTCAAAGCCAATCAATCGGCACGTGCGCTGGATAAACAACTGAATGACAAACTGGCCTCGTTTTATGCTGATCCCAAGCATATTTCTTATAAAAAACCGGTCGTGATTGCTGTGGTTAATCAGGTCGATAAATTGAAACCAATTGCTGAATGGCAACCACCGTATGATCTGGAAAATCCGGGTACTGCTAAAGCGAAGATCATCGCTCAGGCCATTGAGTATAACCAAACGTTGATGCAGCCCGATATCGCCCTACCATTATCGATATCACTTGATAAGCCGCACTTTGGCATAGAGGCGCTGAAGCAGACTTTGCTGGATGAGATTGTTGAAGCTAATAATGTGCAGCGAAACCGACAGAGGGTTGAAGCGATGAAGCGCGGCGTGTCGTTAAAAAAACAGTTGGGTAAGACGGTTAATGTCGGTAAGAAAATTGTCCGTCATACGCTTCGTGATTAATTCCGGGTGCAGCAGGCAACAGTGTGTTGCTGTTGCCTGATTAGGAATTACCAGTAAAAATTAAAACGTCATACGCCTGTCAAGCCACAGACAAAACCGGCGCTGCCGCCAACAAATCCTTAGTATATTGATGTTGCGGAGAAGCAAATAAATCATCCGCAGATTGCTCTTCAATTAGCACACCTTGTTTTAACACACCGATCTGATGCGCCATGGTTTTCACCACCGCCAGATCATGCGTAATAAACAAATAAGTCAGTCCAAGCTCCGATTGCAGATCCTTCAGCAGGTTTAACACCTGTGCCTGTACAGACACATCCAGTGCTGATGTCGGTTCATCACACACAATAAACTTGGGATTAGACGACAATGCTCGGGCAATAGAAATACGCTGGCGTTGTCCACCACTGAATTGGTGTGGAAACTTACGTGCGTCATCGGCTTGTAAGCCTACCTGTTCGAGTAGTTCGGTCACTCTTTGTACCGTCGCTTTACGACCCTGAGTAATCCCGAAAGCTCGCAATGGTTCAGCGACTAAGTCATGCACCCGCCAGCGTGGATTCAAGCTAGCGTAGGGTGACTGAAACACCATTTGGATATCACGCCGGTTTTCTTTTGGCATGCTTGTCGAAATCTGATGACCAGCAATGCTGACTTGTCCGCTGCTGGCATTATCAACACCAACGACAATTCTGGCCAGTGTTGATTTACCGGAACCACTTTCACCAACCAGCGCGTATGTCTCGCCTTGCTGAATCGATAAGCTGACGTTTTTTAAAGCCTGCACGCCTTGAGATTTACTGAACAAACTGCGTTTATGGAAGACTCTGGAGACTTCATCGACTTCTACAAAACTCATGTTTCACTCCGTAGGTGGCAAGCGACGTCATTGATCAAGTGCGGTATGACTTCCCGACATTTATCTTCGGCAATCGGGCAGCGCGGATTGAAGGCGCAGCCGTCAGGAATCGCGGTCAGTGGTGGCATATTGCCCGGAATCTGGTATAGCGTGGTATCGACATTTGCGTCCATAGTGGGCGTGGAGGCGATAAGCCCTTGGGTGTAAGGGTGACGCGGCGAACGGATAATGTCATTGGTTGTGCCGATCTCGATCAGACGACCTGCGTACATTACGCCGACACGATCAGTCCAGTGGCCGATCACGCCCATGTCATGGGTGATCAGGATTACCGATGTGCCATGAGCGCTGCAGACTTCCCGTAGTAAATCCAGTACCTGTGCTTGTACCGAGACATCCAGCGCAGTAGTAGGCTCATCCGCAATAATGATTTCAGGTTCGCTGGCCATGGCCAGTGCGATGACGACCCGTTGACGCATACCGCCGGAAAACTGATGAGGATAAGCAGATAAGCGATCCGCATCGACACCGATCTGAGTCATCAGTTCAGCAGCGCGTTCCCGTGCCGCTGTGCCGCGTCGTGGCGTATGCAACTCGATGGTTTCAATCAGCTGCGCACCAATAGTTTTCAGCGGATTGAGACTACTCAGCGGGTCCTGAAAAATCATGCTGATGTGTGAGCCGCGAATGCGCTCCGGGTTTTTAACAATCGACTCACCTTGTAAGCGGATATCGCCGCTCACAATTTTACCCGGTGGATCAATCAAGCCGAGAATGGCATTTCCCGTCATTGACTTTCCGGCACCAGACTCGCCCACCATCCCCAGAAATTCACCGGCTTCTAAGGTTAGTGAGACGTTATCTAGTGCTCTGAGCACGCCGCGGCGTGACGTAAATTCGACCGATAGGTCTTCGATTTCTAATAAGCTCACGACAACCTCGGGTTATAAAAGTCACGTAGCCAGTCACCCAGCAAATTGAACGACAAGGCCAGCACTAGCAGCGTGACGGCAGGGAAGAAGATAATCCACCACTGACCAGAAAACAGAAAGTCCTGTCCGACACGAATTAGTGTGCCTAATGACGGCTCTGTTGGCGGTGCGCCTACCCCGAGAAAGGACAGGGTTGCCTCTGCAATAATGGCAAGCGCCAGAGTGATGGTGCCGATGACCAGAATCGGATTGATGACATTTGGCAAAATATGCCGAGCCATAATATTCAGGTGCGACAAACCAATCAGGCGGCTGGCGGTGATGTATTCTTTTTGCTTTTCCACAATGGTGGTGCCGCGAACGGTTCGGGCGAAGGAGACCCATTCCGATAAACCAATCGACAGAATCAGCACTGTAATCGCCATATCCGCACGTGCATTGGGCGGTAAGATGCCTCGCGCGACACCGTAAATTAACATCGCCACCAAAATAGAAGGGAAGGTCATTTGGATATCCGCGATTCGCATAATGACGGCATCAACCCAGCCACCTAAGTAGCCTGCCAATAAGCCCAGTGTGACGCCTAAGGTCATCGCCAGTATGACGGAGGCGAAGCCCACAAACAGCGACACCCGTAGTCCATACAATATGGCGGAATACAGGTCTCGTCCCTGATCATCTGAGCCTAAGAAAAACTGCTCACCAGTGAATTCGTTGGCGACGCCCGGCGGGGTAAATCCATTCATCAGGTCAATCGAGGACATATCGAAAGGATCAGTCGGCGCGATCCATGGGGCAAACAGGGCGCAAGCTGCCAATACCAAACAGATGATCAGTGAGATCAGTGCAGTCGGGGTGCGCAGCAGTGAATATACAAAATCAGAATCTAACCAGCGTGCAATCATTCACTTGCTCCTGCGTTGGCTGCGTCACGTATTCTTGGGTCTATAAACAAATACAGAATATCGACAATGAGGTTGATGGCGACAAAGATAATGCTCACCATCACCAGATAGGCTGACATGACCGGAATGTCGACGTGGTAAATCGCGTTAATAAACATCAGTCCTAGTCCTGGCCACTGAAACACGGATTCCGTGATAATGGAGAAAGCAATGATAGAGCCGAACTGTAAGCCGATAATGGTAATGACGGGTACTAAGGTATTTTTCAGAGCATGATCAAAGTAAATACTGCGAAGCGGCAGGCCACGGGCACGGGCAAATCGAATGTAATCTTGTCCCAATACTTCCAGCATTTCAGCGCGTACCAAGCGCATGATCAACGTCATTTGGTAGAGACCAAGTGTAATGGCAGGGAGAATCAGCGATTTAATCCCTTCCAAGGTTAAGATGCTGGTATGCCACCAGCTACCAAGCTGGGTCACACCACTACGGCCAAATGAGGGAAGCCAACCGAGTTCTACGGAAAACAGCCAGATCAGCAGTACCCCGATAAGAAAGGTTGGCAATGACACACCAATCAGCGAGGTGGTCATAATAAATTGTGAGAAAAAGCCTTTGCGATTTATGGCGGTGATCACCCCGAAGGTGATGCCAAAAATAGTGGCTAAAATACCTGAAAACAGGGCTAATTCAATGGTTGCCGGAGCGCGGTCTGCGATCATGGCAGCGACTGATTCACCGGTGCGGTAGCTCACGCCGAAATCGCCTTCCAGTGCACGACCGACAAAGCGGCCATACTGCACCAGTAAGGAGTTATTTAAGCCGAGGCGCTCACGCAGCATTTCACGGTCGGTTTCGGTGGCTTCCTGTCCCAGCATGACTGAAACGGGGTCGCCCACAAAACGGAACATAGAAAAAGCCACGAGCGCAACGATTAGCAAAACAAGAATAGACTGGCCAATGCGGCGGATAATCATTGAGAGCAAGGTTTAGCTCCGGACAAAAGAGGGGTAGAAGAGGGTGACTCAGTCAGAGCCACCCCAGAGGTTTTACTTCGCGAAACTCATGTACTTGAAGTGAGGCTGATCTTCAGGCTGCACACCAAAGTTGATGTCTTTTCGCATACTCCAGTTTAAAACCTGGTTATGGATTGGAATGTAAAGGATATCGCTTTGGACTTGCTCCCAGATTTTAGCGATAGTTGCATTACGCGTGTCCAAATTAACTTCAGACTCAAGACTAACAATCATCTTGTCAACGTCTGCATTACTGTATCCGGTATTGTTCCAGCTACCGCGCTCATCGGCATCGGTGTGAGCCAGATAGTTAAAGACGTAGTGAGAATCGAAAGTTGGAACACCCCAGCCCAACATATAGAACTCAGTGGTGCGATTCTGAATCAGTGGGAAATGCTGTGCCTTTGGCTTCGCATCAAGATTCACCTTGATTCCGATCTTACCGAGCATACCAACAGCGGCCTGACAAATCGCTTCATCGTTTATATAGCGGTCGTTCGGGCAGTTCAGGGTGATCGAGAAACCATCGCCATAGCCTGCTTCAGCCATCAGCTTCTTCGCTTTGTCCACGTCTGTCTCAGGTACTACATCTAATGCTTCAGTCCAGCCATTAACAAACGGAGGCATGATAACTCCTGTTGGAGATGACTGATCACGCATTACTACCTTTTTGATAGCGGCACGGTTAATCGCGATGTTCATCGCTTCACGCACTTTTTTCTCAGCAAATGGGTTTTTGCCTTCTACAGAGTCGGTTTCCAGATCCGCTTTACCTTGCTGCATACCAAGGAAAATGACGCGATTTTGTGGTGCAGTTACGACTTTCAGTTTGTCCTGCTCTGCAACACGACCCAGATCCTGTACCGGTGCATCCTGTACGAAATCGACTTCACCTGACAGCAGGGCAGCAACACGAGTTGCGGCTGACTGGATCGGTGTAAAGACAATCTCAGTCACTTCCAGTGGGAAAGTGCCTTTACCCCAGTAATTTGGGTTAGCCTTCATCACTGTTTTTTCATCAGGCTTTCTGGATACCAGCATGAAAGCACCCGTACCGTTTGCATTGGCAGAGGCAAATGTGGTCTCACCATTCGCGAAATCCTGCGGTACTTCACTTTTGTTTTCCTTAGTCCAACCCTCATCCATCATAAACAGGTTGGTCAGGTTGTTAGCCAACAGTGGGTTAGGGCCATTGGTTTCGATATCTACGGTATGGTCATCGACCTTGCGTACTTCTTTGATCGATGTCAGCAGACCTTTTACGTCAGCGGTATCCATTTTGGCGCGATTCAAACTGAATACAACGTCATCAGCGGTAAAGTCCTGACCGCCGTGGAATTTAACATCTTTACGTAAGTTGAAACGCCAGACGTTCGCGTTGTCAGCAAGTGGCGCCCAAGATGTGGCTAGTGCCGGAGTGATTTTTCCTTCCATGTCACGGTGTAGCAATGGCTCATACATTTGATGAGCTACCGTATGAGTCTGTCCTTCGTTTTGAGCATGCGGATCAAGCGTTAATGAATCGCCGGAATATGCCCATCGTAGTGTTTGTGCCTGTCCTACTGAGGTTAAGGACGCTGCCAAGATTGCAGCTGTGAGTACTGTTCTGGTTTTCAAGATCGTTCTCCTGGAAGACATTTCTGAAGTTAGACATACTAAAGGAAGCTGGTATATCACGCCAATACTACTTACTGTAGAAGTCTGGATTTATTATTGTATACATTAAAGGCCTGTTTGAACATCATTCAGTATTGGAGATGCTGGATTTTCTTGTTAGTGAATTTAACGCAGGCAATGAACGAACATTCCTGTCAATCGTTTGCAGAACGTAGACAGTCCTGAGGGTTTAGTTATACTGTGAGTAATCAGATCGACAACTCTGAGTCTTATGACTAAATCTTCAGTAACTTCAACCGATGTCGCCAAGCTGGCTAATGTATCTCAGTCAGCGGTAAGTCGAACCTTTACACCCGGCGCTAGTGTATCGGGTAAAACCCGTGAGCGTGTTTTGGCAGCCGCGAAAGAGCTGGGCTATCGTCCCAACGTACTCGCTCGCTCATTGATTAGTGGGCGTTCACGGATTATCGGCTTGGTGATTGCCTATCTGGAAAATCATTTTTACCCTATCGTGATTGAAAAACTCTCCCGCTCGCTGCAAGCACGTGGTTATCACGTGTTGCTGTTTATGACCGAACCCGGACAGCAGGACGAAGTGATTCAGGAGATTCTCCAATATCAGGTCGATGGCGTGGTATTGGCATCCGTGACTCTGTCCTCTCATATCGCCCAGGAGTGTGCTGGTTTGGGCGTGCCTGTGGTGCTGTTTAATCGCTATGTGCCGGATACACAGGCCAGTTCTGTTGTGTCTGACAATGTCAGTGGTGGACGCATGCTGGCCGAGTTGCTAATCAAAGAAGGGCACAATAACATTGCTTTTATCGCCGGACAGGAAAACTCATCAACCAATGTTGAGCGTGAGCAAGGCTTTAATGAGGCTTTAGCCGCTGCAGGTTTGCAAGTGAGTCAACGCGCGGTTGGCTATTACACCTTTGAAGGAGCCACGATTGCCGCCCGGGAAATTCTGGATCAGGCAGTGCCAGATGCCATTTTTGTGGCGAATGATCACATGGCTTTTGCTGTCATGGATGTGATTCGTGGTGAATATGGTTTACGCATTCCTGAAGATATCTCTGTGGTTGGGTATGACGATGTGCCGGAAGCAGGATGGCCGTCCTATAACCTTACTACTGTTGAGCAGCCGGTTGAGAAAATGATCGCTGATACAGTGGAGATTTTGCTGGAGCAGATGGAGCACAAGCAAGTAAGCCCGACACGTCGGGTGACAGAGGCGGGCTTGATGTTACGGGGGTCTACTAAAAGCAGTCTTGCATAAGTCCTTAGTTATGGTTCAACCGATAAAACCGCTCCGCATTTCCAGAGAATACCCCTTCAATCGCAGTTTCATTCAACCCTGCATTCGTACAGCACTCCAGCACACTATCCACCACAAAATCATAAGGGCGCATTAATTTATCCACCGGATAATTACTCCCAAACATCACCCGCTCAGCACCAAATAGCTCCAGAATATCATTCACAATCGCTTGAATACTCTGCGCTGTCCACTGCGGATCAAACATACCAAAGCCGGATAACTTGATATGACAATGTTCCAGCTGAGCCAATTCTTTCAACCCTTGCCTCCATAATAAGTGCCCGGATTTGCTTTGATCATAAGGACTACCGGCATGGTCAATAACCACCGGAATGTCAGGGTGTTTTGCAAAAAACGCAGCAGCATCCGGCATTTGCTGAGGGTAAAGCTGTAAGTCAAACGACAGATTGTGTGCGGTTAGCAACGCAAATTGCTCACGCCAGATCATGTGACCCAGATACTCAACCTGTGTAAAACTGATCTCCGGTCGGTCATCAATCCGGCTGATAATCTGCCGCACACCGCGAAAGCCCGGTAGCTGCATATAGCGCTCCAATAGCTTGGGCGTATCTGCGCTAGTGAGATCCACAAAGCCAACATGTGCAGAGGGTATGTCATGCGTCTGACTGAGTGATTCTATCCACTCCGCTTCTTTTACCGGATCAGGAATCGCCCCGTCACATTGCACATGAATGGAGCCTGCCAGCTCATGCTTTTGTGATTCAGCCTTGAACTCTTCGGCTAAGTAATCGCGTTGAATTGGCGTCGGGTCGCCAAACGGTTTCATCGCGCCTTTGTTTTGTAGCCAGACATAGCCAATGCCAGTTGGGTCAGTATCAGGGCACCAAAGATGGTGGTGTGAGTCGATGATTTTCATGGGTATCTCCATGCTGTGTTTACAGGTTGCGGCTTAGGTGAGTCATAATGCTCAAGGCGAAATGCTCAAGTACAAACTTAAAGGTTTGCGCTTCCAAGGTTGTAGTTGCTTAAGGAGGATTACAAATGCCGGCAGTACGCTCCAGAATATCCAGTCCCTGTTGCTTCAGCCAGTAAGGCAGGTCAATGAAAATCCAATTTTCCTCCAGCTTATCGCCCTGGCGACGATAGACATCAACCACCTGCATGGTTGCATTGACTTGGCCGCCGGGCAAGCCCAACCAACCACCGATGGGTGTATTGGAGAGATTTGGCCAGCCAAAGAAACAAGCATAGTCTCCCTCAGCAAAGCGGCAGACATGACCGTTGAATTTTTTATCCGCCAGATTCTCACGAAACGGCAGTTGGTGTTGTTCCTGATAACGAGGGATGGTGTATGTCGCCCCAATGCCTGCAGGTCCATACCAGATCATATTGTTTGACCAGGTGCGTTCGAGAATTTCAGGCGGGCAAGTCATTGAGCCACTTTCATTTAATGCGTTTAAGTCATCCACCATACGGTTGAGTAATTCGAGTGTGATATCACCTTCTTTGGGGTCGGCGTCATCAAACAACAGCCCATCATGAGTGCGCGGGCCGGGGTAGTTGTAGTAGCTACCGGTAGAGGGTGGCAGGGGATTGATACCTGCCTGCAGCATCATACCAAGGACATCCACAAATAATCCGGTTTTGGTGATCTTTCCGTTTTCCACACAGTTAAACTCTGCGTAGCGCAGGTTGGCGACTTTGCGGGAATGAGGAATACCGAGCCATGGCGCATCGAACAGCCCCATGAAATTACCCATGCTCATCACCCATTGCTCATCGGCATAGATATTGGTGCCACCAATAAAAATATCCTGACGTCGTTGTATGTGTTTGAGCGAACCGAGCAGGGGACGCCAGAATGAGTTGGCAGCGGCTTGTGCACCGTGTTGTTCACGAAAAGGGTACACGCCACGCCATAGATAATCATCGGCGGTGTAATGTTTGAGAACCTCGCAAACGGTGTCGGGAGTGGCTTGCTCCATCGCGTCAAAATACTCACGTACCACTTGTTTGGCGGCTTGATATTGGCTCATTGCTTGCTCCTGATTGAGATGCGTTGAAATTCATTTTGCATTCGTATGCAAATTATGGCAAGTTAAATGCAAATCAGCGAATGTTGGTGTCATTCCCGGAGGGCAGCGAAGCACATGGCAAGTATTAGCTTATCCAATTTATCGAAGCGGTGGGGCAAGGTCTATGGCGCCCGCAATATTAATCTGGATATCGCTGACCGGGAGTTCATTGTATTCCTCGGGCCATCCGGATGCGGTAAAACTACCACCATGCGTATGATTGCCGGTTTGGAAGATCCTTCCGAAGGTGAAATTCGTATCGGTGACCGCGTCGTCAATAAGCTGGAACCGAAAGATCGCGATGTGGCGATGGTGTTCCAAAGCTATGGCCTGTATCCCAATCTCACCGTATACGAAAATATTCGCTTTCCCCTCAAAGTTCGCAAAGTTGATGAAACCACTCATGATGAACGGGTCAGGCGAGCTGCCGCAATGGTTGAGTTGGGCGACTTGTTAGATCGTTTGCCACGTGAATTATCCGGTGGGCAACGTCAGCGTGTTGCATTGGCCCGTGCCGTGGTGCGTGAGCCAACAGTTTTCCTGATGGATGAGCCGCTATCCAACCTGGATGCCAAGTTGAGGGTATCAACCCGTGCTCAACTGAAAAATTTACAACATGAACTTCAAGTGACCACAATTTACGTCACCCATGACCAGATCGAAGCGATGACGCTGGCAGACCGTGTGGTGGTGATGGAGTCGGGTGAAATTCAACAAGTCACGTTGGGCTTTCGTGCGGAAGATGCACAAGTCAGTGGAACACTGAATCAATCCAATGCTGAGATACTGGCACCTGTCTACAGCATGGAGTTACTCGGAGATGCGACCATGGTGTCGGTTCGGGTAGGAGAGGCAATGGTGTCGGTAAAGGCAGACAAAGATTATCGGATCGGAATAGGCGAGCCGATAGGTTTGGAGGTTGCAGCAGCGATTTGTCACTTGTTCGATAAGAACACGGGTGAGCGCTTGTCGCTGGATTAATAATTACTGGAGGTTTACTAATGAAGAAGCAGATTTTAGCAATGGCACTGGGTATCGCGATGCTTGGTTCCGGTCAGGCGATGGCTGCCTGCGCTTTTGAAAATAAGACGGAAATTAAATCACTGTCAGCGGGCTTTGAAGCATGGAAAGCTGTGACAGACGCGATGGCTGAGTGTGGCAATGTGAAAGCAGAGCTGGATCAGGAATTCAGAAAGAAGCAACCAGAAGCAATGAAAGCCAATCCGTCGTTGTATCACATCGGTGGTGTGGCTAACGGTACCTTGGTGCCACTGTTATCCGACAATCTGGTACGCCCGCTAGACTCGCTGGTCGAGAAATACGGCCAGAACCTGACACCAAATCAGTTGATCAAAATCGATGGCAAGACCATGGCGATTGCCATGATGGTTAACGCACAGCACCTGATGTATCGCGAAGATATTCTTAAGGATTTGGGCATTGACATCCCGCAGTCTTATGACGAAGTGTTGGCTGCAGCCAAGAAAATCAAAGAAGCCGGTGTGGTGGATTATCCATTGGGTGGAACCTTCAAAACCGGTTGGAACCTTGGTGAAGAGTTCGTGAATATGTACATGGGCTTTGGTGGTGAGTTCTTAGGTGAAGGTAATAAGCCAACTATCAATAATGAAGCCGGTGTTAAGACCTTGGAAATGCTGAAGGCGTTGACGGAGTACATGGATCCTGAGTATCTGGTGTCTGACTCAACCTACGTACAGCAGCAGTTCCAGCAAGGCAAAATCGCCATGGCAAATCTGTGGGCGTCGCGTGCTGCAGCAATGGATGATGAAAAAGAGTCCAAAGTGGTTGGTAAAGTAGCGATGGCTGCAGCCCCCGTTGCCATGGAAGGCGGCAAGCCTGCAACCACTATCTGGTGGGATGGTATTACCATCGCGCAAAATATTACGGATGAAGAAGCGGATGCTGCGTTCCGTGTGGCGATGGAAGGTATCGACGAGGAAATGGTTAAAGCCCATAACGATGATGCTGTTTGGTTAGTGAAGGGTTATGTACCGGGCCGTTTGGCGGCAGGTGCGGCAGCCTCTGCTGAAAAAGGCGCACCGGCTTATCCTGCTTCAAAAGCAAATGGAATGATGCATACCGCACTGGGTAATGGTGTGGCGGCATTCCTGACGGGCGACAAAGATGCAAAAACGACTCTGGCTGATATCGAAGCGGAGTACACCAAAGCAGCTAAAGAAGGCGGCTTAATTAAGTAAGCCAGTGCTTACTACGCTTTTCGGAGCGCATAGTATTATTGATAGAGGTGATTCCACTTTGCTCATTACGATGGGCAGGGTGGAGTCTTGCAGAATTTAGGCCGCTCGATCAGGGAGGTTCGCACCCATGAAGTTTAAAACGTTTGTTGCTTTTGTCGGGCCTTCAATCCTGATGATGCTGCTGTTTATCGCTGCCCCGTTGGTCAGCGTATTTGTACAAAGTTTTTACCATACTCAACCCGTTTACGAGACCGTTACGGAAGAGGTGTGTACCCCCGGATTTCTCACGCAAATCTGTAATACGCAAGAAAAGTCGCGCGCCATGGTGGATGAGAATGGCGAGAAGATCATGCAGACAAAATTTGTGGGTTTGCAAAGCTATAGCGACATACTGGACTTTGGACGAGTCGGGCAAGCCATCGAAAGTGGCAAGTGGTCTGAAATCCTCAATATCGACTTTTGGAAAGCACTGCGCTTTACCCTGACATTTACCTTACTGACTTTGCCCCTGGTGATTTTGGTAGGGCTGGCATTGGCGATTGCGGTGAATAACGTCACCAAGCATATTCGCGGGCCTGTGATTTTTATTACCCTGTTGCCGTTTATTATCACGCCGGTGATTGGAGCGCTATCGATTCGATGGTTATTTATCGGTGATGGCATTATGACCGCCATGCTGGAAAGCTGGCTGCAGCGTGATATCGCTATGTGGTTGTACCGCACCTGATGCCCCTAATTATTTTTGTTGCGCTGATTCATCTGATGGATTGCTATCGGGTATTTGAGGAGATTGTTGGCTTCTCCAGTCAGGCGCATGTGATTTCTCTGCAATGGTTAACCTATGACTTCCTGACACCGGATGACAGTGGCAACCGTTCGATTTCCCGAGCCTCGGCCAGTGCCATGCTCACCATGATCGGCATCGTGCTGTTGCTGATTCCGTTATTAAAACGCACCTGGCGCGACCACCAGCGGGGAGGCCATTAATGAGTACACCTAAGGCATTACGCCAACCTGCTTCTCTGCGATTTTTATCCGGTGGTTTTCTGGCGCTGTGGTGCGTGATTGCTGCATTCCCGATTTTCTGGATTGGGGTGATGAGCATCAAAGTACCGGTGGATGCATTCGCGGCAAATCCGCTAGGCGTGATTATCGGGCCAGAGACGCTGGCCGCTGGAAAAGGCTTATCTATTATCGATCTGGTGATTGGTTTGGCTGTGTTGGTACTGACCTTGTGGTTGGCGCTTAAATGGCTGCCGGACAAAGTTCGTCGCTATGCACCGTGGGATCAACTTTGGCTGAGCTGGATCATCGGTTCGTTGGCCTTCGGACTCGCGTTTATTTTGCTGTTTTTTGGTGTATTACCATCGATATTATCTGTGCTCAACGGCGCAGCGGGCGCACTGGGTGAGCCTGTATTAGGACTCACCACAGAACATTATCAAGCCGTTTGGGTGGAGAATGAGTTCTACCGCAACTTTATCAATTCCTTATTGGTGACCGCTGGGGTGGTGCTGTTGTCACTAACCGTTGGTACCTTGGCAGGCTATGGTCTGGCACGTTCGGGGTCGAATTTAGCATTCTGGTTATTGATTATTGCGCTGATCTTCCGCGCCTTACCACACTCGGTATTGGTGGCAGGATACCTGCCGGTCTTCATCAGCTCCTCAGAGTGGTTAGCGCCCATCTTTGGTGATGCTGCGCCGACTTTATATGGACAGCCCTGGGCGGTGATTGCGGTACTGGTTGCCATCAATCAGCCGTTTACTATTTGGATGTTGCGCAGCTTTTTCCAGAGCATTCCCACCGAATTGGATGAAGCTGCACGTGTGGATGGTTGTACGCATTTTGAAGCCTTTCGCCGCGTGATTATGCCGGTGATGTGGCCGGGTGTGATTACCACCGGACTATTTAGCTTCCTGCTGGCGTATAACGATTTCCTTGTGACCTCGCTATTGTTGGATGCGCAGAACCAAACCATGGTGCCTGCCATTGCCGGTTACTTTAACCGTGAAACCACCACCACGGATCAGGTGGAAGCGGTGGCTGCTGCAGTGTCGATTATTGCGCCATTGTTCTTGCTGGTGATGGTATTCCAGAAGCAGATTGTTAGTGGATTGACGGCGGGGGCGGTTAAGGGGTGATTACGCTTCAGAAAGCTAAATTGCTATCTGGTAAAGGAGTGCTGCCCTGAAAAGGTTATGCCAAGACTATCTTTTTCATCTGACTGTCATACCTGTAATGCTGAATTTGCGAGCTAATTATTAACTCAATTGCACGATTTATTGCGTCAAGTGGTGCAATAAACCATTCACGAGGTTGGTGCATTTTCCCCTTGTGGTCAGCTACTTCAACATCTAAGCAAACATCCGCAAAAAAACGATGGAGTAGTTTTTCGAATTTCTGAGTATTCATATTGTAAGCGTAATACTCAGCAACAATGCTCACCGGAGCCATCAAATAGGTTGGCTCGTTAGCTGCGTTTGATATTCTTTTCTCCACCGTTGTTGTTGAAAAGCCAACCTTATACAAGTGCTCAAGACTTTGAATCTCAGCGTTCTTACTCTGTGGTTGGAGAATGTAGATATAGCCCGCTAGCGTATCCTCTTCTTTCACCACACCCAAGTTCTTCTGAAACTCATCATTTATCTGGTCTTCAGTCTGAGTCACTGTTTTCCCGCCCTTATCCAAGGCTTTAGCTAGGGAACGTGATAACATATTAGACTCAGTACCGTTCTCAAAAATACAGCGAGTTCGACCATCTTCACGGAACCGCTTCCCATCTATAGTTTTAGAGATAGTTGCTGTTTCTTTTCTCTCAAGGAATAGCAAAACGCCATCTAAAATATAATAATTCCCTTCAACTAATGCCTCGCCTTTATTCTCATAAGGGAGGAGCTTACGCTTGTTCTCACGTATCTCACTTTGTACCTGTATGAACTGAGCTTCATAACGCGCAAAGTCTTTACACGGCTTGCGCTTAGCAACAAAGTCAGTAGCTGCCCTTGAAGTAGTTGGGAGGCTCTCGATGTTGAACAGGTCAGCACCTTCCTCTATATCATCACCAAGTAAACCAAGTGGGTCAGCCTCAAAAATATCCTCAACAGATTCAACCTCAAATGGCTCAGGGCTCTCAACACCCTCCAACAAATTGTGTCTATCTAAACCCAGCAAAGTTGCCGCTTTTTCGGGGCTCTCTCTTAAGCCACTTAATCGGCTAAACAACTTACGCTCATTAATATCACGACTCTTTGTTGGTTCGTGGCCATGCTCATCAATAAACTGATTAATTGCATCAAAAGACTCTTTAAGGCGACTGTCTGGACTGATCACAGAAGAGGTCTTTGGTTTTTCCTTTAGCAAATCCAAGGGGTCATTCTCCAGAATCGCTTTTAACTCTTTTTCAAAATCAATCATTTATTTCTGCCTAGCTTGTTCTTTGCGCTTGTGCCTTAGGTAAACAATGGCCTCAGCCATACGCTTTTCACTGGGGTCATTCGAGTTAATATTTGGCTCGCGCCCATGCTGCTTCATAAAAGGCGGTATTTTATCACGATACAAGATCACCGCTTCTTCATCCGAAATATCAATGCGGCCTGCATCAATCGTATCTTGAATAACCCTTAGCAAATTAGCCGTCACATTTTTAGATAATACTTCGAATGCTTTTTGAAACGGGTTCACCTTGTCGATCATATTGATATGCAGATCATCAATATTCACAAACTTCCCCGCCATTCGGACAAACTTCTTCCCTCCAACCTCTTTTACTTCACCATTTTTAACAGCTGAGTCCACAACCACATGCTGTCTTATCTCCTCGACCTCTTCAGCAGTCAGTTCGGGGTACTTCTTCTGAATAATCTTAGGTATCAAGACTTTGTTAATAACTTCTGGATCAACTGCTTCACCGGCAGACGCTTTCAGTATCTGATCATCTTGCAAAATTGTTGCTTTCAAATCGTTTAAATCTGAATCAACAATATCCTTCACACGCTCAGTGGACGGCTCCTTAAAGCCACCAATCTTAATCGTCCCCGGCTTGGCTTCTTCATCATCAAACTTCTTCGTTTTGAAAACGAAATTAGGCGCTAATACCTGTTCCATCAAAAGTGAAGCACTAATCGCTTTTAGCATGTTGTTGACGGAGAGTTTAACCATGCCGTCTTCTGCATCAGGTTGGGCAATCAAGTTGGTGAACTGTGAATGTGTTTTATTGCTACTATCACGCGTTGCTCGACCAATAATCTGGATGATCTCAGTCAGTGAGCCTCTATATCCAACTGTTAGTGCATGTTCACAGTAAGGCCAATCAAACCCTTCCTTAGCCATACCCAATGCGATAATTAAATCCAGATCATCAACCGCATCCATCACGCGCATATATGCGGTTATTTTATCCCTGTCTTTCGGGTTATCATTCACCAAGTCAGCGACTTTGATGATTTTGCCGTCCTTGTGACGCTTTACATTAATCACGCCCGTCGTTTCATCCTGCGACACAACATCACCGATAGTATCTAAGATGCGGTCTACTTCTTTGTACTTCTCTTTAGTTGACTCACCTGAGTTCACGCTTGGAATATGCAGAATGGTTTTTTTATCGGTATCCAACACTTCATCAATAGCCGTCAAATAACTGCGCTGATAAAAGTGATAGCCAATACCTAGTGTTTTTAGGTGTTTGTAGCCATTGAGCTGCTGAAAATAGTTATAAATGACCTTTTGGAATTTAGCTTCTTCCTCGGGCAATAAAACAGGAACACTATCCCCCCTGAAGTAAGACCCTGTCATCGCGATAATATGCGCGGAGGTGTTGCTCATAATAGAACGCATCACCTCACCTAATCGGTTCTCAGCATCAGCCGATATATGGTGAAACTCATCAATCGCAATCAAACAATCATTAAACTTATCTTCTGCCACCGCATCAAAAGCAAAGCGTAACGTGGCATGCGTACACACCAAAACCGTTGCATTGGAATCATCCATAAAACCCGCAAACGCTTTAACCTTGCTCTTATCACCACCGGGGGTGCAGAGGTTGTATTTACTAGCTACTTCCCAGTCAGCAAAGAAGCCATAGGTCGTTAAATCAGTCGAGGCAAATGACGAGCCAATCGAGCGCTCAGGTACGGCAACAATGACCTTCCTGAGCCTTTGGTTGAATAACTTGTCTAAGGCCAAAAACATAAGCGCGCGGGACTTACCAGAGGCTGGCGGTGCTTTTAGTAACAGGTATTGGGCATCTTTTGCTTCAAATGCTTTTTCCTGCATATCGCGCATACCAAGTGAGTTGGTATTTAAGCTGTTACCTGTTTGGGCGTAAGTTACATCTACAAAGTTTGGCATTTTTATATCCAATAGAGTGGTTGCAGGTCATCCATCAAGTCTGAAATTTCGGTATCTGTTAACTTTAAAGTGTGAGTGTTTTTTATACTTTTAAACTTCTCAATCAAATAGCTATCAAATAAACAGAAACGGCTATGATTATGATATATATGATGATTTATGTTTTTCTTAACCCCTAAACATAGAACCTGTCAAATGACCATCAAATAAGATTCTAGATAGATAGCTTCAATACCACGAAGGCACGTACTTCATATATTTTCGGCCAGCGTCAATATCGTAAGCTCTGATCTCTTCGGCATCGACTGTGTCTTTGATAACACGTGAAACAGTGGCACTATTTTTCTTCTCAATCCCAAACCGTTCTCTCAGACTCGCATTGGTCATAAAGTCACGCTGAACATAGCGTAAGCAAGCATGCAAATAACACGCTCTAATACGGTCAGCTTTATCCATATCTGTAAACTCACGATGAGCAAAAAGTACAGAGCGTGTATGCTCATCTGTTGTTTCAAATATAGGTGCTGGTAGTTGGTAGAACTCTGTCTCAAATACGACTTTATCAACGCCGCTACCTCGTTGCTCACATATCCCAACCCGACGCATAAATGATGCAAGTGCCTCGTTGCGTGACTTAGGCGGGCTGTCCAGAAAGCGATTAGTTTTCACTAATGGTTTGCCGGGGTTAGTAATTTCCATACGGTTAGAAAATATTTCAACAAGTGGGGCGGTGCCTGTTGCATGAAGGTCTTGATGGATAATTGCGTTCGCGACCAGCTCTCTGATCGCTAGCTCAGGAAACATCGGTACTTCACTACGCAGCGCTTTACCAATCACCTCATTAGAGGGTAATAAATTGGTGATGAAGTCAATCAGACCTTCAAAACCCGTGGCATAACCTTTAGTACCTTCTTGCTCCCTAATCGTCTCAACCTTATTCTCGCCTTTGTATAAAATGACTCGAATGGCTTTGTGTTTTAGTGTGCTGAAGTCAGATAGCTTTTTTGCCAGTAATAGCGCACCAAGGTTGGTGATATTCCATTGGCCTGAGTCATTTTTTACGATCATATCTTCAGATGATAGTGCCTCTAAAATAGCGTCTCTCCCTTCCGGAAAAGGGAGTTTAAGAAGCTCAAAGTAGGCAGGGTAATCTAATAAGGCAATGACTTTTTCAGCTGAAACGTTTTCAGCAGCGATTTCTTTTTCAAATGGCGTGTTATCTAATGCTCTCCATAGATCACGCGCTTTCTCAGAGTAGTCTTTGAGCTTCTTTTTATAAGTACCGACGCGAATAAACTCTACACCTTTAAACTGCACAGGGTGGCGAAAAGCAGCGCTAATTTCTAAAAGAACGACAGCTTTTGCGTCAATTAACAAATGGTGAAACTGAAAGTTGATTTTTGGCTCTAAAAGCCGAAGTAACCAGTTTTCTAACTCTTCGTTTCCGACTTTGGATTGGGTAGGATCAAAGGTCGTTCCAACGATGTTATGTTCTTCGTCATCAACTCCCCATAGCATATAGGCTTGAGTCTTACCTACTAGTGCTGCGGAATTTGCTAAGGCCGAAATATACTCGCCGATCATCTCCTCACCGGCCTTGTTCTGCTTGAACTCTAGCCACTCTGTTTCCTGAGGTAATTTTCGTAACTCATGAACAATACTAACCAAATAATCTTCAGTGCGCTCTATGCTCATGTCTTTACCTTTATACCCTTTTTCTCAGCCTCAATCATTTCCTCATAAAGCTTAAACAAATACTCAAGTCGCTCCTCATCGCTAGTAAACGGTTTTTTGCGATAACACCGCTCTACCGCTAAATCCATTTCATGATGGGCTTGGCGTAAACCATCAGGCATTTTGTCAGGATCGTAAAGCTCTGCCATTGTCTTTTCAGAGTGCTTTTCACGCTCATCTAAAACATTAAATACGTGGTCTTCAAGCATGAGTTTCTGAGCTTCACTGATATCAGGGAAAGGGAAATTGTTATAACAAATTGAAGAGGAGTAGTTAATTCGTGATTCTAGCCGTCCAGCTGTCCCATGAGTCCAAACTAAGTGCATGCGCGAGCTGAGTATAGAAAAAACAAAAATATCACCATCGTAAATCACATGAGCACGATTGGTGACAATATAGGTGTTATCAAGCATACCAATTGGTAAGTGCGTTCGTCTTTCCGAGGATGCGGAAGGTATTAATAGTGTATGGTTTAATGAGGTATTTGTATCTCTAAACTGGTGTGGTCTTGCTGCAAGAAGCTGAGCCCCTTTATCTTTACTTTTTAGTCTTGATAACTTTGTCTGGTTGATCCGTTCTTCAATTAGAGGAATGCTGTTTGCGTATGCTAGTTCGGCATCTTTAATCCATAAGCACCATCGCTCCTTACTGTATAAGAACTCTGTAGCACCAACAACACGTTTAATAAATAAATGAGATTTAGAAGAGCTAGTTGTAATGTCGTTCTTTTCTTTTGGCGTCAAAAACAAATTTCCACCATCAACGGCCTTATTACCATAAGTCATTTTAGGTAGTTGAGATATCTGAGTATTTCTTTTATTGATGAAGACATCTTTGTTGGGTAATAAATATGCATTTATATTTTTAACCGTACGGACATTATCATTTGAATATAAAAGCTTTTTGTTTATGTCGCTTTCTGAACATATCCCAATAATTACACAAGTCACACCAGCATTGTGTTTCGCATTATTTCCCCACTTGAAAGACTGATGAGCAAAGAAAGGCTTTTGTTTCATGCTATAAATATTGGGCCAAAAAATACTAACTTGCTGGCCTTGGGTTATAGAATTAGTTGATACAAAAGCGTACTTTATATTAGTGTCCGTAGTGTAATTGGAGGATAATCGGAACCAGCAACAAATGTAATCTAGGTATTTGTAGCTTTTTATGTCGCCTAGAATATTCTTCATATCTAACTTTTGTTCGGTTGATTGATCATTTGACCAAACATAGGGAGGGTTTCCCATGATGTAAATTTCAGTACCTTGCTCCTTTGGACAGACTTTCTCCCAATCCAATCTAGTCGCATTCCCGCAAACAATATTCCCTCCATCCTGAAGCGGTAACGTTGGTTTCGCACTACCAAACACCTCTTTAAACGCCAAGTTCATTTGATGCTCTGCCAACCACAAAGACAGCTTTGCCGTTTCATGTGCAAAGTCATCTAGCTCTATGCCGTAAAACTGTGTGAGTTTTAGTCCTGACTTAGCTAAGCTCCAATTAAGAGGGGCTATTTCTTGGAGTGCCTGAAATACTTCAATCTCTAATCTACAAAGCTCTTTATACGCAATAATCAGAAAGTTCCCAGAGCCACAGGCAGGGTCAAACAGTCGTAAGTTATAGAGTCTGCTGAGTACTTTTTTGAGCTTGTTTTCGCTGCCTTGCGCTTTCTCCAGCTGCTCTCTCAAATCATTTAAAAACAGCGGCTCGATCACTTTCATGATATTTACAACGGAGGTGTAGTGCATTCCCATGTTGCTACGTTGATCACTATGCACCACCGCTTGTAGCATCGAACCAAAAATATCAGGATTGATCTCTTTCCAATCGAGTGAGCCAGAGTCAATAATGATTTTGCGCGCTTTGGTATTTAAGCGTGGCGCGGGGTACTCAACCGCAAACAATCCGCCATTTACATAAGGAAAGTCTTTGAGGTGCTTGGGCTGCTTATCCCGTGTTTTGACATTGAGGATATTAAACAAGGTGATGAGGTAGTCTTGTAAATCACTGCCGTCTTCCTGTGTGTGCGATGCGATGGCATTGGTGAACTGGCCTTTCTCAAAAATCCCTGTGTCTTCAGCAAAGAAGCAGAAAAGTAGTCGAGACAGAAATATATTGAGGCCGTGTCGTTCTTGGTCTGATTCAATATGGTTCTCTTGAATAATAATGTCGTACAGTTGTGCGAGTTTTTCTGCGGCCTTTATATCCGCCAGATTCAGGTTTTGAATCTGTGTTTTTTCCATGCCAGCCCATGGTAAAAAGAAGGCATAGTTTTCGCTGAGTTCTGTCAACGCTATATCAAGGCTATCACTGGTTTTGGTATCAACAGCCAGCAGACGCTCGAAGTCTGTCACGATAAGGAAACGCGGATGGTGTTTTAAAATCTCGTTATTATTATTTGCCTCATCGATGACAAGGTGCAGGTCTTGTTTTTCTTCAACCTTAAAGAATAGATTTTTTTTCCAAATCAGCTCATTGGCGTTTTTTGATTGGTTGTAGTCGCCTTTCTTTAGGCGTGTGATAGAGGATCGAGGAAGGTCATAAGCCAGCAGTAGTTCATAGATAAACTCATCGTGATTTGCTGTTTCAACAATTGAGCTTATCTTCTGTTCAAGCTTATTCAAATCCATTGATTTTTTTCCCTGTCAGTGCTTGTGTTAGCTTAGGTAAACGATGAGATTAAAGTATACAGATGTGCTACTGGCTCAAGCAATTTTCTCGTTACACGATAATTAAAAATCTATAGCCATCTGGGTCTATATGGTCATTGTAATAACTGGCAACGCTGACATAGTTTGCCATCACATCAAGTGAAAATGTTATGTCTTGGTTGATCTCGAACTCGTATATGTGGCACTGGTATCGGAGTTTTTTAGGCCCAAATAGTTTATGCCTGCCAATCTTCTAAGCGTAACCCCGTCACACGGGAGAACTCCCCCGTATTATTCGTCACTAGCGTTGCATCATGGGCGCGTGCAATCGCGGCAATCATTAAATCATTAGGGCCAATCAAATTGCCTTGTACAGCCAGCAACGCCTTAATTTGTCCATATTCCTCAGCGCTTCGGTCATCAAAGGTTAGGCTTTTAAACGCTTTAAAGAAACGGTCAAGTGTTAAAAGGTTTGACTCCGTTCTTTGGCTCTTTCTGGCACCAAAGAGCAACTCTGCTTTCACGACACTGCACAGTACAAGGTCACGGGCAGCGTGTTGCTGAAATTGATCTTTAACAGCAGGCGAGGTTCCATTGAGAAATTGGATGCAGGTGTTGGTATCTAACAAATACATCAGTCCAGTTCCAATCGTTGTTCATAAGTGCCTTGCTCGCCACGGCTTAGAGGTTCACCTTCCCATGCGCCAAATAGCTCGAAGAAGTCTTCCGGCCAATCTGTGCCAATGTCTTTTTTAATCAGCTCTGCCAGATACTTCGACACACTGATATGTGCTTGTTCTGCTTTGTCTTGTAGCTGACTGGCAACATCGTCAGGTACGTAGCAATGTAGTTGTGGCATAAACAGACCTCCAAATGTATGTGGACTATGTGTGTTTAAGTATAGTCCATTTTTTACTAGGTTCAAAAACAAAATTGCATTCGTATGCAAAAAGAGTATTATCGATTATCAAACATACCCATAGGACGCTCACTATGAAAGGTTCCCGACCCGAACAAGCGGTGCTCAGCCGCGATACTGACCTATCCAAAACTGATGAAACCCGCGCCGTGATTGAAGGCATGGTGGACGGCTTAAACGATCATCGCATTGCGGATATCGGTGAGTTTTTTGCCGAAGGTTTCCGCTGGATGGGCAATACCGGCTGCGGGACTAAAAACGGTTTGCAGGAGTTTCAGGATAACTGGCAAAAGCCTTTTCAGGCGGCGTTTTCTGACAAAGTTTGTGTAGATGAAGCGCGTTTGTATATGGGCGAGTGGGCAGCTGCATTTGGTCGTCAGGAGGCCACACATTCCGGTGACTTTATGGGGATACCCGCTAGTGGCAAGCGGATAGAAATTCGCTACATGGATTTCTGGAAAGTGGTGGATAAAAAAATTGTTGATAACTGGGTGATGGTGGATTTTCCGCATGTCATGGCGCAGTTAGGCAAGGATTGTTTTGACGGCGAAGGTTGGGAAGCGTTTGACCGGGGTGAGAAGGTGCCGCCAAGTCCTTAACGGTCTCGATGAAAGACTGGGAATGTAACAACATTGTCGGTGCTGAAGCTGCAAGCTCAGGTTTGGCACTCAGAATTGAATGGAGTAGAAAATGATCAGACATTTGAAAACGGCCAAGTCTGCCGAGGAACGTGGTGAGGACGACGCTAAGGTTCGCGCCATTGTTGAGGAAACATTGGCAGAGATCGAAGCGCAGGGCGATGCCAAGGTGCGTGAGTTGTCGGTGAAGTTCGATCAGCTGGATCGTGAGAGTTATCGCCTGACACAGGCTGAGATTGAGCAGGCAATGTCAGAGGTTTCAGAGCGTGATCTGGAAGATATCAAGTTTGCTCAAACGCAGATTCGCAATTTTGCACAACACCAGCGCGATTCGATGAAGGACGTCGAAGTCGAGACCATGCCGGGGGTGATTCTGGGGCATAAGAATATTCCGGTGAACTCGGTGGGTTGTTACGTGCCGGGTGGTAAATTCCCAATGGTCGCCTCGGCGCATATGAGTGTGTTGACGGCAAAAGTGGCGGGTGTAAAACGTGTGGTTGCAGCAGCGCCTCCCTATCAGGGAAAGCCGCATCCGGCGATTGTGACAGCGATGCATTTGGCTGGAGCGGATGAAATTTTGGTACTCGGCGGTATGCAGGCGGTCGGTGCCATGGCGCTGGGTACTGAAACCATTGATCCGGTGGACATGCTGGTAGGGCCGGGTAATGCCTTTGTGGCGGAAGCCAAGCGTCAGTTATACGGACGTGTCGGTATTGATTTGTTTGCCGGGCCAACCGAAACCATGGTCATCGCTGACGACACGGTAGATGGGGAGCTGTGTGCTACCGATTTATTGGGTCAGGCGGAGCATGGTTACAACTCGCCAGCGGTCTTACTAACCAATTCTGAGCAGTTAGCGAAAGACACGATGAGCGAGATTGAGCGCTTATTAGAGATACTACCAACGGCAGAAACAGCGGGTAAATCATGGGAAGACTACGGTGAAGTGATCGTCTGCGATACTTATGAAGAAATGCTGGAACAGGCCGACTTTTATGCCTCTGAGCATGTGCAGGTAATGACCGATCGTGATGATTGGTTCCTGGATAATATGACCAGCTATGGCGCGCTGTTTCTCGGCCCGCGCACCAATGTCTCTTATGGCGATAAAGTCATTGGCACTAACCACACCTTGCCAACGAAAAAGGCCGGACGCTATACCGGTGGTTTATGGGTGGGTAAGTTTATTAAAACACATACATATCAGCGCATTACCACGGATGAGGCTTCTGCCTTGGTGGGTGAGTACTGCTCGCGCTTGTGTGCCTTGGAGCACTTTGCAGGGCATGGTGAGCAAGCCAATATTCGCGTACGACGTTACGGCGGTAAAGACGTGCCATACGCCGGAGCTGCCGAGTAACTGCCATGCAAGATATTCATTCTCATCACAAAGCCTTGCTCAAGCCGTTGCGGGATGCTTTGTACCATTACGAGCCGGAGCACGTTCGGGCCACGCTGACCAAGGTGTTCGCCACAGATGCCACGATTCATTTGTGCTTTCCGTTTGAAACTCTACAAGGCCCGATGGCGCTTTATGACGATGTCTTTGTGCCATTGCAAACCGCGATTCCGGATCTGGAGCGTCGCGATACCATTGTCATGGGAGGCGTGACCGAGCATGGCGGAAATTGGGTTGGGTGCGGTGGCTATTACACCGGCAGCTTTATGCAGCCTTGGCTGGACATTCCGCCGACAGGGCACCAAGTGGCGATGCGTTTTCATGAGTTCTATCGCTTTGAAGACGATCAAGTCGTCGAGATGCAAGCGTTGTGGGATATTCCGGAAGTGATGATGCAGGCCAATGCCTGGCCAATGGCACCCAGTCTGGGACGTGAGTGGCAGGTGCCTGCGCCCGCGACCATGGACGGTATTATCACCACGCCGTATGACGCTGAGCAGTCCGAGGCATCTTGTCAGCACATTGTCACCATGCTGGATTACATGAAAAAACATCCCTCGCAGGGTGGGCCGGAAGTCATGGAGATGGCGCGTTTTTGGCATCCGAAAATGAGCTGGTACGGCCCCTCCGGTATCGGTACCGGGCGTGGTATTGCCGGATTCCGCCATTGGCACCAGATTCCGTTTTTAAATGCCATGCCGGATCGCGGGCAATACCTCGATGAAATTACTTACCACTTCTTTGGGGATGCGAATTATGCGGCGGTGACCGGTTGGCCGGATATGGTGCAGACCATTACCCACGATGGCTGGATGGGCATTGCACCTGCGGGCACCAAAGTGACGATGCGTTCACTGGACTTCTGGCGCATTGAAAATGGTCTGATTCGCGAGAACTGGGTGATGGTGGATCTGCTCAGTGTGTATGATCAGATTGGTGTGGATGTGTTTGCCCGACTTCGGGAATTCAACAAAGCACGCAATATGGGCGGCATTCCGTTCCCGATTCCGGAGAATGATATGAACGCATCCCAACCTTAAATCAGAGTGGTTAATCAGACCGAAA
>NZ_QGKM01000060.1 GCF_003172875.1 Leucothrix pacifica | reverse complement strand
TTTAACTGAGTATTTTAGGATCAACAAAAATCGCTTGTGCCGAGAGGTCAAAGAAGTCGATTAATGCACCACCAAGATTGATGCTGAAGAAGAACAGCAGATACATCATCAGTAAGAAGATGGGCACACCTGTCCAGCGGCCTAGTATCCATTTATCCAGTGTGTCGGAGTGCGGTTTGCTGATTTTGCCGCGTATTTTACTGACGGACTTGGCCATTTTGGTGGCGTGATCAAAGCGCGCATCAGCCAGTAGAAAATCTACTTCTTCATTGCAGTGAGATTCTACTTTCTGATTAAGTGACTGGCTTAGCTCGTCATTCGCAAGATGTAGCTGCTCCAGTGCTTGTGAGCGGTTGCTGTTATTTGCGGATTGCAGTTGCGCAACGGCTGACTCTACCTGCGGATCATAGCTCAGCACAAAGCCGTCCTGTAGTGGTTTGCTATATCTGCAGATGGGACGGATAATTTTATTTAAGGCATTGTCTTCGCGTAAGGAAATCGCAAATACAGGGCAGTCCAGTTGGGCTTCCAGTGCTTCAATATCAATGTCGAGGCCGCGTTGTTTGGCGACGTCCATCATATTCAGCAGCACAATCATGGGCACGCCTAGCTCACGAAGTTGCAGGCTTAGGTATAAACCGCGTTCTAATGTGGTGGCATCAAGAATATTCAGGTAGAGCGTATCCGGATTTTCCTGAACGAAGTTTCGGGCGATTTGTTCATCTGTGGATGTGTCGCTGACATCTAAGGAGTAAGTGCCCGGCAGGTCGATGATTTCCAGATCTTCATCCTGCAAGCAGCAGAGACCTGTTTTGCGCTCGACGGTGACGCCCGGCCAATTACCAGTGCGTTGTCTTGCGCCTGTTAGTTGGTTGAATAGTGTCGTTTTACCGGCGTTGGGATTGCCTAACAGAGCAATTTGCGTGTAGTTGGCAGAGGCTGAGCAGCTTCCACCCGTATTTTTTCTACAGTGTTGTGTTGTCATGCGGCCTGCTCGGTAGGGGTGACCAGAATACCGTTACTGACACTCCGACTCAGGCTGACGCGGTTATTGCCGCTGCCCAGTACGACATCACCTTTTCGGTTTCTCAGCACTTCCAGACGGGTGCCTTTGCCTATACCCATGCCTAACAGACGAATACGCGTGGCTTTGTCTGTGGTGATCTCACGTATGTGTACGGTGTCTTTTTCCGTGCAGGCTGCCAATGAAAGTGAGTGCTGCATATAGCCCTTCTAATCTAAATAAGAATGATTCTTAGTCTTAAGTATCATCCGGCCTGTGTCAATCTCCATTTAGTTAAGGGTGGTATCAATGTTTGATAAAGTGAGCGCGCCTTTATAACCGCCTGAGATGTTACTTTTTGGCGCTTTGCTCGGCAGGCTTTTGGGGCTTGGCAGCGGCTTTTTTGCTAGTTTTTGGTTTGATCACGACCGGCTTTTTGGTTGATTGCTTTGGTTTGGCCGTTTCCTTTTTCTTTGGTGTTTGTTTTGGTTTAGTTTTTGAGGCTTGTTGCTTGTCTTTTTAACCGGAGCTGGTTTTGCTGGTGCTGATTTAGCAGGCGATGGTTTTGCCTGTGTTGATTTCACTGGTGCAGGCTTTTTAGCAGCAGGCTTCTTAGCGACTTGTTTAGCCTTTGGCTTTGTCGCTGGCGTAGCATCTCCCATGTAAGGCGCAATGCCTTTATAGCGCTTAAAGAAGCTCATAATGTAGTCATTGGCGGATAGACTTTTATTGGTGGTTCCTAACTGTTTGACTAAAAAGTCGCGCGAGCCGGGCCATTGGTGGCCGTCATTAAACATACTGCAACCAACTACAGCGGTTTTATCGTTGTCTTTATATTCCGAACATTTGAATGTTTTGTCAGACTTTACTGTTTTTTTCTCAGCCTTAATCTCATACCAGTCTTTAAAAAAGGCCAGACTCTCTTGATGAGAACGCAGTTTGAATTTACCGCCACCTTTGTAGGGTGCGGCAGGGTCTTGCATGCCGTGCATAATGACCACTGGCACTTTGTAAGCAGGGCGGCAATCATCCTCATTCAGTGATTGCGCAACCATGGCTGCACCGGCGATTTGTACAGAATGATGACAGACCATTTTTGCCACCACCTGGGCACCATTGGAAAACCCCATTGCGTAGACGCGGTCAACCGCAACATCATGACGCTCAACAATCAGGCTGGGGAGTTCTGCAGCGAAACGATCATCGTCGCTGGTGGTGTTTTGTCTGCCCATGCCTTTACCAGCGTTCCAGCTCTTTTTAATCGCATTGGGGTAGACCATGACGAAGCCATGTTTGTCCGCCCATTTGTCCGGACTGATCAACCAGCGAAAGCCACCGGCGTCGGATTTAAAACCATGAAACGCGATGATCGCAGGGCGGTTCTTTTTGCCTTTCAGGGAGTTGGGTACATAGACATAGTATTCTCGCAGTTCCTCACCAATCATTATTTCGCGTTTGAAATAGTCACCCGCTGTGGCACTTGTGCTGAGGAGAAAAAAGGCCATTAAGCCAAGTATTACAGAGAGGAGAGGTCTGTGAGAGATCATGAGGACGTACCGTTATTATATTTTTTCTAGGTACTGACAGTATACGGGATGTGGCTTTAAACCGAAGCTTAAACCCTGATGAGCGGTGGAGGGTACTCAGCCGATTTTTCACAACCGGCTGAGTACTTCCGCTTAAGAGAAAAATGTTCTCACACCAGCGGTAGGCGTTCGTGCTATTTGTGCGAACTGGTTATAGGCGCTCAAAGATAGTAGCAATACCTTGTCCACCACCAATACACATGGTAACCAGTGCGTATTTACCGCCAGTACGCTCTAGTTCATACAGCGCTTTGGTAGCGATAAAGGCACCTGAACAGCCAACCGGATGGCCCAGTGCGATTGCACCACCGTTTGGATTGGTCTTTTCCATATCCAGACCCAAGCCTTTTGATACGGCCAGTGCTTGAGCAGCAAACGCTTCGTTAGACTCGATTACATCCATCTGATCCAGCGTCAGACCTGCTTTTTTTAGTGCTAACTTAGAAGCAGGAATAGGGCCTTCACCCATCACCTCATTTGGTACACCGGCAACGGCGTAAGACACCAGACGTGCAATTGGCTTCTGACCGGCTTTTTCAGCAACATCAGCCGCCGCCATCACGAAGAATGCAGCGCCATCATTGATACCTGAGGCGTTACCCGCGGTGACTGAGCCATCCTTTTTAAACGCTGGGCGCATGCCAGATAGCTTTTCAGCGGTTGTACCGGGGCGCACATGCTCATCGGTGTCAAAGGTAAATTCACCTTTGCGCGTTTTAATGGTGATCGGAACGATTTGTGATTTGAAGCGACCCTCTTCGATCGCAAGCGCCGCACGACGATGTGATTCTGCAGCGAAGGCATCCTGCTCTTCACGACTGATATCCCATTTCTCGGCGAGATTTTCTGCTGTGACACCCATGTGGCCCACACCGAACGGATCATTCAGGGTTGAAACCATCATATCAATGACTTCAGTATTACCCATGCGAGCACCAGAACGCATTGCCGGAGACATATAGCCGCCGCGGGACATCACTTCTACACCGCCACCGACGCCGTAGTCACAGTCATCCAACATAATGGATTGTGCCGTTGAAACGATGGCTTGTAAGCCTGAGCTACACAGGCGATTGACAGTCATCGCCACAGATTCCATCGGCAAGCCTGCCTGAATAGCAGCAACGCGAGACACATAAGCGAAGCGTGAATCGGTCGGAATACAGTTTCCAACGGTGACGTAATTTATGTTTTCCGGATCGACATTGGAGCGGTCAACGGCTTCTTTCATGACCTGACCGGCAAGTTCGTGTGGCTCCAGCGAACTCAATGACCCACCAAAACCACCAATTGCTGAACGTACAGCGCTTAAAACAACAACTTCTCGTGACATGATTTCACTCCTTGGCTTTCAATTAATGAATGATATTCACCCTGCTCACAGCATAGCGGATACTTATTAGAAATACTTGCTTAGATAGCCGATAATTCAGATTAGAATTATCGATAGTGTTTATGGGAAACATTAGGCTTTGGCTGTTGTGTCTGAGTGCTTTTCGAAGTAGCCAACTACCAGGGGAATTAACACTAATGAGCCACACAATATCATGACTTGTCCCCAGCCGCCATACTCGTACGCTAAACCGGATGCCATGATTCCCAGGCTGCCACCGACATAATAGAACAAAACGTAAAGTGCATTAGCACGTCCCTGACCACTGCTGAGTTTGCGGTTTAGAGCACCAATGGCAGCAGCATGAACACCGAAGAAGCCCATGCACACCAAAATTAAACCACACACGATTGCAACGATTGAAGGTAATGAAATCATCGCTAAACCGGAGGCCAGTATTACACTACCCGCGATGAGTGTGCTGCCACTGCCTAAACGGTTGCTGATACGCCCTGAGATTGGCCCCATAAAAATTCCCATGATGTAAGCCAGATAGAGCGAAGTGATGGCACCCGTTGAGAAATTAAACGGGTCGGCGACCAACCTAAATGGCAGGTAGTTGAACACAGATGAAAACACTGCAAAGCTACCCATTGCGCATAGAAATAAACGGAAGAACTGCCATTGCTTTAGTAACTGCCAATAACTGATATTGCTACGCTTGCGGCTTGATTCTTCAGTTTGTTTAGGCAGGCCTTTGTAGGCGATGATGGAGGAAACCAAGATCAACACGGCGGCAGAGACAAATGCATATCGCCAATGCAACGGCGGATGAATAAAACCACCTAATAAACGTCCGCCAAGTCCGCCAACGACCGTTGCTGATACGTATGAACCCATCACGATGTTGAGTCGTTCGGGTGGCAGGGTCTTGGCAAGATAGGCCGCGATGCAGGTGGTCAGCGCCGGAATAAAGGCTCCCTGTACAAAACGGGAGGCAATCAATAGATTCAGGTTGTCCGTTATGGCACAGACAATGCCGCCTGCAGCTACTGCGAATCCACCCATAAGGATGATCGGCTGAATGGTTATGCGGTCAACTAATAGCCCGAAGGGTAAGTTGAATAAGGCAATCCCCATAATCACTGCGGACACACTGAGAGATGCTTGAACCATATCCACCGAAAACTCTGCCTGAAGTACCGGTAGCACTGGCTGAGTCAGGTAAATGTTGGTGAATGAGGCTGCAACGACTGCAAATACGATGATTTGCAGCCGGAATGATTCTGAGAAAGACATATCAGCGTCCGGTGCTTACAAAGCCGAACTATACTGCTAAGGCGTGGCGCATGAAATGCCTGTTTAGTATGATATTGGATTTATTTTGCGCGTGGCTGATCGTGGCATAGCAAGCCTTTGAGAAGTTCGTCATCATTGAGCCAGTCAAGACGATGCGCCTCGCTGTCAATAAAGGGATTGCGAATACCGTGTGTCTCCATAACCCACTCGTTATAGGCCAGTTCCCACTTTGACGGCACATCCACTTTGGCCCAATGCACCAGTGTTTTGATGTGATCAAGGTAGAGCTCATCGATTTCATAGACCAGCAGCATATACAGTATGGCGCGGGCAATATCGCCCTGAGAACGCTTAGGCACGACCCATTGCTCATCCGTATCAATCCCGGTGCTGGCATAGGCATCCGGGTTTAGGTGAATCTTTTCAGGGCGTACCACTCTGTCATCATTAAAATCGAACTGAAAGCTTGAGCGCTGCGAGTTTAGGGTGCGATCCGCAGGGACCAGATTGAGTGGGTTTGTTTCAGCACCAAAGCGCACATTCCTGGGAATCCGTTTGCGAATCAGATATTCCTGTATAAAGGAGCGCGGCACAATATGCTCGATCGTATGGCGCTTTTTTTGCATCAGTGTGCTCACTGGAATAGAGCCGTAGACGGACTTTACCCAGCCATGATTGGTGTCAAAGAAGAATGACCAGAAGTGATCCCACTTATCCTGCGACTTAAACTGGCGATAACTCTTACGGGATTGATAAACACCCCCCGCCATTTCAATGAACTTTAATCGCTCCAGTTCACAGGCAGTGGCTTGCTTAGTCCAGATCCGCTTGGGTCGTGTAGTGAATGATTTAGCCGGTGATTTGTTTGCAACCGGTACTTCGCACGGCATGATTTCTATAAATACCAAGCCATGGTCAGTTTGCAATTTATTGTCGATATCATCGTGTTTGATATGACGGTTTAATACCTGATAGTCACAGACTTCACCAGTCGCTTCGTTGTTCAGTGGATTTAATGCATTAGACACTAAGATATGATCCAGCACGCCCGGCTCACCACGGTGCAGGTGAGTATAGGGTCTGGTTTTGGCGCGCATGCCCGGCGTAATGGTAAAGCTGTCATAGAGGCGATGATCATGTAGCGCATGCTTTGCGCCTTCCGGCCACTCCTCATCTTCAATGCCACCGATCTCATAAATCTTTTGTCGCTGGGTCAAAGCATCGATAGGTGAAGATATTTCCTGATCATTAAGATCACCCATGACAACTAATTGTGGTGAGGCGTCAATTTGGCTGATCGCATCATGGTAGAGCAGGGTGGCTTCCAGTCCGCGTTGCATCATCGACAACACATCGCCACGAGAGCGCCTTAGCATGGTATCGCGAAAGCGCTCTGGCCAAGGTGTGTTTTCATCATACTCAATGTCGCGGTCCATGACCGGGCGTTTCGACTTTAAGTGCACCACGTATGTCAGTACATCGCCAAGATCAGGCGTTTCGACGGTCACACATACCGGTTCGCGGCTGAATTTGAAATTGTCAGCCACTGGCAGCGTTTGTTTGACCGCCTCATCAATAGTGACTTTACGCAGATTCTTAAGAGGAAAGCGCGATGCTAACGCCACAACCGGACTGATGAATATCGATGGGTCATCCGGATCTGTTTTAGGTGAGTCAGCAGTGACAAAGTGATCATAGCCTTGTTGTTTGACCAGTTTCTCAAGTGCCGCCACGCTAAAGACTTCCTGAAAGCCGACAACATCAGCATCCATCGCATGCAGTTGCTCTTTGACCCAACGCTGTTTTTTCTTCCATTCCCGTGACTGATAACGATTGTTATCCTCTTTTTCGTACCAGTACTTGTCCTGCTCTGCGAATTGGTAGAGATTAATCGTTGCAAGCTTCATGTGAATAGACTTCCTCAGTCATTGCTAACGGCAAATAGTTGCTTATACCTTAATATGATGTTATCAACTGCCACATTATTTTATTCGATACAGCGAACAGAGCATGACAAAAACTTACGCCATTATGGTAATCGCCATCCTTGCTGAAATTATTGCAGCAAACGCCCTGAAATCGTCAAATCAGTTTACCCGTTTATGGCCAACGGTTATATCCCTGAGTTGTTACTGCGTCTCATTATTCTTACTTACTTTGGTTTTGAAAAAGCTGTCGCTTGGTGTTACCTACGCCATTTGGTCAGGACTGGGGATTGTTTTCGTTGCCCTCATCGGTGTGTTGTACCACAAAGAAGCACTGGACTTGCCCGCTGTTCTGGGAATGTTTCTCATCATCGCTGGTGTCGTTGTGATCAACCTGTTCTCTAGCGTTGTTAACTCCTGATTAGCCGGGCAGTAGCCAAACCGGTTTGTGCGCTTTACTGGATTGGTGTATCAGCAAGTCTTCGTATTCTCTGGCAGAGATCGGTTTGGAGTACAAATATCCCTGACCATAGTCGCAGCCACTGGCTGCCAGTAATTTAGCTTGCTCAATGGTTTCGATGCCTTCAGCGATCACTTCCATACCAAAGATGTGAGCGATGTTAATGATTTCACGGCACAACAGCATGTTGCGTTCGTTCTCCGTAATATTACTCACAAACGAGCGATCGATTTTTAAGAAGTCGCTATTGAGTTGTTGTAAATAGGAGAGTGAAGAGTAGCCGGTTCCAAAATCATCCAAGGCTATTTGCACCCCGGCGTTTCTGAATGCGTCCAGCTTGTTGGTCACGTCCTGGTTGAAGTCGAGCATCATACTTTCGGTGATTTCGACAATCAGCACATCTTTGGGCAAGCCAATCTTTTCCATATGGTTAAACCAAGCCTCAACTACACAGCCTTCATCGCGGTATTGACTGGCTGAGGTATTCACGCTGATTTTTAGTTCAGGATCGTATTTGTCACGCCATATCGCCAGCTGTTCGGCACTTTTATAGAATATCCAGTTACCGATATCGACAATCATGCTCGTCTCTTCAGCCAAGCGAATGACCGAGTCTGCACCCAGCAAACCATATTTCGGATGTTGCCATCGAATCAGGGTTTCAGCTTTAACGATTCTGCCAGTCGTCATGTCTACAATCGGTTGATAGTAGACCTCGAACTGTTCTTCGTTCACCGCCGTACGTAACTCATTGATGGTTCTCATGCGAATTTGAGCACGGGTGCGCATCGCCTGCGTAAAGTTACAGTAACGATTACGCCCCTGTTCTTTGGCTGCGTACATGGCTTGGTCAGCATTCATTAACAGGGTTTCGTGATTAATGGCGTCGTGCGGGTAGTAGGTAATACCGATACTGGCTGTGATGTGGAACATTTCCATACTAATCTGGAAAGGTCTGGCCAGTTCCTGCAGAACATTTTCCGCGATATGTGTGACGATTTTGTCGTCTTGTACATTTTCCAGAATAATGGTGAATTCATCGCCGCCCAGACGTGAAATGATATCACCGTCACGTGTACAGTCTCTCAGGCGTTGTGCGGTTTGTTGTAGTAAGGTGTCGCCCGTTTTATGACCATGCGTGTCATTGATGATTTTGAAATTATCCAGATCCAGAAACATAAGCACCATCGGTAGGCCACTCTTGCGGGAGTTGTCCATGCACTTGCACAGATTTTCCTGAAACAAACGTCGGTTAGGCAGTTCCGTTAGCAGGTCAAGATTGGCTTGTCGCCAGATCAGTGCTTCGGTCTCTTTGTGAGAACTTATGTCGGTGTGCGTCCCGACGACACGGATTGCTGTTTCACTCGCGTCACGATTAATCACCATGCCACGGGATAAAATCCACACCCAGTGACCATCTTTATGGCGAACCCGGTGTTCAAAATGATAGTCCTCTGTTTCACCTTTAAGATGCGCCAGTATTGCTTCCGTTGAGGGTCCAACGTCATCCGGATGGATCAGGTTGCCCCAAAAAGTCATTGTTTCTTCAAACTCACCTTCCTCGTAACCCAGACGATCCACAATTTGTTTGGAAAAAAAGATGTAGTCTGATTTAGGTGACCAATCCCAGATTCCATCTCCTGACCCTTCCAGTGCGAACTTCCATCGAGCCTCGCTGGATGACAAGCCACGTTCGACTTCTCTTTTTGATTCAGTCAGTTGTTCCTGATAGTGGTTGAGGTCAAACAACAGGCGGTTATAGGTCTGTGTCAGGTCAGCGATTTCATCATTCACCTGCGTTTCCAGCATAAAATTTGCGGGTGTTGTAGGATCTTCCATCGCCATACACATGGTGTTTTTCAGACGCAGAATGGGTTTGATAACAATGTAAGCGACACCGATCAGCGTAGCGATGGTCACAAAAACAGAGATAATTGAAATTAAGCCGATGATATTCCAGAGGTAGCGAGTCACTGAACCTCGTAAGTTACTGGAGTCAATCCTGAGGATAATCCAGTGTGGTAGTGATGACGCGTCTTGAACCTGAAGTTTGCGAGTGACCTCCATTCGTGTTTCATCATTAAACAGCTGAGTTTGATCCTCTCCTGTGTTAATGCTGGAGGAAAGTATGTTTTCACCAAATCGGCTTAGGCAACCTTCTTTATTACATACCGCGTAACCCGTGACCAGTTTGTGATTGTTCAGGTGTAAGGTCAGGGAGTGAGTATCATCGACTGGGTGGCCAGCCAGTAATGCGGAGTCTACTGTAGAGATCAGGAGCTGAGCATGATCTTCAATCATTATTAACTCATGCTTTTTGTAATGCATGACTGAGGGGAACAGAATGATGAACTCTACGAGTACAATGCTAAACAACACGATACTGGCGAGTTTTCGATTCAGACCCGATCTTATAATTTTTGTTATTTCTGAAAACATATACAATGTCGTTTACGTCAGGGGTACTGTTTAGTGTACCGACTTAAAGCAGCTGCTAGCTGAATTTCCGACAAGGTCGATAAGCCGTCTGCAATAAACCTGTGGTTTTTGTTACTACGCCATCCATTTAGAAAGCAAAGAGATCATTTATGTTTGTTTTACATACATCTAACCGTGCTGAAAATTTACTTGAGCATCTGACAAAGATACTTGAGGCGCCTCAGCAGTCGGTACTTTCTAAAGAGGTGTTTCTTATTCAGAGCCAAGGGATGGAGCGCTGGTTGTCACAGCAACTAGCGGAGCGTTCCAGACTGTGGGCTAACTTCGAGTACTTATTCCCTGCGAAATTCTTTAATGCCATGTCCAATAAGCTTGGCTTGAGCCTTGAGCAACAGGCCTTTAGTCGGGAAAGCCTGCTATGGCAATTTGAGGATATGTTGCGTGACCTTAGTAATCCTGTGTATCAGCCCTTGTCGCAATACTTGCAAGGTGATTCTGTGGATCGAAAACGCTTTCAGTTGGCTCAGCAGTTGGCATATTTATACGATCAATATCAATTTATGCGTCCGGATTGGTTGGCCTTGTGGGAGCGTGGTGAGTCAATTGAGCTGCAAGATTCCAATGAGGTCACTGAGCGCACGCAGCGTTGGCAGTCTGCTTTGTGGCGACAACTACTTAGCCGACAAGATGATTCGGTCGATGTATCGCATCATGGAGAACGTTGGCTCGCAGCGATCGATGAGTTAAAGCATAAGCGTCGTGGTGATCTAACGCAGATCTTACCTGAGCGTATTTCAGTATTAGGCATTAATACTCTCTCACCGATGTATTTAGCTTATTTGCAGGCTTTGTCACAACATATTCAGGTGCATTTTTACCTGTTAAATCCCTGTCAGGAGTTTTGGGCTGAGAGCAATCAGTCGGTCAAAAAACAGCTCAGAGAACAATCTTTGCAAGCAAGCAAAATCCATGAGCCGGATGAGTTGCCGATCAATCCATTACTGGCGATGCTGGGGCAGCAGGGGAGAGACTTTCAGGTGTTGTTGCTGGAGCAGCAGGCCAATGAAATTGAGATTTCATCCTTCGATGCGGTGGAGTCTTCGGGCGAACTCAGTCTGCTGCAGCAGCTGCAAAATGATATTCTGAATAATCAGGCCGGTGAGGATTTTTCACTCAGTGCCACGGACTGCAGCTTATCAATCCATGCTTGTCATTCGCGAATGCGTGAAGTGGAGGTATTGAAAGATCAGTTAGTGGCTTGTTTTGAGGCTAATCCTGATTTAGATCTGCGGGACGTTGTGATTATGGCGCCCGATATCCAAACCTATCTTCCTTATATCGATGCGACGTTTGATGATATTCCGTATGCGGTTGCTGACCGCAGTTTGCGCCGGAGTAACCATCTGTTGGATATATTGTTACGCTTCTTTGAGTTAAGCCAGAGCCGCTTGCTGTGGGGCGACGTGCTGAGTGTGCTTGAAGAGCCAGCAGTGAGTGAGCAGTTCGGTTTATTTGAGGCGGATTTACAGTTAGTCCAGCACTGGATTTCTGAAACGCGCATTCGCTGGGGAGAGTCAGCCTTGCACCGTGAGGAATTGGGTGTCGGTCACTTTAGTGAGAACAGCTGGCAAGCCGGCCTGGAACGATTACTGATGGGCTATGCCGTACCGGATGATCAGGCATTTTGTGATGATGTCTTGCCGTACAGTGATATCGAAGGCTCACAAGCACAGGCCTTGGGAGGTTTTTACAGTTACTTCAAACTGATCAAACAAGCCAGAAAAGACCTTGCCCGTGAGTACACGCTAGCACAGTGGGTGGAGAAGTTACGCTACTACGCAGAGCATTTATTGATTCAAAACCAGGACTTTGAACTGCCATGGGGTCAACTGCGTGAGTTGTTTAATACCATGTCAGAGGCTGCAGAACACTATACTCAAACCGTGACTTTAGTGGTGCTGATTGATTATCTGGAGTCCACCGCCAGTGAGCAAAAAACGGCAACCGGCTTTATGCGTGGCCAACTGACTTTCTGTTCCATGCTGCCGATGCGCGCCATTCCATTCTCAGTGATTGGGCTGTTGGGAATGAACGAAGGAGAGTTCCCCAATGTTGACGGACGTGCTGCCTTTGACCTGATGGATACGGAGTTTCGTCGGGGAGACCGCTCACGACGTGCTGATGAACGCTATCAATTCTTAGAAATTCTGGTCTCTGCAAGGCAGCATGTGATGATCAGTTATCTCGGTCAATCGATTAAAAATAACGATGAAATTCCACCTTCGGTGGTGGTTTCTGAATTACTGGATGTGCTGGAGCAATACTACCTGATTAAAGCGAATGAAGTGGTGATCAAGCATCCGCTTCAGGCGCACAGCCCAAGGTATTTCTCACCACAACATGCTGGCGAAAACGATCGCACACAACTATTTAGCTACTCTAAAGCAGCCTTGGGGGTTGCAAAGCGCCTGCAAACACAGACTAACTCAGAAACACAGCCATGGTGGCAAGGCGAGTTGATCGGCAGAGAGCAACCTGCTCGGGAAATGGTAGTGGATTTGCAGGACCTGTTCCGCTTTTATAATCATCCACAACGTTATTTTGTTGAGAATCACCTGCAAACCCGACTGCAAGGGCTGGAAACAATCACCGTACCTAGTGAGTCCTTTGAACTGGACAATCTGGAGAAATTCTTCATCAATCAGGAATGGTTGGGGCGTCATTTAAGTGATGATGATTTGGCAGTGGATGATGGTTTCCTGAAACGACTGCGGGCCGAGGGACGTTGGCCACATGGCGAACTTGGTGATCAGTTATTTGAGACTATGTCGCAAGAACTGGGAGTATTTGTAGAGAAACTGCGTGGGTTGGACTTAGGGAAAAAACAAGATCCATTAGCAATTGATTATCTTATTGGTGATTATCGCTTACGAGGTACTCTGGATGGTGTTTATGAGCGGGGGAATCTGCTTTACCGTTATGCGCGTTGCAAAGCCAGAGACCAGTTGATGGCGTGGTTGAATCATTTGGTTTTTTTGAATAGTGATGCACCAGCGGTCACGGGGATTACTGAAAGTTTCTTCCTGCACATGGATGGTTCCTGGAAGTTTGCTACGCTTGAGAACCCACAGAGGCATTTATTATCACTGCTTGATGCCTACCGTGAAGCACAGACGGCGCTAAGTCCTATCTTACCGTCAGCCTCGGTTGCTTATGTCGAGCGGCTGCTTAAACCCAGTAGCCGAAGCAAGAAAACACCGCAGGAAGTCGCACTGGAAGCGTTTCAAAGTGAGTATCAATATGATGCGTATTATCAGCTGCTATATCGTGGTGGTCAGCCAGCTGAATTGTTTGAGTCAGATGCGTTTGAGAACACCATAGAGACTATTTTTCAGGTGATGTTTGAGGCGAAAGAGGGTGTGAAATTGGGGGCAGATAACGTTGCTTAACCCTTTGTTGATATTGGTTAATACCCACTCAGACTAGATAATCACAGGCCGATATTAATGAGCAAGGAGAGAATCATGGCTGATTTGTTTTCAGATGAGTGGATGGATGCGTTAAAGAATGAGTGGAACAATGAGCCGGGGGTCTGTCAGGCACTGGCTGATATCGGGTTTGACTCAGTGATTACATACGGGTTTAAAGACGATAAAGATCCTGTGGCAGTGTTTGTCGTGGAAAAAGGAATTTGCGTGCGTGCGGGGGCATATGCTGGTGAAACGGCAGATTGGGACATGCGCGCGGATCGTGCTAACTGGATAAAGTGGGCATCAAAAGGAATTGGTATGACAGGCTTAGGGTTGGCTTATGCAGCTGGCAAGCTGAAGTTCTTTAGTGGTGACTACGCTGCAATGATGAAGAATCCTAAAATGGCCGGCCCCTTCATTAAATTCTTTGGGCTAATGAAAAACATCCCTACTAGTTAGTGGGTCGTCCCGCCGAGTGTATTTCAATTATCAAAATACACTCGGCGGGACTGCTTTGGTGGTGTGGATTGGGCGTGAATGTCCTTCATAGATTGGCTCAGGTGTTAGCGGAATATTTCATGCTAAACTTGGTACTCTAGTCATCTATAAACAGACACATAATGAAGCGACGTAAACTCCCCATTGGCATTCAGAACTTCCGCGAAATTCGTGCTGACGGCCACTACTATGTGGATAAAACGGATTTAGCGTTGAAGTTGATAGATGATGGAAAACATTACTTTCTGTCCCGTCCGCGTCGTTTTGGTAAAAGCTTATTTTTAGATACCTTGAAAGAGCTATTTGAAGGTAATGAGCCTTTATTCCAAGGCTTGGCTGCACATAAACAGTGGGATTGGTCGCTTAAGTACCCTGTTATTCGTATCAGCTTCGGCAGTGGAAATTTCTCTATTGAAGGAAATTTACAACAGCAATTAGAGGAACAGCTGACTGAATTTGAAAAAACAGTTGGCTTCAAGCCTGATAGCAGCTCTTGCTCTGGCCGCTTCAAGGAGCTTATTAAGTATGTTGCGCAACAATCAGCCCAGCCAGCTGTCATCCTGATTGACGAATACGATAAGCCTATTTTAGATGCGATAAATCAGCCTGATATTGCCAAAGAGAATCGTGATTTCCTATGGGGGTTTTACGGTACGATCAAAGACTATGATGCCCATATCAAGTTTAGCTTTTTAACCGGTGTCAGTAAGTTTTCAAAAGTGAGTCTGTTTTCAGGCTTAAATAACCTCTATGACATCACTCTTGATCCGCGCTATTCGACCATTTGCGGCTACACAGATCAGGATATTGATACGGTGTTTGCTGCTGAGTTAGACGGCTTAGACCGTGACAAAGTCAGGAAGTGGTACAACGGCTACAATTGGCTGGGTGAAGGGGTTTACAATCCTTTTGATATTTTAAAGTTGTTTAAAACTCGTGCCTTTAAAAACTACTGGTTTGAAACGGGCACGCCCACCTTCTTGGTTGATCTAATTCGCGAACGCCAAATCAGTACGCCCAACTTAAACAATCTAACCAGTGATGATGAGTTGTTATCCAGCTTTGAAATCGAAAACATCACCATAGAAGCGCTGATGTTTCAAAGTGGTTATTTAACGATTAGCAGTGTTGAAAACATAGAAGGTAACAACTTTTACGAACTGGGCTACCCGAATTTAGAAGTCTACCAAAGCCTCAATAATAGCGTGCTCAAGCAGTTAGTGTATGACGGTGGAAGTCAGGTGAAACAACGTATTCAACTGTCTCGATTACTACGCGCTAACAACTTTGATGGTTTGAAATCACTGTTTCACGGATTCTTTGCCAGCATTCCCCATCACTGGTATTCAAAGAATGAAATTCAAAATTACGAAGGCTATTACGCCAGTGTTTTCTACTCCTACTTCGCAGCATTAGGCTTAGACGTTATCGTTGAAGACTGTACCAACTTAGGGCGTATTGATATGACGATTAGGTTTAACGAGCAAGTGTATATTTTTGAATTTAAAGTGGTTGAGCTAGTGCCGGAAGGTAACGCCCTACAGCAGATAAAAGAGAAGGCGTATGCGGATAAATATCGTCACCTGAAGCAAATGATTCATTTGGTGGGTGTGGAGTTTAGTAAAGTGGATCGGAATATTGTGGGATTTGAAGTTGAACAGGCTAAACTTGATGGTCATTAAAAAGTCAATTGAATACGGGGATGAGCACGGTCATTACGAAGGCTTATTGGTTTATCCTGAGAATGCGACAGGAAAACTGCCATGTGTACTAGTTGCACCCACCGTATGGGGAAGAACCTCACTGGAAGAGACGTCAGCAAATAAGCTCGCTGAAATGGGATACCTTGCCATGGTCGTAGACCTTTACGGTAAAGGCTTTGATGCCAGTACTGAGGCTGCGGCATTTGGCAAAATGGCGGATTTTAATGCGGATCGTCAGTTTCTCTTGAGCCGTATGCAATTGATTTACGAAACAGCAAGGCAGCTGCCGCAAGTTGATCAAGACAAAATCGCAGGCATTGGCTTTTGTTTCGGAGGCAAATGTCTGCTGGATTTAGCATGTTCAGGACTCAGTTTTGCGGGTGCAGTGAGCTTTCATGGGGTATTGGATGCACCTGATTTTAATCGTGATCAGGCGATTAGTACCCCCTTACTGGTATTGCATGGTTGGGATGATCCATTGGCTAAGCCTGAAGCTGTGCTGGCACTGGCTGAAGAACTCACGCAGAAAGGCGCTGATTGGGAACTGGATGCTTACGGACACACTGGTCATGCGTTTATGAAACCGGAGGCCAGTAACCGCGAAACAGGCTACTTTTATCATGCGGAAGTGGCAGATAAAGCTTGGGTGCGGATGACTGGCTTTTTGAAAGAGATATTTGCTTAGCGGATTGGTTTTCCGTTAACCCACTAACCAATAAATTGCCCACCACTTGCTAAGATAATTGTGCCTTGCCCATGTTCCTGATTGTTATTAAAGGTGCCGGTATAGACATATTGTTTAGCCGTTTGATGACCTTTGCCGTGTATTTTCCTATTGACGATCCACGCCCCCGTGAAGGGAGCGAAGCAGAACGAGCCTGAAACGCCCATACTACATACAGTTTCAATCCACGCCCCCGTGAAGGGAGCGAAGGGTGAGCATCTTTCTAATCGTTCAGAACTCCCTGTTTCAATCCACGCCCCCGTGAAGGGAGCGAATTCCCTCCTTGCTGCCGTTCGGCTTCGCCTCTCTCAGTTTCAATCCACGCCCCCGTGAAGGGAGCGAATCCTTTAAGGGGGTTTACTACCATTGTTTCAGCTTGTTTCAATCCACGCCCCCGTGAAGGGAGCGAAGATGTGGTCCGATGTTGATAAGGCTGCACCTAAGGTTTCAATCCACGCCCCCGTGAAGGGAGCGAATTCAGTAACTGGTATTCACGCTTAATCATTTCTTTGTTTCAATCCACGCCCCCGTGAAGGGAGCGAACCAAGTTGCAGCCATTGACACGCTGGAAGCTAAAGTTTCAATCCACGCCCCCGTGAAGGGAGCGAAATTTGATTTAAGTACACCTTTTTCATAAATAAATAGTTTCAATCCACGCCCCCGTGAAGGGAGCGAACGCCAGGTTCTGCACTATTAGGCAATAAGTCAGCGTTTCAATCCACGCCCCCGTGAAGGGAGCGAACTCTTTGATGAAATGCAGAAGGAGTGGGAATCAGTGTTTCAATCCACGCCCCCGTGAAGGGAGCGAATTTAGAGGTGTTAACAGAAATGCGTTACTTCAATGTTTCAATCCACGCCCCCGTGAAGGGAGCGAAGCTGAAAAGACCCGTTATTACGAGCGAGTGATTGTTTCAATCCACGCCCCCGTGAAGGGAGCGAAATGAATAGAATCAAGCAAGCAGCAAAAGAGCTGCACGTTTCAATCCACGCCCCCGTGAAGGGAGCGAATTGTAGTACCATAACAAAATGTACAGAGTAAGCACTGTTTCAATCCACGCCCCCGTGAAGGGAGCGAAATGGATGGAAGTTTTCACTAGATGATTTACGTTGTTTCAATCCACGCCCCCGTGAAGGGAGCGAAACTAATCAAATCACAAGACAGGGTTTATTCAATGGTTTCAATCCACGCCCCCGTGAAGGGAGCGAACCAGCGTACAGGCTATGGGGTTCGGGCAAGTAAAGGTTTCAATCCACGCCCCCGTGAAGGGAGCGAAAAATATACCCAAAACTATTCTCGATATTGGTACTGTTTCAATCCACGCCCCCGTGAAGGGAGCGAACAAATCACAAGATAGGGTTTATTCGATGGAACATGTTTCAATCCACGCCCCCGTGAAGGGAGCGAATATTATGCAAGGCTCGTTTCTGGATGTTTACGTAGTTTCAATCCACGCCCCCGTGAAGGGAGCGAAGTATATGCTTAAGCATCGTCTATCTACGCGCTTTGTTTCAATCCACGCCCCCGTGAAGGGAGCGAACAATAACGCAAAAATACATTCTACTGAGCAAGTTGTTTCAATCCACGCCCCCGTGAAGGGAGCGAAACTTATGGTTTGAGAATGAGCAAGGTCAGGAAATAGTTTCAATCCACGCCCCCGTGAAGGGAGCGAAGAGTTGGGCTGATAAATTAAGTTTTGTTTTCAGCGTTTCAATCCACGCCCCCGTGAAGGGAGCGAATGTTAACGAGGCGTATACCACGCGAAAGTGCAGCGTTTCAATCCACGCCCCCGTGAAGGGAGCGAAGTTCAGCGAATTATTTGGAGAAATGCAGTTTGCAGTTTCAATCCACGCCCCCGTGAAGGGAGCGAAGCGCATTGCCAAACCTGTATCACCCGAGTTACCGTGTTTCAATCCACGCCCCCGTGAAGGGAGCGAAGCTAATGACCAAGGCGCTGTTTATGTTTATGACTGGTTTCAATCCACGCCCCCGTGAAGGGAGCGAATTGATTAATTGCCGTTTATCTAGCTAAAGTTGATTAGTTTCAATCCACGCCCCCGTGAAGGGAGCGAAGATTCCAGTACAGAACTCATAGCAGCCAACACATCAGTTTCAATCCACGCCCCCGTGAAGGGAGCGAAACCCAGTGCGCCACCTACAAAGCCACCGATACCAGGTTTCAATCCACGCCCCCGTGAAGGGAGCGAACTGTAAACCGATGTTTTACTGGCTTCTGTTGCCAGTTTCAATCCACGCCCCCGTGAAGGGAGCGAAAGTCAGAGTTATTATAACTTTAAAGGTGACATAAGTTTCAATCCACGCCCCCGTGAAGGGAGCGAAACGGTACACAAGTCCGTAAAATCTCTGGTCTTGATGTTTCAATCCACGCCCCCGTGAAGGGAGCGAAGCCGTCATTCTAACCTTATGATTAAACGCGGCAAATACTTAAATATCCGCTAACATAAAAAATCAAAACCATAAAAATACAATCACGGCAATAATCATTAAATAAATTGTTAAAGAACAGTTGCTTAGCCTTCCGCTAAAGACAAGAGATTCTATGAGAACAATAGGTTAGCGGACTACAAGATAAGTGAGTCAGAAAGTACATCAACCGTGGTTTTAGCGCCAAAATGCTCCACACGCTGGCGTCCTTTTTTGCCCAGCATATAAAAGCGTAGGCTATCAGAGTCAGGCTCGTAAATATCCAGCAGTTCATTTTTTAAAAAAGCAAACTGAGCAGGGTCAACCTCACATTCAAAAACAGAGTTTTGTACTCTTAGCCCATAATCCAAACAGACTTTAGCGATTCTGCGTAAGCGTCGAGTACCACCATCCGTTGTGACGCAAACATCATAAGTGATTAATACTAGCATGTCATTTTACCAAAAAAGGAGTGTAATGCTGTGTGTCTCCACGAACATGGCGAGCTAATAGCATAGCTTGGCAATGAGGCAACAAACCGATAGGAATTTTTTCCAATAAATAGGGGTGTTGAATCTCTTGTTGTTTGCGCTCCTGGTGAGCCGTCAAAAATTGTTTACGTGCTGTATCTGTTAAACGAACCGCGCCAGTGGACTCAACTATAAAGTCATTTTCCTGAAACTGTTTTCGGTTTATCAGTGTTAAAACAAACCGCTCAGCCCAGTACGAGCGAAACTCTTCCAATAAGTCTAAAGCAAGGCTCGGACGCCCCGGTCTGTCTTTATGCAGAAAGCCAACATAAGGGTCTAATCCAACTCCAGTTAAAGCAGAAACACATTCTTGAGTAATTAACGAATAGGCAAACGAAAGCAGGGCGTTCACATGGTCAGTCGGAGGTCGTCGAACTCTCCCGCTAAATTCAAAGCCTTTGACGCGAATTAGGTCATTGAATACGCCAAAATAGTTTGCGGCAGCTTCACCCTCCAAGCCACGCAACTGATCAACATCATTTGAAACTTTACAGCGTCGAATTGTGGCTGCTAGCTGTTTGATAACTGCTGATATATCTGGATTATCACCATGATTTCGAAGTTCACGTTGTAACACAGCGCGGCTGTTAGCCACTTTTGCGGCAATAATTAAGCGTGTTATATCAGCAGATTTTTCAGCACTGTCAGCCCAACGAAACTGCTCACGACGTAGCAAAACGTTACCAACGGGTTTTCCTGTAACCTGACAAAGATAGCGCCCATACTCTGTATAAAACGTTAGATTGACATTGTTCTCTGCACAAAACCCCATCAGAAATGGGGAAACCGTGACATTCCCAAAGCAAGCGATATTGCCAATATTGTGAATAGGAAATTGGCCTAGCTTTTTATCCTCCAGCTTTACAACAATAGTTTCACGTTGCTTATGCAGATAGGTTTTCTGTTGGTTGATGTAAAGACTATTCAGTAGTTTCTTCATAGTAGTTGCGCCTCACTCGCCAATAGATTCGATGTAGTTAGCTGACCAATCTTTTGAGAACAGATTAGGCTCACAAAGGTGATATAAAGAACAGCCCTGACAGCGTTTCTTTTGTGAAGTTGGGGGAGGAGTAATGGCACGTTCTCGAATATCGCTAGCTTGTGAAATGGCGTCGATAGTCTCGCGTCGCAGTGCATCGTCAATTATGACACTTTCACGTTTTCGCGCTTCCCAGTACCAAATAGCGCCTTCCTCAACACGAGTATCTCGCATTTCTTCGATGCACAATGCTTGAGCGCAAAGTTGCAAACGATCCCAGTCATCAGTTTTGGGTTTGCCACGTTTGTATTCAACGGGAAAATAACGTTTGTTTTCGCGACCATGAACTTCTAATAAATCCATTTTTCCTTGAATACGGTATTGTTCTGACTTCACTAAAACACTACGTTCATATCGGATGTCTTTACGTTGTTCGGCCTCGTTGGAATCCACCCGTTCATGAAGAATACGACCCTCAGCCGTGAAGCGATTTTCTGCCCAAGCCTGTTCAACATGAATGAGTGCAAACTGCCTTGGGCAGTATGCGTAATGTTGCAGGGCGGATATGGCTAAGAAGTTTTCCGGCATGAGGGAAGTCCGTTGTTAGTCTAGTTTTTTATCGAGAACTACACCTTGTGGAATCAATGACTCATCGACACTAACTGTATAGTCTGAAAATTGCCTAGCTGGTGCGTCATTGTTTTTGGTTACTTGAATCAACTCTAGCAACTTAGTGGCTGGTGCATTGCCTAGCTCAGAGTCGTGTTTGAATACATATAGACCTCTCGCGCTCATCTCACCTCTACTAGCAGAACGATCATGGTCAAACATTTGCATCAGTGATTGCCAAAGTAGTTCCAAGTCTTCTTCGTCAAAGCCAGTATGTTTAGACAAGTGAGCGGAAATAAACCCATGACAACGGTATAGACCGTAAGGGATAGTGAATTTTCTCCCCATTGTTCCAACTACATCACCAGAGTTTTTAATTTGCTTGTCAGCATCTTTGTCTGTTGTAACAGCAACGCGAGTGATGCTGTGTTCTGAGGCTATAACAGGATCTATCGAGCGCGAGAAGGTTAATTGGACAGGGCCACGTACTTGACCTGCATTTTTCCCCGTGCTCATAACTGCGCCAAAAGTACGAATATCGTAGTAGTTCTCACACATCCATTCACGAGCAGCTTCAGTTTGGTCAACTTTTGCCTTTTCTTTTACTGATTCTTGTTCATGAGACTCATCAATCATGTTATTGAGTATTGATTTTTCACGAACAAAAATTTTATTTTGTTGTTTGCCAGCTTGAGTCAGTTCCACGAAGTTGCGTATTTTACGTTTGATACAAACATCAGTGACTAGCCCCATACCTGTTTCGGCATCAATTCTGGGTAGGTTACCCGCATCAGGGTCACCATTTGGGTTGCCGTCTTTAACATCGTACAGTAGTACAAACTCATATCTGTTTGATAAGCTCATTCTGTTTCTCCTTGATCTTTTTTCTTGGAATATAAATGCTGTTTTTGATGGTAATAACCGATTGCGAAAAGTCCTTGATCTTCAAGATTTAGATTTGCTGGGAACGTTGGGATTTGTTCCATAACTTCAGCAATCTTATTTTCAGTGGCTATTCGATATTCAATTTTAGGTAGTTTCTTTAGATGATTGACGTGCATTCTCATAAGAGTCCCAAACACAGAGGTTGGTGTGCAGCTAGCACTACTGTAATAGCGGTCAGCGATTGTAGAGTTGGTATCGCCTTGAGCATCTTTCTGCAGTTTTTCAAGTAAGGCAAATAGCCGCCCGAGGCGATAACCTATACGATCTTCTTGTGTATTTAGTCTCAATGTAATGTCCTTGTGTTGTGTGTTAAGCACACGCTGTTTCCTATTGATATATGCTTTAAGCAGGCTTACGCGGTGATAGTCAATTATTGGGCACTTAATAAGCCCTTGCTTTGTCGGTCGTACTCCGCGACCTTGCTCTGCACGAAGACGGCGAATAATTGAATGTAGAATTATTTGAGGTAAGGGGCGGTTTGTAAGTATTGCGCCTGCTAAATCACTTGACAGATTAGGTGGCAAGTTTTTCTCATCATTCATAAATGCCATAGAACGCAGTAAATTTCTTAGGCTAGGAAGGTCGTAGTGGTCTACACCTAGCATTTGAAGGTCATTAAACCATTGCCCTAAGTCTTCACTGATTCTGGCTACAGTGCCGGAATGCCAAAATCGAATGGAAATTCTAGCGGAGTTAGGTGATAACGCTAGAATATAAAATTGATCAGTACCATCTACTTCAGTGTAAGCCCCGTTATGTAAAGATCCGTATAAAGCTTTGATGGCCTCACTTCCTGCGTCAGGGTCATCCGTCTGATTAAAGAATCTTGCAAAGGATGATTCAAGTTGGTTTTCTTTGTTTGACCAGCAAACGTAACTAGTATCACCTATACGGAATTTACTATTCGAGGCTTTTCTTAGTAAGTAATTGAGCGCAGTGGTGTACTTAAAATTTGCTTCAACACTGACCGGGAAGTTGAATGCTTTGGTTTTATTAAAGGAGTTATAAGCCTCTTCATTGATCGAAGCCAATGGAGCAGGTTTCTGATTCACACCAGATATTTGGTCATGTAAACGGACAACCTGTTTTATTTCACCTGTGACTAAGCAAATACCATCTTGTGTGTCTTTAGGGTCTGGTGGCTGTTTTCGTATCCAGTCAATCACTGCCGGAGACTGACAAATTAATTTTTGCTCAGCGACTAATTTGAAACTAAGGTTACAGCCCTTGATTTTTAGTACTTCGTGCCAGTGCTCTGAGTTCTTAACTTTTTCGATTTCATTTGGGTTATTTAAAAATGTCCAAACGGCTTTGATTCCAGCGTCTGCCGGGCACTCATCAAACAGTTCTTTAATGGTTTTCTTAAAGCTATCATGCTGATTTTTAGCGAGTGCTTTTTCTTTTTCGGTAGGGATTGCATCAGGCTTGTCGACCTTGGGTTGTTGAACTAGATATCCATAATGATCCCAAAGACAGTTAGCGGTTTCATATGACTTTGCACCACTTCGTCCTTTTGCCTTTGGTACTAGATAGCTTCTTGCAATTGGTTTTCCCTTGGTATCCATTTCACGTGCATCTTCGAGTGAAATGAATAGTCCTTGGTTATCAAGAATAATGAAAAATGGTATTTCTTTTACTTCAAAACCAAACTCTGCCAAAGCTGTTTCTGGATTAGACTGCTTGCGATCATAATATTCGCAAAGGGCTTGAAGAATCATCCTCTCACCTCATCACTTTGCCGTTCAGGAACGTTAATTACGCCTTGCTTTATTGACGGGTTGAAAAACAAAGGAGAGGGGTCGTTAGGGTTGTCATAGTCAAGATCGAATAACATCCATCCTAAATCACGACTTTCATTAATGGCAGGTGTTATTTGTGAGGTTTCATCAACTAGCTCAAACGCGCAGGAGAACTCTCTGCACCCTAGGTAGGGTTGATTAACACATTGGCCTCTTTTGGCTCTCCGGTTGAACATATCTCTGAACTTGGCAATATTATCGCCCGGGCCTGCTTTGTTGGTTAAGGTAAAATGAGCATGAAGCCGATACGATACATCGCGTAGAAATAATCCTGCTCTTTGTTGTCTTTGTGACGAGTCATCGGCATAAATCGAAAGCCTTTCTCCTTTTTTCATTGCTGTAGACACGCTGCGAGTTGATATGACAGACTTTACTTCATTACGGCGAAGGTTTACCCATTTAATGGGTTTAAGTACTTCAATCTTATCGATATGCCATTGAATAGCTGGTTTCCATAAAATAGCTTCAAAAATACTACGAGCGGCAGAAGGGGTGATTACATCGTAACTCACTCGCTCAACTTTCATTTCGGGTCTTGTGAAACAAGCGAAATCTCCAGATACTTCTATGCAAAATTTCATTTATGCCTCGGTTAAATTATGTATTTTTCAGCGTCAATCAGCGCGTCTGGTGTTTCGACACCCCATTTTTCACTGTAGTGGACATCGAGCAATACACTTAGTCCTGCTCGCTGCTCTAAGCAACCGGCTTTGTTAAGTTGCTCTATAAACATCTCCGGTAATGTAACGGTATAGCGTTGAAGTTTTCGGTAAACCCACTTGTTGTTTTGTGGGTCTCTTTCTAAGTGGTCTAACCAGCCATAAACTTGGCTTTCATCATCTTTCTTTTGGTCAGTTTTAATGTAAGGAACGATGATAGGGGCACCATTGTTATCAATGAGCTTGAATTTCTCTGAAGCACTTCTGAATGAGATATCTAAAGGGGAGTCTTTTGACATTTTTGGAGTGAGGAGGTCAACGATATTGTGCTTGTCTCGGTCACCTTTTTCATTCATTAGACTAAAGTATGCATGAAGGCTCTCTGGTGATAGAGGGTCATTAAGCTTTCCTGATGCAATAAGTGCTAGAGTTGTATCTTCGCCTTGTCTCAAAAAACCAATGGGAGAACGTTCTTCAGGCTTGAAGACGATAACTTTTCCGTGGTTTTGGATCTTACCTTCTCTGTTGCAACGTCCTGCCGATTGAGCAATAGAGTCTAAGCCTGCCATCGCCCGATAGACCACAGGAAAATCGACATCAACACCCGCTTCTATTAATTGGGTGCTGATAACTCTTAAAGGTTGATTGTTTCCCTGTCTCTTAAGTTGTAGCAGTTGTTTAATTTCACTGATTACTTCTGTCCGATGTTCAGCGCACATGTTTGCAGAGAGGTAGTAATTTCCAGTATTCGTAGGAAGTAGGTCGAATAAAGTTTTTGCGTGTCTGCGTGTATTAACTATGACCAAAACAGAATCAAGCTCCCCGACTTCACTTGCGAGTTCTTCCCACTTTGTAACGGGGGAGTCATTGCTTGGTAAATCTACGTTTACGCGTTTTAACTTTTGAGCTAGCTCTGACGGCCTATCAACGATTTCACGTATGTGTGAAAGACCTTCGAGCAGTGTTTTTCCGAAAGCATCTGTTTGGGGTGAAAAGTCTGGTTGTGTTGCTGTGCATAGAACCCAAGTTACACCAAAGTGATCACTAAGTTGCTGCATCACTTGGGTAATTGGTTTATGAAAGTCTCTAGGTAGTTGCTGTGCTTCATCCAATATAATGACGCTATTTCTTAGGTTGTGGAGTTTTCGGCAACGGCTGGTTTTAGAGGAGTGTAGAGACTCAAATAATTGAACATTGGTGGTGACTATCAATGGCGCATCCCAATTTTCAGAAGCTAGTCGAGAAAAGCGATCTTCTTTTCCCTCAGTTACTTCAATGCTACTGTGATGTTCCAAGACTGAGTTTTCACCTAAAAACTCCTTAAAAACTTTCGCGTTTTGCTCAATGATACTGGTGAAGGGAATACCGTAGATGATTCTATCTTTTGCATGATGCGTTGCATGTTTTAACGCAAATGCTAGGCTTGATAACGTTTTTCCACCACCTGTAGGAACAGTTAAGCTAAATATGCCGGGTGCTAATTCGGCTGCTTTCAAGCATGAGTTATATATATCCCCACGAACACGATTGAGGCTTGTCTCGCTTGCATTTTCTGTAAGTTTTGAATATGCGGTGTTGAAGTTGCTCGATAGTTCTGAAATCTTGGGATACTGTGACCTTTGTTTTGATTGATAACTATTAAAAAAATATTCGGTATCTAAAAAGTCAGCATCTACTAGGCTTGAAAAGAGCATTCTCATCCAAAGTGATAAGCATTGAATATCTTTCACGAAGTTAGGTAAAACGGGAATCGTGTGCTGTAAAATATCCTCACTAACTGATGCTTTTAACGAACTAAAATATTCATTTTCTGATGTATTGAGTCGGTGTCTTAAAGATCCTTTGCTTGATTCAGCGGTATTCCAATCGGCTAACCCTGCGTGGTGCCCCGCGATGATATAAGCCAGTATGTGACCTACTCCATCGCCTAATACTCTGACAGCGTGGATTGCTCCTGCTGTAGAGTGGTTTGGCCTGTCTTGTGCTTCTATGTGTGCGTTAGGTTGATAGCCAGATTTGTCTTTTAAATAAACTTGCCATTTTGGATTATACTTTCCAAGGTCGTGCCATTTACCTGCAAGCTCTAGCCACTCTGAGCTTTCTTGCCCAAGATACATTTTGGCTAACTTAGCAACTTCTAATAGGTGTTCTTCTAATGTGTGCTCATACCATTCTTCACGTTCTTCTTTGACGTGTGCGATCGAACTTTCCATATTTCGTATCTACATTGTTACACCTTGGTCATTATTTTACAATTTACGTAAAATAATCAATCAATATTTCATTTTTTGCTATCTTAGCCTAATGATTGGATTGGTATGAAGAAAAGATGTTCTGAAGGATATTTACGACTCAATGACATTAAGATCTGATGTTACGCAGTAAGTGG
>NZ_QGKM01000006.1:70045-104053 GCF_003172875.1 Leucothrix pacifica | reverse complement strand
ACTCTTGACCATAGCTCTTTTATATCTTCATCATATTTTATTGCTGGGTCGTTAGACTCGTTAGTTTCATTGCCTTGGGCTTTATCTTTTAAAGTTAACTCCTCGGCGCGAGACTCTTCTACCTTTTTGTCTTCGATGAATATATTTATTTCTTGATTTATGAGTTTATTTATGTTTTCGAATTCTTCTTTGGAGAATGTTGCAATGTTGATTTCAGAGAATGTTGATTTTGCTTGATTAATTATTCCGTTTAGGACTAATTTGTTTTTTGTGAAATGAACCAGAAATATAATAATATTGGCGAATTCAGTTCTGTATAATCTTTGTGTTATTTTTTTTACTTGTTCTCTGATGTTTTCATTGTCGATGTGGTCAGACAGGTTTTTGGCAGCAAAGAAGTAATAGATGTAATTATGGTTAAAGGAAAATGAACCGATTTCTTCTTTTAGAATTTTAGATTTTAGGAGATTGTTCCTTAGTCGGTCAAAGTTAGAGTTTATCATCTTATTTTCACAGTATTTTACATGAAATGACTCTAGTTCGGTTTCAGATATTTCTTTAGTACTCTTGTCAAAGAAAAAGTAGGCAAGTTCCGAGAGAAAGCTAAAGTAAAGGTGAAGCTCCGTAGGCTTAATTCCAATTGAACCCAAAGACTGCGTAATCAAGTAATTATAAAACTCTGCATAAGCACTACCTTGCAAGGTTTTTGCTGACGATGCTTCAAATGACTGCAGAAGAGTCAGTATGTAAATGGGATATGTTGGTACAAAGTTCTTGCCGACAGTAACATCTATTGTATTTGCTAGTTCAATTGTTCTTGTATATTTTTCGTTGTCACCTATTGTTTCATCTCTTCCTATTGAGACCCATTTCTTTATTATTTCATCTCTAAGTTTGTAGCCAAGTTCTTTTATTTTATAGAAATCGTAGCTAGACAAAGCATCATTTAAATCATTGTCAATTAATAGCTTAAGTTCTCTGCTTGAATTAGAAAAGAAAATAATCTTACTGTATTTTTCATTTAGAATATTAATTACTTTTACAGTTGATCCATTGTTTGTCTTGATTGTGTGAAAATCATCTATAATTAAAACTATTTTTTCGTCTATATTTTTATTAGAATTTATAGTGATTGGATTTTCATATTGTTCTATTATTTTTCTTTTTACTAGTTTTTCAATTTTCTTGATGTCAGATGATGATATTCCAGCTGCATTTATATAAACAGGTATTAATCCATTTTTTATTACTTTTCTTTGGATATTGTATGCAAGAGTAGTTTTTCCGGATAGTTCATTTCCGAATATAAATAATCGATGTTTTTCATTATTTTTGACTATAATTTTACTGGAGTTTATTTCCTTGTCTTCATTTAATACTTGTAAGTCTTGATATATGAAAATATCATCGACATTTATAATATTTTTGTCGGGGTGAGTGTACTTAACTCCGGTATCTAAAGTTTTTAGATAATAGTCATGATTGAACTTACATGGTTCTTCACTGTTATTCGTACTTGAGATGCCTACTTCTGAGGGGAATTCTAAGTTCGTTAGCGATGAGTCTAGCATCTGAACTTCATATAATAATTCGTGCTGAACAATCATTTGGCCATTAGTTGCATCAAATAATAAGACCAACTCAGCTTTTCCCGTCTTTGAGGTAGAGAAGGCCCAGAAATAACCTTTAGGTGTTACAAGAAGAACCTCATCAAAAATTTGATTTTCGCTATAGTTATTTAAAACTTTCGATTTAGGAATATCAATGCTAACAATGACATTAGTATCAACTAATGCACGCATGAGTTTCTCGGGAGTAAAGATGTGCACGTCACAATTTCCTTCTTCAAGGAGTTCCTCCATTATCCCTTTAGCATCTTTTCCTAAGCTGCTAGTTGTTATGAGCCAAGCTTCTGCATACTTTTTCCGTGACTTAACTCCAAGCATTTTGTCGATGATTCCGGAATCAATTTTTTTATCTCTATAGGCCTTACATTCAACAGAGATTTTCTTGTTATTATTGGTCTTACTTTGACATAAAAGGTCTACTTCAACTCCTGTATTTCGAACTTCTTGCTCAACTTCATAATTCTGAGCTTCTAAAAGTTTCTTAGCGATATTTTCAAGAAGGTCTCCCTTAACTTTTGTTGTGGCCTTTTGTGGTACAGCTACTTCAATTTTCAAGTGAGGCTCCAGTGATCTTAGTTCTTAGAAGTTTCTAGGTTTGATGAAATATTGGGGGTTAATTTTTTATATCAAGCTTATTATACTTTTTTTATCTGAAATGGTTGCAAAGCTAGTTGGAAGTGTTCTGATGAGTCTTTAATAAGTTGATGGGGTTATATGCATGGCTTTGGAGCTAGAGAGTGGTTTAAAGTCTTCTGGATGAGATATTATAAAAAGGGACTCAAACGAGTCCCTTTTTTTGATCTGACAAAAAGCAAACCTGCCACTATAACTTTCATGACGAAGGCCGCTTACTTATCAGTAAACAAGTTCAACTTTTGGAATAACATTGTAATCGGGCAAAAGCCAGTGAATGCAGATTGCATGATTACCGCACCAACGATTACCAGTAACCAGATGAAGCCTGAGCTGATCATTGTAAGAATTGCGCAAATAAAAATTAATACACCTGATGCAAGTCTTACCGCATCACTCATGTTCAAATCGTCTAGCATAACAAGGTCTCCTTGATTGTTTGCTAACTTGATAAAGCCCGACTGGCCTGAATACCACTAGCTTATCTTTTACCACAAATTAGTTTAAATCTGAAGTAGCTAAGCGTCGGTTGATTTTAAAATTCTGGTTTTGGCTTACGCGAAATAAGCGCCCGAACAGCTTCCTGAGGAGGTAGTCCTTCGTACAGAATCTGCTGAACAGCGGTGCAGATAGGCATCTCAACATCCACACGTTTAGCGAGCAGGTTAATGCTCTGTGATGTTTTAGCCCCTTCTACCGCTTGTCCAATATCTTCGATGGCTTGTTCCAGTGTTTTTCCCGCACCTAGCGCAAGTCCAAGTTGTCGATTACGGGATTGATCATCCGTACAAGTTAAGATGAGATCGCCAATACCTGCCAGTCCCATCAGTGTTTCAGCTTTAGCGCCCAATGTCGTACCTAAGCGCATAATCTCTGCTAAACCACGAGTGATCAATGCAGTGCGGGCGTTTGCTCCAAAGCCAAGTCCGTCAGTGATGCCGGCTGCGATAGCCAACACGTTCTTTACCGCACCGCCAAGTTCGACGCCAATGATGTCGTCGCTGGTATAAACGCGATAGTTTTCGGATTGGAATGCAGCGGATACAGTCTGGGTAAGTGTTTCATCATTAGCAGCAACAGTCATGGCGGTTGGTAAGCCACTTGCCACTTCTGCAGCGAAGGTAGGGCCGGATACTAAACCGTAGTGAGATGTTTGCGGAAGAATGTCTTCGACTAACTCGTGTAGCAGTTTGCCAGTCTTCAATTCCAAGCCTTTAGTTGCCCAGAGTATTTTGTGCTGTGAGCTAAGCAGAGGTTGGAGTTGTTCGAGTAAGGCTCTGAAGCCATGGCTGGGTACAACAATTAGCTGATAAAGACTGTGGTCTACCAGTGCTTCCAGTGATTGTTCACAGTGAAGTGTGTCTGGAAATGGAATGCCTGATAGGTAATCAGTATTCTCTCGTGCTGCATTGTATTGCTCAAGTTGAGAAGGACGATGCCCCCATAGCTTTACATCAATACCATTTCTGGCGAGTTGCAGTGCCAGAGCCGTTCCCCAGGAACCGGCTCCGTACACTGAAAAGGTGTCAGGTCGCGTCGACATTAAGCCTCAGCCTGACCACCATTTGCATTCGCTTTTGCTTCTTCTTCCTGACGCTGTGCATATAGTGCATCGAAGTTAATCGGTGAAAGATGCATTTCAGGGAAGCTACCTTTAGAGATCAGGCTTGCAATCGCTTCTCTTGCATAAGGGAATAAGTTACTAGGGCAGTAGCTGGCTAATAAGTGGTTAAGCTGCTCTGGTGGATATCCAGTAATCTTGAACACACCCGCTTGAGTCACTTCAACCAAGAACGCAGTTTCATCGTTGCTCTTCACGGTAATTGTAATCATGAGCTCAACTTCGTAATGGCCGTCAGACAGTGGGTTGACCTGAGTGTTTAGCTGCAGGTTTGTGTCCGGGTTCCACTCTTTAGTAAAAACAGCAGGGCTGCCTGGTGATTCAAACGAAACATCTTTTAGATAGATGCGCTCAATAACGAATTGTGGTTCTTCCTGAGCAGTTGTTGCGGCGGCTTGTTCTTCTGCCATGAGTATTTCCTTTTATTGTTCGATGTTAAGTAATGGATCTAGTTTGCCCTGACGCTCAAGAAGCGCGATATCATCATAACCACCAACGGCTTGATCATTGATGAAAATTTGCGGAACAGTGTCACGACCACTAAGTGTCTGCATTTTCTGCCACAGTGCCGGGTCGTTTCCAACTGCAATATCTTCAAATTCAATCCCTTTGTTTTTGAGCATGCTACGGGCACGCATACAGTAAGGGCAGAAACGAGTGGTATACATTACGACTTTAGCGCTCATGGCTTTCTCTCTATTTATCGCTTAGCAATCGGCAGGCTTGCAGTTTCCCAAGCAGTAATACCGCCAACTAAGTTGTTTACATTCTCAAAACCTGCTTTTGTCAATGTGCTGCAGGCACTGCCAGAGCGGTTTCCGCTGCGGCAGTAGACGAGTATGGGGGCAGATTTATATTTATCCAGTTCACCAATGCGGGTTGCCAGCGTGGATAATGGGATGTGTTTTGCACCTTTGATCATACCATCGGCTACTTCACGATCTTCACGAACGTCCACAACCACTGTTTTATCATCATTCATCATTTTGACGGCGGTGTTGACTGGGGCTAGCTGGTATTTACGATTGAGGCGTCCCCATTCTGTCCAGATGATCAGAGCTAGCACACCAAAGAAACCCAGAACTAACAATGGGTTGGTGCGGGCAAATTCAATATATTCTTGCATGTTGAAACCATTAGTGAATTGACAGTGCGTAAAGATACCGTTTAGCAACGATTGGGTAAAGCTTCACGCGCCGCATATTAATCAATGCGGTCAATTTATGTGAGGGAATTAAGGTTTTAGCTGGTCGTAATTACGGCTGAGGTGTACAGAAGACTTCTTGCATCATGTCGATCAACTTTAACGTGCGACTATCAGCGACCTTGTAATAGACCTTGTTGGCTTCTTTGCGAGAACCTAGTACGCCTTTGTCACGAAGAATCGCGAGATGCTGAGAAATATTACTTTGTGAAGTGCCTACTGTATCTACAATGTCTTGTACGTTTACTTCATTGTTACCGAGTACGCACAGTATCTTCAGGCGTAATGGATGCGAAATGGCTTTGAGTGAGCGAGAGGCTTGCTCGATGTCTTTTTCGCGAGTGAGGAGATCAGCACTATTAAATACAGGGGAGTGTAGGTCACCTTCTATAAGTTCAACGCTGCTCATCGAGTCTCCATTTAATCGTTTTCTACTAATAATTCAGTATACATCAATACTTTAATATAGATTCTTTGCAAAGTCACTTGAATATCAAATGCCTAAAGTTATAAGCTAAACGAATTAAAAAAATTATTTAATTAGGTGTTTGTTTTGGCTCATCGTTTGTTACTAACCAGTGTCATTTTGTTGGCTTGCCTGATGTCGTCTGCCTCGGCGGATACTCAATCGGAGCAGAAGAAGGTCAAAGCTGAAATATCCAAGGTTAGCAAAAGTTACAACAAAGCCAGGGCGACTTCTAAGTCGCTGCAGTCTGAGTTGGAGAGAAACGAGGCAGAAATCAATCGTTTGTCTCGTAAGGAATATCAGGCTGAGCAAAAAATCAAAGCCATTTCCGATCAAATGGTTAGTTCCAGTAAAGAAAAGCAGGTTCTGACTGAGCGAATCAAAGTCGAGAAAGAGATTTTAGCAAAGCAGTTACTAGCGATGTATAGCTCTGGTGAAGAATCACACTTGAGGCTGCTGCTAAAACAAGATGACCCTTCTGATATTAGCCGAACGACGAAATACTTCGAATACCTCAATACCAGTCGTGTCAATCGAATTCAAAATGTTCGAAAAAGTCTCGAGGAAATTGAAAAGCTTGAGGCGAAAATTACTAAAGATAGTCAGGAGTTAAAATCGCTGCGCGTCTCATTACTGGCAGATAAGAAGAGTTTGCAGGCTGAGTTGGCTAAAAACAGTAAAGCGTTAAAAAGTGCTAAGTCTGTGGAGAGTAGCCAACGAAGCAAGCTGAACCAACTAAAGAAGAAAGAGGCGGCTCTACAGGCGGTATTTGATAACCTGATTAAGAAACAAAAAGCAGATGCTGCTGCTCTTGCCAGACGTGCGGCAGTGGCTAAGAAAAAGACAGCACAGAAAACTCAGGCGGCACAAAAGACGGTTACTAAGAAAGCGACTACCACTAAAAAAGCAGCGCCGAAAGGGAAGCAGACAAGTCTTAACTTTGTTGCCAACAGGCCATTCTCATCATTGCGCGGAAGACTGTCCTGGCCTGTAAAAGGGCGGATTACTAAGAATTACGGGAGTCGTCGTAACGCTAAGCAAAAATGGAAAGGGGTTCTTATTAAAGCCCCCGGAGGGCAGCGCGTTCATGCGGTTGCTCGCGGTAAAGTTGAGTATGCCGGGCCGGTACGCGGTTATGGATATGTTGTTATTTTGCAGCATGATAAATCCTATCGGACTTTATATGCGTACAACAGAGCAGTGTACCGTAAAACAGGCGATGTCGTGAACGCCGGTGCAGTGATCGCGGCGGTTGGTAATTCTGGTGGGCAGAATGAAAATGCGCTTTACTTCGAGATACGCCGTGGCGCATCAACTCAGAACCCGGCACGGTGGTGCAAATAGCGGGTTTTTAGTCTGAAATTATATGGTTGTCTCGATAATTATCAATTTTTCATAATAAACGAAGTGCAAAATACAGCGGTAATGCTTACACTCTGTAAGTCGTGGACTGCCTTAGAATAATAATGAGCGAGACACTGACATTCACCGCAGAAAGTGGATGTTTACACTGGAGAAAATATGCAAATCAAGATGAATAAAACACTGACCACTGGCATTATTGCTGGCGCAATTATTGGAGTAGCTTCTACTGCCAGTTTGAGCGTATTTGCGTTTAAGGACAATCGCACAGCAGTCCCATTGGAGCAGCTTAGAAAGTTCACTGAAGTCTACATGCGAATCAAGCGCGATTATGTAGAGGAAGTGGATGACAAAAGCTTAATCAGTGATGCAATAAGCGGTATGTTGACCGGGCTAGATCCTCATTCTGCTTATTTAGATGAAGACGCATTTACCGAGCTACAGGTTGGTACCTCTGGTGAGTTTGGTGGTTTAGGTATTGAAGTAGGTATGGAGAATGGCTTTGTTAAAGTTATTTCACCTATTGATGATACACCTGCGCAGAAAGCCGGTATTGAAGCGGGTGACCTGATTATCCGTTTGGATGATAAGCCTGTAAAAGGTCTGACGCTGAGCGAAGCGGTCAAGATCATGCGTGGTAAGCCTGGCGCACCAATCAATTTGATGGTTGTACGTGAAGGTAAAGATCAACCATTTACTATTAAAGTGGTTCGCGACATTATCAAAGTACGTAGTGTGAAGCAGCGTATGTTGGATGATGGTTTCGGTTATGTTCGGATCTCAAGCTTCCAGTCTAAAACAACACAAGGTGTTGCAGAGGGTGTGGCGAAGCTGGTTGAAGAGAACAAAGGCCCGTTAAAAGGACTGGTGCTGGATTTACGTAATAATCCGGGCGGTGTTCTTAATGGTGCTGTTGGTGTGAGTGACTTGTTCCTGAGATCAGGTAAGGTTGTTTACACTGAGGGTCGGGTTGAAGATGCAGTGATGCGTTATGATGCCGAAAAAGGTGACATCCTTGATAGTGCGCCATTAGTTGTACTGGTTAACCAGGGTTCGGCATCTGCTTCTGAGATCGTGGCAGGAGCATTGCAAGATCACAAGCGTGCTTTGATTGTAGGTGTAAAAACATTCGGTAAGGGTTCTGTGCAAACGGTACTGCCAATTGATCGTAGCACTGCCGTCAAGCTGACAACGGCGCGCTACTTCACGCCGTTAGGTCGCTCTATTCAGGCGACGGGTATTGAGCCTGATATTAAAGTTGAGCCGCTACAGTTGACGAATGGTAAGAAAGAGACGGAAGAAGAGTTCCAGCCTTTGTCAGAAGCTGATTTGACGGGGCATTTGGAAAATCCAGAGGAAAAACCGAAGTCTGCTCAGGATGTTGCGAATGAAGCAACGAAAGACGAAGAGAAAACTGAAGAAGAAAAGAAGAAGATAGCTGATGCTCAGAAGGAAAACTTAGTAGTCGAAGATTATCAATTGTTTGAGGCACTGAATGTGTTGAAGAGCATGGTACTTGCTAAACAGCTTCAGTAATCAGCGTTAGATCAAAAATCCCGGCCTGTGAAAACAGTCGCCGGGATTTTTTTGTCTTGGATTTGTGAGATGGGCGTTTTAGGCGCATAAGCCTGTTAAGGCTGAAGTCTTCGCAATTCCCATGCGCCATCTTTAAGACGGTACTCAAAGCGGTCATGTAAGCGATTTTCACGACCCTGCCAAAACTCAATACTCTCCGGAATCACGCGATATCCACCCCAGTTATCAGGGAGTGGTACTGATTTGCCCTTGAAGCGCTCAGTGACTTCCTCAAGCTGCCCCATCAACTGCTCACGTGTGTCGATAGGCTGACTCTGGTGTGAGGCCCATGCACCAAGTTGGCTGCCTTCAGGGCGGGAACCAAAATACTCTGCTGACTCAGCATTGGAAACTTTCTTAGCCGTTCCTCGAATTTCAATTTGGCGATCGACCTGAAGCCATGAGAACAGCAAACAGACCTGATCATTTGAGGCGATGTGTTGTGCTTTGTCACTGTCGTAATTGGTGAAAAATGTAAATCCCTTCGCATCAAAGCCCTTAAGCAGCACTGTTCGGAGGCTCGGTTTGCCATCTTCTGAAACAGTGGCAAGCGACATGGCATTCGCATCCGGGTAGTCAGATTTCAGAGCCTGAGAAAACCAGCGTTCAAACTGTCTGAAAGGGTCAGTTTCAAGGTCTGCGCGGTTTAATCCACTTTGGGTGTATTCCCTGCGATAGTCTGCGATATTCATGCTGATTCATCCATCAAAGTCTCCCATCGAGCATACTTCTGTTCGAGGTCTTGTTGCAAGGACTGATATGCATCTGTTGTGGCCTGTGAGGTTGCGTGGTCTTGTTTGAAAAATGCTGGTGAGGCCATTTCTTCTTCAATTTTAGCAATCTTGTTTTCTAATGCTTCAATATCTTGCGGTAAATTATCGAGTTCAAGTTGTAATTTGTAACTCAGCTTTTTACCCGTCGTCTTATTGGCAGATTTTGATTCGGCAGTCTCGCTAGCCTTCGTTTTTTCTGTTGTACTTTTTGTAGGTGCAGGGACAGGCTTTTTCTGTTGTGCTTCTTGTGCCTGTCGTTCGGCCTGCTGAGCCATGCAGTCATCATAGCTGCCGATGTACTCGCGTACCACGCCCTGACCTTCAAACACTAAGCAACTAGTGACAAGATTATTAATGAAAGTACGGTCGTGACTCACTAACAGAACTGTTCCATCGTAGTTCATAAGCAAGTCTTCGAGTAACTCAAGTGTCTCTACATCGAGATCATTGGTCGGCTCATCCAGTACCAATATATTCGCTGGTTTAATGAAAAGTTTTGCTAGTAATAGTCGGTTTCGTTCACCACCAGACAGTGAGTTTACTGGTGAATTAGCGCGTTGTGGTGTAAATAAGAAGTCCTGCAAGTAACTGATAACGTGTTTGCTTTTACCGTTGATGGTGACATTGTCAGCACCTCGGTCTAAATTGTCTTTTACAGAGCGTTCTTCATCTAATTGGTCACGTAACTGGTCGAAGTAGGCAACTTCTAAATTTGTGCCCAGTTCGACACTGCCTTTGGTGGCTTCTAATTTGCCAAGTAGTAGCCGAAGCAATGTCGTTTTACCCACACCATTTGGGCCGATTAAGCCGATGCGGTCTCCACGTTGTACTGTAATCGAGAAGTCTTTTATAAGCTGCTTGCCTTCGATGCTGAAATCAAGATGCTTAGCTTCAACGACTTTCTTACCTGATTTTTCACCACTATCCATTTGCAACTTGGCCTTACCTTGTTGCTTACGAATCGCAGCATGTTCTTCGCGCATTGCTTTCAAGGCGCGCACGCGGCCTTCGTTACGGGTGCGCCGTGCTTTAATGCCTTGTCGAATCCATACTTCTTCTTGGGCCAGTTTCTTTTCAAAGCGAGCATTTTCTGCACTCTCGGCTTCAAGCTGTTCTTGCTTGCGGCGTAGGAAGTTGTCGTAGTCACCAGGCCAGCTCGTTGCATTACCTCGGTCGATTTCTATGATACGTGTGGCCAGACGACGCAGGAAACTACGGTCGTGAGTGATAAATAACAGGCTTGCCTTGTAATTTAATAAGAACTCTTCCATCCACTGAATGACGCAGATATCCAAATGGTTGGTTGGCTCATCAAGCAGTAAAATGTCAGGGTCTTGCACGAGTGCGCGAGCCAGTAGCACTCTTCGTTTTACACCACCGGATAGCCTTGAGAACTCATCCGATGCGTTTAGTGAAAGTCTGGAAATGATATTGTCGATGTTTTGACTAAACCCCCAGCCATCGCAAGCCTCAAGCTTTTGTTGAGTCGCTTCCAGCTTTGCCATCCATTGTTCGTCATGGTTGTCTGTTTGCGTGCTTAGGTGGTGGTACTGACTGAGTAATTCTCCGACTTCTGCAAGCCCGTCGGCAACCACATCATAGACACTGCCGCTTAAGTGTTGCGGGACTTCCTGTTCCAGCTGAGTAATCACTGTGCCCGTTTCTAAAATCCGCTCACCAGAGTCGGCTTTGTGCTTACCACTGATGATTTTCAGCAAGCTGGACTTGCCCGCGCCATTGCGACCAATCAAACAAATTCGTTCGTTGGGTTCTATGCTGAGGTTGATATCATCCAGCAGGGCAGGGCCGCCATAACTGAGTTGGATGTTTTGCAAACGTAGTAGAGCCATAAAATATTAGCTGTGACGAAGGATTTTTCCGCTAATAGCATCACGGATTTCGGTGGGATTGAGCTGTCCACCGGTCGGGCCATCAAGGATTGCATCGGGTGCAAGTTGATGGTGCTTGAATTGGTCTAAAACGGACTGTGTGCTATGACACGGATCGGCACCAGTGATATTGGCACTGGTGGATACAATAGGGCTATTGAGCGCGTCACACAGCTCGCGAACTAAAGGGTGCTTGGTGACGCGGACAGCCAACGTTGTGTGGCTACCTCTTAACAGCGGCGACACAGTGGTATCGGCAGGGAAGACCCAGGTAATATTGTTTGGTTGTATCTGCTCTGGACTAGCCTGAAGATCCTGCGCAAGAAACGGTCTGAGTTGCTCAAAATCTGAAGCGATTAAGATAAGTCCCTTTTCAGCAGGGCGGTGTTTAATGTCGAGTAAACGCTGAACCGCTGGCAAGTTACGTGGGTCACAGCCGAGTCCAAATACCGCCTCAGTTGGATAGGCAATGACGCCACCTTGCTGAATTAAGGTGGCTATTTCATTGATGTTTTGCGAGACAATCATGAGTACTAACTTGCAGCAGAGTCGCCGTCACCAGCATCCTTTGATTCAGCTGCTTTTTTTGATGCTGCTGTCTTAGTGCTTGCTTTCTTTGTGGCTGGTTTTTTAGTGGCCGTTGTTTTGGCTGGTGCCTTCTTGGTTGCCGTTTTAGTCGCGGCTTTCTTGGCTGTCGCTTTCTTCGCCGGAGCTTTTTTTGCTGCCGTTTTCTTAGTGGCAGGTTTTTTAGCAGCCGCTTTTTTGGCCGGTGCCTTCTTCGCAGCAGGTTTCTTCGCTGCCGCTTTCTTTCCCCGACCTTTACGCTCAGGGGCTTCTGCCAACATTTTTACACAATCCTCTAGGGTCAATGTTTTTGCATCAACGTCTTTCGGGACTCGTGCATTTTTGTTTTTGTCAGTAACGTAAGGGCCCCAGCGACCATTCAGTACCTGTATGCCCTCATCAGGGTAATCCTGAATCAGCTTCTCAGCATCAGCCTTTTTCTTCGCGGCAATCAGTTCGAGTGCCTGTTCAAGTGTAACGGTGTAAGGGTCGTTGTTGTCTTTGGGTAAAGAGACAAACTTGCTGCCGTACTTAACATAGGGCCCAAAACGACCGAAGTTAGTACTAATCGCTTCCCCTTCTTCGGTCTCACCGAGTGCACGTGGCAGCTTGAATAGTTCCATTGCATCTTCGTAGGTGACACTATCCATTTTCTGGCCGGGGCGTAGGCTTGCAAACTGTGGCTTTTCTTCATCATCACGGTGACCAATTTGTACAAACGGTCCATATCGACCCATGCGCACAGATACCGGCTTACCCGTTTTTTCATCAGTACCCAATACACGTGCTTGCATGACTTCTTCACGTGTGACGGACTTATCTTTGTCCTCGACCAGCTCGTGGAATGGCTTCCAGAATGCATCCATCACAGGAATCCAGTCTTTCTCGCCACGAGAGATCTCATCCAATTCATTTTCCAGATTAGCAGTGAAGTTATAATCCACGTACTGAGTGAAATGCTGAGTCAGGAATCGGTTCACGATACGACCAATGTCGGTAGGGTAGAAACGACGTGATTCCAGCTCTACATATTCACGTGATTGCAGTGTTGAGATGATGCTTGCATAGGTTGATGGGCGTCCAATGTCATACTCTTCAAGCGTTTTAACCAAACTAGCTTCTGAGAAGCGAGGTGGTGGATCAGTGAAGTGTTGATCAGCAGAAATCGCATTTAAGTCGATAACGTCGCCTTCTTCCATAAGAGGCAGGATGCGATCTTTACTGTCATCAGTCTTTTCTTTTTTCTCGTCGCTGTCAGAGTCATTACTTTCCTGATAGACCGACATAAACCCGGGGTCACGCACTGCAGAGCCTGTTGCTCTGAAGAAGTTGCCTTCACTGCATGATAAGTCGGCAGAGACAGTATCCAGAGTCGCATGGATCATTTGGCAGGCTACTGTACGTTTCCAGATCAGATCATACAGCTTGTATTGCTCATCAGTGAGGTGCTGCTTGATTTCATCCGGCACATTGCCAGCCGAGGTCGGGCGAATGGCCTCGTGAGCTTCCTGAGCGTTTTTGGACTTAGTTTTGAAAGTCCGCACCTCAGGGTTGACTGCTGTAGCGCCATAGCGTTGATCAATCAGACCACGTACATCTTCAACTGCATCGTTTGCCAAAGCCACGGAGTCAGTACGCATATAGGTGATCAAACCAACTGCACCATCACCTAAGTCGATTCCTTCATAGAGTTGCTGTGCAACACTCATGGTTCTGCGAGTGGTAAAGCGCAGTTTGCGTGATGCTTCCTGCTGCAATGTTGATGTTGTAAACGGTGCAGAAGGGTGGCGCTTACGTTGTTTCTTTTCGAGTCGGGTGACGGTGAGCTTGCCGGGTGTGGTTGTCTCGCCGTCAGCGTTAATTACAATGCCCGAATCATTAACCAACGTGCCTTTAGCCGCCATTGCCAGTTCGGTATTATTAAGATCGAACTGCTTGAGGTTCTTGCCACCCAGAGTATGTAGTTTGGCCGTAAAAGGTTGCTTGTCTTTTTCAACACTGGCGTCGATTGTCCAATATTCCTGAGGAATGAACTTTTCGATCTCTTCCTCACGCTCCACAATCATTCGCAGGGCCGGACTTTGAACACGTCCTGCCGACAGGCTTGGTTTGATCTTCTTCCATAATAAAGGGGAGAGATTGAAACCAACCAGATAGTCCAATGCTCTTCGCGCTTGCTGCGCATCAATCATCGGCATTGCCAGATCTCTAGGGTTGGCTACTGCATCCTGAACGGCTTTTTTGGTGATTTCATAGAAAACAACACGCGAGACATCCTTATCTTTTAATAAGTTATTCTCTTTAAGATACTCGTATAAGTGCCAGGAGATTGCTTCTCCCTCTCTATCGGGGTCGGTCGCGAGATAGAGATTTTTGGCTTTCTTAAGCGATTTTACGATTTTATCAACGTGCTTTTTGTTGCGGTCAATCAACTGATAGTGCATCGCAAAGTCGTCATCGGTGTCGATTGCACCCGTCTTAGGGATTAAATCGCGCACGTGACCGTACGAAGCCAAGACTTCAAAGTCCTTGCCCAAGTATTTTTCGATTGTTTTTGCTTTAGCAGGTGATTCTACAATGACAAGACTTTCGCTCATATTCTATCAGTCATGGTTATAAATTTGTGGCAACCATACACTGTATTAAGAAGCAGAGTAAAGAGTCCTGCCTACTAAAATACTCAGTCTGCGCTCTAATATGACGTATTTTTAAGCGAGTGATGGTCTGTTTATTAGTGATAACTGAGTGGTTCGTTGCCCATTGCAACGCAGTCCATCCATATATAAGAGGCTTCTGAATCCGGCTGATTCAGCAGCAACATTAATATCACCCATTTCAACTTGTTAATGTCGAACGTCTTATCTTTTAATTCCAGGATACGGTCGATAGCACGCTCACGCATTTCATGAGTAAGTACTTTCGATTGCTCCAGAAACATTAAATAACTTTGACATTCAAAGTTCAGGTAGCGAGATTCGTAGCGAGAAAAGATTCGGGTGCTATGTTGGCTAGGTTCGCTGATGTAGACCTCAGTTTTATCAGCCAGACTTTCCAGCCAGTCGAACGCTTTGCTGATGTCGTTTTGTGGAAAGCCGGCACTTTCCAGATAAGTGTGCAGCGCAGCTTTGTTTTGAGTAACGTCATCTACTTCCGAGTAGTTTTCAAACAGGTAAAAAAGCACATCCAGTGTATTTTCTTTTGTGTTCATAGTTTCCTAAGTTTTCCATCCGCTGTGTATGCCGGACAGATAACACGCAATGGAAGCCCAACTAGCCGCTGATACGCGTATAGCTACCCCTTCCATTGGATGCAATTAAGCCCTGCAATTCCATGACTAAAAGCATGGATGAAAGCGCTGCAGGGGTCAATCCCGTTTGTAGGACTAAATCGTCTATTGATACCGGATCATAGCCCATTGCCTCCAGTAGTCGGCTGTTATCATCATTTGATACTGTAGGGTCGTCATTTTCTGAACCATTACCGGAGTCAGATTCAGGTGGTACATTGAATGTTTCTATGTCAATTTGAGCGGCTAAATCTTCCATCACATCACTGGCGGTTTCGACCAATTTTGCGCCCTGACGAATCAGTTTGTGACAACCTCTGGCCAGAGGGTTGTGAATAGATCCGGGAATGGCGAAAACCATTCGTCCTTGTTCATTAGCATAATCGGCAGTGATCAATGATCCACTTTTTTGTGCCGCCTCAACCACAAGACTGCCAAGACTTAAGCCACTGATAATCCGGTTACGCCGTGGAAAGTTTTTAGCAGTGGGTGCGGTACCAATTGGGTTTTCACTCACCAGTGCACCTTGCTCAACAATTTGATGAGCCAGTTGACGATGTGAAGCAGGGTAGACTCTGTCCAGACCGGTTGCGGTAACTGCAATGGTTGCCCCGTTATCCGCCAGTGCACCTTTATGCGCTTCTCCGTCAATACCAAGCGCCAAGCCGCTAGTGACACACAGGCCAGTATTGGCAAAGTGCCTGCCAAATTCAAAGGCATTGTTTCGGCCGCTTTGTGTCGGGTTACGACTGCCTACTATGGCAATCTGTGGGTCATTCAGAAGTTCGGTATTACCGTGCACATACAAAAGTGGAGGCGCAACACTGATTTCACGTAACAGAGTAGGGTATTTCTCGTCGTGAAAGGTGACGAGGTGATGATTCTCCTCATCCAGCCAGAGCATATCGGCCTTAGCATTGTCTAACTGACTGGAGAGAATAGCGTTACTTTGGCGTTCGGTTAGTCCTGCTTGCTTCAGTGCATTATTGGTCGCGTTGAGTACTGATTCAGGATCACCAAATTTTTGAAGGAGTTTATGAAAAGTTTGGCAGCCAATGCCCGGAACCCGCCAAAGCGAGATCCAGGATTGTAATGAGATTGAAGTAGTCACAGGTCTGAGATGAAATCCATTATGGGTTACCTATTTTATACCCATTTTTAACTTCATGGTCGGATTTTGTAATCAAGGCATAGCTGAGTCTGTCACTAACGCTATAAACCACTGCGCTTGCTGCGCGTTCAGGCGGCAGCATGATTTTATCAGTATCTGATAAGAAGCCTTTGCTAGTGTCCGCATAAGGGTCATTGACCTGACGCGCCGGTTTGTAGACACCTAACACGTAGCCAGGCTTGATTCCGTCGCGCTTGCCCTTATTAATAGTAATAATCATCCCTGTTCCACTAATCATGGAATTAGAGTAGAGAGACATGACGGTGCCGCGAACTTTGTGGCGTGGTGCCTGAATTGGTGCTTTCAGGAAGTGTTCGTGATTTTCAATATTCAGTAAACGGTCACCAATACGGACTTCGCGCTTCATATTAAGCAGACGCGCAGTTGTTACCGGACCGGGGCGCTCAATTTGCGCTTGAGACCCATAACTGACTTCGTGGCCTAATAGCTGGCCTGTGTCAGGGTCATGCATCGCTTTGCCCTGAGAGAATACGGCGTAGCGTTCCAGCGCTTTTCCGCGGAAGTTTTTGATGTAGATGGTTTTATCTGCTTCCATTAATAAATGGAAATCCTGACCATCGACGATATACGGTGCGTTCTTGATGGTTGCTTCATCAAGTACACGTGGCCATGACAGGAACGGCTCCAATGTAGAAATAGGGTCACCGTATCCACCGGCTCGCTCAACACGAATTTGTGGAATCATTTTGTCTTTAAAGGTCACCGTATCTTTACCACGAACCTGCTTAGGGCCTTGGTAAATATAAAGTACATCACCAGGGTATATGAGGTGAGGATTACTGATTCGTTGGTTTTTATCCCAGATCTCTGGCCAGAACCACGGGTCTTTCAGGAACTTATTGGCGATTCCCCATAGCGTATCGCCCTTACGGACTTTATAGCGAAGTGGTGCGTCGCCCTTCAAGACGCCTTTGGTGCGGATAACAGTGCGCTTAACTTTTGGTCCGCTGTTATAATTCGCAGAAGCGTTGTTTGGCAGCCCATAATAGCTGTCATACTGGTTGTCCGACTGCGCGACTGCCGGGCGAGAAGGTGAGGTTAAGTTTTTTTTGATAGTGTCTTTGTCGCAGGCACTCAGTAGAATGGCGCTAAGTACGGCAACAGAGGTTAAAATCTGCCGTGAATTGGTGAAAGACATGGTTTGCCCTCTCGTTCTTATTCGTTATTTTATGCAAGCTATAGTATCTTAGGCGTTATTAAGTACGCATGAATTTCAGACTTACGGTAATTTATTAAATGGCAGTTTTAAAAGTATTAAGCTATCCGGATAAACGCTTGCGCACCAAGGCCGCGCCAGTGGAGGTAGTTGACGATAACATTCGTGGCATCATGGATGACATGTTGGAAACGATGTATGAAGCACCGGGCATTGGTCTTGCAGCCACTCAGGTGAATATCCATCAGCAAATTGTGGTGATTGATGTGTCAGAGGACAAGAGTGATCCTTTGTATCTGGTCAATCCGGAAATTATAGCCAAGTCAGGAAAAGAAATTTCTGAAGAAGGCTGCTTGTCAGTCCCGGAGTACTACGCAGAAGTAGAGCGCGCAGATAAAGTCACTGTTCGGGCATTGGGTCGTGATGGAGAATCCTACGAGATTGATGCTGAAGGGCTGCTGGCAGTCTGTATTCAGCACGAAATGGATCACTTGCAGGGTAAGTTGTTTGTGGATTATTTGTCGCCGTTGAAGCAGCAACGAGTGCGAAAGAAACTAGAGAAAATGGCAAAGCAGGCGGCAGCATGAGCGATGGCCTTAGGGTTATTTATGCCGGAACACCCGATTTTGCTGTTCCCGCACTGCAGGCACTTATTGATTCCCCACATGAAGTAGTGGCCGTTTACACGCAGCCGGATCGTCCGGCAGGCAGAGGGCGTAAACTACAGCCTAGTGCGGTGAAGAAGCTTGCGTTAGCAGCGGGAATCACGGTCGAGCAGCCAGAAAACTTCAAAGAAGCGTCTGATCGTCTTCATCTGGAAGCCTACAAGGCGGATGTTATGGTGGTCGCTGCCTACGGTTTGATTTTGCCTCAGGCAGTGCTGGATATGCCTCGTTTCGGATGTTTGAATATTCATGGGTCTCTGTTACCCAGATGGCGTGGTGCAGCACCTATTCAACGTGCGATTCAAACCGGAGATGCAGAAACTGGTGTCACGATTATGCAGATGGCTGCAGGTCTGGATACAGGTGACATGCTACTAAAAACTCACCGCACAATCTCCAAAGACGATACGGCTCAAACGATTCATGATGCATTAGCCAATGATGGTGCCAGTGCATTGATCGAGGTCTTGTCAATGATACAAGCCGGTACATTACAGCCTGAAGTTCAGGATGAATCTAAAACTTGCTATGCGGCTAAGCTCAGCAAAGCAGAAGCGGAAATTAACTGGCAGTTAGCGGCTAGTGAGATTGATTTGATGATCCGCGCCTTTAATCCATGGCCTGTGGCATTTACCCGAAAAGGTGGCGAGCCGGTGCGTTTGCTGATGTCGGAAGTGGTTGAAGGTAAGTCTGTCAGCGCAGCACCCGGAACCGTGTTATCAGAAGATAAAACAGGTATCCAAATTGCTTGTGGTGACGGTGTGATTTCCATTAGTCGCTTACAGTTGCCGGGCGGCAAGGCGATGTCTGTCACTGAGTTTTTAAATGGTCGTAGCCTGGCTGGAGAAAGTTTCCCCTCATGAGCCAAAGAAACCCTCGCGCAACGGCTGCACTGTTGCTGCAACGTGTGATTTACGATGGAACGTCGCTAAGTCAGCTTTTGTCTGATAACGATGATTCGATTGATCCGCTGGTTAAAGATCTGTGCTTTGGAACATTGCGCTGGCACGAACGCCTGAGCGCTATTTTAGATCAACTGCTTACCAAATCTTTAAAAACAAAAGATAAAGATATTGAATGTCTGTTGCGGGTTGGGCTTTATCAGGTGCTCTATCAAAATACACCAGAGTACGCTGCGGTGAATGAAACCGTAGCCGCCGTGAAAGGACTGAGAAAGTCATGGGCTGTGAAGTTTGTCAATGGTGTACTGAGGACGTTCTTACGGCGTAAAGAGTCGCTCGTTCACCAGATACAAGAGATAGAAACCGCTCGTTATGCTCATCCCAAATGGTTGATTGAGTCAATAAAACAAGCTTGGCCTGAGCAGTGGGAGTCGGTGTTAGAAGAGGCCAACTTGAGGGCCCCAATGACGTTGCGGGTTAATTTGTCACAGAATACTCGCGAGGAATATCAGGCAAGTTTACAGGCTGAGGATATTGAGAGCACACTACATCCTACGGTGGAGTCAGCGCTGATTTTAGAGCGTCCGATGAGCGTGTTTGAATTACCCGGTTTTAACGAGGGCTATGTCTCCGTTCAGGATGCTGCTGCACAAATTGCAGCGTCTTTGGTTCAGGCCGAAACGGGCATGCGGGTATTGGATGCTTGCGCGGCACCGGGCGGTAAAACAGGGCATATGTTAGAACACACCGCTGGTTTAGATATGGTTGCTATTGATAATACAGAAACCAGATTGATCCGGATCGGTGAGAACCTTGAAAGATTGGGTCTTGAGGCAACAATTATATTAGGTGATGCTAACGAGCCAAGTGACTGGGCACAGCAAGGTTTTGACAGGATTCTTCTGGATGCACCTTGTTCGGCAACTGGTGTCATTCGTCGTCATCCTGATATCAAGGTATTACGCTGGGAAGAGGATATTGCGCAGTTACACGAGCAGCAGTCGTCTATTTTGAGGAGTATGTGGAATATTCTGAAGCCAGGCGGCCGCTTGGTTTATGCAACCTGTTCTATTCTACCAGCGGAAAATGAAGACATTATCGCTGCGTTTTTAGCAGCAACACCAGAAGTAGTGATTAAGCCGATTGAGGCTGAATGGGGACTCGCGCAGCAATACGGAAGACAGGTGTTGCCGGGAATGGATGCTATGGATGGTTTTTATTACGCGGTTTTAGAAAAACAGTAATATGCAAAGGTCGATAGCCAGATTCATCATCAAGCCAGTTCTGCTGATTATGCTCCTGACCCAGCACGGTTTTGCTGAAGAAGGGATTTTTTTCAAACGACATTCTATTTATCAGGTTGACTCAATCAATAATGTGTATCTGGTTAGTGCGCAAATTGATTTTCAACTCACGCCTTATCTGGAGCAGGCGTTGATGAATGGTGTGGTCCTTAAAACAGGTATTTATTTCGGTTTGGGTGAGCACCGAAACTGGTGGTGGAATAAAACTGACTCGTTAAGCTCCATCAATTACCAGTTGAAATACCATGCTCTGAGCAGGCATTTCCTACTTACACGCAATGACACGAATGAAAACTGGAATTACCGGTCTTTATCAACGGCATTGCGCAATATGGGGCATATTGTCAATTACAAATTACCTGGGCTATCGATGAATACACTGGATGGTAACCATTATTTGTTTATGGGGGTGCGCCTGTCACCCTCAACATTGCGTTTACCACTTAAAATTCAATCATTGTTTAGCGATCAATATAGTCTGAGTAGTGAGGTCATTTCGTGGCCATTGCAGTAAGGACACTCTTTTTTCAAATACTACCGGTAGTCCTGACTGCGATTTTGCTGGCAATTTCGTTGGCAATTCTAAATCTTTCAACACGTAATCCGGAGACGTCTGACGGAATCATTGGCTGGCTTGCACCATTAAATATAGCCATCATCCTAATTCTTAGCTTTCTGATACTGTTTAATCTGTATCAGGCTATTACCCGGCTGCGAACTCAGCAGGCTGGGTCGCGTTTCACATTGCGGCTAATGATGGCGTTCTCAATTCTGACCATCATCCCAGTATTGATTGTGACTTATTTCTCAATGAATTTTTTGGGGGACAGGATTGATAATTGGTTCAATATTAAAATTGAGAGTGCTCTGGATGATTCTTTGGAGTTAGCCCGGAGTTCCCTAACGGTTCGCATGCGCCAGCATCTTTATGATGTTGAGAAGGTGGCTCGTGAGCTTACTGTGACTGATGAATTAGATTATGCGAGTAAAATCGAATCACGCATGAGTCAACTCGGCGCTTTTGAAATGGTGCTGCTCGGAAAAAATAATCGTGTATTGGTCTACAGTGGTGATAATCAGGAAATTGGTACAATCATCCCGCATTTTCCGGCAGATGAAATCATGCGAAGTCTGGCAAGTCGTGGATACATGAATCGTTTGGAATACGTCGGTGGGGATAGTCTGTACTCACGTGTAGCCATCACGCTTAGGCCAAACTCAACCCGAACCACCTTGGTACTAACGGCGTTGTTTCCTTTTTCGGATCGCGAGCAGCGCTTGTCCAGCAATGTGCAGGAAGCCCGTAACCAATATCAGAATATTAATTATCAACGAGGTTTAATTAAGCAAAGCTTCCGTTTAACCCTGTTTCTGATTATGGTTTTGTCTATACTATTCTCTGTATGGGCTGCTTTTCTGTATTCCAAACGTCTTACAACCCCTGTACGTAAGTTGTTGGAAGGTACTCTAGCCGTTGCTTCCGGAAACCTGCAGAAAAAATTGCCAGTATCCGATAAAGATGATTTTAGTTTATTAGCGCGTTCGTTTAACACCATGACAACGCGTTTGTCTGATGCGCGTCACGAGAGTGAGCAAAGTCAGCAGCAGGTTCAGCGTCAACATGATTACCTAAATGTTGTGCTGGACCACTTAACATCGGGTGTTATTACAATTGATGATAAATATGTGGTTCGCCGGATCAATGCAGCAGCCGAGCATGTACTGGGAGTGCCACTCTCGGATTTCATTAACCGTAGTTTGTTTGATGTAGGACTTGGGTACGAGATATTAGAACCATTACTCAAAGAGGTTACACCTCATCTGGAGCGTCATGATAAAGAGTGGCAATGTGAAGTTAGTTTATTATTAAATACCGGTAGACAAATGCTGGTATGCCGAGGTACCGCATTACCCCAGTTGATTGATGGTTCGGCCGGACATGTGTTGGTATTGGAGGATATTACCGATGTGGTTCAGGCGGAGCATGAAGCGGCATGGAGTGAAGTGGCGCGGCGTTTAGCGCATGAAATAAAGAATCCTCTGACACCCATTCGCTTATCAGCAGAGCGATTGCAGCACCGGCTTCACCCTGAGTTGAGTGAGAAGTCAGCTGATTTACTGCAAAGAATGAGTCGTACCATTGTGAATCAGGTGGATAGCTTGAAGGGAATGGTGGATGCGTTTAGTGATTACGCGCGTGCTCCCGCGCTACAGTTACAACGGATTGATCTTAATGCATTAGTGACCGAGGTGTCAGAGTTATATGCAGTGAATGATCAGGGTGTCACTGTTGTTGTTGATTCAAAAGAAATACCTGAGCTTCATCTGGATTCAGGTCGCATACGGCAATTAGTCGTTAATTTGCTAAAAAATGCTTTTGAGGCGTTTGATGAAGCGTGTGATCAGCGCGAAGTGAAGATTGCAACACGCTCTGTTGAGGATGCGAAAGGCAAACTTGAGGTTGAGCTTAGTATTACTGATAGTGGCCCCGGAATTCCAGCAGAGGTACTGCCAAGACTATTTGAGCCTTATGTCAGTAGTAAGCAAAAAGGTTCAGGCTTAGGACTCTCGATTGTCAAAAAGATTGTCGAGGAACATTCTGCCAGAGTGGTTGCTCGGAATAATGAGCAAAAAGGCGCTACAATCAGCGTTTACTTCCCAGTTGATGCTGGGCTGGAATTAACTAAAAAAATAGCCGATGAGGTTAAAGATGTCTCTTAAAATGACGGAAAAACACCGAATTTTAGTCGTCGATGATGAGCCGGATATACGCCAGCTCGTTAGTGAAATTCTGGAAGACGAGGGGTATCAGGTTGTTGTTGCTGAGACAGCTGAGCAAGCACGTGAGCAGGTGAGAGTCAGTCGGCCCGAACTTATTCTGTTAGATATCTGGATGCCGGGTGAAGATGGGATTTCTTTGCTTAAAAGTTGGTATGAGAGTGGCGTATTAAATTCTCCGGTCATCATGATGTCAGGTCACGGCACCATTGAGACTGCTGTGGAAGCAACGCGCCTTGGTGCTTATGATTTCATTGAGAAGCCGCTATCGATGGCAAAGTTACTGCTGTCGGTCGATCACGCACTGAAATCCAGTCAGCTCGAGCAGGAAAATAAAGGCTTAAAAAAGCAAGTATTAGCGCCCTCAGAGCCGATTGGTTCAGGGCAGATAATGCGAGAGCTGCGTTTACAGTCAGAGCGAATCTCCCAGTATACCGACGTCGTCGTGATCTTGTATGGCGAGTCAGGTGTCGGTAAAGAGGTATTTGCGCGATATATTCATAGTAAAAGTGATCGTGCAAATAACTCCTTTGTTAAGGCGATTGTGTCCTCATTTAGCAGTGAAGCGTTGCTTGAAGAGCTGTTCGGTAAAGAAGAGGATGGCAAGGTAACGCCCGGACTCTTTGATGAAGCACAGGGTGGTACGCTCTACCTTTGCGATATTCCTGCGCTCGATGCAGAGGCTCAGCAAGCCCTTTTATTAGTGTTGAGAGATAAGCAGTACACCCGAATCGGTGGTCAGACTAAGATCGATTTTCAGGCGTCCTTGGTTGTGTCGGCTCAGCATGATTTGCGTGATGATGTGGATGCAGGACAGTTTTCTGAAGAATTGTATTTCAGGATCAACGTTGTACCGCTGGTGATTCCTCCTCTGCGAGAGCACCCTGAAGATGTCACAGAGCTATTAAACTTCTATGTGGATCGCCTGATTGCATTGGATGGTTTGTCTTACCGTCATTTCTCCGTGGCGGCCCAGAATTACCTGCGTAATTATCATTGGCTCGGTAATATTCGTGAACTGAGAAATCTGGTGCAACGCCTGTTGATATTAGGCACAGATACAGAAATCACTCAGGAAGAGGTTGAAGAGGTTCTGGGTAGAAGTATTCCTATTTTTAGTCAGGGCGTGGAGCAGTTGCCGATTAGATTGTTTGAATTGCCGCTGCGTCAGGCGCGAGAGCAGTTTGAGCATGATTACCTGAGTTATCAGTTAGAACAATGCGGTGGTAACGTCAGTCAACTTGCTGAGCGTGTTCAAATGGAGCGAACGCACTTGTACCGTAAGATGCGCTCACTAAATATTGACCCTAAGCAGTTTAGTAAATAATCAATGAATATTGTCATTATCGGAGCAGGGCAAGTAGGTGGCTCTCTGGCGGATAGTCTGGCGACTGAAGATAATGATATTGTCGTCATCGATAATGATGCAGAGCGCCTGCGTCATTTACGTGAAAAGCTGGATATTGACACCTATCAGGGGAATGCTTCACATCCTGATGTTTTGGAAAATGCCAATGTCATGAATGCGGATATGATGATCGCCGTTACCAGCAGTGACGAGGTCAACATGATAGCGTGTCAGGTGGCTTATCAGCTATTCCACACACCGACCAAAATCGCACGGGTGCGCTCAGCCAGCTATCTGGATCATCCCGAGTTATTCTCAAAAGAAGCGATTCCTATTGATGTGTTGATCAGTCCGGAGCGGTTGATCACAGAGCATGTATATAGCCTGATTGCCAATCCCGGCTCGTTGCAGGTGATTGATTTTGCTAATGGTAATGTGCAGTTGGTTGCTCTCAGAGCACAATACGGTGGTAAGCTGATCGATCATCAGATTCGTGAGTTTGCCGATCACATGCCCGACGTTGATGTGAGGGTTATTGCAATTTTCCGTAATGGAAAAGCGATATTGCCCGATGGTGATACGGTCATTGAGGTGGATGATGAGATCTTTGTGATTGCCAGTATGCAGCACATTCGTGTTGTAATGAGTGAATTAAGCATCGCTGAAAAACCCTATAAAAAAATTATGATAGCCGGTGGCGGCAATGTTGGTGGGAACCTTGCCGGACTGCTGGAGAAAGAGCGTTATCAGGTTAAGATCATCGAAAAGAGTTCCGATGTGGCAGGTTATCTGGCTGAGCGTTTGGACAAAACCTTGGTGCTGGAAGGGGATGCGGCGGATGAGCATCTGCTGCAAGAGGAAGATATCAGTAATATGGATGTCTTCTGCGCCGTGACAGATGATGATGAGGCGAATATTCTCTCTGCCATGCTAGCGAAGCGCTTAGGCGCGAGAAAAGTCATGGCACTAGTCAATCGACCGAGCTACGTGGATTTAGTAGAGAGTGGCATCATTGATATGGCTATTTCACCCCAACAAATCACATTGGGTGGCTTATTAGCCCATGTGAGACGTGGTGATATTGTGTCAGTGCATGCATTGCGTCGGGGAGCCGCTGAGGTGATCGAAGTAGTGGCACATGGTGATGAAAAGACTTCACGTGTAGTGGGACGAACGCTCAAAAAACTCAAACTACCGCCAGGCTCCACGGTGTGCGCTGTAGTGAAAGAGAATAAAGTGGTTCTGCCAAGTCACTCCGTCGTGATTGAAGAAAATGACCATGTGATTCTGTTCTTGTCTGACAAACGCTATATACCGGTTATTGAAAAGCTGTTTCAGGTTGGCATGGGCTTTATTTAAACGCTATGCAATTTTCTGTGATCATAAGGATTCTTGGGCTGCTGCTGATGTTATTCAGTTTTACTCAGCTGTTTCCGGTGATCGTGGGATGGATATACAATGATTCAGATGTGATGCCCTTTGTCGAAGCGTTCTTTGCTTTATTGATTGCGGGTGCGGTCACGTGGTATCCCTTCAGGCAGTCTAGTAACGAATTACGCTTACGCGATGGCTTCCTTGTCGTTATTCTGTTTTGGGGCGTGCTTGGTGTTAGCGGGTCTTTGCCGCTTATTCTCTCAGGTCAGTTAGAAATCTCAGTGACTGATGCTATTTTTGAGTCGATCTCTGCACTGACCACAACGGGTGCAACTGTTATCACTAACCTTGATAATTTGCCTTATTCAATTTTGTTTTACAGACAACAGTTGCAATGGCTTGGTGGGATGGGGATTATCGTATTGGCGGTGGCTATCCTGCCAATATTGGGTGTTGGTGGTAGTCAGTTATTCCGGGCGGAAAGTCCCGGGCCGATAAAAGACTCCAAACTAACACCCCGAATTAAAGAAACAGCCAAATTGTTATGGCTGATCTATTTTGGTTTTACGTTAGTGTGCGCCATTGCTTACAAACTCGCAGGTATGACCTGGTTTGATGCCATAGGGCATAGCTTTTCGACAGTCGCTATTGGTGGTTTTTCGACGCATGACGACAGTATGGGGTATTTTAAAAGTGACGCTATCGATACCGTTGCGATCGTTTTTATGTTGCTCTCTAGTGCGAACTTTAGTCTGCATTTTTTAGTCTGGCGAAAACGTAATCCAAAACTGTATTTTCAGGATTCTGAATTACGCTTCTATCTCTATTGTGTGGCTGCGATTAGCTTGGTGTGTATTGTCTATCTGTATATCGAAAATCAATTTAGTACGCTCGGTGAAACGGTTTATAAATCATTGTTCCAAGTGGTTTCAATGATTACTACGACCGGGTTTACTACCTCAGAGTATGTTTACTGGACATCCTTTCTTCCTGTGTTACTCATTTTTTCAAGTTTTATGGGCGGGTGCGCAGGGTCAACGGCGGGTGGGATGAAAGTGGTGCGTGTGCTGTTGTTAATTAAGCAAGGCATGCGGGAGGTATTACGTTTAATACACCCGAGCGCCCGCATATCGGTAAAGCTCAACCGCAAACCGGTGCCTGATAATGTCATGCAAGCAGTCTGGGGGTTCTTCTCGGTATATATCGGTATTTTTGTATTGTTTATGTTACTACTGATGGCGAGTGGTTTAGATCAGGTCACGGCATTTTCGGCAGTTGCAGCGACGCTTAACAATCTTGGTCCGGGGCTTGGTGATGTCGCCAACAATTATGCGGGAATTAATGACTTCGCGAAGTGGTTATTATCGTTTTCAATGTTACTGGGACGCCTTGAAATCTTTACTTTGTTGGTGGTGTTGACTCCGGTGTTCTGGCGGCAATAAGGCTTTTGTGATGCCGCTCGTCTTTTGGTGCCCAAGTCTTGCATGGAGTTGGGTATAATCGGCTAGGCTCATAATGGGAATATAATAATGAAAACAACAATTAGCCGAGCTTCTGGTTTTACCCTAATCGAGGCGCTTATCACAATTAGTATTGCGGCTATCCTGGCTAGCATTGCAATACCCGGTTTCACCAGCATGGTTGAAAACAACCGTGTTTCATCGTCTTCAAACGACTTTCTATCAGCATTAATGCTTACCCGAAGTGAAGCGGCGAAACGAAGTATTTCGGTAAGTCTCTGTACCAGTAGCAACAACACAGCGTGTTCTAAATCATTAGACGACTATTCGCATGGTTGGATAATTTTTACTGACTGTAATGGGGATGGTGTTATCACCAAAACTGTCACTACTTGTGACTTGGATGGTGATGGTACTAACGATCCGGATAAGATAATCAGAGTTCATGGACCAATCAAAGGTATTTCAATTTCCTCTGCGCAAGCGACCGATTCATTGACTTACCAGTTCTCAGGACGTTCCACGAATACAACCTTTAACATCGGCCCTGCCTCTGATGATATTCGCAAGCGAATTACCGTATCAATCACAGGCAGGGCGAGATTAGTCAGTGTCCCCTAATTGCTTGTCTGACGTAACTCTTTAGGAAGTACGAAAGAAACAGTTTCAACGATTCCTTGGGTGTCAGGCATTACGTTTGCACCCATTTCCGTGAGCTTTTGCGTCACTTGCTGAACCAATACCTCAGGTGCTGATGCACCGGCCGTCAGTCCAATATTTTGTTTGCCATCTAACCACTCAGCCTGAATATCATCAGCGCCATCGATTAAGTAGGCTGGGACGCCCCGCTTCTCAGCAATCTCTCTGAGTCGGTTTGAATTAGAGCTATTTGGTGAACCAACCACGAATACCAAGTCACAATTGTCGACTAAGTTTTTCAGAGCGTCCTGACGATTTTGAGTGGCGTAACAAATGTCGTCCTTCTTAGGTGCCTGAATAGAAGGGAAGCGTTTCTTTAGTGCTTCAATAATCATATTGGTATCGTCCACTGAAAGTGTGGTCTGAGTCACAAAGCCAATCTGTTCAGGGTTTTCAATCTCCAATGCATTCACTTCTTCTTCAGAGTCGACACGATAAATTGCTCCGCCAAAGCTATCATCATACTGGCCCATGGTGCCTTCAACTTCCGGGTGTCCACGGTGACCAATCAGTATCGTTTCACGACCTTCACGGCTGTAGCGAACCACTTCCATGTGAACTTTAGTCACTAATGGGCAGGTTGCGTCAAAAACTTTGAGGCCACGACGCTTAGCTTCATCCTGCACTTTTCTGGATACACCATGTGCGCTAAAAATAACCGTTGAATCATCCGGTACTTCGTCAAGCTCGTTGACAAAGACAGCCCCTTTGTCACGTAGGTTGTCGACTACGAATTTATTGTGTACGACTTCATGGCGGACATAGATAGGCGCACCGAGTAGCTCAATGGCACGGTCAACGATGTCAATGGCGCGATCTACGCCGGCACAAAAACCACGAGGGTTAGCTAGAGTTACTTGCATAATCGGTTACAGATGGAGTTAAAAGTAGGATTGTATCAGCATTGAGGCCTAAGCCTGAAAGCAAAAGTTACCCACTGTCATGAATTCAGTTATAGTATGCGCGTTGATTTTTAGCGGATTGAAAAAGCATGAAGGTACTACTCGTAGGTAATGGTGGACGTGAGCACGCGTTGGCATGGAAGATAGCTCAGTCATCTAAAGTTACTCAGGTATTTGTTGCCCCTGGTAATGCCGGGACAGCATTGGAAGCAAACATTGAGAATGTCGCGATTGCATCTGATGATCTGGATGGATTGCTGGCATTTGCTAAAGAAAATGATATTGCTCTGACTGTAGTTGGTCCGGAAGCGCCATTAGTGCTTGGTATTGTTGATCGTTTCATGGAAGCGGGTCTGAGGTGCTTTGGTCCGACACAGGCTGCTGCTCAGTTAGAGGGTTCTAAGGCATTCACTAAAGACTTTTTGGCTCGACATAATATACCGACAGCTGCTTACGGAAATTTTACTGAAATTGATGCTGCGGTTGAGTACGTCAAGTCTGTTGGCGCTCCAATCGTGATAAAAGCGGATGGTTTAGCGGCGGGTAAGGGCGTCATCATCGCGCAGACAGAGCAGGAAGCAATTGATGCGATTCATGACATGCTCGCAGGTAATGCGTTTGGTGATGCCGGGCATAGGGTGGTAGTTGAAGAGTTCCTGACAGGTGAAGAAGCGAGCTTTATCGTTGTCTCTGATGGTGTTCACAGCATGCCAATGGCGAGTTCTCAGGATCATAAAGCCAGAGATAATGGTGATTTGGGACCTAATACGGGTGGTATGGGTGCTTACTCTCCAGCGCCAGTCGTGACGCCTGAGATCCACGACCGGATTATGCAGCAAGTGATTGAGCCGACGATTAAAGGCATGGCTGAAGAGGGTAATTCATTTACCGGTTTCTTGTATGCCGGCGTGATGGTATCGCCTGATGGTGAAATTAAGGTGCTTGAGTTCAATGTACGCTTTGGTGATCCGGAAACGCAACCAATTATGATGCGTCTACAGTCGGATTTAGTTGAACTACTGGATCATGCACTGGATGGCTCTTTAGATCAGGCAACAAGTGAATGGGATTCACGTGCAGCTTTAGGTGTAGTTTTAGCGGCAGGCGGTTATCCAATGGATTACGCGAAAGGTACTGTGATTAACGGTTTACCAGCACAATCAGCGGATGACGCTAAAGTATTCCATGCAGGTACTAAAGCGCAAGGTAATGATGTAGTGACTTCGGGTGGTCGGGTGCTATGTGCTGTGGGTCTGGGGAAGGGTGTCACGGAGGCGCAACAAAAAGCATACGCGCTGACACATCAAATCAGCTGGGATAACGTTTATTATCGTGATGATATCGGCTACAGAGCCGTCGCGCGTGAATCACAAAGCTAATGGCTTGTGGGTTTGCTAGTCAGTCGATAGAGGCTAGCAAGCCCAATCATCACGATTGCTGTGGCGATACCGTATAAATGAGATTCGGTAACAACGCGCGCGCCGATGAGTTCAGCATTGTTTTGAAGAGGGCCGGCCCAGTGGTCATAGACTGCTTTGCCAATCACCAATATCGAGACAGCAGAGCCAACTAACCTGTCTCCCGCCCGATAAGCGGTATGCGCACCAATGATGTATAATCCATAGATTGCACCAGAGAGTCCCGCATACCAGTGTATTCTGGGCTCAAACAGGTGAATGCATAAGCCAATACTCAATACTAATAAAAATAAACTTATCGTAAAGGTTGTGACACGAATCGTATTATAGAATAGCAAGGCGAATAGAATCAGGCTGCCAATATTTAATGCGAAATGTGGCCAGTTGGTGTGTACGAATTGACCCGTAATAACTCTCCACCACTCACCATGATTGACTGAGTTTTTGACATAAATAAAGTCGGGTTGCCACCACTGCAGACTAAAGCTCAGTAGAGTCACTATCAATACAGCTAAGGTGAGTTTGGTATTCATGGCTTTGGGAAAGTACGGCAACTGTGGCAAAATGCCTTAATTAGATAAATTTTAAACAATAACAGGTTTCAGATAAATGCGAACAGGAAATATGCGTAGACCTTCTTTGCAGAAAGGTTTTACTTTGTTGGAAATCATCGTAGTAGTAACTATCATTGCGATTATCGGGGCAATCGTCGCACCTAACGTGATTGATAAGTTTTCTGGTGTTCAGGAAGATGTGGCAAGAACAGAAATTAAGCGCATTAAGGGAGCTCTTGGTTTCTACAAGCTAAAAAACTTCAATTTGCCAAGTACGGAGCAGGGCTTGCAGGCGCTGGTCACCAAGCCAACGGGGTCTCCTGAGCCAAGCAGCCGCTGGAAACAAGAGTTGGAATCAATTCCTGTTGATCCATGGGGTAATCCTTATCAGTACCTTAATCCGGGTGTTCACGATGATATCGATATTATGTCTTTTGGCCCTGATGGTCGTAAAAGCGATGATGATATTGGTAGTTGGCAGCTGTAAGACGTCACTTTTATGTTGATGTCTAGGCCTCACCGATTTTCAATTCACCATCATCAGCAGGGTTATACTCTCATCGAGCTGATGGTGGTAATTGCTATTATGGGGCTGCTCACTTCTGTTGTACTACCGTACTTGCCGGGAGATAAGCAAGAGCTGTTGTTTGAAGAGCTAGATCGTTTTGAGTCCAGAGTTTCTTACGCCCAAACACATGCTGTTCTGCAGTCTCAGGATTTGGGCTTAGTTGTGGATGAGGGTGAGTATCGTTTCATGCAACGTGGTAAGTCTGGCTGGGAGCTGATAGAAGAACAGCCACTTCAGGCTCAAAAGATACCCGAGTTTCTCCGGCAGCTGGCATCGGTAGAAGGTCAGGAGTTGATTGTTGAAGATTCTCTTGATGGTGAAGTGCCCGCTCCGAAGCTGCTGTTTCTCTCTAGTGGAGAAATCACTCCTTTCACCTATCAATTATCATTGTCTGAGGAGATCTACTCTACACTAGAGTACGACCCTCTGGGTGAGTTGAAGCGGGAGAGCTTTAATGAGTCAGAGTAGAGTCTCTTCAGGTTTAAAGGACAAGGCCGGGTTTACCTTAATTGAAGTGTTAATAGCACTCCTCATTGTTGCAACCGCTTTGGGTACGGTATCTAAGGTGATGTTGGATGCTGCGCGCAATGGTGGAATATTGGTAGACAGTACTGCTGCTCAATGGGTGGGGCTTAATCAGCTGTCAACGGTAAAATTGCGTCGACAGTGGCCTGTACGCTCGGAAAGTGGTAAGGAAGAGATGATGCAGCGCACATGGATCTGGGAGCAACGCGCAGAAAAAACACCCGATGACAATGTTCTGCGCGTGACCATCGATGTTCGTCTGGAAGATGCTGATGACGATGATTTGACGGCATCAGTCACGGGCTTTGTGGCTAAACTATGAACCAATCTCGTTCTGAATCAGGTTTTACGCTGGTTGAATTACTGGTTTCAGTAGCAATATTTTCCTTAATGACGGTAGTTGCTTATACCGGTTTAGTCTCAATCATGAATCATGACAGGGATTCGTTGGAGCATGAAACGGCGCTAAAGAAGCTTCAGCGTAGCTTGGTTTTTATTGAAAAAGATTTACGACAGATGACTCTAAGGCCGAGGAATACGGGTTATTCCGAGTTGATTCCGGCGTTAAAGTCAGATGGTGGTTATGATACTGGTTTAATGGAGTTTACTCGGGCCGGTAACTCAAACCCTACAGACTTGAACCGAAGTAGCTTGCAGCGTGTGCGTTATGTATTGGAGGATAATACATTACAGCGCATGAGTTGGAACCATGTTGACCATAACGACGCGGAGCCATTGACAATGAACTTATTGACTGAAGTTAATGAGGTTAGCTTTGCCTTTTTGTCGGCAGAAGGAGAAAACGAAACAGAGTGGGCTAAGAATGAACTGCCACTTGGTATCGAGTTAAAGCTCACCCATGAGCAATGGGGAAACGTGCGACGCGTATTTCCACTCTATTATTGAGGCTTATCGTTGTAGATGTCGCTTTCGAATCGAAATAATTTGCAAGTGTCGTGAATATTTCCTGAATCGAAGGCGACAACTAGGCGAAGTTTTGTCTATAATGGCTGCAGTATAAAAATAGATGAACCATATGGTAATGCTCCAGCGACTAAATCCCTGAATTATTATAAATTCATTGAGTGGATAATCCCGTTATCTGCTCTTAGTGTGTGGAACAATTGCTTAGCGATGACTATTTGAGTTCTCACTAGAGGAATACGAAAGTTCATGGTCGTGCACTGCTCACGGTGGATACTAAAAAAATTTTAGCATGAAGGAAACGTTATGAAATCGATGCATAAAGGTGTCTTGGCAGTTACTGCTGCTACAGTTCTTGCTTCTGGCGCCATCATAGTTACAGGTCCGGATAGTGAAGTTGCTGATACTGCTCAAAACGCGGTTGAATCAACTGTAGCTAAGACTGAGGAAGCTACCTCGGCGGTAACAGAAACAGCTTCACAGGTTGTCACAGACGTGAAGACTGAAGCAACTGCTGCTGTTGAAACAGTTAAAGCTGATGCCGGGAGTGCTGTAGACACAGTGCAAACCGCTGTTTCAGAAACTGTTGAGAAAGCAGTGGAAATGGCCCCTGAAGTACCTTCATTGGACGGTGCTGCTGTTGCCGATGCAAAAGATGCAGTTAGTGATGCGGGTGCTGAAGTAGCCGCAGGTGTTGCTGGCGCTGCGACTGCAGCCGTGGCGGCTGTTGCAGCTGCAGGTGATGATGCGAAAGATGTCGTAACAGAAGAAGTTACAGAAGTTGAAGCAACAGTGACAGAGACTGCTGAGACAACAGCAGGTGATGCGGTTGAGGCCGAAGCGGCTGCTGTTACCGATGCGGCAAGTGACGCTGAAGAAGTCGTTGTTGCTGAGTCAGCTGAAACAGTTGTTGCTGAAGCAACATCAGAAACGTCTGCTACAGAGCAAGCTGTTGTTGAGGCAACGGAAGAGGTTGCAGAAGCATCGGGTGATTTACCACCTCCACCTCCGGGTCCTTTCCAGGATAAAGCTGATGAAGTTGTTGCTGACGCTGAAGAAGAGAAAGTTGAAGAAGTTGTAGCAGCAGTCGAAGAAGAAAAGACTGAAGAAGTGGTTGCAGCGGTTGAAGAAGAGAAGGCTGAAGAGGTTGTAGCAGCAGTCGAAGAAGAGAAGGCCGAAGAAGTTGTAGCAGCAGTCGAAGAAGAGAAGGCTGAAGAAGTTGTTGCAGCAGTTGAAGA